>NZ_RPFN01000002.1:0-343978 GCF_003813845.1 Luteimonas sp. 100069
GACGACGTCGAGCGTGGCCAGGTGCTGGCCAAGCCGGGTTCGATCAAGCCGCACACCGATTTCGAAGCCGAAGTCTATGTGCTGTCGAAGGACGAAGGCGGCCGTCACACCCCGTTCTTCAAGGGCTACCGTCCGCAGTTCTACTTCCGCACCACCGACATCACCGGTGCGGTCGAGCTGCCGGAAGGCACCGAGATGGTGATGCCGGGCGACAACGTGAAGATGGTGGTCACGCTGATCAACCCGGTCGCCATGGACGAAGGCCTGCGCTTCGCGATCCGCGAAGGCGGTCGTACCGTCGGCGCCGGCGTGGTCGCCAAGATCCTCAAGTGATCTGACGGGCCACGCGCGCATCGCGCGCGTGGCCACTGGCCCAAGGGCTGGTCGGGCAGGGCATCCATTGATTTCGATTTCGACTTCGCCATTCCGAGGTCCGACATGCGAATCCTGGATCCCCTGCTTTGCGGGGTGACGATCGAAAGGCGGGCCGGCTATGCCGGTCCGTCCGGTTTTGGCGGGGGCTTGCGTCCAAGCCTGCGTACCCGCTAGAATGCAAGACCCTCGCGGACATGCTGTCATCAGATGCCCGCGAAATCGCGAAATGAGGTGCAGGATGCCCTCGTCTTCGCCAGACACGGAAATGTCGCGAGGCTGTGCTCCACCCGTTCCGGAGATTTCCGGAGCACGAAGGGATGGAGCGGATCACCGCGTCCAAATTTCTGTGTCTGGGCGGACCGGGTAACCGGTCTGCCTTTTGTGTTTGCAAGGAAAGGCCCCGGGGCGCGGGTGAATGCCTCGGATCGCCACGAATCAATGGGGTTCTGCGCACCCAGCCGCAGGCCCGTCGCTCTTTCAACCAAGGATATTTCCGTCATGACGGACCAAAAGATCCGGATCCGCCTCAAGGCATTCGATCACCGCCTGATCGATCGCTCGGCAAGCGAGATCGTCGAGACCGCCAAGCGGACCGGTGCGCAGGTGCGCGGCCCGATCCCACTGCCGACCAAAATCGAGCGTTACACCATCCTGACGTCGCCGCACGTCGACAAGGATGCACGTGACCAGTACGAGACCCGCACGCACAAGCGCGTGCTGGACATCGTCGACCCGAACGACAAGACCGTTGATGCGCTGATGAAGCTTGAGCTCGCAGCTGGCGTCGACGTTCAGATCAAGCTGACCTAAAGGACCGACCCATGACCGCGAAGATTCATTCGTTGGGCATCGTCGGCCGCAAGGCCGGCATGAGCCGGGTGTTCACCGAGGACGGCAAGTCCGTGCCGGTGACGCTGATCGAGGCGACCCCCAACCGCATCACCCAGATCAAGACCGTCGACACCGACGGCTACAGCGCCGTGCAGGTCACCGCAGGCGTCAAGCGTGCATCGCTGCTCAACAAGCCGGAAACCGGCCACCTCGCCAAGGCGAAGGTCGAAGCCGGCCGTGGCCTGTGGGAGCTCCGCGTCGCCGACGACAAGATCGCCGACTTCAGTGTCGGTGGCGAGATCAAGGCCGACATCTTCGAAGTAGGCCAGATCGTCGACGTCCAGGGCGTCACGAAGGGCAAGGGTTTCCAGGGCACGATCAAGCGCTGGAACTTCAAGATGGGCGACGCCACGCACGGTAACTCGCTGTCGCACCGCCAGCCGGGTTCGCTCGGTCAGCGCCAGACGCCGGGCCGCGTGTTTCCGGGCAAGAAGATGTCCGGTCACATGGGTGCCGACGTGCAGACCACGCAGCGCCTGCAGATCGTGCAGGTCGACGCCGAGCGCGGCCTGATCGCCGTCAAGGGCGCCGTGCCTGGCGCGCCGGGTGGCGACGTGATCGTGCGTCCGTCGAGCAAGGCATAAGGAGTAGCACGATGGAACTCGCAATCAACAACAGCAGCACGAAGCTGTCGGTCTCCGACGAAGTCTTCGGCCGCGATTTCAGCGAAGACCTGGTCCACCAGGTGGTCGTTGCCTACCGCAACGCCGGTCGCGCCGGTACCAAGGCGCAGAAGACCCGTTCGGAAGTCAACGGCACGACCAAGAAGTCGAAGAAGCAGAAGGGCGGCGGTGCGCGTCATGGCGCGCTGACGGCTCCGATCTTCGTCGGCGGTGGTGTGACGTTCGCGGCCAAGCCGCGCAGCTTCGCGCAGAAGGTCAACCGCAAGATGTACCGCGCGGCGATGTCGGCGATCCTGTCCGAACTCAACCGCCAGGGCCGTCTGATGGTCGTCGAGACGTTCGACCTGACCGAGACCAAGACCAGCGGCATGGTCGCCAAGCTCAAGGAATTCGATCTGGGCAAGCGTCCGCTGATCGTGACCGAGGACGCGTCCGAGCACCTGTACCTGTCGGCACGCAACCTGCCCTACGTCGAGATCCGCGACGTGCAGGGCCTGGATCCGGTCGCGCTGGTCGGCGCCGATACCGTGCTGATCACCACCGATGCGGTGAAGAAGATCGAGGAGTGGCTGGCATGAACGACGCCAAGCTCTATGAAGTGATCCGTGCGCCGCGCGTGTCCGAGAAGACCGCGCGCCTGCAGGAAGTGTCCAACCAGTACGCGTTCGAAGTGTCGACCGTCGCGACCAAGGCCGATATCAAGGCTGCGGTCGAGAAGCTGTTCGGCGTGACGGTCGAGGCTGTCAACGTGTTGAACGTGAAGGGCAAGAACAAGTCCTTCCGTCAGCGCCAGGGCAGCCGTGGCGACTGGCGCAAGGCGTACGTCAAGCTGGCCGACGGCCAGTCGATCGACGTCATGAACGCGAAGGTCTGAGGAAGCCCCGATGCCATTGATGAAATTCAAGCCCACGTCCGCCGGTCGCCGTTCCGCGGTCCGCGTCGTGCATCCGCACCTGCACAAGGGTGCGCCGCACGCCGCGCTGGTCGAGAAGAAGACCAACACCGGTGGTCGCAACCACCACGGCCGCATCACCACCCGTCACATCGGTGGTGGCCACAAGCAGCACTACCGCATCGTCGACTTCAAGCGGGACAAGGAAGGCATTCCGGCGCGCGTCGAGCGCATCGAATACGACCCCAACCGCACCGCCCACATTGCACTGCTGTGCTATGTCGACGGCGAGCGTCGCTACATCATCGCGCCGAAGGGTCTCAAGGCTGGCGATCAGGTGATCTCCGGTTCGGATGCTCCGATCAAGACCGGCAACACGCTGCCGCTGCGCAACATCCCGGTCGGCTCGACGATCCACTGCATCGAGATGAAGCCGGGCAAGGGCGCGCAGATTGCCCGCGCCGCCGGTGCCGGCGTGCAGCTGGTGTCGCGCGAAGGCGTCTACGCGACTGTCCGCCTGCGTTCGGGCGAAGTGCGTCGCGTGCCGTCCGAGTGCCGCGCCACGATCGGCGAGGTCAGCAACGACGAGCACAGCCTCGAGAAGCTGGGCAAGGCCGGTGCGAAGCGCTGGCGTGGCGTCAAGCCGACCGTCCGCGGTGCGGCGATGAACCCGGTCGACCATCCGCACGGTGGTGGTGAGGCCAAGGCCGGTCAGGGTAATCCGCACCCGGTCACGCCCTGGGGTGTCCCGACCAAGGGCTACAAGACCCGCCACAACAAGCGGACGCAGCAGTTCATCGTGCGCGATCGCAGGAGCTGATAGACCATGGCACGTTCACTCAAGAAGGGTCCCTTCGTCGACCACCACCTCATCAAGAAGGTGGAAGCCGCGGGTTCCAACACCAAGAAGCCGATCAAGACCTGGTCGCGTCGCTCGATGGTCCTGCCGGACATGATCGGTTTCACCATCGCCATCCACAACGGCAAGAACCACGTCCCGGTGCTGGTCAACGAGAACATGGTGGGCCACAAGCTCGGCGAATTCGCGCTGACCCGGACCTTCAAGGGTCACGGCGGCGACAAGAAGTCGGGCAGGTAAGGAGCGCACAATGGACAAGGCAACGAAAGCCCGCCTCGAAGAGCAGAAGCGCGCTCGCACCGAGGTCAACAAGCGCACCGCGATTCTTCGCACCGCGCGCATCTCGCCGCAGAAGGCACGTCTGGTCGCTGACCAGGTCCGTGGTCTGCCGGTCGAGCGCGCCGTCGGCCTGCTGAAGTTCTCGGACAAGAAGGCCGCTCACATGATCAAGAAGGTCGTCGAGTCGGCCATCGCCAACGCGGAGAACAACGCTGGCGCCGACGTCGATGAACTGAAGATCGCCACCATCACGGTCGACGAAGGTCCGACGCTGAAGCGCTTCATGGCGCGCGCAAAGGGACGCGGTACCCGCATCCTCAAGCGCACCAGCCACATCACCGTCGTCGTGGGAGAGGGCAAGTAATATGGGTCACAAAGTTCATCCCACCGGCATCCGCCTTGGCATCGCCAAGGACTGGAACTCCAAGTGGTACGCCGGCAAGAAGGAATACGCCGAGTACCTGGCCGCTGACCTGAAGGTCCGCGAGATGCTGCGCAAGCGTCTCGCCCAGGCCGGCATCAGCAAGATCCTGATCGAGCGTCCGGCCAAGACCGCTCGCGTGACGATCCACACCGCCCGTCCGGGCGTCGTGATCGGCAAGCGTGGCGAGGACATCGAGAAGCTCCGCAAGGACGTCAGCGACATGATGGGCGTTCCCGCGCACATCAACGTCACCGAGGTCCGCAAGCCGGAACTCGACGCGCAGCTGGTCGCCGAATCGATCGCGCAGCAGCTCGAGCGCCGCATCATGTTCCGTCGCGCGATGAAGCGCGCGGTGGGCAATGCGATGCGCCTGGGTGCGCTGGGCATCAAGGTCAACGTCGCCGGCCGCCTTAACGGCGCCGAAATCGCACGTTCGGAGTGGTACCGCGAAGGTCGCGTGCCGCTTCACACGTTGCGCGCCGACGTCGACTACGGCTTCGCCGAGGCCAAGACGACCTACGGGATCATCGGCATCAAGACCTGGATCTACAAGGGCGAGATCTTCGATTTCAGCCAGGTAGGCCAGGAGAAGCAGGACGACACGCCGCGTGGCGACCGTAATGATCGCGGTGACCGCGACCGTCGTGGTCCGCGTCGCGAGCGCGAGGCGAGGGATTAATCATGCTGCAACCCAAGCGAACCAAATACCGCAAGATGCACAAGGGCCGTAACGACGGCCTGGCGTGGAGCGGCAATGCCGTCAGCTTCGGCGAGTTCGGTCTGCGGGCCACCGCGACCGGCCAGCTGACCGCACGTCAGATCGAAGCGGGCCGTCGGTCCATCAGCCGTCACGTCAAGCGCGGCGGCAAGATGTGGATCCGCGTGTTCCCGGACAAGCCGATCACCAAGAAGCCGATCGAAGTCCGAATGGGCTCCGGTAAGGGCAGCGTCGAGTACTGGGTCGCGCAGATCCAGCCCGGCCGCATGATCTTCGAGATCGAGGGTGTCGAGGAGGAGGTGGCGCGTGAAGCGTTCCGCCTGGCCGCCGCGAAGCTGTCGGTCACCACCCAATTCGTGACCCGGACGGTGCGCTGATGGCTACGACCAAGGAACTCCGCGAGAAGTCGGTCGAGGATTTGCAGTCGCACCTCCTCGAACTGCACAAGGAGCGTTTCTCGCTCCGCATGCAGAAGGCCACTGGCCAGCTGACCAAGACGCACGAAGCCCGTCGGGTGCGCCGCGAGATTGCTCGCGTCAATACCCTGATCGGTCAGAAGAAGTAAGGACCCGACCATGAATACCGAAAAGAAGCAGCGTACGGTCCAGGGCCGCGTGGTCAGCAACAAGATGGACAAGACCGTCACCGTGCTGGTCGAGCGTCAGGTCAAGCACGCGCTGTACGGCAAGTACATCAAGCGTTCGACCAAGCTCCACGCCCATGACGCCGACAACGCGTGTCAGGAAGGCGATCTGGTGAAGGTCGTCGAGATTGCGCCGATGTCGAAGACCAAGAACTGGCGCGTGGCCGAGATCGTCACGCGCGCCGCCGAATAACGCCAGGAGCTCGAAATGATCCAGATGCAGAGCCACCTCGACGTGGCGGACAATAGCGGTGCCAAGGAAGTGATGTGCATCAAGGTGCTCGGCGGCTCCAAGCGCCGTTACGCCGCGATCGGCGACATCATCAAGGTGTCGATCAAGGAAGCGATTCCGCGTGGCAAGGTCAAGAAGGGCGAGGTCTATGACGCCGTCGTGGTGCGTACCCGCAAGGGTGTGCGTCGTGCCGACGGTTCGTTGATCCGCTTCGATGGCAACGCTGCGGTGTTGCTCAACAACAAGCAGGAGCCGATCGGCACCCGCATCTTCGGGCCCGTGACCCGTGAACTCCGTTCCGAGAAGTTCATGAAGATCGTCTCGCTCGCGCCCGAAGTGCTCTGAGCGAGGACACGAAAATGGCCAATCGAATCAAGAAGGGCGACCACGTGATCGTGATCGCCGGCAAGGACAAGGGTAAGCGCGGTGACGTGGTGCGCGTGATCGGCGACAAGGTCGTCGTTTCGAACATCAACATCATCAAGCGCCACACCAAGCCCAACCCGCAGGCCGGCCAGGCTGGTGGCGTGGTCGAGCGTGAAGCGCCGATCCATGCTTCTAACGTGATGCCGTTCAATCCTGCCACGGGCAAGGGCGAGCGCATTGGAACCAAGACACTCGAGGATGGACGCACGCTGCGCGTGTTCCGCTCGAGCGGTGAGGCGCTTGACGCCTGAGGATGAAGAAATGACGACCCGTCTGGAACAGTTCTACAAGGATGAGGTGGTGCCGAAGCTCATGGAGCAGTTCGGCTACGCCAACATCATGCAGGTCCCGCGCCTGTCCAAGGTCACGCTCAACATGGGCGTGGGCGAGGCTGCTGCGAACAAGAAGGTGCTCGAGCACGCAACCGCCGACATGGCCAAGATCAGCGGCCAGAAGCCGCTGGTGACCAAGTCGCGCGTGTCGGTGGCCTCGTTCAAGATCCGCGACGGCTGGCCGATCGGCTGCAAGGTCACGCTGCGTCGCAAGGGCATGTACGAGTTCATCGATCGCCTGATCAATGTCTCGCTGCCGCGCGTGCGCGACTTCCGTGGCGTGTCCGGTCGTTCGTTCGACGGCCGTGGCAACTTCAACATGGGCGTGAAGGAACAGATCATCTTCCCGGAAATCGACTTCGACCAGGTCGACGCGATCCGCGGCATGGATATCGCCATCACCACGACCGCCCGCACCAACGAAGAAGCCAAGGCCCTGCTGGAAGCCTTCCGCTTCCCGTTCCGCAACTGATCCGAAGGCAGAGCATTTATGGCAAAGACGTCCATGATCAATCGCGAGGCCAAGCGCACCAAGCTGGCCAAGCAGCATGCCGAGAAGCGTGCGGCGCTGAAGAAGATCATCAGCAGCCCGACCGCAGGCTACGAAGAAAAGGCCGATGCGGTGATCAAGCTGCAGAAGCTGCCGCGCGATTCGTCGCCGGCCCGTCAGACGACGCGCTGTGCCCTGTCCGGGCGCCCGCGTGGCGTGTACAGCAAGTTCGGCCTCGGCCGCAACATGCTGCGTCAGGCCACGATGCGTGGTGACGTGCCCGGCCTGCGCAAGGCCAGCTGGTAATCCAGGGTCGCGCATTTATACGGGTCTGGCGTTCCGGCGCCGGACCTGTAGAATACCGCCCCTCACGCCACACCCCGTCCGGGTCCGGTCGGGTTCAAAACTAGTGTTCGCGAAAGCGGATATCGGTGCACTCAGAAGGTAATCATCATGAGCATGACTGATCCCATCGCCGACATGCTGGTCCGCATCAGGAATGCGGCAGCGGTCGGTAAGCAGACGGTAAAAATGCCGTCGTCCAAGATCAAGGTCGCGATCGCCAACGTCCTGAAGGACGAGGGTTACATCGGCGAAGCACGCGTGACCGAGAACGGCGCCAAGGCCGAACTCGAGATCGTCCTCAAGTATTACGAAGGCCGCCCGGTGATCGAGCGCCTGCAGCGCTTCTCGCGCTCGGGCCTGCGCCAGTATCGCGGCAAGGATGCGCTGCCGAAGGTTCTCAACGGCATGGGCATCGCCATCATCTCCACGTCGAAAGGCATCATGACCGACGCGCAGGCACGCCAGCAGGGCGTCGGCGGTGAAGTCCTGTGCTTCGTGGCTTAAGGGAGTAAGCGAATAATGTCCCGCGTCGCCAAGAAGCCGATCGCCCTCCCGAAGGGCGTAGAACTCAACATCCAGTCCGAACTGGTCAGCGTGAAGGGCCCGAAGGGCACCCTCTCGATCACCAAGCCTGCCAACATCGACGTCAAGATCGAAGACGGCAATGCGGTGCTGTCGTCGGAAGATCCTGGGCAGACCCCGCTCACGGGCACCCTGCGTGCGATCGTCGCCAACATGGTCCACGGCGTGTCGACCGGTTTCGAGCGCAAGCTCGAGCTCGTCGGCGTCGGTTACCGTGCAGCGCTCCAGGGCACGGATCTCAACCTCTCGCTGGGCTTTTCGCACCCGGTCGTGTTCCAGGCGCCGGAAGGCATCACCCTGAGCACGCCGACCCAGACCGAGATTCTCGTCCAGGGCGCAGACAAGCAGCTCGTTGGTCAGGTTGCCGCCAAGATCCGCGGGTTCCGTCCGCCGGAGCCGTACAAGGGCAAGGGCGTCAAGTACTCCGACGAAACCATCATTCGCAAGGAAGCCAAGAAGGCCTAAGGCCCATCCGCTTCCCGAGGATCTAGATCATGAGCATCAAGAACAACGCCCGTCTGCGTCGCGCCAAGAGCACCCGTGCGCATATCCGTGTCCTGGGCGTGCCGCGTCTGTCGGTGCTGCGCACCGGCCAGCACATCTACGCCCAGCTGTTCAACGCCGACGGCTCCAAGGTTCTGGCTGCCGCCAGCACCCTGCAGGCCGACGTCAAGGACGGCCTCAAGAACGGCAAGAACAGCGACGCCGCCAGCAAGGTGGGTCGCGCGATCGCCGAGAAGGCCAAGGCTGCAGGTATCGAGAAGGTCGCGTTCGACCGTTCGGGCTACCGCTACCATGGTCGCATCAAGGCGCTCGCAGACGCTGCCCGCGAAGGCGGCCTGCAGTTCTGATTAGTACGTCGTCGATGCGGGGCTTCCGGCCCCGCGTCGCCTGACCCGCCGGCACGGGAAGTGCCGGGCGCCCGCGGCCTTCTGTGCCGCGTCAGCGTTCCACCGATCCGCACCCCAACTACAAGCGGCCCGAGCCGTACATCTCTCAACCACTACAGGCATCAACGATGGCAAACGAAAGGGAAAACCGCGGGCGCGACCGCAATCGCGACCGTGAGGAACTCGACGACGGCATGATCGAGAAGCTGATCACGGTCAACCGCGTCAGCAAGACCGTCAAGGGCGGTCGCCAGTTCACCTTCACCGCGCTGACGGTCGTCGGCGACGGTAACGGCAAGGTCGGTTTCGGTTACGGCAAGGCGCGCGAAGTGCCGGTCGCGATCCAGAAGTCGATGGAGCAGGCCCGCAAGAACCAGAAGGCTGTCGATCTCAACGGCAGCACGCTGTGGCACACCGTCAAGTCGCGTCATGGCGCGGCAAACGTGTTCATGCAGCCCGCGTCCGAGGGTACCGGCGTGATCGCCGGTGGCGCGATGCGCGCCGTGCTCGAGGCCGTCGGCGTCAAGGACGTGCTGGCGAAGGCGGTGGGCTCGCGCAATCCGATCAACCTGGTGCGCGCCACGATCCGCGGCCTCAACGAAATGCACTCGCCGGCGCAGATCGCTGCCAAGCGCGGCAAGAAGCTGGAGGACATTGGGCATGGCTAATAACGAGAACACTGGCGGCACCGTCAAGGTGCGCCTGGTCAAGGGCATGCGTGGCTCGCAGGCCAAGCACCGCCTGTCGGTGCGTGCGCTGGGCCTCAACAAGCTCAACGACGTGCGCGAACTGAAGGACAGCCCGCAGGTCCGTGGCCTGATCAACAAGGTCCACTATCTGGTCCGGGTCGAGGAGTAATCGAATGAAGCTCAACACACTCAAGCCCGCACAGGGCGCCCGCACCGAGCGTACGCGCGTCGGTCGCGGTATCGGTTCGGGCCTGGGCAAGACCGCCGGTCGCGGCCACAAGGGCTCGTTCGCGCGCTCGGGCAAGGGCAAGATCAAGGCCGGCTTCGAAGGCGGCCAGATGCCGCTGCGCAAGCGTCTGCCGAAGGTCGGCTTCCGCTCGAAGCTCAAGCTGGACGTCGCCGAAGTGATGCTCTACCAGCTCGACAAGCTCGATGGCGACATCGACTTCGCCGCGCTGCGTGCCGCCAAGCTGGTGCCCAGCACCGCCAAGCGCGCAAAGATCGTCAAGAAGGGCGAGATCAGCAAGAAGCTCGTGCTGAAGGGCATCCTGGCGACTGCTGGCGCCCGTGAGGCGATCGAAGCCGCTGGCGGCAAGGTCGAGGAGTAAGCCGGATGTCGCGTAGCGGCAGCGCAATGGGCGGCGTCGGCGCCGGGCTCGGTAAGTTTACCGAGCTCCGCCAGCGCCTGCTGTTCGTGCTCGGGGCGTTGATCGTCTACCGCATCGGGTGCTTCATCCCGGTGCCGGGCGTCAATCCCGAGGCCATGCTGCAGCTGATGGAGCAGCAGCAAGGCACCATCGTGGACATGTTCAACATGTTCTCCGGCGGCGCCCTGTCGCGGTTCAGCCTGTTCGCGTTGAACGTGATTCCGTACATCTCCGCGTCGATCGTCATGCAGCTGCTCGTGCAGGTCGTGCCGAGCCTGAAGGCCATCCAGAAGGAAGGCGAATCAGGACGCCGCCGGATCACCCAGTGGTCGCGCATCGGCGCGATCCCGCTGGCCGTGTTCCAGTCGGCGGGTATCGCGGTGGCGCTGCAGAGCTCGGGTGCCAACAACGGTATTCCGGTCGTCTACGCACCGGGCATGGGCTTCGTGCTGACCGCGATCATCGCGCTCACCGCGGGCACGATGTTCCTGGTGTGGCTGGGCGAGCAGGTGACGGAGCGGGGCATCGGCAACGGTATCTCGCTGATCATCTTCGCCGGCATCGTGGCGGGTCTTCCGGGCGCCGTTCTGGGCACGTTCGATTCGTTGCGCAACGGCGACATGAGCCCGATCGCGGCGATCCTGCTGGTGCTGGTGGTGCTGGCGGCGACGTTCTTCGTGGTGTTCGTGGAGCGTGGTCAGCGTCGGATCACGGTCAATTACGCGCGCCGTCAAGGCGGTCGCAACGCGTACATGAACCAGAGCTCGTTCCTGCCGCTCAAGCTCAACATGGCGGGCGTGATTCCGGCGATCTTTGCATCGTCGATCATCATGTTCCCGGCGACGGTGACCACCTGGTTTGGCGAGGCGACCTCGTCCAGCGGCTGGCAGCAGGCATTGCAGCGGATGGCGCAGGCGATTTCGCCGGGCGAGCCGCTGTACGTACTGCTGTTCGGTGGCCTGATTGCCGGCTTTGCGTTCTTCTACACGGCGCTGGTGTTCAACAGCCAGGAAACGGCGGACAACCTCAAGAAGTCGGGCGCGCTGATTCCGGGCATCCGCCCGGGCAAGGCTACGGCTGACTACATCGACGGCGTGCTGACCCGCCTCACGGCGGTCGGTGCGGCCTATCTGGTGCTGGTCTGTTTGCTGCCCGAGTTCATGCGTGCCGAGTTCGGCAGCTCCTTCTACTTCGGTGGCACGTCGCTGCTGATCGTGGTGGTGGTGGTCATGGACTTCATCGCCCAGGTCCAGTCGCACCTCATGTCGCATCAGTACGAAAGCCTGCTGAAGAAGGCGAACCTGAAGGGTTCGCGCAGCGGCGGTGGCCTGAGCGGCCGCTGACTGAATACGCCGGACGGCCGCAAGGCGTCCGGCATGGTTCTCGCGGCTCGGGTACTCCCCCAGCCGCACCGCATCGCCCGGCCGGGCGATGCATGAAGTCCGGACCAACGCGCCGGACTTCAGATGGGCGACTCGCGCGGCGGTCTCGTGCGCGGGTGGTACCGGGACATCCGTGCGCCAGAGTAGCGCGCGGGGCAGGCGAGGGAATCGATCCCCGAATCTGCCACCCCGATACTGTCGCCGGAGCATGGGCACGCTCCCCATGCCGGGTCTTCTGGCGCCTTGGCGCCGTGGACTTCCCGTAAGTACGAGGCCCTGTTATCATTTCTTGTTCCCTTTTGCCAGGACTGAACCCCTGGCAGCCAAACCAGTTGGAGATCCGCGCATGGCGCGTATTGCAGGTGTGAACCTGCCTGCCCAGAAGCATGTCTGGGTCGGGCTTCAGAGCATCTACGGCATCGGCCGTACCCGATCGAAGAAGGTCTGCGAAGCCGCAGGCGTTGAATCGAACACCAAGATCCGCGACCTGTCGGAGCCGGAAGTCGAGCGCTTGCGTTCGGAAGTCGGCAAGTACGTGGTCGAAGGCGACCTTCGCCGCGAAATCGGCATGGCCATCAAGCGTCTGATGGACCTGTCGTGCTACCGCGGCCTGCGTCACCGTCGTGGTCTCCCGCTGCGTGGCCAGCGCACCCGGACCAATGCACGCACCCGCAAGGGTCCGCGCAAGGCCATCAGGAAGTAAGGAATAGACCATGGCCAAGCCCGCAGCAACCAAGACCAAGAAGAAGATCAAGCGCGTCGTCACCGACGGCATCGCGCATGTCCACGCTTCGTTCAACAACACGATCATCACGATCACCGACCGCCAGGGCAACGCGCTCTCGTGGGCGACTTCGGGCGGTGCCGGTTTCCGCGGCTCGCGCAAGTCGACCCCGTTCGCAGCCCAGGTCGCCGCCGAGAAGGCCGGCAAGGCCGCCCTCGACTACGGCGTCAAGTCGCTGGAAGTCCGCATCAAGGGCCCGGGACCGGGTCGTGAGTCGGCCGTGCGCTCGCTGAACAACGTGGGCTACAAGATCATCAACATCATCGACGTGACGCCCATCCCGCACAACGGATGCCGCCCGCCGAAGAAGCGTCGCGTCTAAAGGAGCGATAAAGAAATGGCTCGTTACATCGGTCCTACCTGTAAGCTCGCGCGCCGCGAAGGCGCCGACCTCTCCCTCAAGAGCCCGACCCGCGCGCTCGACTCGAAGTGCAAGCTGGAGCAGAAGCCCGGCCAGCACGGTGCCGGTACCGGCGCGCGTCGCAGCAAGCTGTCCGACTACGCCACCCAGCTTCGCGAGAAGCAGAAGGTCAAGCGTACGTACGGTCTGCTCGAGCGGCAGTTCCGCAACTACTACAAGAAGGCGTCGAACAAGAAGGGCAACACGGGTGAAAACCTGCTGCAGCTCCTCGAAACCCGCCTCGACAACGTCATCTACCGCATGGGCTTTGCGGTGACCCGTCCGGCCGCGCGCCAGCTGGTCTCCCATCGCGGCGTCACGGTCAACGGCCAGTCCGTCAACCTGCCGTCCTACCAGGTCAAGGCGGGCGACGCGATTGCGCTGTCCGAGAAGGCGCAGAAGCAGCTCCGCGTGCAGGAAGCGCTGACCGTATGGTCGACGATGGACCTGGCGCCGTCGTGGGTCGAAGTCGACTCCAAGGCGTTCAGTGGTGTCTTCAAGGCCGTTCCGGATCGTGGTGATCTGCCGGCAGATATCAACGAAGCGCTGATCGTCGAGCTGTACTCGAAGTAATTCAACCAGGTACCGCCGCGTGACAAGCGCGGCGGTCCTCAGGAGACACACACACATGACGGCTACCGCCAACCAGGTCCTGCGTCCTCGCGGCCCGCAGATCGAACGCCTCGCCGGCAACCGTGCGAAGGTCGTGATCGAGCCGCTGGAGCGCGGGTACGGGCACACGCTGGGCAATGCCCTGCGTCGCGTGCTCCTGTCGTCGATTCCGGGCTTCGCGATCACCGAAGTCGAGATCGACGGCGTGCTGCACGAGTACAGCACCATCGAGGGCCTGCAGGAAGACGTGCTGGAAGTCCTGCTCAACCTCAAGGACGTCGCCATCCGCATGGGGACCGGCGAAAGCGCCACGCTGTCGCTGTCGAAGTCGGGTCCGGGCGTCGTGACTGCTGCCGACATCAAGACCGACCACAACGTCGAGGTCCTCAACGGCGAGCACATCATCTGCCACCTGACCAAGGACGCGTCGATCAACATGCGTCTGAAGATCGAGCGTGGCTTCGGTTACCAGCCGGCCTCGGCCCGTCGCCGTCCGGATGAAGAAACCCGCGTCATCGGCCGTCTGATGCTTGACGCGTCGTTCTCGCCCGTGCGCCGCGTGGCGTACGAAGTCGAAGCGGCCCGCGTCGAACAGCGCACCGACCTCGACAAGCTGGTGCTCGACATCGAGACCAACGGCACGATCGATGCCGAGGAAGCCGTGCGCACCGCCGCCGACATCCTCACCGACCAGCTGTCGGTGTTCGGCGACTTCACGCACCGCGACCGCGGCGCAGCGAAGCCGCAGACCCCGGGCGTCGACCCGATCCTGCTGCGTCCGATCGATGATCTCGAGCTGACGGTGCGTTCGGCCAACTGCCTCAAGGCCGAGAGCATCTACTACATCGGCGACCTGATCCAGAAGACCGAAGTCGAGCTGCTCAAGACCCCGAACCTCGGCAAGAAGTCGCTGACCGAGATCAAGGAAGTCCTCGCGCAGCGTGGCCTTGCCCTGGGCATGAAGCTGGAGAACTGGCCGCCGGTCGGCGTCTCCGCGCACGGCATGCTCGGCTGATATACCCGGAAGGCGTGCCCGAGGGCGCGCCTTCCGACCATCGTGAGACAGGCCTCGAGGCCTGCCACGATCGCCGGTGAAGGACAACCGGTTCCGGACCATCCGCAGTCCAAGTTGCAACGCCAGGACGGCGACAGCGATCCACACAGACCCATCATTCCAAGCCTGAAGGATTCAATCCCATGCGCCACCAGAAAGCCGGTCGCAAGTTCAACCGCACGAGCGCCCATCGCGAAGCGATGTTCCGCAACATGGCCGCCTCGCTGATCAAGAGCGAGCTGATCAAGACCACCCTGCCCAAGGCCAAGGAACTGCGCCGCGTCGCAGAGCCGCTGATCACCATGGGCAAGGTCGACAGCGTCGCCAATCGCCGTCTCGCCTTCGCGCGCCTGCGCGACAAGGAAGCCGTGGGCACCCTGTTCACCACGCTTGGCCCGCGCTACGCCGCGCGTCCGGGTGGCTATCTGCGCATCCTCAAGTGCGGCTTCCGCGCTGGTGACAATGCGCCGATGGCGTATGTCGAGCTGGTCGACCGCCCGCAGGCGTCGGCAGTCGACGCCGAGTAATCCCGCGAGCGGGCCTGCGCCCACGCGCAGGCCGATCGTATGGAACGGAAGCCCGGCCAATGCCGGGCTTTTTGTTTGTGCGGCCCGGCACGATAATCGGTATGTCCCCGCCTCCGGTATCTCCATGAATCCTCTTCGCTGGTCGTTCCGTGCGCTGATGCTCGGCGGCGCCGTGCTGTGTTTCGCGTTGATCGGATTCGCCATCTATTCCCAGCTGCAGTGGGGTCTCGAGCCCTGTCCGCTGTGCATCTTCCAGCGCCTCGCATTTGCCGCCCTGGGTGTCGTGATGCTCGTCGCCGGCCTGCACGCGCCGCGTGGCAGCGGTGCGCGGGCCACGTATGGCCTGCTGGCCTTTGCTGCGGCGGCGGTCGGTGTGGGGATCGCCGGGCGCCATGTCTGGCTGCAGATGCATCCGCCCGGGTTCGTGACCTGCGGCGCGCCGTTCGCCTTCATGCGCGAGACCCTCGATACGCCGACGCTGATCAAGCGCGTCCTGACCGGTTCAGGCGACTGCGGCACCATCGATTGGACCTTCCTCGGCCTGTCGATGCCGGCGTGGAGCCTGCTGTGGTTCGTGCTCCTCGGGGCTGTGGCGCTGTACGCGGGCTTGCGCAGTGGGCGGCGGGGACGGTCGCGAAATTGACGCAGAGCAGCAACCTGCGATGATGACGACCCGCTAGAGGAACGCCCATGCAGTCGTCGCCCGCCCCATCCGTGATGCATCCGGTACACGTGCCCGAAGACTGGCAGCCGGAGAGTTGGCGCGCGTACCCGGCGACGCAGCTGCCGACGTACCCGGATCCCGTGGCGCTCGCGGGCGTCCAGGAAGAGTTGCGGGCACTGCCGCCGCTGGTGACGTCGTGGGAGATCCAGAGCCTCAAGCAGCAGCTGGCCGATGCCCAGGAAGGCCGGCGGTTCCTGCTGCAGGGTGGCGACTGCGCGGAGAATTTCGGCGACTGCACCTCCGACGTGATCTCCAACCGGCTGAAGGTGCTGTTGCAGATGAGCCTGGTGCTCGTGCATGGCATGCGTCTGCCGGTGGTGCGCGTGGGTCGGTTCGCCGGGCAGTACGCCAAGCCGCGCTCCGCCGATACCGAAACCCGTGATGGCGTGACCCTGCCGTGCTATCGCGGTGACGTGGTCAACGCGCCGGCATTCACGGCGGAGGCGCGGATCCCGGATCCCAGGCGGATGGTCAAGGCGCACGCGCGCTCGGCGATGACGATGAATTTCGTGCGCTCGCTGATCGACGGTGGCTTCGCCGACCTGCACCACCCCGAATACTGGGGCCTGGGCTGGGTGGGGGAATCGCCTCTGGCCGAGGAGTACCAGCGGATGGTGTCGGGGCTTGGCGACGCCGTGCGCTTCATGGAGACGCTGGCCGGCACCCAGGTCCACAACCTCAACCGCGTCGATTTCTATACCTCGCACGAGGCCTTGCTGCTGCCCTACGAAGAAGCGCAGACGCGGCAGGTGCCGCGGCAACGCGGCTGGTTCAACCTCAGCACGCATTTCCCGTGGATCGGTGTGCGCACCGCGGCGCTCGATGGCGCGCACGTCGAGTACTTCCGTGGCATCCGCAATCCGATCGGGGTGAAGGTTGGGCCCACGTCGACCGCCGACGCGCTGCTGCGCCTGATCGACGTGCTCAATCCCGACGACGAGCCGGGCCGACTGAGCCTGATCCATCGCATGGGGGCGACCCAGATCGCGTCGCGCCTCCCGGCGCTGCTCGAGGCGGTGCAACGCTCAGGGCGCAGGGTGTTGTGGATCTGCGATCCCATGCATGGCAATACCGAGTCGACGAGCAACGGTTACAAGACCCGCCGTTTCGACAATATCCGCAGCGAGATCGAGCAGGCTTTCGACATTCATGCCGCGGCCGGCACCCGTCTGGGCGGCGTGCACCTCGAGCTCACCGGCGAGGACGTCACCGAGTGCATGGGCGGCGCCAGGGCCCTGACCGAGGTCGATCTGGAGCGCGCGTACAAGAGTTCGGTGGATCCGCGCCTGAACTACGAGCAGGCGCTTGAGACCGCGATGCTGATCGTCCGCAAGCAGGTGCAGGTCGGCGCGCTCGCACGGGAATAATGCCGTCGCTGCAGACCCGGGGGGCGCCTGCGGCGTTGCCGGTCGTGCCTTGGCTGCGATCGATCGGGTGGCGCCTGCGGGGCCGGACAACTTCCGCTGGAAGGTGTGTGGCCGACGGCGGTCGCTGTCACGCCGGCACCGGTATCGACTTCGCCACGGGTTGCTTCGTTGTTCCGGCATGCCGCGCGTTCCGGCCTTGCCGGCGCCGCGCGGCCGGCGCGGCGGTCAAGCAGCGCGCCGGCGTCGGTGGATATCGGCCACGAGCAGCAGGACGACCGCCAGATTGAGCAGGAACACGCCCCAGGTCACCCAGGCCGGGTGCTGCCAGAGGGCATACAGTTCGAAGGGCAGGTAGGCAGCGGTGCCGATCGCGCCGAGCCACGAGGCCCAGGCCCGGCGGCGCCACAGACCCCAGCCCTCGAGCAGCCGCAAGCTGGCGTAGATCGTTGCAATCGCGATCGCCATGTGCACTGTGTGCGGGGTAATCGCATCGAGCAGTGTGGGGCCCGCATTCGGGCGGTGGATGCCCAGGCGGCCCAGTATGGCCGCGATGTCGTGTTGCAGCGCTTCCGGGCCTATGGTTGCGAGTGCCGCCACCACCACCACCGCCAGCCCGCCCTTGGCGAACTCGAACAGCGCGATCCCACGCAGGGCCCGTTCGGAAGCGGATGCAAGGTCGCTCACGGAAACAGCGTCTCCTGATGCGGCGGCGGCGTGGTGCCAGTCAACGGCCACGTGCCCAAGGCCTCGTAACGGCCTCCTGGGTTGAACAGCAGCTCGAAGTGTTCGATCTGGAACATAACACCGGTGCAGTCCACGGCCCCTGGCCAGGCCTGCGCCGGCAGGCCGCGATCGAGGTATGCGAGGGTCAGATGCGGGCGCGTGGTCACTGCCGCCGGCACGATGCCCGCGCGTCGGATCGCATCGCGCGTCGCGTCGCACAAGGCCTGAAGCGAAGGGCAGGGCGCGGGCAGCGCAACGACGGCACCTGAGTGGTGCCAGTAGGCGAGACGCTCGATGGTCCAGGCATGCGGCGGAATCTGGGCCGCCGCGCCGGCGAATGCATCACGCAGGGCCGCAGGCACGCAAGGCGACAACCCGTTGCCGATGTAGCAGAGCGTGACATGCCACTGGTCGGGGCGGCGCAGTTGCAAAGACGGCGCGTCCAATGGACGCGCCGTCTGCAATCGTCGTGACAATGTCGCCAGCGCCGCCCGGCCGTCGGCGGTCGGCCGCCATGCCGGGAACAGCGCCTGGCTCACGCAGCGCGGGAGGCGCGCTTGCGGTCGCTCTCGGTGAGCATCTTCTTGCGCAGCCGGATTTCCTTCGGGGTCACTTCGACAAGCTCGTCGTCCTCGATGAAGTCCAGCGCCTGCTCCAGCGTGTACTTCAGCGCCGGCGTCAGTTTGATCGCATCGTCCTTGCCCGAGGCGCGCACGTTGGTCAGCGGCTTGCCCTTGATGACGTTGACCGTCAGATCGTTGTCCTTGGAGTGGATTCCGACCAGCTGGCCCTCGTACACATGGTCGCCTTCGGCAGCGAACAGGCGGCCACGCTCTTCCAGCGGTCCGAGCGAGTAGGCAGGCGTCATGCCGGGCGCATTGGCGATCATCACGCCGTTGTTGCGCTTGGCGATCGCGCCGGTTTCCTTCGGCCCGTAATGGTCGAACACGTGGAACAGCAGGCCCGAGCCCTGGGTCAGGGTCTTGAATTCGTTCTGGAAGCCGATCAGGCCTCGCGCCGGGATCATGTAGTCCAGGCGCACGCGGCCCTTGCCGTCAGATTCCATGTTCTTGAGCTGGCCCTTGCGGGTGCCCAGCTTTTCCATCACGCCGCCCTGGTGGATCTCCTCGACGTCGACCACGAGCTGCTCGACCGGCTCCATCAGCTGCCCGTCGATCTCCTTGACGATGACCTCGGGGCGCGAGACGGCCAGTTCGAAACCTTCGCGGCGCATGTTTTCGATCAGCACCGACAGGTGCAGCTCGCCGCGGCCCGAGACCAGGAACTTGTCGGCGTCAGCGGTCTCCTCGACCTTCAGCGCCACGTTGTGCAGCGTCTCGCGCTCCAGGCGCTCGCGGATCTGGCGGCTGGTGATGAACTTGCCGCCGCTGTGTTCCTTGCTGCCGGCAAACGGGGAGTTGTTGACCTGGAAGGTCATCGAGATCGTCGGTTCGTCGACCGTCAGCGCCGGAAGGGCTTCGGGCGTGTCGAGCTGGCAGACGGTGTCGGAGATGGAGAGATCCTGCACGCCGGCGATCGCGACGATGTCGCCCGCCTGTGCTTCTTCCACTTCCACGCGCTCCAGGCCCAGGAAGCCCAGCACCTGGACCACCTTGCCCTGGCGCTTCTTGCCCTCGCGGTCGACGACGCTGACCGGCTGGTTCTTCTTGAGCTTGCCGCGCTGGATGCGGCCGATGCCGATCAGGCCGACGAAGTTGTTGTAGTCGAGCTGGCTGATGCGCATCTGGAACGGGCCGTCGCGATCCACTTCCGGCGGCGCCACGTGCTGCATGATCGCCTCGTACAGCGGGGTCATGTCGCCCGAACGCGCGGAATCATCGAGGCTGGCGTAGCCGTGCAGCGCCGAGGCGTAGACGATCGGGAAGTCGAGCTGCTCGTTGGTCGCGCCGAGCTTGTCGAACAGATCGAACACCTGGTCGATCACCCAGTCCGGACGTGCGCCGGGGCGATCGATCTTGTTGACGACGACGATCGGCTTGAAGCCCATCGCGAACGCCTTCTGGGTCACGAAGCGCGTCTGCGGCATCGGGCCGTCCATCGCGTCGACCAGGATCAGCACCGAGTCGACCATCGACAGCACGCGCTCCACCTCGCCGCCGAAGTCGGCATGGCCCGGGGTGTCGACAATGTTGATGCGGTTGCCGTTCCAGTTGATCGCCGTGTTCTTGGCGAGGATCGTGATGCCACGTTCCTTTTCCTGGTCGTTGCTGTCCATCACGCGCTCGGTGAGGACGGTCCGCTCCGAGAGGGTGCCCGACTGCTTGAGCAGGCAATCGACGAGGGTGGTCTTACCGTGGTCGACGTGGGCGACGATGGCGATGTTGCGCAGGCGTTCGATGGACATAGGCAAGGCCGCGCCAGAGTCGAGGACCGGGGCGCGCAAAAGTGAGTAAAAGAGCTGCGAATTATACCGTGTTGCGCCGCCGCATGGAGAAACCGTTCGCGGCGGCTTGAAATCGGGTCCCGAGGCCGCATCTAGCCGGTTCGCCGGCCTCCGGCGGCCTTTTCACTTCCAGGATTCCTCATGTCCCTGAACGCCGTATTCGATACCGACCGTGGCCAGATCACCGTCGAGCTGTTCGCCGACAAGGCCCCGCTCACCGTGGCCAACTTCGTCAACCTGGCCAAGCGTGGGTTCTATGACGGCCTGACTTTCCACCGGGTGATCCCCGATTTCATGATCCAGGGCGGTTGCCCCGAGGGTTCGGGTCGCGGCGGTCCGGGTTACCGGTTCGAGGATGAGACCAACAACGGCGTCAAGCACGAGCGCGGCGTCCTGTCGATGGCCAATGCCGGTCCCAACACCAACGGCAGCCAGTTCTTCATCACCCACATCAAGACCGACTGGCTGGACGGCAAGCACACCGTGTTCGGAAAGGTCACCGAAGGCCTGGACGTGGTCGATGCGGTCAAGCAGGGCGATGTGATCAAGTCGATCCGGATCGAGGGCGATGCCGACGCGGTGCTGGCGGCGAAGGCCGACCGCGTGGCCGAGTGGAACAAGACCCTGGCGGCCTGACGCCGAGTCCGGTTGTCCCGACGCCGCGGCCTGCCGGTCGCGGCGTCGTCATTTGCGGCGCCCGCCGGCCACGCAGCGCGCCTGCTAAAATCGCCGGCTGCCGCAGCCTGCGCGCTGCCCGTTCGGAGGTTCGCAATGCCCCAGCTTGCCAAGCGTACCGGCCGCGCCAGGCCCAGCGCCATCATGCAGGTCGCCCAGAAGGCGAAGCGCCTGAAGGCTGAAGGGCGCGACATCATCAGCTTCTCGATCGGCGTGCCGAATTTTCTGCCCGGTCCGCATGTCTATGCCGCTGCGCGCGAGGCGCTCGATCACGACAGCGGACAGTACGGCAGCAACCGCGGCAGCGATGCGCTGCTTGATGCGTTCATCGGCCATCTCGAACGCCTCGGTCTGCCGGGCTACACCCGAGCGCACTGCGCCAGCGGTATCGGGGCCAAGCATGTCCTCTACACGCTGGCCGAGGTGCTGCTCGACGAGGGCGACGGCTTCGCGTTCGCCACGCCGTATTGGACCACCTACCTCGACATCGCCGAGATCGTCGGCGCCGATATCCAGCTGCTGCCATGCCCGCCCGAGCAGGACTACAAGCTGAGCCCTGCGCAGCTTGATGCCGCGCTGGCCCGCAAGCCCAAGGTCTTCCTGTTCAACAACCCGTCGAACCCGACCGGCATGGTCTACACGCAGGCCGAGATCGGCGCGCTGGCCGAGGTGCTGGTGCGCCATCCCGATACGTGGATCGTCACCGACGACATCTACAACGCGATGGTGTTCGACGGCATCGGATACCACAACGTGGTCCAGGCGCGGCCGGAGCTGCGCGAGCGCACGATCTTCGTGGACTCGCTGTCCAAGACCTATGGCATGCCCGGCTGGCGCGTGGGCCTGCTGGCCGGCCCCGAGCGCGTCGCCACGGCATTTGCGACGATGAACTCCAACCACATCACCAACGTGCCGGAAGTGGTGACCGCTGCGGCGGTTGCCGCGCTCAATGGCCCACAGGACGTACCCCAGGCCAAATGCGCAGAGTTCCAGGCGCGCCGTGACCTGGTGATGGCAGCGCTGGCGGACATTCCGGGCATCGTCTGCCCGAAGCCGGCCGGCGCGTTCTATGTGTTTCCCGATGTCAGCGTCGCCTTCGGCAAGTCGCATGGCGACATGCCCATCCGCACCGACGTCGACCTGTGCAATGCGCTGCTTGAAGTGAAAGGCGTGGCCTGCGTGCCGGGTTCGGCCTTCGGCGAGCCGCGCGCCCTGCGTATCAGCTACACCTGTCCGGAGGCGCAGCTTGTGCCCGGGCTGGACCGCATCCGCGAGTTCTTCGCGGAGCTGACCTGATCCTCCGCCCTTTGCGGCCCGGATCTTCCCCACCCCCGTGAACGTTCGAACGAATCGAGAGGATTGACCATGAAGAAGCCCGTCCGTGTTGCCGTGACCGGCGCTGCCGGCCAGATCGGCTATGCCCTGCTGTTCCGCATCGCTTCCGGCGAAATGCTGGGCAAGGACCAGCCGGTGATCCTGCAGCTGCTCGAACTGCCGATCGACAAGGCCCAGGCGGCGCTCAAGGGCGTGATGATGGAGCTCGAGGACTGCGCGTTCCCGCTGCTGGCCGGCATGGTCGGCACCGATGATCCGGAAGTCGCGTTCAAGGACGCCGACATCGCCCTGCTGGTCGGCGCGCGTCCGCGCGGCCCGGGCATGGAGCGCAAGGACCTGCTGCTCGAGAACGCCAAGATCTTCACCGCCCAGGGCGCCGCGCTGAACAAGGTGGCCTCGCGCGACGTCAAGGTCCTGGTGGTCGGCAATCCGGCCAACACCAATGCCTACATCGCCATGAAGTCGGCGCCGGATCTCAATCCGCGCAATTTCACCGCGATGCTGCGTCTCGACCACAACCGCGCACTGAGCCAGCTGGCGACCAAGGCGGGCGTCGCCGTCGGCGATATCGAGGGCCTGATCGTCTGGGGCAACCACAGCCCGACGATGTACCCCGACTACCGCTTCGCCACGGCCAACGGCGAGAGCCTCAAGGACAAGATCAACGACGCCGACTGGAACGCCAACACCTTCATTCCGCAGGTCGGCAAGCGCGGCGCGGCGATCATCGAGGCGCGCGGCCTGTCCTCGGCCGCGTCGGCGGCCAATGCCGCGATCGACCATGTCCGCGACTGGGTCCTGGGCAGCAACGGCAAGTGGGTGACGATGGGCGTGCCGTCCGACGGCAGCTATGGCATTCCCGAAGGCGTGATCTTCGGCTTCGCGGTGACCACGCAGAACGGCGAGTACACCGTGGTCAAGGACATCGAGGTCGACGACTTCAGCCAGAAGGCCATCGACAAGACCCTGGCCGAGCTCGAGGAAGAGCGCAGCGGCGTCGCCCACCTTCTGGGGTGAGCGAAGGCCGCTTGCGGACCATTGGTCCGCGGCCTTCGCGAACGCCCGCGCCGCTGGCGCGGGCAGGGGGTGCGACACGGACCATTGGTCCGCGGCCTTCGCGAACGCCCGCGCCGCTGGCGCGGGCAGGGGGTGCGACTTGCGGACCATCGGTCCGCGGCCTTCGCGAATGCCCGCGCCGCTGGCGCGGGCCGGGGGTGCGACTTGCGGACCATCGGTCCGCGGCCTTCGCGAACGCCCGCGCCGCTGGCGCGGGAGAAATGCGGCGGTGATCCACCGGACAGTCAGGAAGAAGCCGGGCCACGTGCCCGGCTTTTTCATGGAAGCCCGTCCGTGGCGATGCGGATAGACCATCGTCTAAACGCGTCGGCGCCGCCGCCGGACTAGCCTTCTGGACTCGTTACCGGGAGCGTGTCATGGGCTACGAGGCATTCCACCGTCGCTCCATCGAGGACCCCGAAGGGTTCTGGGGTGAGCAGGCGCAGGCGATCCACTGGCACAAGGCACCGGAGCGGATCCTCGACTATTCGAGCCCGCCGTTCCGCAAGTGGTTTGCCGGCGGCGAAACCAATCTCTGCTTCAACGCCGTCGACCGGCATCTCGAGGCGCGTGGCGACCAGCTCGCCCTTGTCGCGATCTCGACGGAAACCAATGAAACGCGCGAGATCAGCTATGCGCAGCTGTATCGCGAGGTCAACGATTTCGCCGCCGTGCTCAGGGCCCTGGGCGTCGGGCGCGGGGATCGCGTGGTCATCTACATGCCGAACATGGCCGAGGCCGCATTCGCGATGCTGGCCTGCGCGCGCATCGGCGCGGTGCACTCGGTTGTCTTCGGCGGGTTCGCCGCGCACAACCTCGCGCTGCGCATCGACGATGCCAGGCCTGCACTGCTGATCGCCGCCGATGCCGGCAGTCGCGGCGGCAAGGTGATTCCGTACAAGCCGCTGATCGATGCCGCGTGCGCGGAAGCGCAATCGGCGCCACCGCAGGTGCTGATCGTCGATCGCGGACTCGACCCCGGCTACGCGCGCGTCGAGGGTCGCGACGTCGACTACGCCACCATCCGCGCGCAGCTTGCCGGCACCGACGTGCCGGTGGAATGGCTGGAATCCAACGAGCCGAGCTATCTGCTCTACACCTCCGGCACCACCGGCAAACCCAAGGGCGTGCAGCGCGATGTCGGCGGGTACGCGGTCGCGCTGGCGCTGTCGATGTGGTCGATCTACGACATCCGGCCCGGGCAGGTGATGTTCACCACGTCCGACGTGGGCTGGGCAGTGGGCCACTCCTACAATGTCTACGGCCCGCTGATCGCCGGCGCGACGGTGATCCTCTACGAGGGCCTGCCGACCAGTCCGGATGGCGGCATCTGGTGGAAGATCTGCGCCGACTACGGCGTGCGCACGATGTTTTCCTCGCCCACTGCGATCCGGGTGCTCAAGAAACAGGATCCCGCCCATCTCACGCGATACGACCTGTCGAAGCTGGAATACCTGTTCCTGGCGGGCGAGCCGCTCGACGAGCCCACCGCGACCTGGATCAGCGAAGGCCTGGGCGGCACCACGATCATCGACAACTACTGGCAGACCGAGACCGGTTGGCCGGTGCTGGCGTTGATGCCCGGCGTGGAGCTCAAGCCGGTGAAGTTCGGCTCGCCGGGCCTGCCGACGCCGGGCTACGACCTGCGCGTGGTGGACGAGGTCACCGGTGCGCGCGTGCCGCCGGGGACCAAGGGCGTGCTGGTGATCCAGCCGCCGCTGCCGCCGGGCTGCATGACCACAGTGTGGAATGACGACGCGCGCTTCCTGTCGAGCTATTTCTCGCACTTCGACGAGCTGCTCTACAGCTCGCTGGACTGGGCGATCCAGGACGAGGACGGCTACACCTTCATCCTCGGCCGCACCGACGACGTCATCAATGTCGCCGGCCATCGGCTGGGCACGCGCGAGATCGAGGAGGCGATCTCCAGCCATCCGGCGGTCGCGGAAGCCGCGGTGATCGGCGTCGCCGATGCGCTCAAGGGCCAGGTGCCGATCGTGTTCGCGACGCTCAGGCAGGGCGCCGTGGATGCGGACGCGCAGCACGCCACCGCTGGCGAGATGATGCGCACCGTGGCCGACCAGCTCGGCGCCCTCGCGCGGCCGGCGCGGGTCTACGTGGTCAGCGCCTTGCCCAAGACGCGATCGGGCAAGCTGCTGCGGCGCTCGCTGCAGGCGCTGGCCGAGTCGCGCGATCCTGGCGACCTGTCGACGCTGGACGACCCCGCCGCGCTCGAGGAGGTACGCCGCGTTCTGGAGCGGGGTGCGGATGCCGGCTAGGCATCGAGGCCATGCCATGGGTGGCGCGGGCGCGGGCGCGCCGGGGCGCGCGATCGGGCGCCGCATCGCTCGCAGCACGCTGCCAGGTAGGCGCGCCCCGGGCAGCAGGCATGTGGACTACTCCGCGGGGGTGGCCCCCGTGTAGCGCGCCCGCGGCCGGATCAACATGCCGTGCTCCTGCTGCTCCAGCGCATGCGCCAGCCAGCCGGCAAAGCGGCCGGCCGCGAACATGCACAGCGCCGGTGTCGCCGGCAGGCCGTGCACGAAGCAGATCGCCGCCAGCATGCCGTCGATGTTGGGATGGCGGCCGCTGGTTTCGGCCGCCGAAGCGAGCACCGTTTCCACCTGCTGCATGCGCGCATCACCCGCCCGGCGTTCGCGCAGCATCGCCAGCACTTCGGCCGCGCGCGGATCGCCATCGGGGTACAGCACGTGATGGAAGCCGGGCAGGTCGTCGCCGCGTTGCCAGCGCTCGCTGACGAAGGCGGCGGGCGAGGGCGCATCGCAGGCTTCGCGGATCAGCGCGTGCGCGCGCGCTGTCGCGCCGCCATGGCGCGGCCCCGACAGTGCCGCCAGTCCGGCGCAGACCGTGGCATGCAGATGCGCCCCGGTGGACGCCACCACGCGGGCGGCGAACGCCGAGACATTGAGTTCGTGGTCGGCGCACAGCACCAGCGCCGCGCGCACCAGATCGGCGAATGCCGGGTCGCCGGGACGCCAGGCATCGGCGAGCAGTGCATGCACCGGGCGCGCGTCGGGCGTGCCTGCGACCAGCAGCGCGGCGTTCTGGCGCAGCAGCGTCGCCGCGACGCCGCGCTTGGCCGCGGGCGCGGCGCTCAGCGAGTGCCGCAGGTCCGGCGCGAGTAGCGGGATCGCCGCCATCGCCCGCTCGATCGGCGGCAGCGCGGCGTCACCGGCGATGCCGGCAACGCGGGTCGGCCAGCCGTCGGGGGCGGCGTCGAAGGGGTCGGCTTCGCCGCAGTCCCAGAGCAGGCGGGCCGTGTCTTCGAGCGTGGCGCCGCCGCGGACCATGGCGACGGCCGAGCGCCCGCGGTAGTACGGGCTGTCGGGACGGATCAGCGAGATCCGTGTCTCCATCACGGGCAGGCCGCGGTCCAGACTCTGGGCCGCGCCGCGCGCCGCGCCGCGCCCGGCGCGTTTGCGCTGGGTCAGGCGCTCCACGTCCTGGCGCAGGTACATGCGGCTGCGGTGGTCAGGGCCGGGACGCGATTCCAGCAGGCCCCGGCTGACATAGGCATAGAGCGTCGCGGTGCTGATGCCGAGCGCGGCGCAGGCCTCGGCCGCGGACATCAGGTCGCCCTCGTGTGCGGACATCATGGGTTCCAATATATTGATTTAATCGATCAAGATTGATCAACCAGTCGAAGAGTGCCAGATTGTGGGCCATCGCGGAATACCGCCCATCCCCGGAGTCGACCCTTGACCACTTCTACCGCTGGCGCCCGGTTCCGCGCCGCCCTGGCCGCCGAATCGCCGCTGCAGGTGATCGGCGCGATCAACGCCAACCACGCGCTGCTGGCCAAGCGCGCCGGCTTCCAGGCCATCTACCTGTCGGGCGGCGGGGTCGCGGCGGGCTCGCTGGGTCTGCCGGACCTGGGCATCAACACGCTCGAGGACGTGCTGATCGACGTGCGCCGGATCACCGATGTCTGCGAACTGCCCTTGCTGGTGGACATCGACACCGGCTTCGGAGCGAGCGCGTTCAACATCGAGCGTACGGTCAAGTCGCTGATCAAGGCGGGCGCCGCTGCCTGCCATATCGAGGACCAGGTTGGCGCCAAGCGCTGCGGTCACCGCCCGGGCAAGGAGATCGTGTCGCAGGGCGAGATGGTCGACCGGGTCAAGGCGGCGGCGGACGCCAAGACCGATCCGGAGTTTTTCCTGATCGCCCGCACCGACGCCATCCAGGTCGACGGCGTCGATGCTGCGATCGAACGCGCGATCGCCTGCGTCGAGGCTGGCGCCGATGGCATCTTCGCCGAGGCCGCCTATGACCTCGAGACGTATCGCCGGTTCGTCGATGCGGTACGCGTGCCCGTGCTGGCGAACATCACCGAGTTCGGCAAGACACCGTTGTTCACCCGTGACGAACTGGCTTCGGCCGGGGTCGCGATCCAGCTGTTCCCGCTGTCGGCGTTCCGCGCCGCCAATCGCGCCGCCGAGAACGTCTACGAAGCCGTGCGCCGCGACGGCCACCAGCGCAATGTCGTCGACACGATGCAGACCCGCGAGGAGCTCTACGAGCGCATCGGCTACCACGCCTTCGAACAGCGGCTCGACGCGCTGTTCGCATCGAAGAAATAGACCACTCCATCCCGGGATCCAGAGGACTGCCAGATGAGCGAAACCCCTGAGGTCACCACGCCCGCACCGAAGCGGCGCGTGGAGTGGAATGCGGTTGCCGCCGTGATCGCGGCGCTGATCGGTCTGCTGGCGCTGGTCGTGTCGAGTTACACCGCGCTGCTTCAGCGCGAGCAGGTGCGGGCCGAGGTCTGGCCGTACCTCCAGACGGTGGTCATGATCGATCAGGGGGTCCTGTCGGTCGGTGTCGAGAACAAGGGCGCCGGGCCCGCCCTGGTGCGCGGCCTGCGCGTCTACGTTGACGAGCAACCGCAGCGCACCTGGGCGGACGTTTTCGATGCGCTGGGCCTGTCCGATCTGCGGGATACCCGGGCCTCCACCCTCAACGGCGTCGTCATTGCCCGGGGGGAAAGCCTTCAGCAGGTCACGCTCGACAATCCGGCAGACTTTCCGCGCCTGCTCGGCCAATACTCGCGCGTGCGAATGGCGATCTGTTACTGCTCCACGCTCGGCGATTGCTGGCTGATGGAGCCCGGCCGTCGCACCGGTCAGCCACACACCGAGGTCGATGCGTGTCCGGCTCCGGGGCCGGACGAATTCCTCGACAACGTCTTGATGCGACCGGAGACGTCCGTGAACCAATGAGCCATGAAGCCGGATCTGACGAGCGCCATGCCTCGGCGTCTGTCATTTGAATGGCAGGTTTTCCCCACCCGCATGTCGCGCTATGCGTAGCCATGCGTTGCGGTCCGCATGCCGCGACACCGCACACCAAACAGAACGCAGTCCAGGAGACACATCCATGAGCGAAGCCACCACCGCAACGCCGTTCAAGCCGAAGAAGTCGGTCGCGCTGAGCGGCACGGCCGCGGGCAATACCGCGCTGTGCACCGTCGGCCGCAGCGGCAACGATCTGCATTACCGGGGTTACGACATCCTCGATCTCGCGCGCACCAGCGAATTCGAGGAGATCGCCTATCTGCTGGTCCACGGCAAACTGCCCAACGCAGCCGAACTGCGCGGCTACAAGGCCAAGCTCAAGTCGCTGCGCGGCATTCCCGCGGCGGTGAAAGCAGCGCTGGAGGAATTGCCGCCGTCGGCGCACCCGATGGACGTGATGCGCACCGGCGTATCGGTGCTCGGCTGCGTGGCGCCGGAGAAGGACGATCACAACCATCCCGGGGCCCGCGACATCGCCGACAAGCTGATGGCCTCGCTCGGTTCGATGCTGATGTACTGGTACCACTGGAGCCACAACGGCCGCGCGATCGATGTCGAGACCGATGACGATTCCATCGGCGGGCATTTCCTTCACCTGCTGCACGGCCACGCGCCCCGCGAGTCCTGGGTCAAGGCGATGCACACCTCGCTGATCCTGTACGCCGAGCACGAGTTCAACGCGTCGACGTTCGCCAGCCGCGTCGTCGCCGGCACCGGCAGCGACATGTACTCCTGCATCACTGCGGGCATCGGCGCGCTGCGTGGGCCCAAGCATGGCGGCGCCAACGAGGTCGCGTTCGAGGTGCAGAAGCGCTACGACACGCCGGACGAAGCTGAAGTCGACATCCGCGCGCGCGTGGAGAAGAAGGAAGTGATCATCGGCTTCGGCCATCCGGTCTACACCGTCAGCGATCCGCGCAACGAGGTCATCAAGCTGGTGTCGAGGGAGCTGTCGGACGAAGCGGGGAGCCGCAAGATGTACGACATCGCCGAGCGCCTGGAGACGGTGATGTGGGACGTCAAGAAGATGTTCCCGAACCTCGACTGGTTCAGCGCGGTGAGCTACCACATGATGGGCGTGCCGACGGCGATGTTCACCCCGCTGTTCGTCATCGCGCGTACCGCCGGCTGGAGCGCGCACGTCATCGAGCAGCGCATCGACGGCAAGATCATCCGTCCGAGCGCGCACTACACCGGTCCCGAGGACCAGGCGTTCGTGCCGATCACCGAGCGCAGCTAGGTACTTACTGCACGGGTCCCGCGCGTTCGCGGGGCCCGCGCGTTTTTTCTGCTTCCCCGACTTCTTGAAGCCAGCCATGAACAGCCAGCACCGCAAATCCCTTCCCGGCACGAAGCTCGACTGGTTCGATGCGCGCGAGGCCGTCGACGCGATCCAGCCGGGCGCCTATGCCAGGCTGCCGTACAGTTCGCGGGTATTCGCCGAGAACCTCGTGCGCCGCTGCGATCCCGGCACGGTGACCGCATCGCTGACCCAGCTGATCGAGCGCCGCCGGGATCTGGATTTCCCGTGGTTCCCGGCGCGCGTGGTCTGTCACGACATCCTGGGCCAGACCGCGCTGGTGGACCTGGCCGGCCTGCGTGACGCGATCGCCGATCAGGGCGGCGATCCGGCCAAGGTCAATCCGGTGGTGCCGGTGCAGCTGATCGTCGACCATTCGCTGGCAGTCGAATGCGGCGGTTTCGATCCCGAGGCATTCAACAAGAACCGGGCGATCGAGGACCGTCGCAACGCCGACCGCTTCCACTTCATCGACTGGACCAAGCGCGCCTTCCGCAACGTTGATGTGATCCCGCCGGGCAACGGGATCATGCACCAGATCAATCTGGAGAAGATGTCGCCGGTGGTCTATACGCAGGACGGCGTCGCGTTCCCCGACACCTGCGTCGGCACCGACAGCCACACGCCACACGTCGACGCGCTGGGCGTGATCGCGATCGGCGTCGGCGGGCTGGAGGCGGAGAACGTCATGCTCGGCCGCGCGTCGTGGATGCGCCTGCCCGACATCATCGGCGTCGAGCTGACCGGGCGCCCGCAGCCGGGCATCACCGCCACCGACGTCGTGCTGGCGCTGACCGAATTCCTGCGCGCGCAGAAGGTGGTTGGCGCGTTCCTGGAGTTCTACGGCGAAGGCGCCACTGCGCTGACGATCGGTGACCGCGCGACGATCTCCAACATGACGCCGGAGTTCGGCGCGACTGCGGCGATGTTCTACATCGACCAGCAGACGATCGACTACCTGCGCCTGACCGGCCGCGAGGACGATCAGATCCAGCTGGTGGAAACCTATGCGAAGGCCGCCGGCCTGTGGGCCGACGATCTGGTCAGCGCCGAGTACGAGCGCGTGCTGAAGTTCGATCTGTCGAGCGTGGTGCGCAATGTCGCCGGGCCGTCGAATCCGCATCGGCGCGTGTCGACGACCGACCTCGCCGCCAACGGGATCGCCCGTCCCTGGGAGATGCCGGCGGACGGTTCGATGCCCGATGGCGCGGTGATCATCGCTGCGATCACCAGCTGCACCAACACCAGTAACCCGCGCAACGTGATCGCCGCCGGCCTGCTTGCGCGCAATGCGAATCGCGCCGGCCTGCAGCGCAAGCCTTGGGTAAAGTCGTCGCTGGCGCCGGGATCGAAGGCGGTGGAGTTGTACCTGCAGGAGGCGGACCTGCTGCCGGAACTCGAGCAGCTCGGCTTCGGCATCGTCGCCTTCGCCTGCACCACGTGCAACGGCATGAGCGGTGCACTGGACCCGGCGATCCAGCAGGAGATCATCGATCGCGACCTCTATGCGACAGCCGTGCTCAGCGGCAACCGCAATTTCGACGGGCGCATCCATCCCTATGCGAAGCAGGCCTTCCTGGCCTCGCCGCCGCTGGTGGTGGCGTATGCGATTGCCGGCACCGTGCGATTCGATATCGAGAAGGACGTGCTCGGGCTCGATCGCGAGGGCAAGCCCGTCACGCTCAAGGACCTGTGGCCGTCCGACGAGGAGATCGACGCGGTGGTCAAGGCCAGCGTGAAGCCCGAGCAGTTCCGCGCCGTGTACGGGCCGATGTTCAAGCTGCACGTCGATACCGGCGAGCGCATCGACCCGCTGTACGACTGGCGGCCGCAGAGCACCTACATCCGCCGTCCGCCTTACTGGGAAGGCGCGCTGGCGGGCGAGCGCACGCTCACCGGCATGCGGCCGCTCGCAGTGCTGGGCGACAACATCACCACCGATCACCTCTCCCCGTCGAACGCGATCATGGCGAGCAGCGCAGCCGGCGAGTACCTGGCGAAGATGGGCGTGCCGGAGGAGGACTTCAATTCCTACGCGACCCATCGCGGCGACCACCTGACCGCGCAGCGCGCCACGTTCGCCAATCCAAAGCTGATCAACGAGATGGCGGTCGTCGACGGACAGGTGAAGCAGGGCTCCCTGGCCCGCATCGAGCCCGAGGGCGAGGTGGTGCGGATGTGGGAGGCGATCGAGACCTACATGGCGCGCAAGCAGCCGTTGATCATCATCGCCGGCGCAGACTACGGCCAGGGCAGCTCGCGCGACTGGGCGGCCAAGGGCGTGCGTCTTGCGGGCGTCGAAGCCATCGTCGCCGAAGGCTTCGAGCGCATCCACCGCACCAACCTGATCGGCATGGGCGTGCTTCCGCTGGAGTTCCAGCCGGGCGTCACCCGTCTGACCCTGGGCATCGACGGGAGCGAGACCTTCGACGTCATCGGCGAGCGCACTCCGGGTGCGATGTTGACGCTGGCGATCCATCGCAAGGACGGCACCCAGCTCGCAGTGCCGGTGACCTGCCGCCTGGATACCGCGGAAGAGGTTTCGATCTACGAAGCGGGCGGTGTGCTGCAGCGGTTTGCGCAGGATTTCCTGGCGTCGTCCCAGGCGGCTTGAGACCTGCGGAGGCGTGGCGGCACGCCGTTTCCGATGGCGGGGCGGTCGCGAGCAGCGCGCACTGCTTTCAAGCGCGCCGGTCTCCGCGGGTGGGCGGGTCGCCGGGTGAGGTCCAACAGGTGCGCGCCGGCGGTGATTGCCGCGACGCATTTGTGGATCGCGGCCCGGCCTTTACCTAAAGCCCGTCAGGATGCGACGCATCGGGTGGGCCTCTTCAAACATTACGACGGTAGTGACCATGTCCTTTCATCCCCAGCTCCGCATCCCCGCCACCTACATGCGTGGTGGCACGTCCAAAGGCGTGTTCTTCCGCCTCGAGGATCTGCCCGCGGCCGCACAGGTTCCGGGCCTTGCGCGCGATGCGCTGCTGATGCGCGTCATCGGCTCCCCTGATCCCTACTGCAAGCACACTGACGGCATGGGCGGTGCGACTTCGTCGACCAGCAAGTGCGTGATCATCGGCCCCTCGACGCGGCCCGATCATGACGTCGACTATCTCTACGGTCAGGTGTCGATCGACAGCGCCTTCGTCGACTGGAGCGGCAACTGCGGCAACCTCAGTACCGCGGTCGGGCCGTTCGCGATCGCCAACGGCTTCATCGACGCGGCGCGGATCCCGCAGGACGGTACCGTGGCGGTGCGGGTGTGGCAGGCCAACATCGGCAAGACCATCATCGTGCACGTGCCGGTCGCGGCGGGGCAGGTGCAGGAAACGGGTGACTTCGAGCTCGACGGCGTCGCGTTCCCGGCAGCGGAGATCGTGCTGGAGTTCATCGATCCGGCCGACGAAGGCGAGGGTGGCGGGGCGATGTTTCCGACCGGCAACCTCGTCGACGACCTCGACGTGCCGGGCGTCGGCACGTTGCGCGCGACGATGATCAATGTCGGCATCCCGACGATCTTCGTCGACGCCGCGTCGATCGGCTATGCCGGCACCGAGCTGCAGGACGTGATCAACAGCGACGCCAAGGCGCTCGCGATGTTCGAGACGATCCGCGCCCACGGCGCCGTACGCATGGGACTGATCGATGACATCGCCGACGCGGCGAAGCGCCAGCACACGCCCAAGGTCGCGTTCGTGGCGCCGCCGCGCGACCACGTGGTGTCGAGCGGCAAGGCCATCGCGGCTGCCGATATCGACCTGCTGGTGCGCGCGCTGTCGATGGGCAAGCTGCATCACGCGATGATGGGTACGGCTGCGGTGGCCATCGGTACCGCGGCGGCGATCCCCGGCACGCTGGTGAACCTCGCCGCCGGCGGGGGCGTACGCACCTCGGTGCGCTTCGGTCATCCGTCGGGCACGCTGCGCGTCGGCGCCGAGGCGGTCGAGCTCGACGGACAGTGGAGCGTTGCCAAGGCGATCATGTCGCGTTCGGCGCGCGTACTGATGGAAGGCGCGGTGCGCGTGCCCGGCGACACGCTGGGCTGAGCCGAAGGCGCGCGCTGGCACACCGTACGGCCCGGCGCCGTGCCAGCCGCATCGAATGTGTCGGCCATCGCGGTTTCCACCTTCGTCTGACTGGCGCTGTCCGCCGGCGCGTGCAAGGATCCACGCGGGGGACGGCTTCGCCGTCAGGGGAGGGGCACTGCGATGGTGATTGCGATACCCACGAAGACCGACGCGGGACGGGCGGAAATCGAGACACGCGACCAAGGGCTGGCGACCAGCCTGCGCTCGCTGTTGCTGCTCGTAGACGGCAGGCGCGGCCACGACGAACTCGAGGCCATCGCGCGCCGGATCCACGCACCCGAGGATGCGCTGGCGCAGCTCCAGGCGATGGGGCTGGTCACGGACGGGGCGGCAGCGCCAGAGGCCGATGCGGGCGCGCCAATGCCCAGCGACAGCGATACGCAGCGCCATCTGATCCTCTATGCGTTGATGACCGACGCGACGCGGGCGCATCTCGGACTGGTCGGTGGCTATCTGACCCAGCTCAAGATCGAACGTGCGGACGATGCTGCTGCGCTGACAGCGTTGCTGCCAACGCTGGAGGCAGCGCTGAAGAAGGCACGCGATGCCCGTTTTGCAGCGGGCCTGGTCTCCGGTATCCGTGCTGCAGCCGGGCTCGACGCGGCTGCGTGAAACGCGCGGACGCTGCCGCAATGCGGCGGCGTCTGCGGAGCCTCAGATCAGGCCTTCGGCCGTCATCGCGGCACGTACGCCTTCGTCGGCGAGCATGCGCGCATCGAATGCGTGCAGGTTGTCGAGACCGCCGAGATCCAGCTTCAGGCGCTTGGCCCACTGCAGGGTGACGAACAGATACGGGTCGGCGATCGAACGCGTGCCGGCGAGGTAGTCGCGGCCCGCGAGCTGCGCATCCAGACGTTCGTAATGACTGCGGATCTTCTGCATCGCGTGCTTGCGCGTGCGATCCACGGCGTCCGCGTCCTGGAGGTACTTCGTGCTGCCGAACAGCGGATGGAACGCGGGATGCAGATCGGCGTTGAGCAGGGCCAGCCAGCGGTTGACCTCGGCGCGTCCGCGCGGGGAACCGTCGCCACCAAGCTTTGCCTCGGGATGACTGTCGGCCAGATAGTTGAGGATCGCGGCGTTCTGGGTCAGCACCCAGTCTCCTTCGACCAGCACCGGTACCGCGCCGGCGGGATTGAGCGCGAGAAACGCGGGTTCCTTCATCTGCGTCGCGTCCAGGACGCGAAGCTCGAACGGCGCGCCGATCCAGCGCAGCACGATGTGGTCAGCCAGCGAGCAGGCGCCGGGCTTGGTGTAGAGCGTGGGCATGAATGATCCGGTCATCTAAAGGGCCGCCATCATGCGCCGCGGCATCCACTCGGGAAAGCCGCGACCATGGCTCAGCCGCGATCGGTCTCGGCGTCGGCACGCACCGGTCGCAGCGATTGCACGCGCAGGAACGTGTGGTCACCGATGGTCGCGACCTGGTGCGCGCTGCGCCACGCGGGCGCCGCGATCGCATGTGCCAGAAAGTGGCTGGCGCCCGGCACGACCTGGCGGCGCTGGTCCGGTGGCAGCGACCAGTTTCGCTCCGACTCCAGCGCGATGCTGACCGCGCGGGTCCAGGCATTGGTGTTCGCCAGACGCGTATTGGGCGAAAGAATGGTCGGGGCGAACTGCTTGCGCGCGGTCACGACCTCGCACATCGAATCGCCCCACAGGCCGCTCTCCTGCCGCCGCAGGGCGACTTCAGCGACGGCTTCCTGCCCGCGGACCGACTGGTCGCGGGCTTCCAGATACACCGTCGTGCTCAGGCAGAGCGAATCGGCGGCGGGGGTTGGCAGCACGGAGGCCAGCCACATCACCCATTCGAGTTTCATCTACGACTCCTTGCTGCGTTGCGCCGGGTCGCGCTGCGGCTGTCCCTTCACGGGAGAGACGCAGACACTGCGGAAACCGGCATGGCGTATTGGGGAGGGCGGCGGACTCTGTGGTGCGCTTGATCGCCCGGGCACCGAAGTCCGCAGAACGCGGATCGGGCCGGTGTCCCGCCGAAGGAGGCGGGACGAAGTGGGGGCACGGTAGATGGGCGTTTTCGAATCAAACGTGAATGCGCGGCACTGGCGCATAGTGCCTTATCTGTGCTGGCGGTCCGGATTCGACCATACCTATTCAGGTTTACACCGGGCCCGCCGCGGCCGGGAAGGCCGCGCCCCCGAAAAGCACATCAGCTGAACGGAAAGCGCGTATCCCGTTATAGATGGGCGGCCAGTCGCGAGGCCTGCGCGATCGCGCGCTTGGCATCGAGCTCAGCGGCGACGTCCGCCCCGCCGACCAGATGCACGGTCGCGCCGGCGGCCTGGAGCGCCGCGTGCAGGTCGCGGCGCGGCTCCTGTCCAGCGCAGACCACCACGTGATCCACATCGAGCAGCTGCTCGGCCCCATCGACGCGGATGCGCAGGCCGTCGTCGTCGACCCCGAGGTACTCCACGCCGCCCAGCATCTTCACGCCCTTGGCCTTTAGCGTGCTGCGGTGGATCCAGCCGGTGGTCTTGCCGAGCCGCGCGCCGGGACGGCCGGGGCTGCGCTGCAGCAGCCATGCCGTACGCAGCGGCGACGCGGGTGCCGCAGGCACCAGCCCACCGGGGCGCTCGAACCTCGGATCGATTCCCCACTCGTGCATCCACGCCGCGGTGTCGAGGCTGGGCGATGCGCCCGGACGTTCGACCAGGAACTCGCCGACATCGAAGCCGATGCCGCCCGCGCCGATGATCGCCACGCGCCTGCCGGGCACCACGCGCCCCTCGATGACATCCACATAGCCCACCACCTTCGGATGGTCGTGGCCGGGGAAGTCGACCTGGCGTGGCACCACCCCGGTCGCAAGGACCACCGCGTCGAAGCCGGCGAGGTCGCCCGCTGCGATCGGGGTGGACAGGCGCACCTTGACGCCGGTCTCGACCAGGCGCTGTCGGAAGTAGCGCAGTGTTTCCGCGAACTCTTCCTTGCCGGGAATGCGCCGCGCCAGGTTGAACTGGCCGCCGATGTCGTCGGCGGCATCGAACAGGGTCACGGCGTGGCCGCGCTGCGCGGCGACGGTCGCGCAGGCCAGGCCGGCTGGCCCGGCGCCGACCACGGCAATGCGCAGCTGCGTGGCGGCGGGAAAGTAGTTGAGCTCGGTTTCCGCACAGGCGCGCGGGTTGACCAGGCAGCTCGCGGTGCGGTTCGCGAACACATGGTCGAGGCAGGCCTGGTTGCAGGCGATGCAGGTGTTGATGCGCTCGGGCGTGCCCGCGCGCGCCTTGGTGACCCACTGCGGGTCGGCCAGCAGCGGCCGGGCCATCGAGACCATGTCCGCCGCGCCACTGGCGAGGATGCGCTCGGCCACCTCGGGCATGTTGATGCGGTTGGTCGCGATCAGCGGAAGGTTCACGTGCGGTCGCAGCTTGGCGGTGACGCCCGCGAAGGCGGCGCGTGGGACGGAGGTGGCGATGGTCGGCACGCGCGCTTCGTGCCAGCCGATACCCGTGTTGATCAGCGTCGCGCCGGCGGCTTCGATCGCCTGCGCCTGCATGACGATATCGCCCCAGTCCGAGCCGTCCGGGACAAGCTCCAGCATCGACAGGCGGTAGACGATGATGAAGTCGTCGCCCGCAGCCTGGCGCACTCGATGCACGATCTCGGTTGCGAAGCGCATGCGCTGCGCGGTGTCGCCGCCCCAGGCGTCGGCGCGTGCATTGGTGCGCCGGCTCAGAAACTGGTTGATCAGGTAGCCCTCGCTGCCCATGATCTCGACGCCGTCGTAGCCCGCCTCGCGGGCGAGCTTTGCGGCATGCGCATACGCATCGATCGTGCGCTCGACGCCACGCGCCGAAAGCGCCCGTGGAGTGAAGGGATTGATCGGCGACTTGATGCGGCTCGGTGCGACCTGCAGCGGGTGGTAGCCGTAGCGCCCGGCGTGCAGCAGCTGCAGACAGATCTTCGCGTCGTGGCCGTGCACGGCATCGGTCACCTGCCGATGCCGGCGCGTTTCCCAGCGCCAGGACAGCTTGCCGCCGAAAGGCTTGAGCCAGCCGGCGATGTCGGGAGAAAAGCCGCCGGTGACGATCAGCCCCACGCCGCCTTCGGCGCGCTCGGCGAAATAGCGCGCGAGTTTCGGGAAATCCGCGGCGCGATCTTCGAGGCCCGTATGCATCGATCCCATGAGCACGCGGTTTCGCAGCGTGGTGAAACCCAGATCGAGCGGCGCCAGCAGATGCGGATAGGGTCGGGCGAGGGGCTGGTGGGAGACTGGCGTCATGGCTGGATACGGTCACGTATGGATCCGGCAGCGTGCCGCCTCCACACGCGTAACGCAACGCGACGCCGCGACCGGAGGCGGTCGCGGCGTCGCGCGCTGTCGCGTCCTACCAGCCCGACAGCGTGAGCTTGCCGATCGTCCGGCCCGACTCGAGCCGCCGATGCGCCTCACGCAGGTTCTCGGCATTGATCGGGGACAGCGTCTGCGTCTGCGTGCTGCGCAACCTGCCGGCATCCACGAGGCTTGCCACCCGCGCCAGGATGCGTCCCTGTTCGGCCATGTCAGGCGTGCGGAAGCGCGATCGCGTGAACATCAGTTCCCAGTGGATGCCGATGCACTTGGCCTTGTAGGGATCGCCGATCGCCAATGCGCCGGCCGGCTCGACAATGAGGCCCACATGGCCCTGTGGTGCGAGCAGTTCGCCCAGCACCTGCCAGTACCGGTCGGTGTCGGCGAAATTGACCGCGGCATCGATGCTGGGGAAACCGAGCGCCTCGAGTTGCGGCGCCAGCGCGTGCCGGTGGTCGATCACGTGGTCGGCGCCCATGGACTTGCACCAGGCGACCGTGTCCTCGCGGGATGCGGTGGCGATGACGGTGAAGCCGGCGAGCTTGGCGAGCTGGATCGTGATCGAACCGACACCGTCGGCGCCGGCGATCACCAGCAGCGATTTCCCTGCCCCGCCGCCGTCGAAAACGAACGGCATCCGTTCGAACAGCAGCTCCCAGGCAGTGATCGCGGTCAGCGGAAGGGCGGCCGCCGCGGCGAAATCGAGCGACGCCGGCTTGCGCGCCGCAATGCGCGCATCGACCAGCTGGAACTGCGCATTGCTGCCGGGGCGCGTGATGTCGCCCGCGTAATAGACCGCGTCGCCAACCGCGAAACCTTCCACGTCGCTGCCGACTGCATCGACGACGCCGGCTGCGTCATAGCCCAGCACCTTCGGCGCTGGCTCCACCTGCGCCTTGGGCGCACGGACCTTGGTGTCGACGGGATTGACCGAGACCGCTTCGACACGCACCCGCAGATCGCCGGGCCCGGGCGCGGGTTCTTCGAGCACGACATCCTGCAGGGACGACGGATCATCGACCGGGAGATAGCGGGTGAGGGCGACTGCTTTCATGGCTTCGCTCGATATGACGGGGACGCCATTGTCGACCTGTTCCATCTCCGCGAAGCGGTAAGGATCGTTGCGGCGGCCGGCGTTGATCCGCGCGGACAATGCAATAGCTCGATCGATAATCCTCACTCGCATGCGCGACGCCGGCGCCGCTATCTCTGTGATCGTCCAGAGGCCGACGCGCTTGATATTTTTGGGACTGACAGGGGTTTGTGACAGGGGTTTGTTCGAGGCCAAAGTGGGCGAAACGCGTTCAAATGCGGGGGCTGCAGGCGTTGACACTGCGCGCACATGTGCTTAACGACAATGCCGCTCCGTTGAAGTTCCTGACCAAACCAAAGCTTGCATGAATGGACTGGAGGCGGGAAATGGAAGGCTTCAACGTTATGTTAGTGTTAACAACGCCTTCACGCAGCTGACTTTAGGCTATGTTCAAGGCGTGTGCGTTTGACGCCTCATTCGATGCCCCAACGCATTCCCCATTTTTAGGAGCTAAAAAGACATGAATAAGAAACTCCTCTGTGCCGCTCTGCTCGGCGGTCTTGGTCTGGCGGGTCACGCCAGCGCCCAGGAGTTCGACGACCGCTGGTACCTCACCAGCTCGGTCGGCTACAACTTCCAGGCAGAAGATCGCCGCACGGACGACACCCCGTTCGTCACGCTCGGCATGGGTAAGTTCATCAGCCCCAACTGGTCGCTCGACGGTGAGCTGAACTACCAGAACCCGAGCTTTGACAGCTCGGTCGAAGGCGCGAACAACGACCTCCACTGGAGCCAGTACGGCATCTCGCTGGACTTCCGCTACCACTTCATCGATGAAGCGCGCGGCTGGAACCCCTACCTCCTCTTTGGCGTCGGCTACCAGCGCTCGGAAGAAGAGTACGACGCGTTCCCGAACCCGGATTCGCCGGGCAAGTACAAGGACGGCAACGTGGCGGCCAAGGTCGGCGTCGGTCTGCAGACCACGTTCGAAAAGCGCGTAGCGGTCCGTGCTGAAGTCGCCTACCGTGCCGACTTCAACGACAACAGCTACGCCGCGAACGGTCCACGCGATTGGGCGGGCTACCCGCACAATTCCGAAGAGAGCTACTTCGGTGATGTGCTGGCCTCGGTCGGCATCGTAGTGCCGCTGGGTCCGCCGCCGATGCCGCCGGCTCCGCCCGCTCCGCCGCCGCCGCCGCCGGCTCCGGCCCCGGCCCCGGCCCCGGCTCCGATCACCATCGACCTCAACGGCGTGCACTTCGACTTCGACAAGGCGACGCTGCGTCCTGAAGCGGTCGGTATCCTGAACGAAGCCATCGAGATCCTGAAGCGTTACCCGGATCTGCGCGTGGAAGTGGCCGGTCACACCGACCTGTGCGGTACCGAGGCCTACAACATGGGCCTGTCGGAGCGCCGTGCGAGCACGGTGTACAACTACCTGACCAGCAACGGCATCGACGCCGGCCGCCTGGTGGGCCCGATCGGCTACGGCGAGAGCCGTCCGCTGGAGCAGACCCCCACCACGTTCCCGGCCTGTAAGAGCGAGATCAATCGCCGCACCGAGCTGAACACCCTGAACTAAGGGCGTGCGCTAGCTAAGGAAAAGCCCGGCCTCGTGCCGGGCTTTTTTTTTGGCGGTGACTGGCCTGACGCGGGCTGACACGTGGGCGCGTCAGTCCGGGAGGCCGTCACTTCGTGAATGCGTAACGCGCAAATTTCCCTTGTATGGCGGGTACTTGCCGCCTACACTTCAGCTCAATTCGATACTAGGTGCCCCCTCATGCGCATGCCTTTGCTGTTGACCCTGCTGGCCTTTCCGCTCGCCGGCTACGCCGTGGAATGCGCAACGCTCGATACCCCTGCCGCGCTTCCCGTGCAGACCTCCGCGCTTGCGCCCCTGTCGCCGGAGCTTTCGGCGCCGGCCTACCGGCTGGGAAGTGGCGCGGTGCTGTCTCGCGCTTATGACGAGGCCCAGTCGGCAGAGCAGGTGGTGCGGCGTCTGGAGATCGAGAAGTGCCAGAACGTGGCGGTCGTGACGCCCGCCGCCGGCGCAGTGCAAGCCAACGATCCGGCCGCATACGTCAAGCGGACGGAGTTCGACAACGCGCCGTACCGGTTCAACATGACGCAGGGCGGCAAGCGCATGACCGCTGACGATTTCGACGCGTGGGTCAAGGCCAACGGCTATACGGTCGGCAGCCGTCGCGTCGACCCGGCCCCCGTCGTGGTCGAGACTGCGGCGCCGGGTGAAGCGCCGGCCGAGTGATCCGGCCCGATCGCACCGGTTGCCCATGGACGGCCCGCGAGAGCGGGCCGTTTGCATGTCCGGCACCGCAGCCATGAAGCGCGCGACTCGCCCGCCGCGCTACGGCCTTGCGCGTGTGCTGTCGAAAAGAGGCCTGTGCTCGCGCAGCGAAGCCGAGCGGCGGATCCGCGATGGCCGCGTCCGGGTCGACGGCCGGGTGGTGCGTGATCCGGAATTCCCGGTGGCGCTCGATGCGTCCGGTATCGAGCTCGATGGCGGTTCCGCCCGCACGGACGTGCATCAGTACCTGATGCTCAACAAACCTCGTGGGCTGGTGACGACGGTACGCGACGAACGGGGCCGGGATACCGTCTATCGATGTTTCGATGGTGCGGATCTGGGCTGGATCGCCCCTGTCGGGCGACTCGACAAGGCCAGCGAAGGACTTCTGCTCTTCTCGAGCGATTCGGCCTGGGCCGCCCGGGTCACCGATCCCGACTCCGGCCCGCACAAGACCTATCACGTCCAGGTTGATGGGCTGCCCGACGGAGCGCTGCTCGCCGCCCTCGCGCGGGGCGTGGAAGACGCCGGCGAATGGCTGCGTGCCACGTCAGCGCGGGTATTGCGGTGTGGCGCGCGAAATGCCTGGCTCGAAATCGTGCTCGACGAGGGGCGGAACCGGCAGATCCGGCGCCTGCTCGCGGCCCATGGGCTCGAGGTGCTGCGGCTTGTGCGTGTTGCGGTCGGCGGCCTGGCGTTGGGCGAGTTGCCCAAGGGCGGCTGGCGGCCTCTGGGGCTCGACGAGGTCAAGGCTCTGGCGCCCCCTGCGGATTCCGCCAGCGACTGAGCGGCGCGACCAAGCGCGTCGACGCCCTTCGCCGGTCGCGTGTCGGGTGAACGCATGTTCCGCCGGCGCCTCGCGAAACGGCGCTTGCGCTCGGTCGGGGCGCGGCGCCTCGACGCTCCCATTGTGTCCCGCGCATCGATCGGGTCATGCGGGGTGCAGTCGGCCGGATGCGTGGATCGCGAGCGAGTCGCGAGCAGGCGCCGCCGCTGCGGCGCGAATGACAATCACGCCCGAACCGTGTGTTCCGGCGTTTGGGTCCGAGCAGCTCGCCGCCCTGACGGGTAGGCAAGGGCAGGGCAATGCTGCGGGATCGAACAGATGCCGGCCGCCATGAAGGACGGCGTTGGTTTGCGCCGCGGGCAGCAACTGCTATCGAAGCGGCGCGCTTGCCTCAGCGCTTGAGCACGCCCAGCTCGTGGCCGATCCGGGTGAACGCATCGATCGCCTGGTCCAGGTGCTCACGCGTGTGCGCGGCGGAAATCTGCGTGCGAATGCGCGCCTGGTCCTTGGGCACCACCGGGAAGAAGAAGCCGATCGCGTAGATACCTTCCTCGAGCAGGCGCTCGGCAAAGCGCTGCGCGAGCTTGGCGTCGTAGAGCATCACCGGGCTGATCGGATGCACGCCCGGGCGCACGTCGAATCCGGCGGCGGTCATCTTCTCGCGGAAGTAGCGGGTGTTCTCGGCCAGCTGCGTGCGCAGGTGGCCGGCGGCATCGAGCATCTCGAACGCCTTGATGCCGGCCGCGACCACGTGCGGGGGCAGCGAGTTTGAGAACAGGTAGGGGCGCGAGCGCTGGCGCAGCAGTTCGATGACCTCGGCCCTGGCGGTGGTGAAGCCGCCAAGCGCGCCGCCCATGGCCTTGCCAAGCGTGCCGGTGATGATGTCGATCTTCTCCAGTACGCCCTTCACTTCCGCCGAGCCTCGGCCGGTCTCGCCGAGGAAGCCGGTGGCATGGCACTCGTCGATGTGCACCAGCGCGTCGTACTTCGCCGCCAGCGCGGTGATCTCGTCGAGCGGGGCGATGAAGCCGTCCATCGAGAACACGCCGTCGGTGGTGATCAGGATCGTACGCGCGCCGTCGGCGCGCGCCTGCTTGAGCTGCGCCTCCAGGTCGGCCATGTCGCAGTTGGCGTAGCGGTAACGCCTGGCCTTGCACAGGCGCACGCCGTCGATGATCGAGGCGTGGTTGAGCGCGTCGCTGATGATCGCGTCCTCCTCGCCCAGCAGCGGCTCGAACAGGCCGCCGTTGGCGTCGAAACACGCGGCGTAGAGGATCGTGTCCTGCTTGCCGAAGAAGTCGGCGATGGTCGTCTCGAGCTGCTTGTGCAGGTCCTGGGTGCCGCAGATGAAGCGCACCGAGGCCATGCCGAAGCCGTGCGTGTCGAGCGCGTTCTTGGCCGCGGCGATGATGTCCGGGTGGTCGGCCAGGCCCAGGTAGTTGTTGGCGCAGAAGTTCAGCACCGTGCGGCCGTCTTCCAGGGTGATCTCGGCCGACTGCGGGCCGGTGATCACGCGCTCGGCTTTGAACAGCCCGGCGTCACGGATCTCGTCGAGGGTGTCGGCGTAGCGCTGGGTGGGGGCGGACGTGCTGGACATGGCGGATCCTGTGCTGCGGGGCAGCGGCTATGGTAGCCGCTGACCCGATGGCGGTCCCTGTCTTGACCCTGCGCATGGCTGTTCCTGTCCGGTCTGACTAAGCTGCTGTCCGCCTGCCCCGGGGAGAACGTGAGTGCTTGACCAGTTGCTGCCGCTGATTGCCGGCCTCGGCCTTTTCATGCTCGGCATGAAACTGCTGGAGGACGCCGTGGGGGCGCTGGCCGGCCTCCCGTTGCGGCGCTTCCTGCGCACCCATGCCAGCACGCCGTCGCGTGGTCTGTTGATCGGCGCGGCCGCGACCGCCGTGCTGCAGAGCAGCACCCTGGTGTCGCTGCTGGTGCTGGCCTTCGTCGGCGCCGGAATCATGCAGCTGTCAGGCGCCGTGGGCGTGATCATGGGCGCCAACCTCGGGACCACGCTCACCACATGGCTGGTGGCGTCGCTCGGCTTCAAACTCGACCTGGCGGCGCCAGCGATGGCCTTCATCGGCGTCGGCGGTGTGGGCTTCGCGCTGCTGCGGCGCGCCAGCTGGGTACGCGACGTCGCAGGTCTGCTGCTGGGCATCGGGCTGCTGCTCTATGGCCTGGACCTGATGAAGTCCGGCGTCGAGGACTGGGCCGCCGGCTTCGACGTCGCGCCCTTCGCCGGCTGGTCGCTGGTGATGATGGCGCTGCTGGGCATGGCGGTAACCGGCGCCATCCAGTCGAGCACCGCGGCGATGATGATCGCGCTGGGCGCGGTACACGGCGGCCTTGTCGACCTGCCCTCGGCGGCGGCCTTCGCTGCGGGTACAGGCGTCGGCACCACGTTCACGGCGTTGCTCGGCGCGCTCGGTGGCAGCGCCGACAAGAAGCGCGTGGCCGCGACCCACCTCGGCTTCAACCTGTTCAAAGCGGTGCTGGCGCTGCTGCTGCTGTATCCGCTGCTCGCATTGCTGGCGCGGGTTCCGGGACTGGAGGATCCGCTGCTGCGGCTGGCCGCGTTCCACACCACCACCAACCTGCTCGGCATCGCACTGGTGCTGCCGTTCGCCGGAAGGCTTGCACTGTGGCTGGGCCGGCACTTCCGCAGCGATGGTGGCCACATCAACCACTACCTGCAGGCCGCCGGGGACGAGGTGCCCGAAGCCGGCCTGGAGGCGGTCCGTCGCGAGGTGGCGCGTGCGCTCGGCATGACCATCGCGATGAACCGCGAAACGCTGCGGGTTCCGGTGGATCCCGACAGCGCCTGGTCCGATCCAGGCGAGGTCCGGGGCCGCAATGCCCGTCGCGACTTCGACGAGCGCTATCGTCGGCTCAAGCGCCTGGAGGGGGAGATCGTCGAGTACGTGGCGCGCCTGCAGCTGCAGGAGGTCACGCCAAGCGTGGGCAGCGGGCTGTCGGCCCAGCTGGACGCGATGCGCATGGCGGTCAGCTCCGCCAAGGCGCTCAAGGACATCCGCAGCAACCTGGTCGAGCTGCGACTGGCGCTACGCGCGCCGGTGGATGCGCGGCTGGAGGAATTCGAAGCCTCGGCGGCAGCGCTGTACCGCGACATCGACAGGCTGGGGCCGGAGCAGCCGGAGCCGGTGCTGGTGGAAGCCGTCTCGGCGCTGCGCAGCCGCGTGCGCGAGACGCGCGACGGTGCGCTGACCCGGCTCTACCGCGAGGCCAGCCGGGAGAGCATCGACGAGGAGACGCTGTCCACCCTGCTCAATGTCAACCGTGCAATCTATCTGTCGGCGCAATCGCTGCTGCGCGCGCTGGGTCGTCACCTGCTGGCGCCGGAGATTGCCGGGGTGGTCGAGGATGCGGTTGCGGACTGAGCAGGGGCTGATGCGTGCGGTGCCCGGCTGCGGCCCGGTTCCTGACCAGCGAGCGCGTCGAAACGCGGCGCGTCCCGGGTACCCGGTCGAATGGGAGACGGCCGGGCCGCGTGCTTCGAGCCAGGCATTCCACGCTGCCTGCATGGCGGATACATCGGGTCGGCAGGCCGTGCTGCGCACCGCTGTCGAGCGGCAGCGGCTTGAACGGGCGACCGTTGGCGTTGAACATGCGGCGTGGAGGATAGTGTCCTGCTTGCCGAAGAGGTCGGCGCTGGTCTTTCCCCAGCTGCTTGTGCAGGTCCTGGGCCGCAGATGATCGCGCCGCGGTCATGCCGAAGCCATGGGTCCAGCGCATCCCGGGCCGCGGCGATGATGTGCGGTTGACCGGCCGGGCCCTCCGTCGTTATGGGCGCGGATGTTCAGCGCCGTGCGCCGCTCTTCGGGCGTGATGCCGGCCGACTATGGGCCGGTGATGACGCGCTCGGAGTTGAACAACCCGGCCTCGCGGATTCCATCGAAGGTCGGCGCCGCGCCGGGTCGAAGACATGGTGAAGGCGTGGAGAGAACCGATCTCCCCGATGTCGGCCTAGGGTTCGCTGTTGCCGCCCCTGCGGAGCACCTGCTGCAGCCAGTCATTCCAGAGCGGCTGCAGGGCCGCGACCGTTGCGGGCAGCTTGAACTCGGCGCCGTCCCGCGCCAGCCATGCGTCAAAACCCAGGCCGTCGGCGATGGCCCTGCTGATGGGCGCAAGGATCTGGGGATTGCCGCTCGTCTCCGCCAGGAACAGGGCCGTCAGGAGGGACTGTCCATAGAACGTCTCCATGCCCGGGAAGCGATCGCCACTGCTGGCCACCATCATCTGCACGCCGGAATCCGATTTCGGACCACGTGCGAGTGCACCGGCGAGACCGGCGCTGCGCACCGGATGCTCGGATGCGAGGAAGTCCGCCAGATCGGGAATGTCGCGCGGACGCCGCTTGGCGAAGTCGATGAACGCAGCGACGTGACGGCCCTGGGCCTCGATCGGCTCCATTGCGATCGCGGCCGCCTCATCCAGCCAATCGGGCGCGGGCGTCCCGTAGCGGTCCTGCAGCGTTCCGGTGCTTCCAGGCCAGTACATCGCCGCATGCATGGCGTGTCCCACTTCGTGCCGCAATGTGATCGGCTCCTGGTCGGACATGCCGGCCAGTGCCTGGTTGATGCGGGCGCGGTCCAAACCGGCCTGACGCATCGCCCGCTCGGTCATGGCGCGCTTGGCCTTGGCGGGCACCCAGACCTGGGCGAACTCCAGGTCGTGGGTGTTCGCGAAGTCGATCGCGGCCACCGGATCCAGGCTCGTGCTGAGCACCAGCATGCCCACCGGCGCACGTCCGAACAGGTTCGCGTATCGCTGCGCGGCCTCGGCGAGTGCGCGTGAGGCGGTCCCTGCATCCTCCTGCGTATCGGCGTATGCGAGTCCGTGGGCCGAGGCGACGCACACCGCCGCAGGCGGCTGATCGACGACCGGGCATTGCAGGTCGCCGGCACTGGCGGCGCCGGCCGCGAACAGGCCGGCGATCGAAATCATCTGTGAGAAGCGCATGACCATCCTTGGTGTGAGAGAAGCCCGTATGACCGGGTGGTGGCGCAAAACTCAACGCCAGTCGAGGACGACCTTGCCCGACTTGCCCGACTCCATCAAGTCGAATCCCTTCTGGAACTCGTCGGCCGGCAGCTGGTGGCTGAGCACCTTGCCGAGCGGGAAACCCGACAGCACGAGCTGGGTCATCTTGTACCAGGTCTCGTACATCTTCCGGCCATAGATACCCTGCACGGTGAGACCCTTGAAGATGATGCGGTCCCAGTCGATGCCCGCGCCCTTGGGCAGCAGGCCGAGCAGGGCGACCTTGCCGCCGTGGTACATGCAGTCGAGCATGTCGTTGAAGGCATGCGGGTTGCCGCTCATTTCCAGGCCCACGTCGAAGCCCTCCATGTGGAGGTCCTTCATGACGTCCTTGAGCGAGGTGTTGGACACGTTGACCACGCGCGTGGCGCCCATGTCGGCGGCCAGCTTGAGGCGGAAGTCGTTGACGTCGGTCACCACCACGTTGCGCGCGCCGATGTGCTTGCAGATGCCCGCCGCCATCACGCCGATCGGGCCGGCGCCGGTGATCAGCACGTCCTCGCCGACCACGTCGAACTCCAGGGCGCAGTGCGCGGCGTTGCCGTAGGGATCGAAGAACGCCGCCAGCTCGCTCGGGATCTGGTCCGGGATCGGCCACAGGTTGGTTGCCGGCATGACGACGTATTCGGCGAAGGCGCCGTCACGGGTCACGCCGATGCCGACCGTGTTCGGGCACAGGTGCGGTTTGCCGGCGCGGCAGTTGCGGCAATGGCCGCAGACCAAGTGGCCTTCGGCCGAGACGCGTTGACCCACCGTGTAGCCGGTGACCGCCGAGCCCAGCTCGACGATGCGGCCGACGAACTCGTGGCCGATCACCAGCCCCGGGGTAATGGTGCGCTGGCTCCATTCGTCCCACAGGTAGATATGCAGGTCGGTGCCGCAGATCGCGGCCTTCTCCACGCGGATCAGCACGTCGTTGGGCCCCGGCGCGGGCACCGGCACGTCCTGCATCCAGATGCCTTTGCCTGCTTCGCGCTTCACCAGCGCCTTCATTGTCTGGGCCATGTCGTCGTGCCTGCCGGTGGCGGAAAGAGCCGGCGATTATACGGCGCGGCACTGCGGCGACCGCTGGGAGCCTCGCCGCGGTCGCCCGCTCTCGGGCGGGTTGGCTAGACTTGGCCCCCCGTCACGATCCACAGGACCACTCATGCGCCATTCGTTACTGGCCGCGACGCTGCTGGGCGTCTTCTTCGGCTGCAGTGCGCCAGGGGTGGTGGCGGGGGAGGGCATGTGGGTGCCGCAGCAGCTGCCGGACATCGCACCGGCGCTGCGCAAGGCGGGGTTGCGGCTCGATGCGAACCGCATGGCCGACCTGACCGGCGATCCGCTGGGCGCCGTGGTGTCTCTCGGCGGCTGCACCGCGAGCTTCGTCTCGCCGCAGGGGCTGGTGATCACCAATCACCATTGCGCCTATGGCGCCATCCAGCTCAATTCGACGCCTGAAAACAACCTGATGCGCGATGGCTTCAATGCCGCCGCGCTCGGCGACGAGATCTCCGCCGGGCCGAACGCGCGTATCTATGCGCTCGACAGCATCCAGGACGTCACCGCCGAAGTGCGCGCTGCCATCGACGCCGCGCCCGACAGCCTCGGCCGCACGACAGCGCTGGACACGGTCGAGAAGGCCCTGGTGGCGCGCTGCGAGGCCGAGCCCGGCTACCGCTGCCGGCTTTACAGCTTCCTCGGCGGCAACAGCTACCGCCTGTTCCGCAACCTCGAGATCCGCGACGTACGCCTGGTCTACGCCCCGGCCGGTGGCATCGGCAGCTTCGGCGGCGATGTCGACAACTGGATGTGGCCGCGCCACACCGGCGATTTCGCGTTCTACCGCGCGTATGTCGGCCGCGACGGCCGCCCGGCCGAGTACGCCCAGGACAACGTCCCCTACACCCCGAAACAGTTCCTGCGCCTGGCCGACAAGCCGCTGCGCGAGAACGATTTCGTCATGGTGGCGGGATATCCGGGTCGCACCAGCCGGTATGCGTTCGCCGACGAGTTCGCCGAGACCGTGGCCTGGCGTTACCCGCAGATCGGCCGCCACTACCGCGCCCTGATCGACCTGGTCGAGGCGCGCGGCAAGGCCGATCCCGAGACCGAGGTGCGCTACGCCAGCGCCGTGCGCGGTTGGCAGAACACCCTGAAGAACTACGAAGGCCAGCTGCAGGGCTTCGAACGCGTCGGCGCGCTCGAGCGCAAGCGCAGCGAAGAGGCCGCCGTACTCGACTGGTTGCGCGGCCGGGGCGACGAGGGCGCCGCCGCGCTCGATGCGCACGCGAAGATCGTCGCGCTCGACGCCCAGGCCCAGGCGATGCGCGACCGGGACCTGGTGCTGTCGCTGCTTGACAACAGCGGACTGCTGTCGACGGCGAACCGCCTGTATCGCCTGTCGATCGAGAAGGAAAAGCCCGACGCGATGCGCGAGCAGGGCTACCAGCAGCGCGACCTGCCCGCAATCGAGGGCAGCCTCAAGCAGATGGACCGCCGCTTCGTGCCGGCGATGGACCGGGAGCTCACGCGCTACGCGCTGCTGCAATACGTGCAGCTGCCGCCGGAGCAGCGCATCAAGGCCATCGATAACTGGCTGGGGGGCAATGACGCCGCCGCGATCGACCGCGCGCTCGATCGCCTGCAGCGCAGCATGCTGGGCAACGGCGACGAGCGCCTGAAGTGGTTCGCCGCCGATCGCCGTGCGTTCCTGCGCAGCCGCGATCCGGCGCTCGTTTACGCCGTCGCTGTCACCCCGGAACTGTTGCAGATCGAGACGGCGGCGAAGGCCCGCGCCGGCGATCTGCTGCAGCTGCGGCCGGTCTATCTGCAGGCCGTCGCCGACTACCGCGCGAGCCGAAAGGAGGCCGTCTACCCGGATGCCAACTCGTCGCTGCGCATCACCTTCGGCAAGGTGACCGGCTACACCAATGCGGCAGGCGCCCGGCAGACGCCGTTCACCCTGCTCGAGCAGATTCCGCCCAAGGCCACTGGAATCGAACCGTTCGACGCGCCGCAGGCGCAGCTGGACGCGATTGCCGCCGCGCGCCACGGAGGCCTCGCCGATCGCCGCCTGCGCACGGTGCCGGTCAACTTCCTGTCCGACCTCGATGTCACCGGCGGCAACTCCGGCTCGCCGGTGCTCGATGGCGACGGCAGGCTGACCGGGTTGCTGTTCGACATGACCTGGGAAGCGGTGGTGTCGAACTGGGTGTTCGATCCGGCGATGACCCGCACCATCTCGGTCGACCAGCGCTACATCCGCTGGGTCATGCAGGAAGTCGATCCGGCGCCGCGCCTGCTGCAGGAGATGGGCGTGCCGGTACGCTGAGTGCGACAGCGGATGCCGGCAGCGGCGCTTGCCGGCAGCGGCGCTGTCCGGTTGGCCGCGCCCACGCCCACATCCGGGCATGGCGCCGCCGCTGGCGAGGCGGGTCCAGCAGGATTGCCGGGTTTCGCCCGTGGCGGTCGCTCCGGAGGCGGGGCGGCCGCGGCTTCCATTAGACTGGCGCGCCGCGTCGCGGCCTGCCGCCGCGCCTTGCAAGGACACATCCGATGAGAATCCTGCTCGCCCGTCACGGCGAAACCCCGTGGAATGCCGAAGGCCGCTATCAGGGGCAGGAGGACATCGCCTTGTCGGACGTCGGTGAGCGCCAGGCGTCCCTGCTTGGGCAGCGACTGGCCGATGTGCGCATCGATCGCGCGGTCGCCTCGCCGCTGTCACGTGCCGACCGCACCGCGCGGCTCGCGCTCGGGGCCTCGCGTGCGTCGATGCTGACCAACGATGCAGGACTGGCCGAGATCGCCCACGGGACCTGGGAAGGCCTGCTGGCCAGCGAGATCCGCGAACGCGACCCCGAGCGCCTGGCGGCCTGGCGCGATGCGCCCGACAGCGTGCAGATGCCCGGTGGCGAATCGCTGCAGCAGGTCTTCGATCGCGCCTGGCCGGCATTCGCGCGCGCCGTCGATGGCCTCGGTCCCGACGACACCGCGCTGATCGTCGCCCACGACGCGGTCAACCGCGTCATCCTGTGCCACATCCTCGGCATTCCGTTCTCCAGGCTCTGGACGTTCCGCCAGGCGCCGACCACGCTGAACCTGCTCGAGGGCCCGGACGTCGACCATCTCGAGGTGGTGCGCCTGAACGACTGCGCGCATCACACGGCGTTCTTCGGCGAGGCGGTCCATCGCGCGCTATGAACGAGGCCGGCAACCTGCAGGACTGGCTGAGCGCGATCCAGGCGCGGCACCCGACCGAAATCGAGATGGGCCTCGACCGCGTCGGCGCGGTCTATGCGCGCATGGACTGCGGCCGCCCGGCTGCGCAGGTGATCACCATCGGCGGGACCAACGGCAAGGGATCCACGGTTGCGTTCGTCGAGGCGATCGCGCGTGCGGCCGGCTGGCGTGTTGGCGCGTATACCTCGCCGCATCTGCTGGCCTACAACGAGCGCGTGCGCATCGACGGCCGCGATGTCGATGACGCCGCGCTGGTGGCGGCGTTCGAGGCGGTGGAGACCGCGCGCGGCGACACGCCGTTGACCTATTTCGAGACCGGCACGCTGGCCGCGCTGTGGCTGTTCGCGCGGGCGGATCTCGATCTGGCGGTGCTGGAGGTCGGCCTCGGCGGACGACTGGACGCGGTCAACATCGTCGAGCCGGACGTATCGGTGATCACGACCGTCGGTCTCGATCACCAGGACTGGCTCGGCGACGACATCGAGGCGATCGGCCTGGAGAAGGCCGGCATCGCCCGCGCCTGGAAGCCGCTGGTACTCGGCGATACCGATCCGCCGGCGAGCGTGCTGCGACATGCCTACCGCATCGGCGCGGTCGCGGTCCGCGGGGGCAGCGATTTCCTGTTCGCGCCGGTCGGGGAGGGCAGATGGGTCTGGCGCGAAGTCGGCTACGAGGTCGAGCTGCCGATGCCCGCGCTGGCCGCGCCGGTCCAGCTGCGCAATGCCGCAGTCGCGGTCGCAGCCGTGCGGGCGCTGGGGCGGGACGTGGAAGACACCGCGCTGGCTTCGGGCATAGCCGACGCCACGGTCGACGCGCGTCTGCAGCGCTTCGAGCGGGCCGGCGTGGAGATCGTCGTCGACGTGGCGCACAACCCGCAGGCCGCGCAGGCGCTGGCGGAGTGGCTGCAGGTGGCGCCGGCTGCCGGGCGCACGGTCGCGGTGTTCGCCGCGCTTGCCGACAAGGACGCCGCCGGTGTTGCGAGCGCACTCGCGCCGTCGATCGCGCGCTGGCACCTTGCCGGCTCGCAGGGTTTCGGCGCCCGTGGCCAGGACGCGGCTGCACTGCGCGCACGCCTGCCTGCCGGGCTCGACGCCGAGTTGCATGCCGACGTTGGGCAAGCACTCCAGGCCGCGGTGACGGCCGCCAAACCCGGCGAGCGGGTGCTGGTGCTGGGGTCTTTCCATGCCGCGGCTGCGGCACTGGCCTGGTTGCGGGGCGGGCGTTAAGAAGCGCGCCCGACGCCGCGCGTATAATTCGCGCGGCTCCCGTGCCCCGGATCTGCGCATGTCGTCTGCACTCAAACAACGCCTGATCGGCGCCGCCGTGCTGATCGCGCTCGCGGTCATCTTCCTGCCGATGCTGGTCAAGGGCCCTGCGCCCGCCAGCGGGTTGCCGGACATGCCGCTTCGGGTGCCCGATACGCCCGACGGCGATTACAGGACCGTCGATCTGCCGCTGGTCACGCCGCCACCGGTGGGTGAGGGCGGCGCGCTCGCGGGCGGGCCCCTAGCCGAAGCCGCGCCTGCGCAGGCTGCTACCCGGCCCGATGGCAGTGCATTGCCGACTGTCGATACGACGACCCGGGAGCCGGCGCTACCGCCGACCGTGGCCGCAGGCGGTTACGCCGTGCATTACGCGGCATTCGCCAGCGAAGGCGATGCCGATGCGATCCTGCGCCAGCTCGGCCAAGCCGGCCTCACCGGCTACCGCGAAGGCTTCACCCTCAACGGCCAGCCCGCGTACCGCGTGCGGCTGGGGCCCTACGGCAGCCGCGCAGACGCCGAGATCGTCCGCGTGCGTGCGGCGCAGGTGCGTGACGACGTCACGCCGCGCGTGGTCGCGCTCGATGCGGGCGCGCGTCCCGAAGTCGCCCGCCCCGCTACGCCTGCGCCTGCGCCTGCGGAAGCATCCCGCGCGTCGGCGGTCACGCCGCCCGCCGCGCCGACCACACAGCCGCTGCCGGCCGAGACACCGCCGGCGCGCGAGCCCGCGCGGACGCCGCCTGTCGCCGAGAGCCCGCGGGCGACCCCGGCGGAACCGGCGGCTGCACCCGCCGCGGCGCCTGCGTCGGGAACCGGCTTCGTGGTCCAGATCGGTGCCTTCAGCAATGCGGCCGATGCCAACAGCCTGCGCGATCGCCTGCGCGGCGCCGGCATCACCGCGTTTACCGATTCGGTCGACACCGACAAGGGGCGACTGACCCGGGTCAAGGCGGGTCCGGTCGCAAGTCGCGCCGATGCCGACCGGCTCAAGGCGCAGGTCCGGAGCGCCGTCGGCGTCGACGGCCTGGTGCGTGCCCATCGCTGACGGCTCTCGCGCCGTACTCCGTTTACCGGCGTCTCGAACGCCTTCAGCAGAACTGGAAATCGAACATGTGCGGGATCGTCGGAATCGTCGGAACCTCTGAAGTCGCGGCCGCGCTGTACGACGGCCTGACGGTGCTCCAGCACCGCGGACAGGACGCGGCGGGCATCGCTGTCGCCAGTGGCACTGTGATGCGCGTGCACAAGGGCAACGGCCTGGTGCGCGACGTGTTCGACAGCAAGTCCATGGACCTGCTGCAGGGCCGGGTCGGCATCGCCCACTGCCGCTATCCGACCGCGGGCAGCGAAGGCCATGACGAGGCGCAGCCGTTCTACGTCAATTCGCCCTACGGCATCGCGCTCGCCCACAACGGCAACCTGGTCAACACCGAACAGCTGCGCCAGCAGGTGTTCGAGACCGACCGGCGCAACGTCAACACGCAGTCGGATTCGGAAGTGCTGCTCAACGTGTTCGCGCACGAGCTCGACCGCGAGCGGGCGCTGACGCCGGAGGCTGCGTTCCGCGCGGTCGAAGGCGTGAACCGCCGCGCCAAGGGCGGCTATGCGGTCGTCGCGACGGTGCTGGGCCTGGGCCTGGTCGCGTTCCGCGACCCGCACGGCATCCGCCCGCTGGTGCTCGGCCGCCGCGAGACCGCCGAGGGCGTCGAGTACGCCGTGGCCTCGGAATCGGTGGCGCTCGACATCCTCGGCTTCGAGCGTCTGCGCGACGTCGAGCCGGGCGAGGGCATCGTGATCACGCCGCGCGGTGAACTGCACCACCGCCAGTGCGCGCCGCAGCAGCCGCACGCGCCGTGCATCTTCGAGTACGTGTACTTCGCGCGCCCGGACTCGATGATCGAGAACATCTCGGTGCACAAGGCGCGCATGCGCATGGGCGTGACGCTCGGCGAGAAGATCCTGCGCCTGCGGCCCGACCACGACATCGATACGGTGATTCCGATTCCGGACACCTCGCGCGACGCGGCGCTGGAAATCTCCAACACGCTCGGTGTGAAGTACCGCGAGGGCTTCATCAAGAACCGCTACGTGGGCCGCACCTTCATCATGCCGGGGCAGGGCGAGCGCGCGAAGTCGGTGAAGCGCAAGCTCAATCCGATTCCGCTGGAGTTCCGCAACCGCGTGGTGCTGCTGGTCGACGATTCGATCGTGCGCGGCACCACGTCCAAGCAGATCGTGCAGATGGCGCGCGACGCCGGCGCCAAGAAGGTGTATCTCGCGTCCGCGGCGCCTCCGGTGCGCTATCCGAACATCTACGGCATCGACATGCCGTCGGTCGACGAACTGGTCGCGCACAACCGCACCGAGAAGGAAATCGAGGAATTCCTCGGCTGCGACTGGCTGATCTACCAGGATCTGGCCGATCTGGAATCCGCGGTCTCCGGGCCCAAGTTCCCGGACCTGCGCTTCGACAGCTCCTGCTTCAGCGGCGAATACGTGACCGGCATCGAGCCGGGCTATTTCGAACGCCTGCAGCAGCTGCGCAGCGACGAGGCAAAGAAGAAGCGCCGGGCGTGAGCGCGGCGGTGGCCGCGGACGCGCCGCACCTGTTCGCGGCCGCGCGGCATTGCCTCGATGCACGCGATCCCGACGAGAAGGTCGCGCTGACGCAGGCCTATGCGCGTCGCTTCGAGGCGGGCGCGCTGCCGCTTGACCCGTCCGCCCCCGCGCCCGAGCCGATCCGCATGCCCGGCCGGCCCGAGCGGCCCAGGCTCGTGCACCCGCGCGAGCTGCCGCGCCGCGGCTTCGGCACCGACGAGGGCCGCGCGGCCTTCATCCATGCGATCGCGCATATCGAGCTCAACGCGATCGATCTGGGCTGGGACGCGGTGTATCGCTTCCGCGACCTGCCTGCGGACTACTACGCCGACTGGCTGTCCGTCGCCGCGGACGAAGCGCGCCACTTCATGATGCTGCGCACGCGGCTGCGCGCACTGGGCTTCGACTACGGCGATTTCGACGCGCACAACGGCCTGTGGGAAATGTGCGAAAAGACCGCGCATGACGGCATGGCGCGCATGGCGCTGGTGCCGCGCGTGCTCGAGGCGCGCGGGCTCGACGTGACGCCGGGAATGATCGTCAAGCTGCGCGCGCTGGGCGATCACGACACTGTCGGCGTGCTCGAAGTCATCCTGGAAGAGGAAGTCGCGCACGTCGCTGCGGGAAGCCGCTGGTTCCGCTGGTTCTGCGAACGACGCGGGGTGGAGCCGGAATCGACCTTCCGCGACCTGCTGTCGGAATATGCGCGCGCGGTGCTGCACGGGCCGTTCAACATCGACGCACGAGCCGCGGCGGGCTTCAGCGCGGAAGAGCTGGCCGCGCTGCAGGCGCTCGCCGAGCGCTGACCAGCGTTCGGCGCGGGTAGCCCTCGTCGAAGGGCTGGAGCGCAGGTGCTCCGCCCCGGGCACGTACGGCTTCCTGCAGGCGGGTGCCGAGTGCGCTTCGCTCAGTCCACCCGCGTGCCGAAGATCTTGTCGCCGGCGTCGCCGAGGCCCGGCAGGATGTAGCCCTTCTCGTTGAGGTGCGTGTCGATCGAGGCGGTATACACCTCGACGTCGGGATGCACCGCTTCGAGCGCCTTGAGCCCCTCGGGCGCGGCCACCAGGAACAGGCCCTTGATACGGCTCGCGCCTGCGGCCTTGAGCATCGCGACGGTCGCGATCAGGGTGCCGCCGGTGGCCAGCATCGGATCGAGGATCAGCGCGGTGCGGTCGGCCATGTCGCCGACGAGGTTCTCGTAGTAGGGCACCGCCTGGAGCGAATCCTCGTCGCGCTTGATGCCGACCACGCTGACCTTGGCCGCGGGAATCAGCTCCAGCACGCCCGGCAGCATGCCGATGCCGGCGCGCAGGATCGGCACCAGGGTGATCTTGCGGCCCTTGATCCGGCGCACGCGCACCGGCCCGGCCCAGCCATGGACCTCGGCATCCTCTGTTTCCAGATCCGCGGTCGCCTCGTAGGTCAGCAGCGTGGCGACCTCGGCCGACAGTTCGCGGAAGGTCTTGGTGCTGTTGTCGGCGCGGCGCATCAGGCCGAGCTTGTGCTGGACCAGCGGATGGCGGACTTCGACGGTTTTCATGGGCGGGGGCCTGTGCGGACGACGTGGCTAGGATATTTCACTGCCGCCGATGACGTGCGATCACGACCCTGGCGCAGCGCGCCGCCGACCCTCGGGAACGTGGAGAGTGGTCGCGCCTGGCGCGGACCTCATCCGGATCAGAACCGCGCTTGGCGCGGGTCGGAACCCGTCGATGATGGCCCCGGGACTTCCGCGGCCGCTTCGCACGGGCCGCCCGGGAGCAAGCTCCCGGGCGTGCAATGGCCGGCTAATTCCCGCAGCTGACAACGGAGCTGGCTCGTGATCGGCACGGAACTACGCCGGCTGCTTGGGCGCCGCACGAATGGAGAGGCGCCGGAGAATGCCGGTCCTGCCGGCAGTCGCCGGCAGGTCGTCAGCTGCGATCAGGCCGCCGCTGCGCTCGACTGGCGCGGGCCTTCGCGCAGCGCCCGGCCGACCATCGACACCATCAGCGCGATCTCGTCGTCGTCGATGTTGAAGTGCGGGGTGAAGCGCAGCGAGTTCGCGCCACCGTGGATCACGCCCAGGCCCTGCTCGCGCAACCATTCCTCGGTCGATCCGGCGCCATAGCACTTGAACTGGGGCGCGAGTTCGCAGGAGAACAGCAGGCCGGTGCCCTGGACCTTGGTGATGAGGCCATCGAGTTCCGTCTTCAGCGCTTCGAGCGCCTCGACCGACTTGCGTCCGGCGTCGCGGATGTTGGCGCGCACCTCGGGCGTGAGCTCGGCGAGCACGGCGCAGGCCACGTCGAGCGCGCGCGGATTGGCCGTCATCGTGTTGCCGTACACGCCGCTCCTGTAGAGCTTCGCGGCATGCTCGGTCACCGCAAGCACCGACAGCGGGTACTGGCCCGCGTTGAGTGCCTTGGAGTACGTCTCCATGTCCGGTGCGTCGAGGCCTTCGAAGCCCGGATAGTCGACGACCGACAGCACGCCGTGGGCGCGCAGCCCCGCCTGGATCGAATCGACCAGCAGCAGGCTGCCGTGGTCGCGGGTGAGTTCGCGCGCGGCGGCGTAGAACGCCGGCGGCAGCGAGCGGCCCGGATCGCCTTCGCCCATGACCGGCTCGAGGAACACCGCTTCCACGAACCAGCCGTTCGCGTCGGCGTCCGCGAACGCCTTGCGCAGTGCGTCGACATCGTAGGGCGGCACCGCGATCAGCGAATCCTCGTTGCGGAAGCTCGCAAGGTATTTCTTGTAGGTGGCGCGCGAGGAATCCGAGTACAGCGCCGGCCGTTCGGTGCGCCCGTGGAAACTGCCCTTGACGACGATGCGCTTGACCGTGCGGCCGGCATGGCGGCCACCGGCATCGGTCTGGGTGCGGGTGTTGATGTCGGCGATGCGCGCGGCGAGGCCTACCGATTCCGAACCGGAATTCAGGCACAGGAAGTGGCTGTAGGGGCAGCCGCCCTCGCGTGTGTGGCCGATCTCGCGGCGCAGGGCGCGGTCGAGTTTCAGCTGCGACAGGCTCGGCGTCATGATGTTGGCCATCGGCACCGGCCGGGCCATCGCCTCGATCACAGCTTTGGGCGTGTGGCCGAAACCGAGCATGCCGTAGCCGCCCGAATCGTGGAGCACGGCGCCCTTGAGGGTGACGATCCAGGGACCGCGCGCGGCCAGCGCGACATACGGATTCACCGCATCGGCCTGATAGAAGTTGACGTAGCCCGCCTGCACGGTGCGCGCCTGCGCATCCTCGTCCAGATCGAGCAGATCGGCGAAATCGGTTGCCAGCGCGGCATGTGCATCGACCGCGGCGTGCGCCACTTCGAGCAGTTCGGGATGGGTCTTCGCGAAGCGCTCGAGCACGTCGTCGGGAAGGCCGGCGGTGCGGCGCTTGCCGGCATGGGCACGCAGCGGGGCGAGGATCTGGATCACGGACATGCGGAAGGCTCCTTGGGACGTCGGGAGGCCGGAGCGTGGCGCAGCCGGGCGTAGAAGCGCGGGCAACGCGGCAAGAACCGGCGGTCTCTCCATTATCTGGACGATTCCGCCGGACGGAAGCGGCGAAATGCCGAACATGAACTAGAATTTCGGCAGATCGCCGAAACCGGGCTCCCCATGTTCATCGAATCCGCTGATGTTCGCCTGCTCAGCCTGCTGCGCGAGAACGCGCGCCTGTCGACCGCCGAGATCGCGCGCCGGCTTGGGCTGTCACGCACCACGGTGCAGAGCCGGATCGAGCGTCTGGAGCGCGCCGGCGTGATCAGCGGCTACACGGTGCGCATGCGCGACGACTTCGAACATGGGCATATCCGCGCCCAGATCATGATTACCGTGCGACCCCGCCAGACCACACCGGTGGTCACCGCCTTGCGCGCGATCAGCGCGGTGCGCGCGCTGCACTCGGTCAGCGGCCACTACGACCTGATCGCACTGGGCGTGGTGCCGACGGTGGCGGACATGGATGAACTGACCGACCGCATCGGCTGTATCGAAGGCGTGGAACGCACGACCTCGTCGATCATCCTGTCGACCAAGTTCGAAAGATAAGCGTCTCCGCCTATGGCGGAGACACCTTGGCCCCTCTCCCTCCGGGAGAGGGGAGGACCATCGGCGGATGCCGATGGTGGGGTGAGGGCAGGCCTCGCGAGGTGCCTGGCCCCTCCCTCCGGGAGAGGGGAGGACCATCGGCGGATGCCGATGGTGGGGTGAGGGCAGGCCTCGCGAAGTGCCGGGCCCTGCTTCCTCCGGACGAGGGGAGGACCCCCGGCGGATGCCGATGATGGGTGAGGGCAGGCGTTTCCCGACGTGCCTGGGCCCCGCTCGCCCAGCATTCCGGTTCATCTGCAGCCATCGCGAAAAGCGCCTCCCCCAGTCCCGCTCCGGGCGGCAGAGGGGGCTCCAGGTCGACCGGCCGACCTCGTTGCCTGCCTTCATTACAATGTGGCCCCCGCATTCCCTCGCATTCCCCTTGAAGAAGTCCGATTTCCGTTTCGACCTGCCGGAAGCTCTGATCGCCCAGGCGCCGCTGGCCGAGCGCTCGGCCAGCCGGATGCTGGTGGTGCCACCCGGTGCGGGCGCGTTCGACGACCGCCATGTGCGTGATCTGCGGGATCTGCTGCAGCCGGGCGACCTGCTGGTGTTCAACGACACCCGTGTGATCCCGGCGCGGCTGTTCGGCAACAAGGCCAGTGGCGGGCGGGTGGAGATCCTCATCGAACGCATGCTGCCCGGCAACGAGGCGCGCGCGCAGATCCGGGCCAGCAAATCGCCCAGGCCCGGAGGCCGCATCGTGCTCGAGGGCGGCGGCGAGGCGGAGGTGCTGTCGCGCGACGAGGGCTTCTACCACCTGCGTTTCCATGTCGAGGATGCACTGGAATCTTGGCTGCTCAAGGTGGGGCGCATGCCGTTGCCGCCCTACATCCGCCGCGAGCCGGGGCGCGACGACGCCGAGCGCTACCAGACCGTGTTCGCGCGCGAGATCGGCGCGGTGGCGGCGCCGACCGCCGGCCTGCATTTCGACGACGCCCTGCTGGCTGCGCTGCGCGCGCGGGGCGTGGAGTTCGGACACGTGACCCTGCACGTCGGCGCCGGCACCTTCCTGCCGATGCGCGTCGAGGATGTGCGCGAGCACCGCATGCACAGCGAATGGCTGAACGTCGGCGCGGAACTGATCGCCCAGATCCATCGCACGCGTGAGTCCGGCGGCCGGGTGATCGCGGTCGGCACGACCGTGGTACGGGCACTCGAGAGCGCCAGCGTCGATGGCGAGTTGCATCCGTTTGCGGGCGAAACGCAGATCTTCATCTTCCCCGGCTATCGCATCCGCAGCGTCGATGCGATGGTCACCAACTTCCATCTGTCCGAGTCGACCCTGCTGATGCTGGTGTCGGCATTCGCCGGCAGGGAACGGGTGCTCGCAGCCTACGCGCACGCGGTGCAGGCGCAGTACCGGTTCTTCTCCTACGGCGATGCGATGCTGCTGTGGGGGCAGCCGGACGGGGAGGCTTCCCCAGAGAGGTAAACCGAGCCAGGTCCGTGCGCCGACGCCTTGTCGTCGGAGGCCCGGCCGCGCGGCCATCGGCGATGCGTCCGTCATACTAGTGCGATGTCCAGAATGTCCTTCCAGCTGCTCGGCGCCGACGGCGCCGCGCGCCGTGGCCGCATCAGCTTTCCGCGCGGCACCATCGAAACCCCCGCCTTCATGCCGGTGGGCACCTACGGCACGGTCAAGGGCGTGCTGCCGCATCAGATCCGCGCGCTGGGCGCGGAGATCATCCTCGGCAACACCTTCCACCTGTACCTGCGGCCGGGGCTGGAGGTCATCGAGGCGCACGGCGGGCTGCATGGCTTCGCGCGCTGGGACAAGCCCATCCTCACCGATTCCGGCGGGTTCCAGGTGTTCTCGCTGGCGCACAAGCGCAAGATCACCGAGGAGGGCGTGACCTTCGCCGCGCCTACCGACGGCGCCAAGGTATTCCTCGGTCCCGAGGAGAGCATGCGCATCCAGAAGGTGCTCGACTCGGACATCGTGATGATCTTCGACGAGTGCCCGCCGGTGCAGATCGACGGCAAGCCGGTCCATCCGCGCGTGGTCGAAAAATCGATGGAGCTGTCGCTGCGCTGGGCCGCGCGCTCCCGGCGCGCGCACGAAGGCAACGACGCGGCGCTGTTCGGCATCGTCCAGGGTGGCGTGCACCACGATCTGCGCACGCGCTCGGCCGAGGGTCTCAAGGAGATCGGCTTCGACGGCTATGCGATCGGTGGCCTCGCGGTCGGCGAGACCGAGGACGAACGGAATGCCATGCTCGAGCACACCGCGCCGCAGCTGCCCGAGGATCGGCCGCGCTACCTGATGGGCGTGGGCCGGCCGGAGGATCTGGTCGAGGCGGTGGCGCGGGGCGTCGACATGTTCGACTGCGTGATGCCCACCCGCAACGCGCGCAACGGCCACTTCTTCACCTCGACCGGTGTGATCCGCATCCGCAACGCCAAGTTCGAGAAGGACTTGCGCCCGATCGAGGAGGGCTGCGGCTGCGAGGCCTGCGCCGGCGGCTTCACCCGGGCCTACCTGCGGCATCTGGACCGCTGCGGCGAGATGCTCGGGCCCATGCTCGGCACCCTGCACAACCTCTGGTACTACCAGAAGCTCATGGCCGACATGCGCGCCGCGATCGCCGCGGGAACCTTTTCCGCGTTCCGCGAGTCCTTCTATGCGGCCCGGCAGGGCACCGAGGCGCCCTAGTACGGGCGGCGGCCGACGCCCGTCGCCCGCCCCGCCCGGGCCTTCACGCCCTCTGAACTCCGCGCCCGGTTGGCGAGGCCGGCTCGTGGCATAATCGATCGCTATTTTTCGCCTGACGGATGCTCCGATGAATCTGCTGGACTTTGTGATTGCTCCCGCCCATGCCGCCGCTGGCGCCCCGGCCGGCCCGAGCCTGCTGTCGACGCTGGCCTTCCCGGTCATCCTGATCCTGATCATGTACTTCCTGATGATCCGGCCGCAGATGAAGCGCACCAAAGAGCACCGCGCGATGCTCGAGAAGCTGGCGGTCGGTGACGAAGTCATCACCAATGGCGGGATTGCCGGCGTGGTCCGCGCGATCGGTGACAGCTTCCTGACCCTCGAGATCGCCGAGCGCGTCGAGATCCGCGTGCAGAAGGGCGCGGTCGGCAACGTGCTCCCCAAGGGCACCCTGAAGTCGGCCTGATTCCGATCTCCGGTTCCATCATCTCTCCAGGCGCCACCCGCGAGTGGTAGCCGAGGCAACGCAATGCTTGAATTTCCCCGCTGGAAGTACGCCCTGATCCTGGTGGTGCTGGTCCTGGCTGCGCTGTATGCGCTGCCCAACGCCTACCAGAAGAACCCGTCGGTGCAGATCACCCCGAGCACCAGTGAGGCGCGCATCGACGAGGCCCTGCGCCAGCGCGTGGAGGTCCTGCTGAGCGAAGCCGGCGTGACGCCGATCGGCACGGAGATCGATGACAATCATCTGCTCGTGCGGTTGCATGACGCGGATGCGCAGACAGTGGCCTCCGACGTGCTGCGTCCGGCGCTGGGCGAGAACTATTCGGTCGCGTTGAACCTCGCTTCGACCGTGCCCCAGTGGCTGTCGGATCTGGGCGCACGGCCGATGTCGCTGGGCCTCGACCTCCAGGGCGGCGTGCATTTCGTGATGCAGGTCGACCAGGCCGCGGCGCTGCAGAAGCGCGTGGAAGGTTACGCGGACGGCATCCGGACAGCGCTGCGCGACGCACGCATCGGCTATTCCAGCGTCGAGCGCCGCAACGACAACACCATCGGCGTGGTGCTGGTGGAGGGGGCGGACGTCAACGCCGCCCGCGCACGCATCATGGAAAGCCTGGCCAGCGCGTCGGGCCAGGTGGTCGGCGGCAGTGGCCCGCAGGTGCTGGCCGACGGCAACCGCATCACCGTGCGCCTGTCGCAGGGCGAGATCGACCGCATCGCTGCCGACGCGGTCGAGCAGAACCGCACCGTGATCTCCAACCGCATCAACGCGATCGGCGTTGCCGAGCCGGTGCTGCAGCGCCAGGGCGAGGACCGCCTGGTCATCCAGCTGCCCGGTCTGCAGGACACCGCCGAGGCCAAGCGCCTGATCGGCGCGACCGCGACGCTCGAGTTCCGCGCCGTCACCGGCGACGAGAACCAGGCCGCAGCAGCGGTCGCGTCGGGAAGCATCCCGGCCGACTCGCGCATCTACTACAACGAGACCGGCACGCCGCTGCTGCTGTCGCGCCGCATCCTGGTATCGGGCGATCAGCTGATCAATGCCAATCCGACCACCGATTCGCAGACCGGCACTCCGTCCGTGAGCATCACGCTCAACAGCGCGGGCGGCAAGCGCATGCTCGACCACACGCTGCAGAACGTCGGCCAGCGCCTGGGCATCGTCTACGTCGAGCGCATTCCGACCGTCCGTATGGTCGACGGCGAGGAAGTGCGATCTTCGCGCAGCATCGAGCGCGTCATCAGCTCTTCGACGATTCGTGGTGTGTTCGGGCGCGAGTTCCAGACCACCGGCCTGTCCCGCGAAGAAGCCAACGACCTGGCCCGCCAGCTCAAGGCCGGCGCACTGGCCGCACCGATGGACTTCGTCGAGGAACGCGTTGTCGGCCCGAGCCTGGGCGCGGAGAACGTGGAGCGCGGTCTGACCGCGGTGGCCTACGCATTCGTCTTCACGCTGATCTTCTTCATGCTGTACTACCGCATGTTCGGCATCGTGACCTGCCTGGCGCTGATCCTGAACCTGCTGATCGTGGTCGCGGTGATGTCGCTGTTCGGGGCCACGATGTCCTTGCCGGGCTTCGCTGGTCTGGCGTTGTCGATCGGCCTGTCGGTCGACGCCAACGTGCTGATCAACGAGCGCATCCGCGAGGAGCTGCGCGCGGGCATGCCGCCCAAGGCGGCGATCGTGACCGGCTATGAGAAGGCGTCGGACACCATCTTCGACTCCAACCTCACCGGCATCATCGCGGGCGTTGCGCTGTATGCCTTCGGTACTGGCCCGCTGCAGGGCTTCGCGGTCACGCTGGTGATCGGCATCGTCGCCTCGATGTTCACCGCGATCGTCGTGTCGCGTGCGCTGGTCACGTTGATCTATGCGCCGCGCAAGAAGCTCAAGTCCCTGGCGATCTGACGGGAGAACCCACAGATGAAAATTTTCCCGTTGACACTTATCCCGGCCAACACCCGCATCGACTTCATGCGGATGCGGCACGTCTGGGTCGCGTTGTTCGTCCTGCTGTCCATTGCCTCGGTCGCGGTGGTGGGGCTGAAGGGTTTCAATTTCGCCCTCGACTTCACCGGCGGCACTGCCGTCAATGTCCGCTTCGAGCAGGCCGTCAGCGTCGACGACGTGCGCGAGCGCCTGGAGACGGCAGGCATCGCCAACGCCCAGGTGCAGACCTTCGGCAGCGGTACCGACCTGCTCATCCGGGTGCGTGGTGAGGAAGACCAGACGAACGTGGACGGCAATGCCGAGCTTGCCGCGAGCGTGCTGTCGGCGGCATCCACGCCGGAGAATCCCGGCCGGATCCTGAGCACCGAGTCGATCGGTTCGCAGGTGTCGGGCGACCTGCGCAAGAACGCCATCTACGCGGCGATCTTCGTGCTGGTGGGCTTCCTGCTCTACATCAGCGTGCGCTTCGAATGGAAGTTCGCGGTCGTCGCCAGCCTGACCACGCTGTTCGACGTGATGGTGGTGGCAGCGTTGTTCTCGCTGACCGGGCGTGAGTTCGATCTCACCGTGCTGGCTGGTCTGCTCTCGGTGATGGGCTTCTCGATCAACGACACCATCGTGGTCTTCGACCGCGTGCGCGAGAACTTCCGCGTACTGCGCGCCGATCCGCTGGAGGTGTTCAACCGGTCGATCAACCAGACCCTGTCGCGCACCATCATCACCTCGCTGGTGTTTTTCCTGTCTGTGCTCGCCCTGTTCCTCTACGGCGGCGGTTCGCTCGAAGGCCTGGCGCTGACCCAGATGTTGGGCGCACTGGTCGGTACCCTGTCGTCGATCTTCATTGCTTGCCCGCTGCTGACATATGGCGCGCTGAAGGTGACCAAGCAGGACCTGCTGCCGAAGGCGCGCGACGAGGAAGCGTTGGCGCGCCGTCCCTGAGATCGGCATTCCGGTCGCCGCCAGGCGCCGGAATGAGCGTTGTACGAAGAAGCCGCGCATTGCGCGGCTTCTTTTTGTGGGATTGCCACTCACCGTGGACCTGGAGCGGAAGGCAGTGCGCCGACTGGATGTGCGTCGCGCACACAGATGCGGATACCCGCTGACACAGGTGCCGTCCGGAGCGCGCTCCGCCGGCGGTCGCTCGCCGATGGCGGACGCGCAGCCCGGCGATGATCCGCAACAAAAAAGGCCGCGCAATGCGCGGCCTCTCCGGAGTGCCCAGGGTGAGCGGCGGCTCAGAACTCCTTGGCGTAACCCGAATCGACCAGGCTCTTCTGCAGCGGCGTGACGATGTGCACGTTGCCTGCCACGACCTGGCGCCCGCCCGCGAAAGCCACGTTCATCGGCCCGAGGGTGGCGCCCTTGAAGTCGCTGACGCGGCCACCGGCCTCGCGGACCAGCAGCACGCCGGCCGCAATGTCCCAGGGGTGCACGCCGGCCTCGAAATAGCCGTCGGTGCGGGCCGCGGCGACATAGGCCAGGTCCAGCGCGGCTGAGCCGGTACGGCGGATGTCCTCGGCCGACTCGAGCAGCGTTTCGACCGCGCGCAGCTGCGCGCCGACGCGCTTGCGTTCGCGCGGGGCAAAGCCGGTCGAGAGCAGGGCGCCAGTCAGTTCGCGGCGTTCGGACACCCGGATGCGGCGCTCATTGAGCTGCGCGCCGGCGCCGCGGGTCGCGGTGAACAGCTCATTGCGCAGCGGGTCGAAGATCACGCCGTGCAGCGGCTCGCCGCCTTCGACCAGCGCGATGGACACGCACCAGTGGGGCAGGCCACGCAGGTAGTTGCTGGTGCCGTCGAGCGGATCGATGACCCAGGTGTAGCGGCTCTGACCACCGCGGCCCGGCTTGGCGCCGCCTTCTTCGCCGAGCACGGCGTATTCGGGATAGGCGCGGCGCAGTTCCTTGACGATCGCCTCTTCGGCGAGGCCATCGACCTCGCTCGCGTAATCGTGGCGCGCCTTCTCGACGACGTTGAGCGCATCGAGCTTGTGCATGTTGCGCAACAGGACGCCGCCGCCGGCGCGCGCCGCCTTGACCATGACATTGACAGCAGGTTGAAGCATCGCGGAGGTCTCCGGGCGCGGGCGGGATCGAGGGGGAAAAGAGCGGTGCCGGCGCTGGGCCGGTCGCGCAGTTTACCATTCGCGTCATGCAAGCGCCCCTGAATCCCGACACCGGCATGGACACGACCAACGCAATCGATCTCGCCGACCGCATCCGCATCGTGCTTGTGGGCACCCAGCACCCCGGCAACATCGGCTCGGCCGCCCGCGCGATCAAGACCATGGGGCTGCACCGGCTGGTGCTGGTCGCCCCGCAGAAGTTTCCGCACAACGAGGCCGACATGATGGCGGCCGGCGCCGAGGACGTGCTCAACGCTGCGGTCGAAGTGGCGACGCTGGCCGAGGCGGTCGCCGATTGCCGGCTGGTGCTCGGATGCACCGCGCGCAGTCGTCGCGTGCAGCTGCGCGAACTGCGGCCGCGCGAGGCGGCGGCATCCGTGCGCGTCGAGGCCGGCGCCGGCGGCGAGGTGGCGCTGGTGTTCGGCCGTGAACGCACGGGCCTCGACAACGACGAACTGCAGCTGTGCCATGCCGCCGTGCATATTCCCGCCAATCCCGAGTACAGCTCGCTGAATCTCGCGGCCGCGGTGCAGGTGCTCAGTTACGAAGTGCGGCTGGCGCTGCTGGGCGAGGGCGACGCGCCGCCTGCGGTGATCGCGACCGCGAATCCGGAGGCGGTTCCGCACGCGGAGCTCGAAGGCTTCTTCGCCCAGCTGGCCGACACGCTGGACGCGATCGATTTCCACAAGGGGCGCGCGCCGGATTCGGCGATGCGCAAGTTGCGGCGACTCTTCGTGCGCACCGGGCTCGACCACAAGGAGGTCCGCCTGCTGCGCGGCATCCTCGCCGACGCCCAGCGCATGGCGCGACTGGCGGGAACGCGCGACGCCGGATGAGCGCGCAGCCGCTGTCGCGCGACCTCCGATTGGGCTAGGCTCGCCGCTTCATCCACGTCATCGGATCGGTCTTGGCCTTGCGTCCTTTCTTCCGCTGGCTCACGACGGGGATGGTGCTGGCACTGGCGATCACGGCTTCACCCGCCGCCGAACCGCGCAAGGTGCTGGTGCTCGGTCGCATCAGCGACGATCCAACGACGCACTACGAACAGCTCAGGCCGCTGCTGGACTACGTCGTCTCCCGCATGGGCGATGTCGGCATCACCGAGGGCCGCGTGCTGATGGCGCGCGACGTCCAGCAAATGCAGAGCTATCTGCGCCGCGGCCGGGTGGACTGGGTGACCGAGACCGCCAGCGGTGCGATGCGCCTCGAGGCTCGCGCAGGCGCGCGGGCGCTGCTGCTGACCGAGCGGCATGGCGTGAGCCGTTACCACACGGTCTACTTCGCTCGGCGCGAAAGCGGCATCGGCGCGCTCGAGGATCTGCGCGGTCGCAGTATCGGATTCCAGAACCGGCAGTCGACGAGCGCCTATTTCGTGCCCGCCGCCGAGCTGCTTGCCCAGGGGCTGCCGCTGGAGATCCTGCTGTCCCCGCGCGATGCACCCGAGCCGGGCTCGGTGGGCTATCTGTTCGGGCGCTCGGAATTCAACATCGCCTCGTGGGTGCACAAGGGACTGGTCGATGCCGGGGCGATGAGCAATCTCGACTGGGACAGCCCGCGCCAGGTGCCCCCGGCGTTCAAGCGCGACTTCGTGATCTTCCACGAGAGTGCGCCGTTCCCGCGCGCGCTGGAAATGGTCCGCGGCGACCTGGAACCGCGAGTGGCGGAGCGGCTGCGCGAAGTGCTGGTCGAGGCCCGGGACGATCCTGCAGCTGCCGACGCGCTTCGCCAGTTCTTCCGCACAACCGCCTTCCTGCCCATCGATGCGGATACCCGGGCGGGACTCGATGGGCTGCGCGACGGTGTGGCCCGCGTCGTGGCGGACGTCGAGTGAAACTGCGCGCGAGCCTGCAAACGGCGTTCCTGGCGCTGATGGCGGCGACCGTGCTGATCGGGCTGGTGTCGGTGGCCCTGGTCATGCAGCAGCAGAAGCAGTCACAGCGGCAGATCGTCACGCTGAGCCAGCGCTCGATGCATGCGCTGGCTTCGCAGCGCCTGCTCTCGCGCGGCGAAGCGGTGTCGGCGCAGCTCGCCGATGCCCTGGTGAATCCGCTGTACTACTCCGATCTCGAAGCGATCGGCAGCGCCGTTGGCAACGTGCTGCGCCAGCCCGATGTGAGCTACGTGCTCGTCTATGATGCCCAGGGGCGGCTGGTCCACGACGGCAGCCAGGACATCGAACGCTACGGCCAGCGCATGAGCGATCCATTCGCGCTGGAGGTCATCGGCGCCGGCGGGCAGCTCGTCCAGCGCGACGATTCGATGCTCGACGTCTCCACGCCCATCCGAATCGGCGATCAACGCCTGGGCGGTGTCCGCATCGGCTATTCGCTGGCCACCGTGCGCGACGACGAGGTGGCGATGGCGGACGCGATGCAGGCCCGCCTCGACGAGATCGCCCGGCGCCACCTGGTCGGGCTCGGCGCGTTGCTGCTGGTGCTGCTCGTACTCGGCGGACTGGTCGCCGCGGTGCTGCAACGCCGGCTGGTGCGTCCGGTACGCCAGCTCGCCGCCGCGGCCCAGCAGATCGAGGCCGGGCACTATCACGTCGAGATTCCGGTCGACGCGCGCCAGGACGAGATCGGCGATCTGATGCGTGCGTTCGACCGCATGCGAGACAGCATCGCGCGGCACGATCGCGACATCCGCCGCATGGCGTACACGGATCCGCTGACCGGCCTGGCCAACCGCCTTGCGCTGCGGGAGTCTCTGGACCAGCGCCTGTTGCAGATGCAGGGCTCGGCCGGGCAACTGGCGCTGCTGTTCGCCGACGTCGACAACTTCAAGCGCGTCAACGACACGCTGGGCCACGACGCCGGGGACGAGGCCCTGGTGCAGTTCACCGCACGCATCGATGCCGCCGTTCGCGAATTCGACATCGCCCGTCCCCAGCTGGCGCGATTCGGCGGCGACGAATTCGTCATCCTGCTGCAGGTGCCCGCTGGCAGCGGCGCCGACCTGCGCGACGTCGCCGCCGCGCTGGCGGCGCGGCTGGTCGAGGAGGTCGCGCGGCCCATCGACATCGAGGGCCGGCGCGTTTTTCTCGGCATTTCGATCGGAATCACCGTATTTCCCGACGACGCCAGCAGCGCGACGATGCTGCTCAAGAACGGCGACATCGCGATGTACCAGGCCAAGCTCGCCGGCAAGAACGGCTACCGCTTCTACAGCCTCGCACTGGATCAGGCGGGCGAGCGGCGTATCCACATGGAGCAGGAGCTGCGCGGGGCCTGGGAGCGCGGCGAGCTCAGCCTGGTCTACCAGCCCGTGGTGCGGATGGAGGACCGGGCGCTGGTCGGCGTGGAAACGCTGCTGCGCTGGCAACATCCGGAACTCGGCCACGTGGCGGCGCCGGTGTTCATCGACGTGGCCGAGCAGAGCGGGTTGATCGACGTGATCGGGCCGCTGGTGCTGCGTGCGGCCTGCATCCAGGCACGTGCCTGGCAGCGCCGTTTCACGAAGGCGGGGGCGCTGTTCATTGCGGTCAACGTGTCTCCCCGACAATTGCACAGCACGGTCTTCGCGGCCGAGATCGAGGCCGCACTGCACGACTCGGGCCTGCCGCCTCACCTGCTGCACCTGGAGCTCACCGAGACCGCGGTGATCGGTGACGAGGCCAGGATCGGACAGGTGCTCGGTGAACTGCGCACGCGCGGGGTCAAGATCTGGCTCGACGATTTCGGTACCGGCTTCTCCGGACTCAACCACCTGCGACGGGTGCCGGTGGACGGGGTCAAGATCGACCGCAGCTTCGTGGCCGACCTGTTGCGGGATCCCGACGATCTGGCGCTCACTTCCGCGATCATTTCGATGGCCCATTCCATCGGTATCACCGTCGTCGCCGAGGGTGTGGAAACGGAGGGCCAGTACGAGGTGCTGCGCGATCGCGGCTGCGATCTCGGCCAGGGCTACTGGCTGGGCCCTCCGTTGACGGCGGCGGAGTGCGACGCGCTGCTCGCCTGAAGATCGCCTGCGCTGGGGTTGCCTCCTGGGCCCGCGGCGCCCGGTGCCTGGCGATCGCTCGCGCTTGACGACACGGCCCCAAGACGTGCAGGGCAGCAGCATCGCGCGCTGCGTGACGCCCGACAGTCGGAACGTGCAGGCCCGGTCCTAGAACAGCCGCCCCAGCCACTCGCCGGTCGCGGTCGCCAGGGCGCCGCTGAGCACGCCGAAGAATCCGATGGCGGCCACCCCCACGCCCCATGCCCACAGCATCAGCGCCCCGTCGCGTTCGAGCAGGGCCAGCGCGAACGCCAGCAGCAGCAGGCCGAAGACGTAATTGGTGAACGGGATCGGCAGGGCCAGCAGGATCCCCAGCAGCACCAGCACCAGTCCAGTGAACATGGTCGCTGCCCGATGGTCGAGCACGTGCGTCAGGCGCGCCCGGCTCAGCCGCTCGAGCCGTCTGAGCCAGGGATCGAGCACGGCCTCGAACCGCTGCACCGCGCGGCGATGGGGGCCGCGTTGCGCGAGCCATCGCGGCAGCCAGGGCTTGCGCATGCCGAGCAGCAACTGCACACCGATCAGCACGACCAGCGGGCCACCGATGGCGCCGCCAACCCCGGGAACGGGAATGAAGGCGGGCAGGGTGGCCATGAACAGCATCATGCCGAAGACCCGCTTGCCCAGCCCGAGCAGCAGGTCGTCGAAGCGCAGGGTGTCGGCCGGATCGCCTTGTGCCATTGCCGCCAGCAACTCGCGGGTGCCCGCTTGCCCGCGCTGGTCGGACTCAGGCGGCATCGTCGTGCGTGTCGGACAGGCGCTGCAACAGCAGCTTGTCGACCCTGGGGCCGTCGAGATCGACGATCTCGATGTGCCAGCCGTTCCATTCGAAATGCTCGGCGACGTTGGGAATCCGCCCGAAGCGCGCGATCGTCATGCCGGCCGCAGTGTGGAAGATGTGCTCGTCCTCGCCCGGCAGGGCGCCGCCGCCGAGCAGTTCGCGCAGGGCGCCCGTCGGCAGGGTGCCGTCGACCAGCATCGAGCCGTCCTCGCGCGTGACCACCAGCGGGGTGGCATCGGCGCCGCTGCTCTGGGTGCGGCCGATGACCGCCTCCATGACATCGTTGATCGTCACCATGCCGGTGATGTCGCCGTATTCGTCGACCACCAGGGCCAGCGACTGCTGGTGCTCGCGCAGGATTTCCAGCAGTTTCATCGCCGGCGTCGACTCGGAGACGAACAGCGGCTCGCGCAGGTACTTGAACAGGTCGAACTCGGGCTCCTCGAGGCGGTCGATCAGCGACTTGATCTCGAGCACGCCCACCACATCCGCATCGCTGCCGCGGAACACCGGATAGCGCGAGTACGGCGTCTTGCGCATATCGGCGAGGTTTTCTTCGAAACTGGCGCCGATGTCGAGCCAGGCGATGCGCGTACGCGGAGTCATCAGGCTCTCGGCGTCGCGATCGCCAAGGGTGAGCACCCGGTTGACCATGTTCCGCTCGTCCGTGTCGATCACGCCCTGCTCGTGGCCTTCGCTCACCAGCATGCGGATCTCCTCTTCGGACACCTGGGCCGCCTGGGTGTTGTCCAGTCGCAACAGTTTCAGCAGACCTCGCACGCTGGCGCTGAGCAGCCACACCGCGGGCGTGGCGGCTCGCGACAGCCAGTGCATCGGCAGGGCGACCAGCGATGCCAGGCGTTCGGGCGCCAGCAGTGCGAGCCGCTTGGGCAGCAGTTCGCCGAAAACGATGGTCAGGAACGTGATCAGGCTGACCGCCAGCACGGTGCCGACGGTCGAGGCATAGCTGCCCAGGATCGGCAGACTCGATGCCAGCCAGGTACCGATCGCCGTACCGAGGGCATCGCCGCCGAGCATGCCGGTGAGTACGCCGATCGTGGTGATGCCGACCTGGACCGTGGACAGGAAGCGCTCGGGATGCTCGGCCAGGTCAAGCGCGGCGCGCGCGCTGCGGTGCTCGGCGGCCAGCTGCTTGAGACGCGGCTTGCGGGACGTGACCACCGACATCTCCGACAAAGCGAAGAATGCATTGCAGGCGATCAGCAGCAGCACGATCAGGATCAGTTCCAGCATCGCCGGACCTCCCGCGGTATGTGATGCCGGTCACGGCGATGACGGGGGGCGGCAAGCGGTCGGGCCTGGCGGCGGTTCGGGACCGGCGAGCAGGCGGACGCGGTGGGCGGTCTAGAATCGTCTTCCATGTGCGGGATGAACAGCGCGGGGGGCGCGGCGGGGACTATAGCAGCGGGCCGTGATGGCAATGGCGACCTGAGCCGCGCCGGGCTGGCCGCAACTGTCATTGAGCCGTCATAATTCGCGCCTGCGCAAAGCGTCCCACCCCGGGCACGCGACATCGAGGCGTCCGGCATGTTCTCCCTGCAAACCATCTTCGGCCAAGGCAACCAGTTCTACACCCTGCTCGAGGAGGCCGCGGTCGCGGCGCACGACAGCTCCAAGGCCCTGCACGCGATGCTCCGCGATGCCGATCGCCAGCCGGCGCTCGACGCCTTCAAGCTGGCCCGCATGCGCGAGCGCGAGGCGTCCAACAAGATCAGCCAAGCGTTGGTGGACAGCTTCATCACGCCGATCGAGCGTGAGGACATCGAGGCGCTGGGTTCGGCGCTCTACAAGATTCCCAAGCAGATCGAAAAGTTCGCCGATCGCTACTCGCTGGCCACCCAGCACCTCGAACATATCGATTTCGCGCCCCGCGCGGCGATGCTCGAGCAGGCCGCAGCGGTCGTTGTAAAGATGGTGCGCACCCTGCGCAGCATGAAGCTCGAGCCGATGAAGGCGCTCAACGACGAGCTGCGCGCGCTGGAGAACGAAGCCGACCGGCTGATGCTCGAGCTGTACCGCGACATCTATTCGGGGAAGCTCGACCCGCTGCAGATGTTCCTGCTCAAGGAATTCTTCGAGATCCTCGAAAAGGCGATCGACCGCTGCCGCGAAGCCGGCGTGGTCGCCTACGAGATCGTGCTCAAGAACTCCTGACGGGCCGACCTCATGCTGACCCTCGTGCTGATCGTGGTCGCGACCGCGCTGGTGTTCGAATACATCAACGGGTTCCACGATACCGCCAACTCGATCGCCACCGTCGTGGCGACCAAAGTGCTTTCGCCGATGCAGGCCGTGGGCCTGGCCGCCTCGATGAACCTGATCGGCGCCCTGGCGGGAACCGCTGTGGCGCAGACCATCGCTTCGGGCCTGATCGATGCAGGGGTCGTCGAAGTCGGTTCGCAGCTGATCCTGTGCGCGCTGGTGGGCGGGATCGTCTGGAACCTGATCACCTGGTGGTTCGGTCTGCCCTCATCGTCCTCGCATGCGCTGATCGGCGGATTGATCGGCGCCGCGCTGGCCGCGGCCGGAATGAACTTCGACGTGGTGATCTGGTCGGAGCCCGCAGAACCGATCTGGCGCAGCGCCGGCGTGTTGTGGAAGGTGGTCGTGCCGATGGTCGGCTCGCCAGTCCTCGGTTTCGCCGCCGGCTTCCTGATGATGGGGTTGCTGTTCTTCATCATCTCGATGATGGCGCGCAGCGGCGGTGTGCTGGCGCGCCTCGCCCGTCCGCGCTGGGTCAATGCGTTGTTCGGCAAGAGCCAGATCGTCAGCGCCGCCGGTATGGGGTTCGCGCACGGCATGAACGATGCGCAGAAGACGATGGGCATCGTCGCGTTGACCCTGGTCAGCGCCCAGAGCGTGGGGACGCTCGACAACCTGCCGGACTGGCTCGCCTTCCTGCATCCCTCCCCTGGCGCGCTGGCCAATGGCGACATCGACCTGTGGATCAAGATCAGCTGCGCGCTGGTGATGGCGGCCGGCACCGCGGCTGGCGGCTGGCGCATCATCAAGACGCTCGGCCACAAGCTGGTCAAGCTGCATCCGATCCACGGCTTCGCCGCCGAGACCAGCGCCGCGTCGGTGATCCTGGCCGCGTCGTCGCTCGGTATCCCGGTTTCGACCACCCACAACATCTCCTCGGCGATCATGGGTGTGGGCACGGCCAAGCGGCTCAATGCGATCAAGTGGAGCGTGGTCAACAAGATGATCTGGGCGTGGATCCTGACCATCCCGATGTCGGGCGGTATCGCCTATGGCCTGTTCCGGACGCTCCATCACTTCGGCTGGGTATGAGTTGCGCAGCTGCCTGCGGGCGGTTTGCTAGAGTCGCCTGACACCGCATGAGGATGTGCCTGTGAATCGACTCGGTCTGACCAACATTTATCTGAAGTGTGGGCTGCTTCTGATTCTGTTCGGCATCGTCTGCGGGCTCATCGTGTTCAATGTGCAGCTCGGGAACACGCGCACCCGCGAGCTGATGATCTGGGGAGCGATGGGGGGCTTCATGAGTGGTCTCGTGCTGTACGGGATCGGTCGCATCAAGCACGCCTTGCGGCATCCCGGCCGCTCGGACGCACGATCCTGATTTTGATCGCCTGCAAGGCGGACGCTGCCCTGGACGGTTACGCAGCTGCCCGCGAGCGCATCCTCGCCGCCATCCGCGCGGTACCTGCGGGCAGCGTTGCCGGCTATGGGCACATCGCGCGCCGTGCCGGGCTGCCGGGCCGCGCGCGACTGGTCGCGCGGGTATTGCGTGACCACGGCGATCCGGAGTTGCCGTGGCACCGCATCGTCCGCAGCGACGGTCGCATCGCGTTTCCCGAGCAGTCCGCGGGCTTTGCGGAGCAGGCGCGCCGCCTGCACGCCGAAGGCGTCACGGTGACCCGTGGACGCGTGCGCATGCCGGTCGAAGACGGTCTCGACAAAGCGCTGTGGGGACCCGGCGCACCCGACTGATCCTGCACGGTCGCATCCACTCGCGGCCCGCTATCATGGCGCCGCACAGTGAGGAGTCCGGATGTTTCCGAGGTTGCCACAGGCCGTCAAAGCGATCCTGGCCATCAATGTCGTCGTGTTCGTCCTGCAACTTGTGCTGGGCAACGCGCTGGCGGTGTTCATGCTGTGGCCGCTGGGCGGGAGCGAGGTCGGTGGGCTCGGCTTCATGCCGTGGCAGCTTGTGACCTACGGCTTCATGCACGACCCGCGCAACATCGCGCACCTGGCGTTCAACATGCTGGCGCTTGTGATGTTCGGCTCCCAGCTCGAGTACACCTGGGGCACGCGGCGCTTCGTCACCTACTACCTGGTCTGCGTGGTCGGCGCGGGGCTGTGCCAGCTGGGCGTGGTCAGCTGGTCGCTGGCCCAGGGCGCGTTTCCGTATCCCACGCTGGGCGCATCAGGCGGCGTGTTCGGCCTGCTGCTGGCCTACGGCGTGCTGTTCCCGAACCAGCGCCTGGTGCTGCTGTTTCCGCCGATTCCGATGCGTGCACGCACCCTGGTCATCGTCTACGGCCTGGTCGAACTGGTGCTCGGTATCACCGGCACGCGCTCGGGCGTTGCGCACTTCGCACATCTGGGCGGCATGCTGTTCGGCTGGCTGCTGCTGCAGCACTGGCGCGGACGCCCGCCGTTCAACCGCGGCGGGCGCAAGCGTCACGTCCGCAGGCTCTGAAGCGCCGCGCGGGGCGGCTGCCGCAAGATGGCTGCCAGGCCCTCCGAAGCCTTGCGACGATTCCCGGCCTCGCGGTGACCCCGGCGCAAGCGCGGCCTCCCGGGACCATGCATCTTCGCTGATACCGGTGGGAGGGCCGCTACCCGGCAGCGCGCCGGCGACCAGCTGAAGCGAGGTGTGGCCCGATCTCCGCGGTCAAAAAAAATGCGCCGGACAGGCCGGCGCATTTGAAGGAACAGGCGCGACTCGGCTCAGCGCCAGATGCGGACCTGGTCTTCGGGCTTGCGGCCCATCGGGTCGGTCGCCTTGCACTTGAACGTCTCGGTATAGGCCGGCAGGTTCGAGACCGGACCGTTCGCGCGCCACTGGCCCGGTGCGAAGATGCTGTTGGAGGCGTTGCGGGTGGCGAGGTCGACCGACGCCTGCTGGCGCCACAGCTGCGCCCAGCCGCGGAAGAAGGCTTCCCGGGCCGGCTGCGTCAGCTCCGGGCTGGCCTGCTGCAAGGCATCCCAGGCCAGTTCCACGCCGGCCAGGTCGGCAGCGTTCTCGTCGCGGGTCAGCGCGCCGTTCACCTGGACGCCGCTCAGGCCCGGATAGCCGTAGGCGTTGTACTGGGCCACAAGCTTGTCGGTCGCGGTCAGCCAGCCAGCGTCGTCATCGACGCTCCACCAGGTCCGCACGGTGCCGGTGCTGTCGACATGCTTGCCCTTGGTGTCGACGGCGCGGCTGAGCTCATGACCGACCAGCGCACCGTAGGTGCCGTAATGCGCGGCGGGATCGGCGGCGATGTCCAGCACGGGGGCCTGCAGTATCGCGGCGGAAACGATCAGGCGGTTCTGCGCCGGGTCGTAGGCCAACGCCGGGGTCTGCGGAAGCACGTCCCAGCGGCGCGCGGCGTTCGCCTGGCCGATACGGCGCATCTCCTGGGCGTGGCGCCAGGTCGAGGCGATCAGCATGTTGCTGCCGAAGCTGGCGCGGCCCATGGGCTGGACGGTGTAATCGATGTCCTGCACCGGCGCGCCGATCTCGATCGACAACGCGGCCAGCTTGGCCTTGCCTTCGGTCTTCGCCGCATCGGTCATCCACGTGCTGCGGTCGATGCCGCGGCCGAGTGCGTCGCGGACCTGGCCGGCGACGGTTTCGGCGCGGGCGCGGCTGGCCTCGGGGAGGTACGTGGCGACGTATTCGCGCGACATCATCGGACCGGCTGCGCGGTTGATCGCGCCCAGTACCAGCTCCTGGCGCGTGGGCTGGGCGTTCTCGCCGCGCAGGATGCGGCCGTGGAAGTCGTACTCGGCCTCGCGGAAGCTCTTCGACAGGTAGGGCGCCATCGCGTTGCCGATGTGGAAACGCAGATAGGCCTTCCACTGTTCGGGCTTGAGGCCGTTGACCAGCGTATCGAGCTGGGTGAACAGCGCCGGATTGGCCAGCGAGACCTGCTGCGCCTGCACGCCCTGCGCGGCGAGGAATTCGCCCAGTTGCAGGCGACGGAACTGCTTGTCGAGGCTGGCGGTATCGACGAGCGCGTACTGTGCGCGGGGATCGCGCAGCTCGGCCAGTGGCCTGGACGCGGCGGCGATACGGCGCTCGAGGTCGAGCACCAGCGCGGTCTCCGCGTCGAGGCGGTCTTCGGCGGTTCCGGTCAACGCCAGGATGTTGCGTACGTACTGGGTGTATTGCGCGACGATCTGCTGGGTCTGTGCATCACCGCGGCTGTAATAGGCCGGATCGGGCAGGCCGAGGCCGCCCTGGGTGAAATAGCCCAGGTGGCGGCCGAGATCGGACAGGTCGACTTCCGCGCCGAAATCGAACAGCACCGGAATGCCGACCTGGTGCAGCGCGGCGATAGCTGGCGCCACGTCGCGCGTGCGGCGGATACCCTCGATGCGCGCGATCAGCGGGGCGATCGGCGTGGCGCCATCGGCTTCGACCGCGGCTTCGTCCAGTCCGCTGGCCCAGAAATCACCAAGCAGGCGCTGCACGTCGTTCTGCGGCGCGGTCATCGCGCCATTGAGCAGGTCGTACTGCTGGGTCAGCGCCCGTGCCTGCAATTCGCCGAGTGCCGAGCGCACGCCTTGTCCTGCGGCGACGACGTTGGCATCCAGCCAATCCTTGTTGGTTGCGCTGTAGAGATCGGTGCAGGTGGTGACGGGCGGCGGCCCCTTCGGTGCGGCGGCGCCGCGACGCTGGGCGTCGGCATCGGAACTCAGGCCCACGAGCAGGGCGATGGAGGCGGCGAGCAGGGCAGGGCGGGCAAACGTGTGCGGAAGCGACATTGCGAGGTCCGTGCGGGCGTGAATCGCGCAAGTCTAGCAAGGCACGTGGTCGCGGCACGTAGGGCGTTCGACCGGCCGCGCAGCCCGCATGCCGAACGGTGCGGGCCTGCTCTTCGTCGGTGGGCGGAAAAGTCGTCCGGCGCAGCCGGGAGCCGGAGCGCGGCTGGGCGCCGATAGGACGCTTGGGGCCGATGCAACGAAAAAGCCCGGCATCGCTGCCGGGCTTCTTCATCCTTCATGCCGCCTGGATCACCAGATCACGACCTGCTGATCGCCGGTGCGCACCATCGGGTCGCCGGGCTTGCACGAGAACGCGACCGCAAAAGCGGGCAGGTTCGACGGCGCGCCGATCGCGCGGAAGTTCGCCGGCGCATGCGAGTCGGTCTTCAGGCGCACGTCGAGCTCCTGCGGGGTGAAGTTGCGGCGCCACACCGTGGCCCAGTTGAGGAAGAAGCGCTGGTCGCGGCTGAGGCCGTCGGTCATCGGGTCGGGCGTGTCGCCCGCCGCCTTCCTCATCGCGTCATAGGCCGTGGCCAGGCCACCGAGGTCGGCGATGTTCTCGCCCAGGGTCAGCTTGCCGTCGACATGCTTGCCCGGCGCCGCCTCGTAGGCATTGAACTGGGAGGTCAGCAGGTCGGTGCGGCTGCTGAAGCCGGTCGCATCGGCCTGGGTCCACCAGTTCTCGAACTTGCCGGTGGGGCCGAAGCGGCTGCCCTGGTCGTCGTAGCCGTGGGTCATCTCGTGCCCGATCACCGCGCCGATGCCGCCGTAGTTCATCTCGTCCGGAGCATTGGGATCGAAGAACGGCGGCTGCAGGATCGCGGCCGGGAACACGATCTCGTTCTGCAGCGGGTTGTAGTAGGCGTTGACCGTCTGCGGCGTCATGCCCCACTCGGTCTTGTCCACGGGCTGGCCGATCTTCGACAGCATCCACTTGTAGTTGAACTGGGTCGCCGCGAGCACGTTGCCGATGTAGCTGTCACGCGAGGTTGCGAGACCGTCCCATTCGCGCCACTTTTCGGGGTAGCCGATCTTCGGCGTGAACGAGGCCCATTTCTCCATCGCCTTGGCCTTGGTCTCGTCGCTCATCCAGTCGAGATTCTCGATCCGGACCTTGAGCGCTTCACTGAGGTTCTCGACCAGCGTTTCCATGCGCGCCTTGGACTCGGCCGGGAAGGCGACCTGCACGTACAGCTGGCCCAGCGTCTCGCCGACCTGGTTGTTGATGGTGTCGAGCACGCGCTTGCCGCGCTCCTTGAGTTCCTTCTGGCCGCGCAGCTTGTTGCCGTAGAAGTCGAAGTTCTCCTGCACGAACTCGTCGCCGAGATACGGCGCCGCGCCGTCGACGAGGTGGTAGCGCAGGTAGCTCTGCCAGTCGGCGACCGGCGTATCGCCGAGCATCGCGCTGAACTCCTTGTGGAACTCCGGAATCGCCAGCGAGAACTTCTCCGGCGCCGGGATGCCCTGCGATTCGAAGAACGTCGTCCACTTGAAGTTCGGTGTGAGCGCGTCGGCCTCGGCCGGCGTCACCGGGTTGTAGAACAGCTTCACATCGCGCGACATCTCGACGCTGGATTTGGACTTGCTTGCCAGCCGCGTCTCGAAGGCCAGCACCGACTTGGCCTGCTTGGCCGCTTCGGCCGCCGGCACGCCGGACAGCTCGAGCATCCTGGCGATGTGGGCGACGTACTGGTCGCGCACTTCGGCCTTGTCGGCATCGGTGTAGTACGTGCTGTCGGGCAGGCCGAGGCCGCCCTGCATCACGTAGGCGATGTTCATCGTGGGCGCATCGAAATCCGCCTCGGGACCGAAGCCGAACAGGCCGCCTTCGCCGCGCGCGTAGGTCTGGCGCAGGTACTCGGCCACGGCAGGGCCGTCGGTCAGCGCGTCGATCTCCGCGAGCCGCGACTTCAGCGGCTCGATGCCCTGGGCATTGATCTTCTCGGCGTCCATGCCGGTGGCCCAGAAGTCACCGACGATCTTCTCGACGCCGTCGGCCTTGCTGTCCGCTGCCGCCTGCTCCACCAGCTGGCGCTGGATCGCGGTCGAGCGCTCGTCGAGCATCTCGAACGCGCCCCACGAGCTGCGGTCGCCCGGGATGGTGTTGGCTGCGAGCCACTTGCCGTTGACGTAGCCGTTGAAATCGGTGCACGCGTTCTTGCTGGTGTCGAGATCGCCGATCTCGAAGCGGTTGACGCCCGGCAGCGTGCTCTCGTCCAGGGGGAGCTTGGCCGCATCGGCATCGCCGGCGGGCGCGGCATCCGTTGCCGTGGGGGTGTCCTGGCCGCGGGAACAGGCGGACAGCGCCAGCACGATCGAACAGGTCAGAAGCAGGCGCCGGGGAGCGAGAGCGATCACGTGGAATCTCCAGAAGGAAGGACCGCCGGGCGATGCCCGGTGTGAGGGCACTCTACGCCTGCGTTCCCGCCGGCAGGGGTGTCGAAGGTCATGCCGGCAGCGGCCGGACACGAGTCGGGGCGGCAGGGCGCGCGGGCCCGCGGCTGCGGCGTGAGCGAGTCAGGTGTCGACAGGGCGCGACCCTGCACGCGGCCAAGCGCTACGTGGATCGCCGGATCGGGATCGGCGGCTTCGCGACGGCCCCCGGCGCGATGCGCGGCTGCAAGGGAGCCGCTCCAGTGACGCCCCGTCACCAGCGAGGATCGCGGCGATCTCGCTGACCGCCGAGAAGGTGATCCGGACCCTGTGTCGCTTGCTGCACACGCCGGTCGATCGGGCACGTCCAATTCGCAGACGGGTGACGCGGCCCGGCCGGCCCCGGGCAGGGCGATGCAAAGTTACTGTCGAATCGGTCAGGGCGCCGACGGACCGTGGGTGTCGGTCCGCGCGGCCGGCACATCGTTGAGCAGCTTGCTCTCCCGCCGGGGACGGGTCAGGGGCGCCGGCCTGGGGCCGGGCGCGGCGGTGTTCTTGATGATCAGCGGAATACCGGCGCGGGTATCGTTGCTGGCGATTTCCAGCTCGAAGCGCTCGGTGTCGAGCCGTCGCACCTGGGCGGCGATCGCCTCGGCCTCTTCCTCCGGCACGTCGAGCGCGTGCAGCGCCTGTGCACCGAACACGACGGCCGATTCGAATGTCTCGCGGATCTGCACATCCACGCCCGCGTTGACCAGCTTGAGCGCGTGGGCACGGTCGTAGGCGCGCACCAGCAGCTTGGCCTGCGGGAACTGCTCGGCCGCCAGTTCGACGATGCGGTCGGCGGCCTCGCGGTCGTCGATGCACACCGCGATCGCGCGCGCGCTGTGCGCGCCGGACGCATGCAGCACGTCCAGCCGCGTGCCGTCGCCGTAGTAGACCTTGAAGCCGAATTCGGCCGCGCTCTGGATCATCTCGATGTCCGTATCGATGATCGTCACGTCCACGTCGCGTGCCAGCAGCGACTGGCTCATGACCTGGCCGAAGCGGCCGAACCCGATGATCAGCACGCTGCCGTTCTGGTTGGCGACCACATCGACGCCATCGAGCGACGGACCCTCGCGGCGCGCGGTCAGCGGTCCGGTCAGCAGCACCAGCAGCGGGGTGAGCGCCATCGACAGCACCACGACCGCGGTCAGGCTCGCGTTGACCTCGACGTCGATCAGGCCGGTGGAGGCCGCGGCGGCGAACAGCACGAATGCGAATTCGCCGCCCTGTGCCATCACCACTGCGCGCTCCAGCGCCTCGCGGTGGGCGCTGCGGGTGATGCGCGCGACGATATAGATGCACAGGGCCTTGGTCGCCATCAGCGCGAGCACCGCCCCGATGATCAGCGGCCAGTTCGCAGCCACCACGGCGAGGTCCAGCGCCATGCCGACGCCAAGGAAAAACAGGCCCAGCAGGATCCCGCGGAAGGGCTCGATGTCGGCCTCGATCTGGTGCCGGAACGAGGATTCCGACAGCAGCACGCCGGCAAGAAACGCACCCATCGCCATCGACAGCCCGCCAAGCTGCATCAGCAGCGCCGCACCGAGCACGACCAGCAGCGCGGCCGCGGTCATGACCTCGCGGGCCTTCGCCGCGGCGAGGATGCGGAACATCGGATTGAGCAGGTAGATACCGGCGACGATCAGCGCGATCAGCGAGCCCATGCCGATCGCGACCGACAGCCATCGCGAGGGCGCGTCAGCCATCGCTGGGTGGGTTGGTGCCAGGAACGCGATCAGGGCCAGCAGCGGCACGATCAGCAGGTCCTCGAACAACAGCACCGAAACGATCTTCTGCCCGTGTGGCAGTGCGAGCTCGCCGCGTTCCGACAGCAGCTGCATCACGACCGCAGTCGAGGTCATCACGAAGCCGGCGGCGCCGACGAAGGCGATGCGCCAGTCGAAACCGAATGCGGCGAGGACCAGGGTGAGGGCGGTGAGCGCCAGCAGGATCTGCAGCGCGCCGAGTCCGAAGATCTGCCGGCGCAGGCCCCACAGGTGCGAGGGGCGCATTTCCAGGCCGATGACGAACAGGAACATCACCACGCCGAGTTCGGCGACATGCAGGATCGACTGTGGATCGTTGAACCAGCCGAAGCCGAATGGGCCGATGGCCAGGCCCGCGGCCAGGTACCCCAGCACCGAGCCGAGCCTGAGCTTGCGGAACAGCGGCACGGCGACGACCGCAGCGCCGAGTAGCGCGACGACCTGGATCAGCTGGCTGGTGGTCTCTTGTGCTTCGGTGGCCATGGAGTGCTTCCTGCATACGGCGTGGCGGGTCGCGCGTTCAGCCGCCGCCCGGTCCGCGCACGAGCGCGCGTTGTGGATCCAGAGCCAGCGGGCGGCGCGCAACAGAGGTCCCGGTCGATCGGGCGGCGTGTTGCCGGAAACGGCGGAGCGCGCGCCCCAGCTCCTTCGAAGCTGGCGGAAATGGTGACACAGCGCCGAACTCTCGCCCAGCACGCACGCACCGGGCCCGACCCCGGGACGCGCAGCCCACGGACATCCGTCACGGGATGACGCACGCCGCAACGCGGCAGTGGCTGCCGGGGCTGAATTGGCGTAGACTCCATCCGGTTCTGCAACACGGCTGCCCCTGTCCGACGCGTTCCGCGCCGACAGATACGATCCTGGTACGCCTTCCGCATTGATCGATCCTGATCCGCGCGGACTTATTCCGCACGTCTTTCGTCGCGCAGACCACGGCCCGGAGCATCCGGCAGCCGTTTCATCATTGCTCGCAGCGCGGTTCTGGATAGCTCCGAGCAAGACTTCCCAGCGTTTCCATTCCGGCCGTGCGTCCGCACGGTTCGCGGCTGGTGGCGTGCGGAAGCGCAAGGAGTTCCATCATGACGTTTGAAGATCTCGGGCTGTCGCCCGCGCTGCTGCGCGCGCTCGCCGAAACCAGCTACACCACTCCCACGCCGATCCAGGAACAGGCCATCCCGCTGATCCTCGGTGGCAACGACGTGCTTGGCGGCGCCCAGACCGGCACCGGCAAGACCGCTGCATTCGGCCTGCCGCTGCTGCAGCGCCTGGCCAAGGAAACCCCGCCCAAGGGTCCGCGCAAGCCGCGCGCGCTGATCCTGGTGCCGACCCGCGAACTTGCAGTGCAGGTTGCCGAGAACCTCAAGACCTACGGTCGTCACCTGCGCATGAACGTCACCACGATCTTCGGTGGCGCCGGCATGCAGCCGCAGATCGACAACCTGCGCCGCGGCGTCGACGTGCTGATCGCCTGCCCGGGCCGGCTGATCGACCATATGGACAGCGGCCACGCCAAGCTCGACGCAGTCGAGGTGCTGGTGCTCGACGAAGCCGACCGGATGCTCGACATGGGCTTCCTGCCGCAGATGAAGCGCATCATGAGCCGTGTGCCCAAGACGCGTCAGACACTGCTGTTCTCGGCCACGTTCGAGCCGCGGATCAAGGCGATGGCGCTGGAGTTCATGCGCGATCCCAAGCAGGTCACGGTGGCGGCCAACAGCACCATCGCCGAGACCATCGCCCACCGCGCGCACCCGGTCGACAACGCCCGCAAGCGCGACCTGCTGGTCGAGCTGCTCTCCAAGCGCCACATGGATCAGGTGCTCGTGTTCGGCAAGACCAAGCACGGCTGCAACCGCCTGGCCGAGCAGCTCGCCGAGTCCGGCCTGCCATCGGTTGCGATCCACGGCAACAAGAGCCAGGCGCAGCGCCAGAAGGCGCTGGACGCGTTCAAGTCCGGTCGCGCCCGCATCCTGGTGGCGACCGACGTCGCCGCGCGCGGTCTCGACATCCCGAACCTTCCGCTGGTGATCAACCACGACCTGCCGATGGTCGCCGAGGACTATGTGCACCGCATCGGCCGTACCGGTCGCAACGGTGCGACGGGCGAGGCGCTGTCGCTGGTGTCGCCGGAAGAAGGCGGCCTGCTGCGGCAGATCCAGCGCATGCTCAATGCCGAGATCACGATGGAGACGGTGGAAGGCTTCGCGCCGAGCCAGCCGATCCGGCTTGATACGCCGATCCCGAAGAATGGCGGAGGCGGTCAGCGTCGCCAGCCGGGCGGCGGCCGACCGGGCGCGCGCATGGGCGAGCAGAAGCCGGGTGGTGAGCGCGCACCGCGCAAGCCGGGCAACCGGGGCCATGGCAAGCCGGCGGATCGCAGCGTGCATGCGCATGCCGGTCCCAAGCAGCACCGTCCGGGCGCTGGCCGCGCGCAGTCCGAGCGTCGCGACAGCCGGGCCTGATCCCGGGCTGGGCCCGGCGGCCACGCCGTCCGGGTCTCACCGGATCAGGTCAATACACAAGGCCGCCTTCGGGCGGCCTTGTGCTGTCCGGTATTTGCGGCCACGGCGCGCGTCAGTCCGGCGGGCGATCCGCCCTGAGCTGGCCGCTGGCGGCAGACGTCCTGCATCGTCCCGCCAGGCTTGCATCGCCGGCGCGCGCGTCTCCGGCCCGGTGCGGTGCGAACCGGTCTCTGGTGCATGGAGCGTGTCCGCGGCGAGCGCCTGTCGGGCCTGGCAGGGCTCCGGGTCGCGAGGGACTGGGCGAGGGGATGTGCGGCTGGTGCGTGCGCGCGGCGCGCGGGGGCAATAGGTCATTCCTCGTCGCCGCGGAGCTCGGACGGGGTGGCCCGGCGCGCGGCTGTCGGGATTGGCGGCGGTGCGCTGCCTTGAGCGGCTCGATCGCCACGGCGCCATTGCGGGCAGCCTGGAGCGGGCTCATGCGGGACCGTCCCGCGCCTGGCGAGGGACGCGCCAGCGCCCTCGCATGGGAAACCGCGCCTGTCACCAGATCCGCCGGCGTGCAGCGGGGTGGAGCGGGGCGCCCGCGGCGCTTCGATGGACCAGCTTGCTGCGACGGACGTCGCTAGCCCCTTCGCGTGGGGCAGGGGCGTAGCTGGCGCGCCAGAAACGGAAAAGGCCGCCTGATGGCGGCCTTCCGGTACGCGGGGCAGTGCCTCAGACGCCGGCGACGCGGCGCGCGGACTTGAAGCGGGTGGCCCAGTAACCCGAGTCGAGCTCGGACACCATCACGTCCTTGCCCGAGCGCGGTGCGTGCACGAAGCGGCCCTCGCCCAGGTAGATGCCGACATGGTCGATGCGATTGCCGCCGCGGCCGAAGAACACCAGATCGCCGGCAGTCAACGCGGCGCGCTCGACGCGCTCGCCGTTCTTCGCCATGTCGCGCGAGACGCGGGGCAGCTCGATCCCGAGCGCGGTGCGGAACACATAACCGACGAGACCGCTGCAGTCGAAGCCGGCGTCGGGGCTGGAGCCGCCCCAGCGGTAGGGCGTGCCGATCAGGGTCAAGGCGCGCTTGAGCAGGCCTTCGACGCGGCCGTCGGTGCGGGCGACGGGAGTCTCCACATCCATTGCGATGAGCTGGTTGACGTCGCTGGCAAGCAGCACTTCGGGCGAAGCGACCTGGGCAGCCGGCGCGGTCAGCGAGCGTGCGACCGAGGTAGTGGTTGCGAGCTGGTCGGCCGAGTCGCCGGCAAGGCCGGGACCTGCGAAGACGGGGGCTGCGGCGACAGTGAGAATGCCGGCGAAGAGGGCGCTGCGGAGGCGGCTGGGGCGGATGGCGCGGGCGCCCTGCGTTGCGGTTGTCTTCGTCACGGGGGTTTCACATTGTCGCGGACCAGCGAGGGAAGCTACCGGACGGGGATGTGAAAATTGTTAAACAAAAATAAATGAATGCGACCAAGTCCGCGTTTTTGAACAGAATTCAGTGAAGAAATTGTGTGTGGCTAGTGCAGGACACGTTTAGATCCCGAGTAGTTGCTGCGCCAGTAGGCGCCGTCGAGATGGTCCAGCCGGACGGTTCCTCCGGTGCTGGGGGCATGCACGAACCGGCCCTCGCCGACGTAGATGCCGACGTGCGAGACGCTGCCGCCACTACCGAAGAACACCAGGTCGCCGGTGGTCAGCCGGCCCGGATCGATCCTGGGCCCCTGATAGGCGTAGAGATCGCGCGAGGTTCGCGGCAGACGCAGGTCGAGCATGTCGCGAAAGACGTAGTTGACCAGCCCACTGCAGTCGAAGCCGCCTTCGGGGGTATTGCCGCCGTAGCGGTAGGGCGTGCCGACCAGGCTGATCGCGCGCATCAGCACCGCGTTCGCGGCGCCCGGGTCGGCCGGTGCGACCGGTGTCCAGGCCCGGGTGGCAGCAGTTGCGGGCGTGGCAGGCCGCACGTCGTCGCGACCGCAACCGGTCATCAGCAGTCCGGCCAGGGCCGTCGCCATCGCGAGGCGCGGCGCCATGGTTGGCGCCGGCGCGCCGGAGCCGGGATAATGTGGGATTGCTCGCATGGGGCGTCCGACCGGAATGACCGTCGGCATCGTGCCCCAGCGACACCATCCTCCTCAAGCGGCGCCGCCGCGTTACCGGGTAATCCAATGAAGATCGAGAAAGACCGCGTCGTCCGTTTCCATTACAGCGTCGCGGAAGCCGGCCAGGAACCGGTGGAAACCTCGCGCGGCCGGGAACCGCTGGCCATCCTGTTCGGGCACGGCAACATCATCCCGGGGCTGGAGAAGGCGATGGAAGGCCACGAGGCCGGCGACACCTTCAAGGCCGATGTGACCGCGGCCGACGCCTACGGCGAGCGTCGCGAGGGCATGGGCCAGCGCGTGCCCAAGAAGCATTTCGGTGACCAGAGGCTGTCGGTCGGCCAGCAGGTCGTGCTCAACACCAGCTTCGGCCCGCGTGCGGTGACGATCGAGAAGATCGGCATGAGCGTGGTCGATGTCGACCTCAACCACCCGATGGCCGGCAAGGATCTGCAGTTCGACATCGAGATCGTCGACGTGCGCGAAGCCACGCCCGAGGAAATCGAGCACGGCCACGTGCACGGCGACGGCGGCCACCAGCACTGATCGATCTTGCGCCGGCCGCCCCCGGCCGGCGCGCACCCCCGGGAAATACCGATGCGGACGCAGGCCGCGCTCGGTCCGGTGCCCACCGGCGAGCGCCTCGACGTGATGGACGTGCTGCGTGGCATCGCGCTGCTGGGCGTGTTCGTAATGAACATCGAGTGGTTCAACCGGCCTATGCAGCAGATGGGCTCGGGCATTCCGGTCGACGCGGCGGGTCTCGACTACGTCATCGCGTGGCTCATCCATGTCTTCGTGGCCGGCAAGTTCTGGACGATGTTCTCGCTGCTGTTCGGCATGGGCTTCGTGCTCATGAGCGGGCGCATCGAGGCTGCGGGCCTGTCGGTGGAGCGCATCTACCTGCGCCGAATGGCCGGACTGCTGCTGCTGGGCATCCTGCACATCGTGCTGTTGTGGCCGGGCGACATCCTCGTCACCTACGCGGTGGCGGGGGTGCTGCTGATGGTGATGCGCGGACTCACGCCGAAGTGGCAGCTGCTGACCGGGCTGCTGCTCTACGCGAGCATCGTGACGCTCTACCTGCTGTTCGCCGCAATGATGCTGATGCTGCCTGAGGACCTGCTCGCCGAGATGGCGGCGCCGCTCGTGGCCGGCGCCGGGCGCGCCGAGCATGTGTATCCCGATGGCGGTTTCGCCGCGGTCACCATGCAGCGCGTCAGCGACTACATGGCGATCGGCCTGCAGAGCCAGGTCATGACGGTGCCGATGGCGCTCGGGGTATTCCTCGTCGGCAGCTGGCTGCTGTCGGGCGGTGGGCTGCAGTCGCCCGCCGTGCACCGGGACTTCTGGTGGCGCCTGCTGGCATGCATGCTGCCGCTGGGACTTGCATTCACTGCTGCGGCTGTCGCGCTGGGCACCAGTTTCGACCTCGGGGCGATGGAGCCGCGCGCAGTGTTTGCCCAGGCATTGATGCTCGGGGGCGCGCTGCCGATGGCGCTCGCCTACGTCGCCTTGATCGTGCTGGCCTGGTCCAGCGGGGCGGGCGCGCGCGTGCTGGGCGTGTTCGCGCCGGCCGGGCGCATGGCCCTGACCCATTATCTGGGCCAGTCGCTGATCTGTTCGCTGCTGTTCTACGGTTACGGCCTGGGCATGTGGGGCGAGCTTGACCGCGCCGCGCAGACCGGCCTGGCGTTGGCTGTGTTCGCGCTGCAGGTGGCCATCAGTCATGTCTGGCTCGCGCATCACCGGTACGGCCCGATGGAATGGGTCTGGCGCTGGCTGACCTACGGGCGCCGTCCGGGCTGGCGTCGCGTGCCCGCGCTGCCGTGAACGCGACGCCGTCCAACATCGGCGACGACGTGTTGATCGTCGGCGGCGGAGTCATCGGCCTAGCCAGCGGCATTGCCCTGCTGCAGGCCGGGCGCGGCGTGCGCGTGCTCGAGGCGGGCTCGGCAGGTTGCGGCAGTTCGCACGGCAACTGCGGCACCATCACCCCGAGTCACGCCGCGCCGCTCGCCGCGCCCGGCACGATCGCCAAGGCCCTGCGCTGGATGCTGACGCCAGACGCGCCGTTCCGGGTCAGCCCGCGTCTGGATCCGGCGTTGTGGCGCTGGATGGCCGGGTTCGCGATGCGCTGCAACCGGCGCGACTGGCTGCATGCGATGCGGGCACGCTCGACGATCCTGGAAGCCTCGCGCGCCGCGTTTCCCGACTGGCTAGCCACGCTGGGGATCGATTGCGAGTTCGAGGCATCGGGCGTCGATTACGTCTATCGGGACCGCGCTGATTTCGAGGCCTTCGAAGACGAGGCGCAGCAGCTGCGTGCGCTCGGCGTCGCGGTGGAGCGCATCGAAGGCGACGCCTATCTGCGCCAGGAACCCGCGCTGCGCGAAGGCGTGGTCGGCGCGATCCGCTTTCCCGGCGACGCCCGGCTGCGACCGGACCGCTATGTCGCCGGGCTCGCACGCGCCTTCCGCGCGCTCGGCGGCGAGCTGGTCGAGCATTGCGAGGTGCTGGGCGTGGAGGAGACCGGCGACGGCGTCGTCGTGCAGACCGGGCAGGGCACCTTCAACGGTCGCGACCTGCTGCTGGCGACCGGCGCCTGGTCGCCGCTGCTCGCGCGCAGCCTGCGCCTGCGCGTCCCGGTGCAGCCGGGCAAGGGCTATTCGATCACCTATTCGCGCCCGTCGATCGTGCCGCGCAATCCGATGGTGCTGCACGAGCGCAGCGTCTGCGTGACGGTCTGGGACAGCGGTTTCCGGCTCGGCAGCACGATGGAATTCTCCGGCTACGACCGCTCGCTCAACCGCGTGCGTCTGGATGCACTGGAGCGTTCGGCGCGCGAATACCTGCACGAGCCGGTGGGTCCGGTGCGCGAAGAGGAATGGTTCGGCTGGCGGCCGGTGAGCATCGACGACGTGCCGATACTCGGGCCTGCGCCCGGTTATCGTCATCTCTGGCTGGCCACCGGTCATGGCATGCTGGGGGTCAGCATGAGCGTGGCGACCGGACAGTTGATGAGCGACCTGATCTGCGGCCGCGCGCCGCGCTTCGACCCGGCCCCCTACGCACCGGCGCGATTCCCGTGAGCGGTGCCAGCCCCGATGATCGCGACCTGCTGCATTTCGACCTGATTGTGCTGGGCGGGGGGTCTGGCGGACTCGCCGCCGCGTTCCGCGCCGTCGAACATGGCCAGCGCGTCGCGCTGGTCGAACCCGGTGCGCTGGGCGGCACCTGCGTCAACGTCGGTTGCGTACCCAAGAAGGCGATGTGGCTCGCGGCGGACCTGGGCACGCGTCTGGAGCAGGCGGCGCGGCTGGGCTTCGACCTGCCGATGGATCGCCGGGTCGGGTTCGACTGGGCCAGGTTCATCACCGACCGCCAGCGCTACATCCACGGCATCCACCACAGCTACGGCGAGCGGCTTGACCGCGCCGGCATCATGGTGCTGCCGGCCCGCGGACGCCTCGCCGGGCCGGGGCGCGTCGATACCGACGCGGGCGCGCGCCTGGCAGCCCCGCACATCGTGCTCGCCACCGGATCGTCCCCGGTGCGGCCGGACGTGGCCGGCGCTTCGCTGGGCGCGGTGTCGGATGACTTCTTCGGCTGGAACGCGGCGCCGCCGCGCCTGGCGATCATCGGCGGCGGTTACATCGCCATCGAACTCGCCGGCGTACTGCAGGCGCTGGGCAGCCAGGTCGAGATGTTCGTGCGCGACCAGCGCCTGCTGCGCCAGGCCGACGCCGAGCTGGTGGAGCAGTTGCAGGAGAACTACAGGCAGCAGGGCATCGGGCTGGTGTTCGGTTACGACCTCCAGGCCCTGCGCCGCGACGACGATGGCCAGCTTCAGCTCGAGGCCCTGGACGGCACCATCCGCGGCGGCTTCGACCAGGTGCTGTTCGCGACCGGGCGGCGACCCAATACCGGCGACATCGGACTCGATACCGTCGGCATTACCCCGGACGGCGCCGGGAACATTCCCGTCGACAGATGGCAGGTGACGCAGGCCGAAGGCGTCTATGCGGTCGGCGACATCTCCGGCTGCGGGCTGGCGCTGACCCCGGTGGCGATTGCTGCGGCCCGGCGGCTGTGCGACCGCCTGTTCGGCGGCCGCCCGGATGCGAAGCTCGACGTCGACAACGTGCCTTCGGTGGTGTTCTCGCATCCGCCGCTGGCCATGGTTGGGCTGACCGAAGCCGAGGCGCGCGAACGGTACGGCGATGACGTGCATGTCTATCGCAGCAACTTCCGGCCGATGCGCGAGGCCCTGGCCGAATCCACGCAGCGCAGCGTATTCAAGCTCGTCTGCATCGGCGCGGAGCGGCGCGTGGTCGGCCTGCATCTGCTCGGCGACTCGGCCGACGAGATCCTCCAGGGCTTCGCGGTGGCGCTCAAGCGGGGCATCACGCTCGACGACCTGCACGACACGATCGCCATCCATCCCACCAGCGCCGAAGAGATCGTGCTGATGCGCTGACACCATCGACGGGTGGCGACGACATGACCGGCCCTACAATGCGCCGATGTCCGAAGCCCCGCCGATCTTCCAGCTGCAGCGCGGCACTGCCCCGTTGCTGGTCAGCCTGCCGCACGACGGCACCCACGTGCCTGCCGAGATCGGCGCGCGGCTGGCACCTTCCGCCCGGCGCGTACCCGACACCGACTGGCACATCGCCCGCCTCTACGGAATCGCGCGCACCCTCGGCGCGTCCGTGCTGGTGCCGTCCCACTCGCGCTACGTCATCGACCTCAACCGCGCGGAAGACGACGTCTCGCTGTACCCGGGCCAGAACACCACCGGCCTGTGTCCACTGGTGCAGTTCGACGGTACGCCCGTCTACCGCGACGGTGCCGCCCCGGATGCTGACGAGGTGCGCGCTCGGGTCGACCGCTACTGGCGCCCCTACCACGCCGCACTGCAGGGCGAGATCGCGCGCCTGCTTGCCGCGCATGGCCGCGTCGTGCTGTGGGAGGGCCATTCGATCAAGGGCGATCTGCCGTTCCTGTTCGAAGGTCGCCTGCCCGACCTCAATCTCGGCACCGCCGGCGGCGCCAGCTGCAGCCCGGCGTTGCAGGCGCGGCTCGAGGCCGTGCTTGCCGCGCAGACGGACTATGGCTGGGTGGCCAATGGGCGTTTCAAGGGGGGGCACATCACCCGCCACTTCGGCGATCCGGCTCGAGGCATCGAGGCGGTGCAGCTCGAGATCAGCCAGCGCTGCTACATGGACGAAACCACGTTCGAGTGGGACGCGGCGCGCGCCGATGTGCTGACGCCGTTGCTGCGGAGCCTGCTTGCCGCCGCCATCGGATTCGCGGCCGGCGCATGAGCCGCGCGGACGACGCCACGCTGCTCCGGCCGTTCCGGCCGATGCTGTGGCTGGTGGCCGCGGCGGTGTTCATGCAGATGCTCGACACCACCATCGTCAACACGGCGCTGCCGGCGATGGCGGCGGATCTGGGGCAGTCGCCGTTGCGCATGCAGTCGGTGGTCGTGGCCTATGCCCTGACGGTGGCGATGCTGATTCCATCGTCGGGCTGGCTGGCCGACCGGATCGGCACGCGCCGTCTGTTCGTCGCCGCGATCCTGCTGTTCTCGGCCGGCTCGCTGGCCTGCGCCGCGTCGCGGAGCCTCGATGCGCTGGTCGCCGCGCGCGTACTGCAGGGGATCGGCGGCGCCATGCTGCTGCCGGTCGGGCGGCTCGCCGTGCTGCGTGCGGTGCCGCGCAGCGCCTTTCTGGCGGCGATGACTTTCGTGACCGTGCCGGGGCTGGTCGGCCCGCTGATCGGACCGGCGCTCGGCGGCTGGCTGACCGATGTCGCGTCCTGGCACTGGATCTTCCTGATCAACCTGCCGTTGGGTGTGGTGGGCGGAATTGCGGCGCTGAAGTGGATGCCCGATCTGCGCGCGCCAGTGTCGCGTTTCGATGGGACGGGCTACGCACTGCTCGCGTTCGGGATGATCGCGGTGTCGCTGTCGGTCGATGCGCTTTCGGGGCATTCGCCCCGCCGGGCGGCGCTGGTGGTGCTGCTGGTCGCCGGCCTGGTCGCGCTGGTCGCCTACTGGCTGCATGCAGCGCGCGCGCCCGCGCCACTGTTCCCGCTGACGCTGTTCCGCACCCGGACCTTCAGCATCGGCCTGCTCGGCAACCTGTTCGCAAGACTGGGCAGCAGCGGCATGCCATACATGATTCCGTTGCTGCTGCAGGTCGCACTCGGGTTTCCGGCCACCCAGGCGGGGCTGATGATGGTGCCTGTCGCGATCGCCGGCATGTTCTCCAAACGCATCGTCGTGCCCCTGGTGCAGCGCTTCGGTTACCGCAACGTGCTGGTGGTCAATACCGTGCTGACCGGCCTGACGATGGCGAGCTTCGCCCTGGTCGAAGCCGGCCAGCCGCTCTGGCTGCATCTGCTGCAGTTCGCGGTGTTCGGCGCGGTCAATTCGCTCCAGTTCACCGCGATGAACACCCTGGCGCTGCGCGATCTGGACGGGTCGGAGGCGAGCGCCGGAAACAGCCTGCTGTCGATGGTGATGATGCTGGCGATGAGCCTGGGTGTCGCCACGGCCGGTGGTCTGCTCGGTGCCTTCAGCGGCGGGGAGCCGGCCGGGACAGCCCCGATGCTCTCGGCCTTCCGCTGGACCTTCGTCTGCATCGGCGCGCTGACCCTGGCCTCGGCGGCGATCTTCGCCCAGCTCGGCCGGACTCGCCGCATTTCCGAGCGGGTCGTGGACACGGCCGACCAGGCCTGAGGCGGCGCGGATCGATCCGCGTCGCTCGGGGCTTCGAGGCGGGTGCGCCTGCCTGCGCAGCGGACGCCAGCCGCCATGGCCGCAGGCCCTGTCGCGAATTGCCGGCGCCTGCGACAGCGTGGGCCGAAAAGCCGGCCTGTCAGACCTCGAGTGTGGCCAGGTCGCCCTTGGTTTCCAGCCAGGCCTTGCGGTCGCCGGCGCGCTTCTTGGCCAGCAGCATGTCGACCAGCGAGCGCGTTTCCAGGTCGTCGTCGACGGTCAGCTGCACCAGGCGCCGCGTATCGGGATGGATCGCCGATTCGCGCAACTGCGAGGGGTTCATCTCGCCCAGACCCTTGAAGCGGGTCACATTGACCTGCCCCTTGAGCTTCTCGCGCGCGATCTTCTCGAGCAGCAGGCGCTTTTCTTCCTCGTCCAGCGCGTAGAACACCTGCTTGCCCACGTCGACGCGGAACAGCGGCGGCATCGCGACGAAGATGTTGCCGGCCGCGACCAGCGCGGGGAAGTGCTGCAGGAACAGCGCGCACAGCAGGGTGGCGATGTGCAGGCCGTCGGAATCGGCGTCGGCCAGGATCACGACCTTGCCGTAGCGCAGGCCGGAAATATCGTCCTTGCCCGGATCGCAGCCGATCGCGATCGCGAGGTTGTGCACTTCTTCCGAACCCAGCACCGAGGTGCTGGCCACTTCCCAGGTGTTGAGGATCTTGCCGCGCAGCGGCAGGATCGCCTGGAAGTCCTTGTCGCGCGCCTGCTTGGCGCTGCCGCCGGCGGAATCGCCCTCGACCAGGAACAGTTCGGTGCGCGAGAGGTCCTGGCTGATGCAGTCGGCCAGCTTGCCGGGCAGCGCCGGCCCCTGGGTGACCTTCTTGCGGACGATCTGCTTCTCGGTCTTGAGCCGCGCACTGGCGCGGTCGATCGCAAGCTGGGCGATCTTCTCGCCCATATCCGTGTGCTGGTTGAGCCAGAGCGAGAACGCATCGTGCGCGGCGCCCTCGACGAAGCCCGCGGCCTGGCGCGACGACAGCCGCTCCTTGGTCTGGCCGCTGAACTGCGGGTCGGTCATCTTCATCGACAGCACGAAGGCGACGCGGTCCCAGACATCTTCCGGCGCCAGCTTCACGCCCCGGGGGAGCAGGTTGCGGAAATCGCAGAACTCGCGCAGCGCGTCGGTGAAACCGGTGCGCAGCCCGTTGACGTGGGTGCCGTGCTGCGCGGTCGGGATCAGGTTGACGTAGCTCTCCTGCACCAGTTCGCCTTCGACCACCCACGCGACCGCCCAGTCGACGGTCTCGGTGTCCTTCCTGAGCGCACCGACGAACAGTTCCGGCGGCAGCAGTTCCCGTTCCGCGAGCTCGCCCTTGAGGTAGTCGCGCAGCCCGTCCTCGAACAGCCACCGGTCGCGCTCGCCGGTCGCCTCGTCGAAGAGGGTGACGGTCAGGCCCGGGCACAGCACCGCCTTGGCGCGCAGCAGGTGGCGCAGGGCGCGCACGCTGAATTTCGGGGTGTCGAAATACTTCGGGTCGGCCCAGAAGCGCACGCGGGTGCCGGTGTTCTTCTTGCCGACGGTGCCGACGACTTCCAGCGGCGTCGCGCGGTCGCCATTGCGGAAGGTGATGCGGTGTTCGCTGCCATCGCGCTTGATGTGCACTTCCACCAGGGTCGACAGCGCATTGACCACGCTGACGCCCACGCCGTGCAGGCCGCCGCTGAAGGTGTAGTTCTTGTTGTTGAACTTCCCGCCGGCATGCAGGCGGGTGAGGATCAGCTCCACGCCCGGGATCTTCTCCTCCGGATGGATGTCGACCGGCATGCCGCGGCCGTCGTCGGACACCTCGCAGCTGCCGTCCTTGAACAGCGTGACCTCGATCTGCCGCGCATGCCCGGCCAGCGCCTCGTCCACGGCGTTGTCGATCACTTCCTGCGCCAGGTGGTTCGGGCGGGTGGTGTCGGTGTACATGCCGGGGCGGCGCTTGACCGGATCCAGGCCGGAGAGGACTTCGATGTCGGCGGCGTTGTAGCGGGTGTTCATGCGGGGCTGCTGCGCGGGAATCGGCGCATGTTAAAGGAATTGCCGACGCGCCGATTCCGGCGTCTCGCTGGCGCCTCGGCGCCACGATCCGCGTTGCGGCGGGATGTAAGCGATTGCAGCGCCGTTAGCGGCCTGTATGCGGCAAGTGATCAATGTGTTGTTCAGTCCGCGGCCGGTCTGGCTTGGCTAGGTTCGAGCCGTCAGCAGCAAATCGCCGACGGTTTTTCGTCCGCCTCGCGGATGGCTTGCAACCGATCCACTGCGCCAATTCGAATTCGCCATAAGGGAAACAGTCCAATGAACACCCGCAATGTGCTTTTCGCCGCCATCGTCGCCGGCGCCTTCGCCGCCCCCGCTTTCGCCCAGGACGCGGCGGCCACGCAACAACAACAGGCACGCGATGCCGAGGTCGCCGCGCAGCAGGCCGAGCAGGCCGCGCAGACCGCAGAGGCTTCGGCGCAGGCCGCCGAGAATGCGGCAGTGGAGTCCACGTACGCGGCCGACGCCATGAACGAGGCCGTCGACGCCCAGGAGGAAGCTGCCGCGATCGAGGAGGAGCGCACCATGCAGCAGGTGGAAGAGGAAGAGGAGGAGGACGATCCGGCCTGATTTCCGGCCGATTCCACCTGACCGACGCCCCGGCTTGCCGGGGCGTTCTGCATCGGGTCGGGCAGTCGCGGGCTGCAGCCTGTAGAATGGGGCTTTCCAGCGACCCGCTGTCCTCATGACGCCTCCCACCAGTTCCATCACACCGCTCGTATTCGTTACCGGCGGCGTGGTCTCTTCCCTCGGGAAGGGCATCGCGGCCGCCTCGCTGGCCGCCATCCTCGAAGCCCGCGGCCTGCGGGTGACGATGATGAAGCTCGATCCGTACATCAACGTCGACCCCGGCACGATGAGCCCGTTCCAGCACGGCGAGGTCTACGTGACCGACGACGGCGCCGAGACCGATCTCGACCTCGGTCACTACGAGCGTTTCATCAACGTGCGTCTGTCGGGCAAGAACTCGATCACGACCGGCAAGATCTACGAGAGCGTGATCCGCAAGGAGCGCCGCGGCGACTACCTCGGCGCGACCGTCCAGGTCATCCCGCACATCACCGATGCGATCAAGCGGGCGATCGACGAAGCGACCCAGGGCTATGACGTGGCGCTGGTGGAGATCGGCGGCACGGTGGGCGACATCGAATCGCTGCCGTTCCTCGAGGCCATCCGCCAGATCCGCACCGACCGCGGCGCCGAGAAGGCGCTGTTCATGCACCTGACGCTGGTGCCGTACATCGCCGCCGCCGGCGAGCTCAAGACCAAGCCCACCCAGCATTCGGTCAAGGAGCTGCGTTCGATCGGCATCCAGCCCGACATCCTGGTGTGCCGCAGCGAACAGCCGCTGCCCGATGGCGAGCGCCGCAAGATCGCCTCGTTCACCAACGTCTCGGAGAAGGCCGTCATCTCGGCCGTCGATCTCGACAACATCCACAAGATCCCGATGTGGCTGCACGCGCGCGGTCTGGACGAACTGGTGGTCGAGCGTCTGCGTCTGGGCGCCAAGGCCGCTCCGATCGCCGACCTGTCGGAATGGATCGATGTCGTCGACGCGGTGGAGAACCCGGACGACGAGGTGACGATCGGCGTGGTCGGCAAGTACGTCGACCACAAGGATGCCTACAAGTCGGTCGGCGAGGCGCTCAAGCACGGCGGCATCCGCCAGCGCACGCGGGTGAGCCTGAAGTGGATCGAATCGCAGGACATCGAGCGCGACGGCGCTGCCGCGTGGCTGGGCGATGTCGATGGCGTGCTGGTGCCCGGCGGCTTCGGCGATCGCGGCTTCGAAGGCAAGGTGATGGCCTCGAAATATGCGCGTGAATCCGGCCTGCCGTATTTCGGCATCTGCTATGGCATGCAGGCGGCCGTCGTCGACATGGCGCGCAATGTCGCCGGCCTCGAAGGCGCCAACAGCACCGAGAACGACAAGCAGTCGCCGCATCCGGTGATCGGCCTGATCACCGAATGGCGCACGCAGGCCGGTGAAGTGGAGCGGCGCGACGAGAAGAGCGACCTCGGCGGCACCATGCGCCTCGGCCTGCAGGAACAACGCCTCAAGCCGGGTACGAAATCGCGCGAGGTCTACGGCCGGGATGTCGTCGGCGAGCGCCACCGCCACCGCTACGAGTTCAACAACCGGTATCGCACCCAGCTCGAGGATGCCGGCCTGGTCATCAGCGCCAAGTCGATGGACGACCTGCTGGTGGAGATGATCGAGCTGCCGCAGCATCCGTGGTTCATCGCCTGTCAGGCGCACCCCGAGTTCCTGTCGACCCCGCGCGGCGGGCATCCTCTGTTCGTCGGCTTCGTCCGCGCGGCGCGCGAGCACAAGGCCGGCGGCAAAACTCTCGTCGAACCTCTCAAGGAAGCGCACGCATGAAGCTCTGTGGTTTCGAGGTCGGTCTGGACCAGCCGTTCTTCCTGATCGCCGGCCCGTGCGTGATCGAGTCGGAGCAATTGCAGCTCGATGTGGCCGGTCAGCTCAAGGAAATCACCTCGGCGCTCGGCATCAACTTCATCTTCAAGTCCAGCTTCGACAAGGCCAACCGCACCTCGGGCACGAGCTTCCGCGGCCCGGGCATGGAAGAAGGCCTGCGCGTGCTGGCGGAAGTGAAGCGCCAGATCGGCGTGCCGGTGCTGACCGACGTGCACGAATACACGCCGATGGACGAGGTCGCCTCGGTCGTCGACGTGCTGCAGACCCCGGCCTTCCTCGTGCGCCAGACCGATTTCATCAAGAAGGTCTGCGCCGCCGGCAAGCCGGTCAACATCAAGAAGGGCCAGTTCCTGTCGCCATGGGACATGAAGCCGGTCGTCGAGAAGGCGAAGTCCACCGGCAACGACCAGATCATGGTCTGCGAGCGCGGCGCGAGCTTCGGCTACAACAACCTGGTCAGCGACATGCGCTCGCTCGCCGTCATGCGCGAGACCAATTGCCCGGTCGTGTTCGACGCGACCCATTCTGTGCAGCTGCCGGGCGGGCAGGGCACGTCCAGTGGTGGCCAGCGCGAGTTCGTGCCGGTGCTCGCGCGCGCGGCGATCGCCGTCGGTGTGTCGGGCGTCTTCATGGAAACCCATCCCAGGCCGGAAGAAGCGCTCAGTGACGGTCCCAATGCCTGGCCGCTGGACCGCATGCGCGCGCTGCTGGAAACCATGCTCGAGCTCGACGCCGTGACCAAGCGCGCGGGTTTCGCCGAATCCGATCTCTGACGGCCGGCTGTGCCGCTGTCCGATCTCCTCCTTTTCCGCTGACCGAGACTTTCGACCCGACCATGACGACCATCGCCAAGATCCATGCCCGCGAGATCCTCGACTCCCGCGGCAATCCGACCCTCGAAGCCGAAGTGACCCTGGATGACGGCAGCTTTGGCCGCGCGATGGTGCCGTCGGGTGCATCGACCGGTGCCCGCGAGGCGGTGGAACTGCGCGACGGCGACAAGACGCGCTATCTCGGCAAGGGAGTGCGCAAGGCCGTAGGCAACGTCAACGGCCCAATCGCCGATGCGCTCAAGGGCTTCGACGCCGCCGACCAGGCCGGTCTCGACAAGCGCCTGATCGACCTCGACGGCACCGAGAACAAGGGCCGCCTGGGCGCGAATGCGCTGCTCGGTGTGTCGATGGCGAACGCGCACGCGCTGGCCGCATCGCGGAAGATTCCGTTGTGGAAGTTGCTGGGCGGCGACCGCGCGCCGGTGCTGCCGGTGCCGATGATGAACATCATCAACGGCGGCGCACATGCCGACAACAACGTCGATTTCCAGGAGTTCATGGTGTTGCCGGTCGGCTTCAGCAGCTTCTCCGAATCGCTGCGCGCCGGCACCGAGATCTTCCACGCGCTGAAATCGGTGCTCAAGGGCCATGGCCTGAGCACGGCCGTCGGCGACGAAGGCGGCTTCGCGCCGGACTTCCGCAGCAACGTCGAAGCGCTCGACACCATTCTCGAGGCGATCGGCAAGGCAGGTTACGCCGCGGGCGACGACGTGCTGCTGGGCCTGGACGTGGCGTCGAGCGAATTCCACGACAACGGCAAGTACAACCTGGTCGGCGAGAACAAGCGCCTGACCGGTGAGCAGTTCGTCGACTTCCTCGCCGACTGGGCCGCGCAGTACCCGATCATCACGATCGAGGACGGCATGGCCGAGGACGACTGGGCCGGCTGGAAGCAGCTGACCGATCGCATCGGTGATCGCGTGCAGCTGGTCGGCGACGATCTGTTCGTCACCAATCCGAAGATCTTCAAGGAAGGCATCGACTCCAGGACCGCGAACGCGATCCTGATCAAGGTCAACCAGATCGGCACGCTGACCGAGACGCTCGAAGCCATCGCCATGGCGGACGCCGCCGGTTATGCCGCCGTCGTGTCGCATCGTTCCGGCGAGACCGAGGACACGACGATCGCCGACATCGCGGTGGCCACCACGGCCACGCAGATCAAGACCGGTTCGCTGTGCCGCAGCGACCGCGTCGCCAAGTACAACCAGCTGCTGCGTATCGAGGAGGCACTGGGCAGCGAGGCCCGTTACGCCGGCCGCGACGCATTCGTTTCGATCAAGCGCTGATCCCCCGGGACATCGCCGATGCGCGCCCTGCTTGTGGTGATGTTGCTGCTGGCCACGCTGCTGGCCTGGCTGCAGTACCGGCTCTGGTATGGCGTCGGTGGCACCGAGCAGGTCGAGGAACTGCGCGCCCGCGTCGAAGCGCAGGCGCGGCAGAACGAAGGTCTGGAGCAGCGCAATGCCGCGCTCGCAGCCGAGGTGGCCGACCTGAAGTCCGGCGAGGCGGCGATCGAGGAACGGGCGCGTGGCGAGCTGGGCATGATCAGGCCGGGCGAGACCTTCTATCGCGTCGTCGACGACGCCCGCATCGCGCCCTTGCCGGCCGAGCACGCGCTCGACCCGGACGCCCGGCAACGGGCGAATACCCCATGAGCGCCTGGGTGGTGGTGCCGGCCGCAGGGCGGGGGACGCGCTTTGGCGCCGAAGTGCCCAAGCAGTTTCTCGAGGTGGGGGGGTTGAGCCTGCTGGCGCACACCCTGAACGCCCTCGCCGGGCATGCCGGGATCGCCGGCATCGTGCTGGTGCTGGGCGCGGACGACGCGCCGGCGCTGCCCGAGTCCGTGCTGCACGGCAAGCCGTTGCTGCGCGCGGGCGGTGGCGAAACCCGCGCGGCATCGGTACTGGCCGGCCTGTACGCGCTGCCCGAATCGGTGCGGCCCGATGATTTCGTGCTCGTGCACGACGCTGCGCGGCCGAACCTGCATCCCGGCGATCTCGACGCACTGCTCGAGCGCGGGCGCATGGATCCCGTCGGCGCGATCCTCGCCGCGCCGGTGCGCGACACGCTCAAGCGCGCAGGCGACGAAGGCGGCATCGACGGTACCGAGCCGCGCGAACGGCTCTGGCGCGCGCTGACGCCGCAACTGTTCCGCCGCCTCCAACTGGGCCGGGCACTGGAAGCCGCGGATGCCGCGGGCGTCGCGGTGACGGACGAGGCCATGGCGATGGAACTCCAGGGCACGCGCCCCTTGCTGGTCGAAGGCCGCGAAGACAACTTCAAGGTCACGACACCTGCCGACCTTGCGCGCTTCGAGTTCGAGCTGTCGCGCCGAGGGTGAAGGGCTGTCCATCCGGCACGCGTTCTTCCGGAGAGCGTGGCGCGTGAGGCGGCATCCGGCTCATGCATACGACCGCAGGAAGCCGTGCGGATGGGTGCTCGCAGCAGGAGCCGACCGGTCGCTCGAGCGCCTGCCGCGCAGTCCGTAATGGACGCACATGCTGGCCATGGGCCCTTTTGGGACTCCGCGCGGCATGGCCACTGGGCTCTCCGTGACCAGGCTGTGGCTTGCCCGATCCGCGATCCGTGGCAAGCTGCCGTCCCGTTTTTTGCCGCAGGATCCGTCCCATGACTGCCACGTCTGGTTTCCGCATTGGCCAGGGCTTCGACGTCCACGCCTTCGGCGCTGGCGACCACGTCATGGTCGGCGGCGTCCGCATTCCGCACAGCCACGGCGTGCTCGCGCACAGCGACGGCGACGTGGCCCTGCACGCCCTGTGCGACGCGATGCTCGGGGCACTCGCCTTGGGCGACATCGGCGTGCATTTCCCGCCGTCTGATGACCGCTGGAAGGGGGCCGACAGTCGCGCGCTGCTGCGCCATTGCAATGCGCTGTTGGCCGAACGCGGCTGGCGGGTCGGCAATGCCGACGTCACCGTGATCTGCGAGCGGCCGAAGATCGGCCCGCATGCGGATGCGATGCGCGCGGCGATCGCCGGCGACCTCGGCATCGCGCTGGACTGCATCTCGGTCAAGGCGACGACCAGCGAGAAGCTCGGCTTCGCCGGCCGCGGCGAGGGCATCGCCGCGCAGGCGATCTGCCTGCTGGTCCGCGACGCCGCAGCGTGAATCCGACTGCCCTCGGTGCGCCGGTGCTGACGGCGACGATCCGTCAGGATCCGGCGGATTTCCGCGTCGACGAGATCGACGGCTTCGAAGCCAGCGGCAGCGGCGAACACCTGCTCTTGACCATCGAAAAGGCCGGCATGAACACCGCGTTCGTCGCGCGGCTGCTCGCGCAGTGGGCGGGGGTGGATGCGCGCGCGGTGGGCTATGCCGGGCTGAAGGACCGGCACGCACTGACCACGCAGCGCTTCTCGGTGCAATTGCCGGGTCGCGCCGCGCCCGATATCGCCGAGCTCGAGGCACTGGGCGCGGGTGCGCACCAGTCCCTGCGCGTACTCGACCAGGCCCGGCACGCGCGCAAGCTGCCGCGAGGAGCGCTGGCCGGAAACCGGTTCGTGCTGACCCTGCGCGACGTGAGCGGCGATGCGGCGGCGATCGACGCGCGCCTGCAGACGATTGCCGCCCGCGGCGTGCCGAACTACTTCGGCGAACAGCGCTTCGGTCACGATGGCGGCAACGTGGACAAGGCCCTGCGCATGTTCGCCGAGCCGCGACGCCGCATCGATCGCGAACAACGCGCGATGCTGTTGTCGGCGGCACGCTCGGCGCTGTTCAACCGTGTGCTGGCCGCACGCGTCGTGGCCGGCGACTGGGATGCCGGGCTCGAAGGCGAGGTGTGGATGCTCGATGGAAGTCGCAGCGTGTTCGGCCCCGAGCCGGCCAGCGAAGCGCTTGCGGCCCGTGTCGCCGCCCAGGACATCCACCCCACCGCGCCGCTGTGGGGCCGCGGCGCGCTGCGCAGCGCCGCAGCCGCGCTGGCACGGGAAACCGCGGCCCTCGAGGACGCGCAATCGCTGGCGCTGCGCGCCGGGCTGGAGGCTGCAGGCCTGTCGCAGGAACGGCGGGCCACGCGGCTGTGTCCCGGCGACCTCCGATGGTCGTGGCCCGCGCCCGACCGGTTGGAACTCGCTTTCGCGCTGCCGGCGGGTTGCTACGCGACCGCGGTATTGGCCGAGCTCGGCACCATCGGCAACGGCGCCGTCCGTCGCCTCGCGCCTGCGCAGCCGACGGACGGCTGACCGCCCCGGGGGCGCCGGGTGTATAGCGGTGTAGGGCAGGTTCCGCCGCGAACCCCCGTCACGGAGCCAGGGCCATGCAGAGTTCCCTTCGTATCGTCGCCGTTGTGTCCGTTCTGACCGCCGCCGGCTGCGCCAGCCAGTCGCCACGCCTGGCCAGCTCGCCCCAGCCGGATCCGGCGTCGGCGGCCAACCACATCGCGGTCGACAACAACTATGTCGGGCGCGTCAACCAGACCGCGCTACGCCGCGGCCTGCAGGTACATTGGATCAATCCGCCAATGCGGCGGGCCCGCCAGGACTGAGTGGAGGATGCTCGTGCGCCGGCTGATCGCCAGCCAGCGCAGCATCACCTCAGCGTGCGTGCCTTGCGCGCACCGGACACTCTGGTGTCGGTCGACATCCGCGCCTCCGCCGTGGACGCTCGGAGGGTCCGCCGACCGGTTCGGCCCACGCTGAGGTCCTCTCCTGGGCCCGCCGGGGGCACCGCTTGCCGCGGTGACGGTTAGTAGTAATACTACTAACCATGGACATCTCTCCGACCCAGCACGCGATTCTCGACATGATCGGCGAGCGCATCGAGTCCGAAGGCATGCCGCCTTCGCAGGCCGAGATCGCGCGGGCCTTCGGATTCAGCGGCGTTCGTGCCGCGCAATACCACCTCGATGCCCTGGAAGCTGCAGGCGCCATCGAGCGCGTGCCGGGACGTGCGCGCGGCATCCGCGTGCGGGCACCGGCGCAGTCGCGACCCGCATCCGACCTGCAGGGCGATGCGCTCCGGCTGCCGGTGCTGGGCCAGGTCGCGGCCGGCGCCCCGATCGGGGCCGACATCGGTTCCGACGACTACCTCGTGCTCGACCGCGTGCTGTTCTCCCCGTCGCCGGACTACCTGCTCAAGGTCAAGGGCGATTCGATGCGCGACGAAGGCATCTTCGAAGGGGACCTGATCGGCGTGCACCGCACGCGCGACGCGCGTTCCGGGCAGATCGTCGTCGCCCGGGTGGATGACGCGATCACCGTCAAATTGTTGAAGATCGGCAAGGACCGCATCCGCCTGATGCCGCGCAATCCCGACTACGCCCCCATCGAGGTGCTGCCCGACCAGGATTTCGCGATCGAAGGCCTGTACTGCGGGCTGGTCAGGCCGAACCGATGAGCGTTGTGTCCCTTGGGCGCAGCGCGTGCGCGGCGTTCCCCGACGGCCATCCGCGCAGCGCGCCGCTGACCGGCATGCCCATATCCACATAATTTTGCTTCCTCCCTGCAGCGTCGCAGCCTGTGCGACCTGTGATTGCGAGGATGCTCCCACCAGACCGGAATACGAATGACAAGGACCACGACGATGGACGAGAACAAGAAGCGCGCGCTTTCCGCAGCCCTGAGCCAGATCGAGAAGCAGTTCGGCAAGGGCTCGGTGATCCGCATGGGCGATCGCGTATCCGAAGTGGTTCCGGTGATTCCGACCGGCTCGCTGCAGCTCGATCTTGCCCTCGGCATCGGCGGCCTCCCGCGTGGCCGCGTCATCGAGGTCTACGGTCCGGAATCCTCGGGCAAGACCACGCTGACCCTGCAGACGATCGCGCAGTGCCAGAAGCTGGGCGGCGTCGCCGCGTTCATCGACGCCGAGCACGCGCTCGATCCGACCTACGCGCAGAAGCTCGGCGTCAACGTCGAGGACCTGCTGGTCTCCCAGCCCGACACTGGCGAGCAGGCGCTCGAGATCGCCGACATGCTGGTGCGCTCCAATTCGGTCGACATGGTCGTGATCGACTCCGTCGCCGCGCTGACCCCGCGCGCCGAGATCGAAGGCGAGATGGGCGATCAGCTGCCGGGCCTTCAGGCGCGCCTGATGAGCCAGGCGCTGCGCAAGCTGACCGGCAACATCAAGCGCAGCAACTGCATGGTGTTCTTCATCAACCAGCTGCGCATGAAGATCGGCATCATGATGCCGGGCCAGAGCCCCGAAACCACGACGGGCGGCAACGCGCTGAAGTTCTATGCCTCGGTGCGCCTCGACATCCGCCGGATCGGTGCGATCAAGAAGGGTGACGAGATCATCGGCAACCAGACCCGCATCAAGGTCGTCAAGAACAAGATGGCACCGCCGTTCAAGCAGGTGGTCACCGAGATCCTCTACGGCGAGGGCATCAGCCGCGAGGGCGAACTGATCGACATGGGCGTTGAAGCCAAGCTCATCGAGAAGGCGGGTGCGTGGTACAGCGCCGGTGACGAGCGGATCGGTCAGGGCAAGGAGAACGCCCGCCAGTACCTCAAGGACAACCCCGAGGTCGCCGCGCGCATCGAGGCGGGCATCCGCGAGCGCCTGCTGCCGGCAGTGGCGGTCGTCCCGGACGATGAAGAAGTCGACGCCGGCTGAGGCCGGCATGACGGAGCCGCATGATCCGGCCGAGGCCGTCGGCGCGCGCAGTGAAAGCTGCGACGCGGGCGCTTCGGGGCTGACAGGTGGCACCGGCAAACGGCGCAAACGCCGTGAGATGACGCCCGCGATGCGGGCGTTGTCGTTGCTGGTGCGGCGCGAACATTCGCGCCCCGAGTTGTTGCGCAAGCTCGAGGCGCGCGGGGTGGACAGCGAGGAAGCTGTCGCGGCGGTCGAACAGATGCACGCCGCCGGCTGGCAGGACGACGCGCGTTTCGCAGCGAGTCTTGCCCGCAGCCGGGCGACCGGCGGATACGGCCCGCTGCGGATCGAGGCCGAACTCGGCAGTCATCGGCTGACCGACAGGCAGATCGCCACCGCTTTCGAATCGCTGGCGGCCGACGGCGAGGCCGACTGGCCGCAGCGTGCACGCGACCTGCTCGAGCGTCGTTACGACGTCGGCGCGTTCGCCGCTGATCCGGCGCTGCGCCGCAAGGCCGTGGAGTTCCTGCTGCGTCGCGGGTTCGACGGCGACACCGCCTATGGCGCGGTGCGGGCCCTGCAGGCCGGCTGACCCCGCCCTGACGGTCGTGTCACGCGCAAGGCCAGCACGGCCGGGCAGGGCGCCGGGTGCCCGGGCGGCCTGCTACCCTTCGCTTTCCTGGGCATGACGTTGGATCGGCACCGTCGAAGACGGACGCGCGTGGTACCGGCATGCCCATGCCCCCTCCCGCATCGTCCGTCAGGCCCATGACCACGCAGACCTCCAGCACCGCCCAGATCCGCAGCGACTTCATCGAATTCTTCAAGGGCAAGGGCCACACCATCGTGCCGTCCGCGCCGCTGGTGCCCGGCAACGACCCGACGCTGCTGTTCACCAACTCGGGCATGGTGCAGTTCAAGGACGTGTTCCTCGGCGCGGAGAAGCGCAGCTACGTGCGCGCCGCCGATGTACAGCGTTGCCTGCGCGCGGGCGGCAAGCACAACGATCTCGACCAGGTCGGCTATACCGCGCGCCATCACACGTTCTTCGAAATGCTCGGCAACTGGTCGTTCGGCGACTACTTCAAGAAGGAGGCGATCGCCTGGGCCTGGGAGCTTCTGACCGGCGTGTGGAAGCTGCCGGCCGAGCGGCTGCTGGTCACCGTCTACCACACCGACGACGAGGCTTACGCACTGTGGCGCGACATGGTCGGCGTGCCGGAAGAACGGATCGTGCGCATCGGCGACAACAAGGGCGCGCCGTTTGCTTCCGACAATTTCTGGCAGATGGCCGACACCGGCCCATGCGGGCCGTGCACCGAGATCTTCTACGACCACGGCCCGTCGCATTTCGGCGGACCGCCCGGCTCGCCCGACGAGGACGGTGACCGCTTCATCGAGATCTGGAATCTCGTCTTCATGCAGTTCGACAAGCAGGCCGACGGCACTCTCCTGCCGCTGCCGGCGCCGTGCGTGGACACCGGCATGGGGCTCGAGCGCCTGGCCGCGATCCTGCAGGGCGTGCACAGCAACTACGAGATCGACCTGTTCCAGGCGCTGATCCGCAAGGCCGCCGAGCTCACCGGCACCCAGGATCTGGAGAACAAGTCGTTGCGCGTGATCGCCGACCATATCCGCGCCTGCAGCTTCCTGATCGTCGACGGTGTGCTGCCGTCCAACGAAGGCCGCGGCTACGTGCTGCGCCGGATCATCCGGCGGGCCCTGCGGCACGGCTGGATGCTCGGCGTGCGTCAGCCCTTCTTCAGCGCGATGGTCGAAACGCTCGATGCGGTGATGGGCGAGGCCTATCCCGAGCTGCATGCCAAGCGCGAGCTGGTCGAACGCGCGCTCAGGGTCGAGGAAGAACGCTTTGCCGAGACGCTCGACGCGGGCATGCGCATCTTCGACGAAGTGGCCTCCCGCAGTAATGGCGCAATCCCCGGAGAGGACGCATTTCGCCTCTACGACACCTACGGCTTCCCGCTGGACCTCACCCAGGACATCGCGCGCGAGCGTGGCCTCGATGTCGACATGGCCGGCTTCGACGCCGCAATGCAGCGCCAGCGCGAGACCGCGCGCGCGGCCGGCAAGTTCTCTGCCGGCACCGGTCTGTCGGCCGAACTGGTCTCGCAGCTGTCGCCCACCATGTTCGTCGGGGACGGTGTCACGTCCGCCGACGACCTGCGGGTCGTCGCGCTGTTGCAGAACGGGCGGCCGGTCGATGCGGTTGCAGCGGGTGAGGAGGCGGTCGTGATCCTCGATCGCACGCCCTTCTATGCCGAATCCGGTGGCCAGGTCGGTGATACCGGCGCGCTCGAGGCCGATGGACTGCGCTTCGAAGTAGGCGACACGCAGAAGCTCTCCGGCCAGTTCCATGGCCATGTCGGCCGCGTGACGTCGGGCGCGCTGCGCACCGGCGATCGCGTGCGCGGCGTCGTCGATGCGGAGCGCCGCGATTCGATCGTGCTCAATCACAGCGCCACGCACCTGCTGCACGGCGCGCTCCGCGAACTGCTCGGTACGCACGTCGCGCAGAAGGGCTCGCTGGTCGCGCCCGAGCGGCTGCGCTTCGACTTCTCGCATTTCCAGCCGGTCACCGCCGAGGAACTTGCCGAGATCGAACGGCGCGTCAACGTCGAGGTGCGCGCCAACCACCCGGTGCGCATCGAGCAGATGGACATGCAGAGCGCGCTCGATTCCGGCGCGATGGCGCTGTTCGGCGAAAAGTACGGCGAGCGCGTGCGCGTGGTGACGATGGGCGAGTCGGTGGAACTGTGCGGCGGTACCCACGTCGACCGTACCGGTCGCATCGGGCTGTTCAAGCTGGTTTCCGAAGGCGGTGTCTCCTCGGGCGTACGCCGCGTCGAGGCGCTGACCGGACAGGCTGCGCTCGATCATGTGCGCACGGACGAGGAGCGCATGCGTCATGCGGCGGCACTGCTGGGCGGCAGCCCGGGCGAAATCGGCGAGCGGGTGCGCGCCCTGCTGGAGCGGCAGAAGCAGCTCGAGCGCGAACTCGAGACGATCAAGGCCAAGGCTGCCAGTGGCGCGACCGCCGATCTGGGCGAATCAGCCGTCGATGTGGGTGGCGTCAAGATTGTCGCCGCACGTATCGAGGGGCTCGACGCGAAGGCGTTGCGTGACGCCGTCGATCGGCTCAAGCAGCAGCTCGGCGATGTCGTGGTGCTGCTCGCCGGCGCAAGCGAGGGCAAGGTAGCGCTGGTGGCCGGAGTCTCGGGAGCGGCCAGCGGACGGGTCAAGGCGGGCGAATTGCTGTCGCATGTGGCCGGTCGTATCGGCGGCAAGGGCGGCGGTCGACCAGATCTGGCCCAGGGCGGCGGCGAGGACGGGCCGGCCCTGATTGCAGCCCTTGAGGACGTTCCTGACTGGGTTGCGACACGGCTCGGCTAAGCGGGCGTTAAACAGTGTCGTCCGTGTATTGACCGGTCGGGCGGCAGAGGACATGCTTCACGCCCTTGATGGGTCTGTAATCGGTTTCCATGGTCGATAACGGTCCGATTACAGCTATGCCGGCGCGTTTGATGCGCGTCGCGCCCAGGAGATTGTTATGTTGATTTTGACCCGCCGTGTCGGGGAAACGCTGATGATTGGTGACTCGGTCTCGGTGACCGTGCTCGGCGTCAAGGGCAACCAGGTGCGTATCGGTATCACCGCGCCGAAGGATGTCGCCGTGCATCGCGAAGAGATCTACCAGCGGATCCATGGGGAAGGCGAGTCGAGCGATGTGCAGGAAGATTTGCCGCAGACGCCCTGAATCGGTATCCTTCGCCCCGCGTTCGGTGCATGCATCAGACGCGTTGCTTCGGAGAGTTGCCCGAGTGGCTGAAGGGGCTCCCCTGCTAAGGGAGTATGGGGCTTAAAACTCCATCGAGGGTTCGAATCCCTCACTCTCCGCCACTGCTTAGATCGATCGGATTCCTCGCGAATCGCTGAAAAAATCTTTGCAGAGGTGGTTGACGAAACATCGGAATTTCTGCAAAATTCCGCTTCTGTTCAAAGCGCCCGTAGCTCAGTTGGATAGAGCACCAGGCTACGAACTTGGGGGTCGGAGGTTCGAATCCTTCCGGGCGCGCCAGAACATAAAGAGGCCAGCGAGCGATCGCTGGCTTTTTTGTTGCCTGCGTTTTTTCCGACGACTGCTGCTGCGCGATCTATCCCGTCAGCAATGAACCCGACGCCGGGCGCTGCCGTCTCCGATTTCAGTGTGCGTCGGCACTGCGCGGCTCTCCATCTGCTTCCTGGCGCTCGGCGAGCCGCAAGCGATGCATGGCGCGAAATCGATGTCTTGCCGGTGATCGCGTGCATCGCGCAGCGATGCGTGTTTGCCCGGCACGCACGGCAAACGAAGACTTCTGACGTCGTCTGGCTGGCCAGGCCCAGGCCGGCGCGTGTCGCCCGCCTCAAGCGGACGTGGTGGGGTTATCCGGGCGGCCTGTAGCACCGGCAGCTCGCCATGGACGTGGCATGGCTGTGCATCGCCCCAGGGCGCGTGATGTCACGTGCAGTGGCAGCGTTCGCGCTGCGGCAAGCGCAGTGGTACGGAGTGGCGCGGCGACGCGCACGGGACGAGACGGCGCAGCTGGCTGCGCCGGCGCAACGCAGCCGTTACAGGCGAGCGTCGACCGCGTCGACCGGCAGGACCGCCTTGACGTCGAACAGCACTGCGCCCGGCTTTCCGAACTTGCGCAGGCCATCTGCACCGAGCTCGCGGAACCGGGTGTGCGCGACAGCGAGCACGACCGCGTCGTAGATGCCCGCTTGCGGCGTGTCGATCGGCGTCAGGCCGTATTCGTGCTGCGCGTAGGCGGGGGCCACCCACGGATCATGGACATCGACCTGGATGCTGTAGCTCTCCAGTTCGCGCACGACGTCGATGACGCGGGTGTTGCGCAGATCCGGGCAGTTCTCCTTGAACGCCAGGCCCAGTACGAGCACGCGCGCACCCGCGGTCTGGATGCCGCGCTGCTGCATCAGCTTCACCACGCGCTGGGCGACATGCAGGCCCATGCTGTCGTTGATGCGCCGGCCGGCGAGGATGACCTCCGGGTGGTAGCCGATCTCCTGCGCCTTGTGCGTGAGGTAGTAGGGATCCACGCCGATGCAATGACCGCCGACGAGTCCAGGGCGGAACGGCAGGAAGTTCCATTTGGTGCCGGCGGCCTCGAGCACCTCGTGGGTGTCGATGCCCAGGCGGTCGAAGATCAGCGCGAGCTCGTTGACGAGCGCGATGTTGACGTCGCGCTGGGTGTTCTCGATGACCTTGGCCGCTTCCGCCACGCGGATGCTCGAGACCCGATGGGTCCCGGCCTCGACGATGTCGCGGTAGAGGGTGTCGACGAATCCGGCCGCGGCCTCGCTCGAGCCGGCGGTGACCTTCAAGGTGTTCTCGAGACGGTGTTCCTTGTCGCCCGGATTGATCCGTTCGGGGCTGTAACCGACGTGGAAGTCCTCCAGAAAGCGCAGGCCCGAGACGCGCTCGAGGATCGGCACGCAGATCTCTTCCGTCGCGCCGGGATAGACGGTCGATTCGAAGATCACGACGCCGCCGCGCTGAAGCGCGGCTCCGACCGCGGCGCTCGCCGCCTCGAGTGCGCCCAGGTCCGGCCGTTTGTAGGCGTCGACCGGCGTGGGCACGGTGACGATGTGCACATTGCATCCGGCGAGGTCGGCCGCGTCGGCGCTATAGCGCAGATGCGACGCCGAGCGCAGTTCGTCGGGCGACAGCTCGCGGGTATGGTCGTCACCGCGCTGCAGGCCCGCCACGCGGGTGGTGTCGATGTCGAAGCCCAGAGTGGCGTGTCGGCGTCCGAACGCGACCGCGAGCGGCAGGCCGACGTAGCCCAGGCCGATGATGGCGATGCGGATGTCGTCGCGTGCGGGCAACGGTGCGGTCATGCAGGAGCGCTCGGTAGGCAATCGGCGCAGTGTAGCGGACGCCCTTCGCCCCGCTCAGGCGTCAGCGAGCCAGGCCGCGATCACGGCGGGCGTGCGCATCCACGCGAAATGATCTGCCGCTGTGCCGAGATCGCGGGCGGCGAAGCCGGCAATGTCCGCGTCCGCACCGCTCCCGAGCTTCGACAGCAGGAAGCGTAGAGAGGTGGGTGGCCCCAGCCAGTCGTCGTGCAGCCACGCCGCGCGGACGTCGACTTCCACGCGCCCCATTGCGGCATCCAGATCGACGCCCAGGCCCGCAGCCGAATAACGTCCACGCAGTCCGCTGCACGTCCAGTCGGCGATCACGCTCCGCGACTCGTTGCCGGCAAAGCCCAGCCGGCGACCCGGCAGCGCACCACGGACACGCGCGATCCAGGCCATGAAGCGGTAAAGCGGCGGCAGCGCATAGCGCACACGCGGTGGAAACGCGCGCCAGTAGGGCGCGCCACTGGCGACGAGCCAGAGTGTCTGCGCTGTATCGGGATGCAGCGCGAGGTGGCAGCACGCGAGCTGGCCGCCGAGGCTGTGACCACCGACGATGCGCGCCGCATTCGGCGCGCAGCCATCCAGCGCTGCGTCGCTGCCGGCGATATCGGCAAGGAGTTCACGGTAACCCCAGTCACAGGCGCGCCCGGCGCGCAGGTTGCTCGATCCGATGCCGCGCCATTCGTGCAGGCCCACGGCGATACCACGCGCCGCCAGTGCGTCGGCGAAAGGCAGGTAGTGCCTGGCCGGTACGCCCATCGCCGGCAGCCACAACAGACGTCTGCGTGGTGCCTCGGGCACTCGCGTGATCAGCTCGAAGCGGTGGCCGTCGCCGACCTCGACCGCGGTCACCCCCGCCGCAGCGCTCACGGCGCCAGGCGACCGAGATGTCCGAGCACGCTGACGTCGCTGCGTCCCGGCCGATAGGCGTCTCGCATCGCGCTGTGCACGTAGCCGATGCCGGCGCGGCAGGCCGCTGCCGCGTCATCGCCCAGCGCAAGCCGAGCCGCGATCGCCGACGACAGCGTGCAGCCGGTGCCGTGGCCATCGATCTCCAGGCGTGGCGCGCGATGGGTGAACGCGGCCGCCGCATCGGCGTAGCGGTCGACCACCTCATCGCCTTCGTGGAGATGGCCTCCCTTGAGCAGAACGCCCTGCGCACCGAGCGCACGCAGCGCGGCGAGGGCCGCGTCGGCAGCCGCGCCGCCGTCGATCACACGGCCGAGCAGAAGCTCCGCTTCCGGCAGGTTCGGCGTCAAGACGTGGGCGCGCGGAATCAGGCGACCGCGCAGTGCGCCCAGTGCGTTGTCGTCGAGCAGCTTGGCGCCGGAAGTCGCGATCATCACCGGGTCGACCACGATCGGCAGCTCGGGGTGTTGCGCCAGTGCATCGACCACCGCGTCGACGATCTCCGCCGTCGCCAGCATGCCGATCTTGACCGCGCGTATGTCGAAATCGTCGAAGCAGGCGTCGATCTGGGCGCGCAGGAACGCAACCGGCGGCGCATGAACCGCGGTCACGCCCCGGGTGTGCTGCGCGGTCAACGCAGCGATCGCGGACAAGCCGTGCACGCGATGCGCGGCAAAGGTCTTGAGGTCGGCCTGGATGCCGGCGCCGCCGCCGGAATCGGAACCGGCAATGGTCAGGACCGAGATGGCGCGCGAGGGTGATGTGCTCATCGGCGTATTGTGCCTGCCGGCCTTCACGGCTGCGATGGATCAGTCCGCCGGCCCCGCAGGTACTCCGCGCCACTGGCGATAGGCCGTGTACCCCAGGCCCGTGGCCCCGGTGAGTGCGGCGGGGATCAGCAGCGCGTCGTAGCGCAGCAGCGCGAACAGCCATGCACCCGCCGCCCCTCCGGCCAGAAACGCCGCGATGATCAGTGCGCTCAGCGAAAGCCGCCGGGTGGGCAGTGGTCGGCCGCGCAACAGGTGTCCGAGGCCGATGCCCAGGTCGGTGAACATGCCGCTCAGATGCGTGGTGCGGACCAGCGCGCCACTGTAGGTCGTTGCCAGTGCGTTCTGCAGTCCGCAGGCCATCGCCGCAAGGAGCGCGCCGTAGAGCGCGGCGCGCTCGAACAGGGGAACCGCCGCCGCCAGCAGGCCCGCCTCCAGCGCCAGAGCAACACCGTAACGGCGCCCGAGTCGCAGGGCGTCGTCCTGCAGGATCAGGCCACTCAGGGTGGCGCCTGCACAGAACGCCAGCACGATGCCGGCAAGTTGCAGGGCTGTGCTGCGGTCTCCGGCGACCAGCGCCGCTCCGAGCAGGGTGGTGGTGCCTGTGAGGTGGCTCAGTGCCTGATATTCGAACCCGAGGTAGCCGACGACGTTGACCATGCCTGCCACGCAGGCAAGCACGATCGCGCCGATCCACACCCAGGCCGGCAGCCGGCTATCCACGCGCGCTGCCGGTTGGCAAAAGACATGCGTGGAGCCTGCTGCCGGAGCGGCTCATCCAGGGCTCATCCCCGGCGCATGCCCGGCGTCACAGCACTTCGGACGCGAAATCGGCCAGGCGCGAACGCTCGCCGCGGCGCAGGGTTACGTGGGCACTGTGCGCCCAGTCCTTGAACCGGTCGACCGCATAGGTCAGTCCCGACGTGGTTTCGGTGAGGTAGGGCGTATCGATCTGCTCGACATTGCCAAGGCACACGATCTTCGTCCCCGGCCCGGCGCGCGTAATCAGGGTCTTCATCTGCTTGGGCGTGAGGTTCTGTGCCTCGTCGAGGATCAGGTAGCGCGACAGGAACGTGCGCCCGCGCATGAAGTTCATCGAGCGGATCTTGATGCGCGATGCCAGCAGGTCGTTGGTCGCCGCGCGGCCCCAGCTGCCGCCGGCCTGGTTGTGGGTGAGCACTTCGAGGTTATCGGTCAGCGCGCCCATCCACGGCGTCATCTTCTCCTCCTCGGTACCGGGCAGGAAGCCGATGTCCTCACCGACACTGACCGTCGCGCGCGTCATGATGATCTCGCGATAGCGCTGCTGGTCCATCGTCTGCGCCAGGCCGGCCGCCAGCGCGAGCAGCGTCTTGCCGGTACCGGCGGTGCCGAGCAGGGTGACGAAATCGATCTCCGGATCCATCAGCGCGTTGAGCGCGAAGTTCTGCTCGCGGTTGCGCGCGTTGATGCCCCAGACCGCATGCTGGGTATGACGGAAGTCGTCGACGATCTGCAGCGTTGCGCGGCCGTCTTCGACCCTGACCACCCGGAACTCCGATTCCTCGTCGCCCGGCAGGTACAGGAACTGGTTGGCGTGCCAGTCCTCCTCGCCCACCGCCAGCTCGTAGTACGTGCGGCCCTTGTCCGTCCACGAACGCAGGTCCTTGCCGTGCATCGACCAGAAATCCGCCGGCAGGGCGGTGGCGCCGGTATAGAGCAGGCTGAAATCGTCGAGCGCGCGGTCGTTTTCGTAGTCCTCGTTGCGGATGCCGGCGATCGACGCCTTGATCCGCAGGTTGATGTCCTTCGAGACGAACACCACCGGATAGTCCGGCTCGCTGCGCAAAAGTTCGAGGATCGCGCCCAGGATGCGGTTGTCGGGCGCGGCCACACCGAACGAGGCCTGATCCTCGGACGGCACCGTGGTCTGGAACCGCAGCTTGCCAACGCTCTGCGCGCCGCGCAGCTGCAGGCCCTGCGGACGCTGCAGGGGCAGGCCGGTCGCCACCTGGTCGCTGCCCGCGCTCTGAAGAAGTTCGTTGATGAACCGGCTGGCCTGGCGCGCACTGCGACTCGCCTCGCTCGTGCCCTTCTTGCCGTTGTCCAGTTCTTCGATCACCTGCATCGGCAGGTAGACATCGTGCTCCTCGAATTTGAACAGCGCTGTGGGGTCGTGCATCAGCACGTTGGTATCGAGCACGTAGACGCGTTTGCCTTCGGTCATCATCGGAGTGTCGGCGTTCCGTAGTGGGAGGGGATGACGGAGCTGGAGATTTCGGTATCGCACACGCAACGCCGCGCCGCCGTGACCCCGGATGCGGGACGGCGTGCGGCTTGGAGAATCGTTGCAGTCACTGCGACTGCGCGGCCTGGAGTGCTTCGAGGACGGCCTGCGCGTGGCCCGGGACACGGACCTTGCGCCACTCTGCGGCGATGCGGCTTTCGGGATCGATCAGGAACGTACTGCGCTCGATGCCCAGCACCTTGCGGCCGTACATGTTCTTCTCGCGGATCACGTCGAACGCGCGGCACAGCGCCTCGTCTGCATCGCTGACCAGCGGAAACGCATAGCCCTGCCTGGCGCAGAAGTTGTCGTGCGACTTCACGGAATCGCGCGAGACGCCGTAGACATCAGCGCCCAGCGCGGCGAACTGCGGCAGCCGCGCGTTGAAGTCGAGGCCCTCGGTGGTGCAGCCGGGCGTCGAGTCCTTGGGATAGAAATAGAGGACCAGCCAGCGTCCGGCATGGTCGGCCAGCGTGGCCGTCTCGCCGCCCGACAGCGCCAGTGGCAACTCCAGGGTGGCGGCTGCGAGCTTCTTGCGTGCTTGAGGCATCGTGCGAACGGCGTTCCATTGCGGCAGGCAATTCCACAATGCGCGCGGCCGGGTGCTTTCGCAAGCGCCCGCGCGCAGGTTCAGAACTTCATCGGATCCATGATCGCGTCGAGGTTCAAGTGGTCGCAGAACTCGAGGAAATCGTCGCGCAGCGCGGCGATGTGCATGTTGGCCGGAATGCCGATGGTGATCTGGGCCGAAAACATGTCGGCGCCGGTCTGCATCGCGCGATAGCGCGAGGAATGCAGGCTCTCGATCGTGATGCCCTGGCGGTCGAAGAAGTCGGCGAGCTGGAACAGGATGCCCGGCTTGTCGGCGGCGACCACTTCCACCACGTAAGGCAACAGGTTGGACTGCACCGGCTTGGGCCCCGTGCGGTACCACACCAGCTTGAGGTCCTCCTCGCGCTCGAGGCGCGTGAGCATGGCCTCGAGCTTCGCCACCGCGTCCCAGGGGCCGTTGGCCAATGCGGTGACCGAGACATCGCGTCCCACGGTCGACAGGCGGGTGTCGACGAGGTTGCAACCACTGTCGGCGATGCGGCGCGAAACGGACAGCAGCGGCGAGGCCGGATGCGTCGTATAGGCGTTGATCAGCAGATAGTTCTCGTTCGGCGAGGGCCGTGCTGCGGTGTCGGTATCGGTCAAGGGGGGGTCCGCGGCGGGAAACGGGTCGACCGGGCGGTCGATGGCGACTGGAGGGTGAACGGCGTCCGGACGGTACCGGATGCGCGGATCAGCATACTTGCCGGTCCTTCATGGCCGCAAGTAACATCGGCCGGCAATTTTCCGTGCCAAATCGCCGTTTTATCGCGGGCGCGCACTCTCAGGCCCACCGGGCCGCTCACCGGATCAACGTCTTGCGACTCTCAGGCAGCATCACCGCACTTGCCACTCCCTTCGATGCCGATGGCGCACTGGACCGTGCTGCGTGGAAGCGACTGGTCGAGAGCCAGATCGACGCCGGCACCCAGGGCCTCGTGGTCGCGGGTTCGACCGGCGAGGCGGCCGCGCTGGATGACGGAGAGTACGAGTGGCTGGTGACTTCGGCTGTCGCGCTGGCCGCCGGGCGCGTGCCGGTGCTGGCAGGGACCGGTATGTCGGCGACCGCCAGGACGGTCGCGGCGACCCGCCGGCTCGCCGCGATGGGCGCGGATGTCGCGCTGGTCGTCGTCCCGCCGTACGTGCGGCCGACCCAGGCCGGACTTGTGGCGCATTACCGCGCAGTCGCGGACGAGGGCGGGCTTCCGGTCCTGCTCTACAACGTGCCCGGACGAACCGGCGTCGACATGTTGCCCGCCACGGTCGCCGAACTCGCCACGCATCGACGCATTGTCGGCATCAAGGAGGCCCACGATGGCGTCGAACGCATGCAGGCGCTGCTGGCGCTGCAGAGCGAGTCCTTCGCCGTGCTCAGTGGCGATGATCCGAGCGCCGCACGTGCGATGCTTGCTGGTGCCGACGGCGTGATCTCGGTCGCATCCAATATCGTGCCGGCGGCGTTCCGCCAGCTGTGCGACCTGGCCCGGGCCGGCAGGGCCGACGCGGCCGGCGCCCTGGATGCGCGGCTCAAGCCGGTCCAGGCGTTCTGCGGGGTCGAATCCAATCCCATTCCCGTCAAGGCGGTGCTGGCGAGGCAGGGCTACGGCCACGGCCTGCGCCTGCCTCTGACGACACTGGCCGAGGCGCACCGCGCCGAAGCCGACGATGTGACGCGACTCGCGGCGGACATTGAAGCGTCCTGCCGCGCCCGCGCCGCCTGATTTCCCAGGAGATACCACGATGCGTCTACCCCGTTCCTCCATGCGCTATGTCGCCATTGCTGCAGTTGCGGTCGCAGTCGTGGGCACCAGCGGCTGCCGCTGGTTCAAGAAGGACAACGCGCTCTATGCGCAGAGCCCTGAAACCCGTCCGCTGGAAGTGCCGCCCGATCTCGATCTGCCGCGGGCCGATGGCGCGATGGCATTGCCGGGCACCCCCAGCTCGGTCACCCGGTCCGCGACCGGCGCGGCCCAGGCCAATCCGAACGTCTCGTTCGCCGTGCCCGGGCAGCGCGATGCGGTGTTCGCACAGGTCGGGCAGGCGCTCGCGGCCACTGACGGGGTCACCGTCAACAGCCGGTCAGAGGCGCTTGGTACGTATGACATCAGCTACGCCGGCAGCCAGTTCCTGCTCCGCGTGGCCTCGGGCCAGGACGGCGCGGTGGTATCGGCGGTCGATGCGCGTGGCGTCGCGGCGGCCGGCGAGGCGCCGACGCGCCTGATCGCATCGTTGCGTGCCGCGCTGGCGCCGTAACGCTCCTGCGTCGGCAGGTCCACCTGCGGACATCTACGAGAACGGGCGCCTCGGCGCCCGTTCTTGTTTCTTTGGGCGGAAGCGCCGTGTGGATCAGCGCTCCAGCAGCGGCAGCTTGTCCGGCTTGCCTTCCCAATCCTTCGCGTCCGGCATCGGGTCCTTGCGCGTGGTGATCACCGGCCAGGCTTTTGCCAGCTCGGCGTTCAGCGCGACGAACGCCTCCTGTCCGGCCGGCACGTCGTCTTCGGGATAGATCGCATTGATCGGACATTCCGGCTCGCACAAGGTGCAGTCGATGCACTCGTCCGGGTCGATGACGAGGAAGTTCGGGCCTTCGTGGAAACAGTCCACCGGACAGACCTCGACGCAGTCGGTGTACTTGCACTTGATGCAGTTTTCGGTGACGACGAAAGGCATGGATTCGGATCGAGCGGGGCGACGAGGGATTGCAGTTTAAGGCAGCGCTCGAGGTGCCGGTGCGAAGTGTTCCCATTTGTACGCCTGCCCATGAGCGAGACTTGCGGATGTCCGGCGGCTGGTTACGGAAGAATCAGTTCATGACGAGGCGTCGCGCATGCGTACCGCGGCTGTGCCCTGTGCTGCGCTACGTCGCGTGAGGTCATGGGGCGGCCTGGCCGGCCAACCACTTCTGCACGGCGATGCCGACACCCGCACGCCCGAGCGGCGCAGTGCAATCCGGGAGGGCCGGAATCTGTCCCTGAAAAGCAGAAAGGCCCACGCCGGTCGGCATGGGCCTTTCGCTTTGATATGGTGCTCCCTACGGGATTCGAACCCGTGTTTTAGCCTTGAGAGGGCCACGTCCTGGGCCTCTAGACGAAGGGAGCTGGGGTCCGCCGCAAGCGGCGCCGGTTGGACGACCGGTCTGCAAACGCGTCTAAGACGTGTGCAGCTTGCTAGTATAGCAGGCTTGCTGGCGCCGCAACGGCCGCCTGAGAAAAATTTCAGAACTTGATGCATACCCATTCCACGCCCGTTCCAGACGCCGTGACTGCTCAGCTGCGGATCATTCCGCGCGACCAGCACATCATCTCGCGCCGGCAGATCAGCCAGAACGCGTTGCGGGTGCTGTATCGCCTGCACGAGTCCGGGCATGAGGCCTATCTGGTCGGCGGCGCGGTCCGCGACCTGCTTGTCGGCCTGGTTCCGAAGGACTTCGACATTGCGACCGACGCCACGCCCGAGCAGGTCAAGGCGCTGTTCCGCAACTGCCGCCTGATCGGCCGCCGGTTCCGGCTGGCGCATGTGGTGTTCGGTCGCGAGATCATCGAGGTCGCGACGTTCCGCGCCAACGTCGACGATGGCAGCGGAGACCGCGAGGTTCACGATGGTGGACGCCTGCTGCGCGACAACGTCTACGGCACGATCGAAGACGATGCGGTCCGCCGCGACTTCACTGCCAACGCGTTGTATTACGCGATCGCCGACTTCTCGGTGCGCGATTACACCGGCGGCTACGAAGACGTGCAGAACCGCGTGATGCGGCTGATCGGCGACCCGGAAACGCGTTATCGCGAAGACCCGGTGCGGATGCTGCGTGCGGTGCGGCTGGCGGCCAAGCTGGACTTCACGATCGAGCCCGGGACGGCCGAGCCGATCCCGCGCCTGGCGTCGCTGTTGTCGGAGGCTGCGCCCGCACGCCTGTTCGAGGAGTGCCTGAAGCTGTTCCTGTCCGGGCACGCGGTTGCGAGTTTCGAACAGCTGGAGCGCTACGGCCTGCTGCCGGCGCTGTTTCCAGAATCGGCCGCGGCGCTGGCGAGCAACCGCAGCGGAGCACTGCGCGCGATCGTGCTTGCCGGTCTCGCGTCGACGGATGCCCGGATCGCCGCGGGCGATCCGGTTTCGCCGGCATTTCTCTTCGCCACGCTGCTGTGGCCGGCCTTCTGCCGCACCTGGATGAAGCTCCAGGCCGACGGCGTGCATGCGGTGGAAGCGCAACGCCGCGCAGCCGATCGCGTGACCCTGCACCAGCTGTCGACCGTCGCACTGCCGCGACGGTTCTCGCTGCCGATGCAGGAAATCTGGCTGCTGCAGGCGCGCTTCCCGCTGCGCCAGCGCAAGCGTGTCACGCGCACGCTGTCGCATCCGCGTTTCCGCGCGGCCTTCGATTTCCTTGTATTGCGACAGACCGCGTCCGATGCGCACAGCGCGGACGTCGCGTTCTGGGAAGAGGCGCAACACGATCCGGACAACGCGATCGCGCTGTATCCGGGCGAGGACGAGGCCGATGGCGAGAACGATGCCCCGCGCAAGCGCCGTCGGCGGCGCCGCGCTCCGGTCGCCGCCGGGTGAATCAGGGCCGCGCGATACGTCGGCGGCATTGGAGGCTCCGATGAACGTGCGTGCCTTCGTCGGGCTTGGTGGAAACCTGGGCGATGTGCCGCGGGTGATCCGCGGCGCCGCCGCCGCGCTCGCCGCGCTGCCGGGCGTGACTGACCTGCGGTTGTCCTCGCTGTACCGAACACCGGCCTGGGGGCGGACCGACCAGCCTGATTTCGTCAACGCGGTCGCCATGCTGGATACCGCGCTCGCGCCGATGGATCTGCTCGACGCCCTGCTGGGCATCGAACAGGACTTCGGTCGCAGCCGCAGCGAGGCACCCGGGGACCAGTGGGGGCCGCGCACTTTGGACCTGGATCTGCTGCTTTATGGCGATGCCGTCATCGCACTGCCGGGATTGACCGTTCCGCACCCGCGCATGCACCAACGTGCCTTCGTGCTTGTTCCGCTGCTGGAACTCGATGCCGGCGTCCAGATCCCGACGGTCGGCGCGGCCGCCGACGCGCTCGTGGTCGTGGATCGCGCAGGCATCGAAGCGCTAGGCTAGCGCCATGAATCCTTCCGCTCCCGCGCCGGTCACCGTGCCCGCGCTGTTCGAGGCCCGCGCAGCCAGCCGTCGCCTGACCATGCTCACGGCCTACGACGCCGGCTTCGCCCGGACGCTCGATGCCGCAGGCGTGGATCTGCTGCTGGTCGGCGATTCGCTGGGCATGGTGGTGCAGGGCCATGGCTCGACCTTGCCGGTGACGGTCGATGACATCGCCTATCACACCGCCTGCGTCGCACGTGCGGTGCGGCGGGCGCTGGTGGTCGCCGATCTGCCGTTCCAGGCCGACGCGACGCCGGAGCGCGCGCTCGATGCCGCGACGCGCCTGCTGCAGGCCGGCGCCGGCATGGTCAAGCTCGAGGGGGCGACAGCGAACAAGTGCGAGGTCGTGCGCTTTCTCGTCGATCGCGAGATCCCGGTCTGCGCGCACCTGGGCCTGACACCGCAGTCGGTGCTGCGTTTCGGCGGCTTCAAGGTGCAGGGTCGCGGCGATACCGCCGCGCAGGCGCTGCGTGACGATGCGCAGGCGATCGTCGCGGCGGGTGCCACGCTGGTCGTGCTCGAAGGTGTGCCGGCCGCGCTGGCCACCGGCATCACCGCCGATTCGCCGGTGCCGACGATCGGCATTGGCGCCGGTCCCGGCTGCGACGGCCAGGTGCTGGTACTGCACGACATGCTCGGCCTGGACAGTGGGCATCGACGTCCGAAGTTCGTGCGCGACTTCCTGGCCGAGGGCGGCTCGGTCGCCGGCGCCGTGCGCGCCTACGTCGCGGCGGTACAGGACGGCAGCTTCCCCGGCCGCGAACATTCCTACAGCTGAGCGCCTGCGCCGGCACGCATACAGAACTCCGATGATCGAAACCGTTGACACCCTGTCCGCGCTGCGCGCGCGGATCCTTGAATGGAAGCGCGCCGGTCTGCGCATCGGTCTGGTGCCGACCATGGGCAACCTGCATGCCGGCCACTTCAGCCTGGTCGAAGCGCTGCGCGCGCGGGTCGATCGCGTGGTCGCCAGCGTGTTCGTCAACCCCACCCAGTTCGGTCCGAACGAGGATTTCGCGCGCTATCCGCGCACGCCCGAGCGCGATGCCGAGGGGCTGGATGCCGCCGGTTGTGATCTGCTGTGGCTGCCGACGGTGGAAGCGATGTATCCGCTCGGACTGCACAACGCGGTCACTGTGCGCGTCCCGGGTGTGTCGGAAATCCTCGACGGGGCCCATCGCCCGGGGCACTTCGATGGCGTGGCCACGGTGGTTGCGCGCCTGCTGAACCAGGTGCAGCCCGATGTCGCCGCGTTCGGCCGCAAGGACTACCAGCAGCTGGCCGTGATCTCGCATCTGGTCACCGACCTGGCGTTCCCGGTCGACTTGTTGCCGGTGGCGATCGCACGCGAAGCGGACGGTCTGGCGATGAGCTCGCGCAACCAGTATCTCGACGCCGCCTCCCGCGCGCGCGCGCCGGCCCTGTACCGGTCGTTGCTGGCATTGGCGCAGGCGATGCGGAGCGGGTCCCCGGCAGCCGAGGCCGCGTCCCAGGCCATTGCGGCGCTTCGGGCGGAGGGCTTCGACGTCGATTATGTCGAGGTGCGCGCCCCGGACCTGTCGCCGTACCTGGTCGGTCAGCCCGTGGCGGTGGCGCTGGCCGCCGCGCGCCTGGGCGGAACGCGGCTGATCGACAATCTCGAATTCAGGCTGGACGCTGCGCCCTCGGCCGGCTGAACTTGCCGCCAGTCGTTGCGGCGGCAATGTTGCGATGCCGCAGATGGTCCCTATACTTCGCGGTTCCTGCGGGTTTCCCGCGTTGTCCGATGCCGTGATCGCACGGCCACCGCCATGCAACTGACCCTGCTCAAAGCCAAGATCCACCGCGCGTCCGTCACCCACGCCGAGCTGCACTACGAAGGCTCGTGCGCCATCGACGGGCGTCTGCTCGACCTGGCGGGCATCCGCGAGTACGAGCGCATCGAGATCTACAACATCGACAACGGCGAGCGTTTCGCAACCTATGCGATCCGCGCCGACGTCGGCAGCGGCATCATCTCGGTCAACGGCGCGGCCGCGCACAAGGCCGGGGTGGGCGATCTGCTGATCATCTGCGCCTACGGCGCGCTGGACGAGGCCGACGTGGCCGGGTTCAAGCCCAAGCTGGTGTATGTCGACCGCGACAACCGCATGACCCACACCAACGAGTCCATTCCGGCGCAGGCCGCCTGATGACGGCGGCGGCCCGGCGGATCGAAAGCACGCTGGCGCCGCACGCGCGTCGCCTCGATTCGGCGCGTATCGCCGACCTCGTCGCAGCGGATGCGGGTCGTCCGCGCGATTTCGCCCTGCGCATTGGTGGGCTGTACGCGAGCTTCGCGCGCCAGCGGTTCGATCGTGATGCGCGCGATGCACTCGTCGGATTGGGCGAGGCCGCGTCGCTGCCGCAGGCGTTCCGCGCGCTGTTCGACGGCGTCACCGTCAATACGTCCGAGAACCGCCCTGCGCTGCACGTCGCATTGCGCTCGGCGCTTTCTGAGACCGCGATCGCGCGCGACGCGAATCGGCAGGCTGCGGCCGCGCGTGCGCGCATGGCCGAGCTGGTCGCCCAGCTCCAGGCGTCCGAGGTCACCGACATCGTCAACGTGGGAATCGGCGGCTCCGACCTGGGGCCACGGCTGGTCGTCGACGCGCTGAAGGATTTCGGCACCGGCCGGTTCCGCGTGCATTTCCTCACCAATGTCGACGGCAGCGATGCGCAGCATCTTCTCGCCGGGCTGGATCCATCGAAAACGGCCGCGATCCTCGTCTCCAAGACCTTCAGTACGCAGGAGACGCTGCTCAATGGCGCGGTGGTGCGCGACTGGCTCGGTGGCAGCGAGCGGCTGTACGCGGTCAGCGCCAACGTCCCGCGCGCGGAGGCCTTCGGCGTCGCGCCGGAGCGCGTGTTGCCGATGTGGGACTGGGTCGGCGGACGCTATTCGCTGTGGTCGGCGGTGGGTTTCTCGATCGCGCTGGCGGTCGGCATGGACGGATTCGAGGCCTTGCTGACCGGTGCGGCCGACATGGATGCGCACGCGCTGCATGCGCCGGTCGCCGCCAACCTGCCGCTTCTGCATGCGTTGACCGCCGTGTGGAACCGCAATGCGCTCGGCCTCGCCACGCACGCCGTGCTGCCGTACGACGAACGTCTCGCGCTGCTGCCGGCCTACCTGCAGCAGCTGGTGATGGAAAGCCTCGGCAAGTCGGTCACGCCGGACGGCCATCCCGTCGGCATCGACACCGTGCCGGTGCTCTGGGGCGGCCCCGGCACCAATTCCCAGCACAGCTTTTTCCAGGCGCTGCACCAGGGCACGCAGACCGTGCCGGCCGATTTCATCGGCGTGGTGAATCCTGCGCATCCGTATGCCGACAACCACGCCGCGCTGCTGTCGAACCTGCTCGCGCAGACCGAGGCCCTGGCCAACGGCTACTTGGCCGACGATCCGCAGAAGTCGTATCCCGGCAATCGTCCGTCGACGCTGCTGCTGCTCGACCGGCTTGAGCCGCGCAGCCTCGGCGCGCTGATCGCGTTGTACGAACACAGCGTCTACGCGCAGTCGGTGCTCTGGGGCATCAACGCCTTCGACCAGTGGGGCGTCGAGCTCGGCAAGCGCATTGCCGGCGAACTGTTGCCGGCGGTGCAGGACGACGAGGTCGCGGTGAGCGATCCAGTCACGCGCGCGCTGCTGGAAGAGATCCGCGCGCATCGCGTATAGGTAGCGGGCGTCGCTTGCGCCGAGGGCTGTCGGACTAGGCGACGCCGTGCCGCGTCAGGGCCCATTCGACGTGTTCATCGACCAGCGCATCGCCCGAGCGCCGACGGCTGCGCAGCGCGGCAATCACCTCGGGCGTGCCGGGTGCATTGCCGAGCGCGACCGCGAGGTTGCGCAGCCATCGGCGATGTCCGCTGCGCCGGATCGGCGAGCCTTCGGTGCGCTGCAGGAATTCGTCCTCGTCCCAGGCGAACAGCTCGGCCAGGCTCGCGGTATCGAGATGGTTGCGCGCGCGGAAGTCGGGTTCGTCGGTGCGCCTGGCGAACTTGTTCCAGGGACAGACCAGCTGGCAGTCGTCGCAGCCGAAGATGCGGTTGCCGATCAGCGGCCGCAGCGAGGCATCGATCGCGCCTTCGTGCTCGATGGTGAGATAGGCGATGCAGCGGCGCGCATCCAGGCGATGCGGCGCGACGATCGCGCGCGTCGGGCACACCTCGATGCAGCGCACGCAGGTGCCGCAGTGCGCGCTCGCCGGTGGGTCGACCGGCAGCGGCACGTCGACGTAGATCTCGCCGAGGAAGAACCAGGAGCCGCCGTTCCTGTCGATCAGGCAGGTGTGCTTGCCGATCCAGCCGAGCCCGGCATTGCGCGCGAGCGCACGTTCCAGCACTGGCGCCGAATCGACGAACACGCGATGACCGAACGGACCGATCTCCTCGGCGATGCGATGTGCGAACTTCTGCAGCCGGTTGCGCATCAGCTTGTGGTAGTCGCGGCCCAGTGCGTAACGCGCCACGTAGGCGCGGCTGCCGTCGGCGAGCGTGTCCCAGGCGCTGTCGTCGTCGTTGCGTCCGTAGTCCAGCCCGACCGAGATCACGCGCACGGTGCCGGGCAGCAGTTCCGCGGGACGGGCGCGCATGTCGCCGTGGCGGGCCATCCAGTCCATCGTGCCGTAGAGGCCATGGGCGAGCCAGTCCCGCAGATGCGCTTCATCCTCGCGCAGGTCGATGCCGGCAATGCCGCAGCGCTGGAAGCCCATCCCGGCCGCGATCGCCTTGATGCGCGCGACCAGGGCTTGGGCGCCCGCATCGGAGGATTCTGCAGTGGCGACGGGTGGGTTCACGGTGCGCCAAGTATAGAATCGGCGCGATGAGCGCTCCCTGTGCCACGCCGCTGCCGGGCTCCCCGTTGTACGACGAGGCTGCGCTGCGCATGCTCGAAGCGGCAGCACTGGCGCAGGAGTCCGATGCGACCGGGCTCATGCAGCGCGCCGGCCAGGCGGGCTGGCGCACGCTGCTCGCGCACTGGCCGCAGGCGCAACGTATCGTCGTGGTCTGCGGCCCCGGCAACAACGGCGGCGATGGCTATGTACTCGCGCGCCACGCGCAAGCCGCTGGCCGCGCGGTCGTCGTCGTGCGGCTGGGCACGCACGCGTCACGCACCGCGCCGGCCCAGGCGATGGCCGCCGCCTTCGAAGCAGCTGGCGGCACAGTCGAGGCCTTCGCAGGCGCGCTGCCGGCGGCCGATGTCGTGGTCGACGCGCTGTTCGGCATCGGCCTGCGGCAGGCGCCGGATGCCGCCGCGACTGCGCTCATCGACGCGATCAACAGCGCCGGCGCGCCAGTGCTCGCGCTCGACGTGCCCAGCGGATGCGCGGGCGATCGCGGCAGCGCGGACGGCGCCGCGGTGCGGGCGACGCACACCGTGCAGTTCCTGCTGCCGCAGTTGGGCCTGCAGACCGGTGACGGCTCCGACCTCGCCGGCAGCCTTTCGCTTGACACTCTCGGCATCGACCCCCTGCTCGCGGATGTACCACCCCAGGCACGGCGCATCGCGGCTGCGGACCTGGGGCACTGGTTGCGCCCGCGGGCGCGCAACGCGCACAAGGGCCGGCACGGGCGCGTGCTGTGCATCGGCGGCGACCACGGCACCGGCGGCGCGGTGTTGCTCGCGGCAGGCGCCGCGCTCCGCAGTGGCGCCGGACTGGTGGAAGTGGCGACCCAGGGCGCCCACGTCGCGCCATTGCTCGCGCGCTGGCCCGAAGCGATGGTGCGCCGGACCGACAGTGTCTCGGCGTTGGCCGGTGCGCTCGAGGCCGCCGACGTCATCGCGCTGGGGCCTGGCCTGGGGCAGGGCGCGTGGGGACATGCACTGTTCGACGAAACGGTCGCGGCGGCATGCGCGGCATCGACGCCGCTGGTGCTGGATGCCGATGCCTTGAACCTGCTCGCCGCGCACCCCCGGTCGCTGCCGCCGCGGACCATCCTGACCCCGCATCCGGGCGAGGCCGCCCGGCTGCTGGGCACCACGACCGACGCCATCCAGCGCGATCGCCCCGCCGCGGTCCGTGAACTGGCCCGCCGCTGGAACGCGGTGGTCGTGCTCAAGGGCGCCGGCAGCCTGGTCAGCGCGCCGGATGCGCTGCCATGGCTGGTGGCTGCCGGCAACCCGGGTATGGCCACCGGCGGCATGGGGGATGTGCTGACCGGGGTCATCGCCGCGCTCTGCGCGCAGGGTCTGGGCGTCGAGTCCGCCGCAGCCTGCGGGGCGCTGCTGCATGCGGTGGCCGGGGATGTCGCGGCCTCCAGCGGCGGCGCGCGCGGCCTCTCGCCGCTCGACCTGATCGATGCATTGCGCAGCTGCGCCAATCCCGGAGCTGCAGCATGATCCACCGGTTTCTCGCCGACGAAGCCGCCACCCGCCTGCTCGCCGAACGCCTCGCGGCCCATCAGCCGCATGGCGCGCGCGTGCACCTCCATGGCGACCTGGGCGCAGGCAAGTCCACGCTCGCGCGTGCCTGGCTGCGCGCCCTGGGGGTCACCGGTACCGTGCGCAGCCCCACCTACACCCTGGTCGAGCGCTATCCGGTAGAGGGTGGCGAGGCCCTGCACCTCGATCTTTACCGGATCGGCGATGCCGCCGAACTCGATTTCCTGGGCCTCGACGACGTCGAGGGCGCACTGTGGCTGGTGGAATGGCCCGAACGCGGCGCCGCCGCCCTGCCACAGCCCGATCTGGATGTCGCGCTGGCGATCGATGGAACTGGCCGCCGCGTCGCGCTGGAGGCCGCAAGCGTGGCCGGACGCGCGTGGCTGGACGCGCTCAGGCGGGATCCGTGTTTGACGACCATTCCTGAACCGAAACCATAGGAAGCGCTTGCAGGCTACGGATTTACAAGGAAAACCAGCTTGCATTGTTCCACTGCCGATGATTGACTAGCCGGCATGCGCATCCGGGGAATCAATCTGTCTCAGGCCCTGCTGGCGATCGCGCTGATCGCCGCGTTGTGCTGGAACATCGTGTCTGCCGCCGAACTGCGTGGCATCGATGTCCGCTCGGGGGCCACCGGAACGCGTGCCGAATTGCGCCTCGACGCCAGCACCCAATATTCGGTCATCTCGCTTGCCAATCCCGACCGGCTGGTCATCGACCTGCCCGGCACGCGTATGCGGACGTCGGCCATGCCGGCCGGCAGTGGCACCATTCGCTCGGTACGCACCGGCCAGCCCGTCCCCGGTACGACGCGCATCGTGTTCGATCTCGCCTCGGCGGTGAAGGCCTTGCCGCCGCGCGTCGAGGAGGGGGCCGACGGCGCGAAACTGGTCATCGAATGGCCCGGCGATGGCGATGCCGACCCGATCGCGCGGGTCGCCGCGGCCAGCGGGGCCGCGACCGTCGCGCCGACCGTTGCCCCGGTCGTTCCAGCCCCCGATCCGGCTGCGGCCTCCAACGACGCGACCTCGCGGCTGATCTCCAGCATGGCGGGCACGCAGGCCCCGGCGCCGTCGCCCGCGGTCACCACGCCTTCGACCGTCCTGTCGTCGCCGGCCGTTGCCGCAGGCACGGCTCCGGATCCGTCGCCCGAAGTCGCTGCCGCGCCGGAGCTACCACCGGCGCCCGCCGTGCAGCGCGCCGTGCCGCCGCCCGCGCAGGTTCCGATGCCGGCCGCTCTGGGGCCGGGTATGCGTCCGTTGGTGATCGCCATCGATCCGGGTCACGGCGGCCGGGATCCCGGCGCCATCGGTCCGGCGGGAACGCACGAGAAGAACGTCGTCCTGGCGATCTCGCGCGAACTGGCCCGCCAGATCAATGCCACGCCCGGCATGCGCGCGCACCTGGTGCGCGACAACGACAGCTACATCGAATTGCCGCAGCGCGCCCTGCGTGCGCGCCGGGCCAAGGCCGACATGTTCGTCTCGATCCACGCCGACGCCGCGCACAACCGCGCCGCCTATGGCTCATCGGTCTATACGCTGTCCACGCGGGGCGCGTCGTCGCAGCAGGCGCGCTGGCTGGCCGATCGCGAAAACAGTGCCGATCTGGTCGGCGGCGTATCGCTCTCGCGCGACACCCTGTCGAACGTGCTGCTGGAGATGGCGCAGAGCGGTCACATGCGCGCCTCACAGGATGCGGCCACGCACGTGCTCTCGGGCCTGCGCAATGTCGGCAAGACCCACAAGCCGAGTGTCGAGTACGCGAACTTCTCGGTGCTGCGCAATGCCGACATGCCCGCGATGCTGGTCGAAACCGGCTTCATCTCGAACCCGGAAGAAGAGCGCCGCCTGATCGACCCCGCGCATCAGCGCCGGCTTGCCAGTGCCGTGCTCGACGGCATCAATACCTACTTCACCGCGCAGCCTCCTCCGGGCACGCTGTATGCCGCGCGCGCTGCGGCTGTCGCGGCGAACGGTTCGGCGGTCGGGGGCGGCAGCCCCTGAGCCGGCGGTTGCACCGCGCGAGCCGGTATCATCCGGATTGATTCCTGCCGCGACGCATCTGCGCCGCCGATGCCCACGTGCCGATCCGCCAACTTCCCGACATCCTGATCAACCAGATCGCCGCCGGCGAAGTGGTCGAGCGCCCTGCGTCCGTGGTCAAGGAGCTGGTCGAGAACGCGCTCGATGCCGGTGCCATGCGCGTGGACATCGATCTGGAAGAAGGCGGCGTGCGCCTGATCCGGATCCGCGACGATGGCGTCGGCATGCCGCCCGAGGAATTGCCGCTCGCGGTTTCCCGTCATGCCACCAGCAAGATCGGATCCCTCGACGATCTCGAAGCCGTGGCAACCTTGGGATTCCGAGGCGAGGCCCTTCCGTCGATCGCATCGGTGAGCCGTTTTTCGCTGGCATCGCGCCGCGAAGGCGACGCGCATGGCGCGGCGCTGCAGGTCGAGGGCGGCCACGTCGGCGAGATCATGCCCAAGCCGCATCCGCGTGGCACGACCGTCGAAGTGCGCGATCTCTTCTACAACGTGCCGGCGCGGCGCAAGTTCCTGCGCGCCGAACGCACCGAACTCGGGCATATCGAGGAATGGTTGCGCGCACTGGCGCTGGTCCGCCCCGATGTGGAGCTGCGCATCAGCCACAACGGCAAGCCGTCGCGACGCTATCGCGGCGACGAAGACCTTTTTTCGGGCGCGCGCCTGGTCGAGACGCTCGGTCGCGAATTCGCCGATGCGGCGCTGCGTGTCGAACACACCGCGGCCGGCCTGCGCCTGCACGGCTGGATCGCAAAGCCGGCCTATTCGCGCGCCAGCGCCGATCAGCAGTATCTCTACGTCAACGGCCGCGCCGTGCGCGACCGCAGCGTCGCGCACGCGGTGAAGCAGGCGTTCGCCGACGTGATGTATCACGGTCGCCAACCGGCGTATGTGCTGTTCCTGGAGCTCGATCCGACCCGTGTCGATGTCAATGTGCATCCGGCCAAGCACGAGGTGCGCTTCCGTGACGCCCGGCTCATCCACGACTTCGTCTATCGCACGCTGCACGCAGCCCTGGCCGACACGCGCGCGGGACAGGCGGGCGAACCGGCAGCGGCCGGCGGCGCGTTCGCTGCATCGCCGGCAGCGACGCAGCTGCCGGACTGGTCGCGGCCGATGCCACAGTCGAACCTCGCGCTGCGCGTCGACGAAACGCGCGCCGCCTACGCGGGCCTGTACGGCCAGACGGGGCCGGAAGTCGCCAAAGGGCAGGGCATTTACGAATCGCAGGCCGCGCCGCGCATGGACGGCGCGATCGATGACGCTGCGGCGCTGGTGCCACCGCTGGGTTATGCCGTGGCGCAGCTGCACGGCATCTACATCCTCAGCCAGGCTGCCGACGGCCTGATCGTCGTGGACATGCATGCCGCGCACGAGCGTATCGGTTACGAGAAGCTCAAGACCGCCCATGACGGCGAGGGTGTCCGGATGCAGCCCTTGCTGGTCCCGCAGACGGTCGCGGTTTCCGAACGCGAGGCGGACGTGGCCGAGCATGAGGCCGCCACGCTCGCCGAGCTCGGCTTCGAGGTATCGCGCGCCGGCCAGCACTCGGTGTTGCTGCGCGGCGTGCCGGCACTGCTCGCGCACGGCGACACCGAGGCGCTGCTGCGCGATGTGCTCGCCGACCTGCGCGAACACGGCGAGAGCCTGCGCGTGCGCACGGCGCGCGACGCGCTGCTGTCGACGATGGCGTGTCACGGCGCGGTGCGCGCCAACCGCCGGTTGAGCCTGCCGGAGATGGACGCCCTGCTGCGCCAGATGGAGGCGACCGAGCGCTCCGGGCAGTGCAACCATGGCCGCCCGACCTGGGCGCATTTCCCGATCGCCGAGATCGACCGCTGGTTCCTGCGAGGGCGCTGACATGCTGCGATGGCGCCATTGCGTGACGATCGGACTGGCGATGTTGCTGGTCGCCTGCGGCGTGACATCGGATTCGCAAGATCCGGCCGCGCGCGCCGATGCAGCGCGCCTCGACGTTGTGTTCTCGGCGCAGACGCGCGTCTGGCAGGACAAGCGCCGGGCCGAGCTGGTCTCGCCCGATGGCTGGCTCAGCCTGATCGGTCTGCATCGAATCGAGCTGAAATCACATTTCATCGGGAGCGGTCAGGCGGCCGGTATCCGGCTGTCAATGGGGCCGGAGAAGCTCGGGCTGCTGCAATCGGACGAGGGCGCGTACTGGTTCACGCCGGAGCGCGGCGTTGTCGTCACGCTTGATGACGTGCCGGTGCGTGGTCGCGTGCGCCTGCTGAGCGATGCGGACGCGTCGCCCAGCGCGCTCGGTTTCGACGCCGGCAAGGGCACGCTGTCGATCATCGAGCGTGGCGGCGTCGCCTTCGTGCGCGCGCGACACGAGGATGCGCGCACGCGCACGCGATTCACCGGGCTCGAGTACTGGCCGACGGCGCGCGACTGGCAGGTGGATGCGACCTTCGAACCCGCCCGCGCCGGCGCGACACTGCCGATCGCCAACATCCTGGGAATGATCGAGGACATGCCCACGCCGGGCACGGTGACATTCGAGCGCGATGGCAGCCGCTACGCACTGCAGGCGCTGCAGGGTGACGATGACACCCTGTTCCTCATCTTCGCCGATCGCACCAGCGGTCACGGGAGCTACAGCGCCGGCCGCTATCTCGATGCGCCGCTGCCGGACGACGAGGGCCGGTTGCGGCTCGACTTCAACCGCGCCTACAACCCGCCATGTGCGTTCACCGCGTTCGCGACCTGCCCGTTGCCACCAGCTGGCAATCGGCTGGACCTCGCGGTGTCCGCAGGCGAGAAGGCCTACCGCCCGCCGCCGCCGCCAACACTCGAATGACGCCGCATACCCCGGAGTACCGTTCCCGCATGCGCAGACACGCGCCGCTTCGCTTTGCCCGCCCGTTCGTGCTGCTGGCCTGTCTGTTCGCCGGGGGCGCAGGGCAGGCCGAGTTGCCGCTCGAGGCTCCGCCGATCCTGCTCTCGCCCGTTGTCCTGCCTGCCGACGGCCGTCAGGACGTTCCCGCGATCGGCTATGGCGCGCTCGCGCCAGCACCCGTTCCGCTGCTCTGGCGGGTCGCCGGGGAGCAGGGCGCGCTGTATCTGCTGGGGTCGTTCCACTTCCTCAAGCCCGACGACTATCCGCTGTCCGAAGACGTCGCCGCGGTGATCGCGGGCGCGGGGGAAGTGGTGTTCGAGCTCGCGCCCGAAGAACTGCATTCGCCGACGCTTGGCCTGCAGATGATGCAGGCCGGATTGCGCGCCGACGGAAGCAAGCTCGATGACGAGCTGCCGCCGCAGACCGCGCAGCAACTGCGTGCCTGGGCCGAGGCCAACCCGGCTTCATTGCAGGCCGCCGGCGGCGCCTCGAGCCTGCAGATGTTCGAGCCGTGGTTCGTGTCCCTGCTGGTGACGACCAGCGAGCTCGGCCGTTCCGGCCTGCAGGCGCACCTGGGCATGGACGCGCAGCTCGCCCGTCAGGCGCAGGCCGCCGGCACGCCGACGGCCGGGCTCGAATCGGCCGAGCAGCAGATCGGCTTTCTCGACGGCATGGGCCGGCTGGAGCAGGTGCAGATGCTCCAGGAAGCACTCGAGCAGGTCGGTTCCGGCCCGCAATCGATCGAGGCCCTGCACGCGACCTGGCGCGCGGGTGATGCCGATGCGCTGTGGAACGGGATGGGTCGCGACATGCATGCGCGTTTTCCTGCGCTGTACGCGCGCATCAATACCGAGCGCAACGATGCCTGGCTGCCCAGGCTCGAGCAGATGCTGCAGCAGCCCGGAGACATCCTGATTATCGTCGGTGCGCTGCACCTGCTCGGGCCGGACGGGGTGGTCGAGAAGCTGGCCGCCAAGGGCTATCAGGTGGAGCGAATCTGCACGGCATGTGCGCCGCAGCAGACACCGCCCGTCGGAGCCGGGTCGCCGGACAGCGCGGCGGGTGCTCGCTGAGGGGCTAGGCGGCGACCATCATGATGCAATCCACCGGACAGGCCGGCACGCACAGCCTGCAGCCCGTACACGCATCGACCAGCACCGTGTGCATCAGCTTGGATCCGCCGACGATCGCGTCGACCGGGCAGGCCTGGATGCATTTGGTGCAACCGATGCAGTCCGCTTCAATGACCAGTGCGACCGGCGGCACCGGATGGTACTCGCCGCGCGTACGGTCGAACGGCCTCGGCGCGACGCCCAGCACGCGCGCGAGCGCACGTGCGCCGGCATCGCCGCCGGGTGGGCAGCGATCGACATCCGCCTCGCCGAGCGCCATCGCTTCGGCGTAGGGACGGCAGCCGTCGAATCCGCACTGGCCGCACTGGGTCTGCGGCAGCAGGCGGTCGACGTGCTCGACGGGGCTGGGGGACATGCGCGGAAGATCCCGGTCGGGGTGACGCGCCGCCTCAGCGGACCGGCATACCCGGCTGCGCGGCGGCGTCGGCATCCAGCAAGGCGAGCGCGCCACCGTCGAAGCCGGCCGACAGGATCATGCCTTCGCTGATGCCGAAGCGCATCTTGCGCGGTGCGAGATTGGCGATGAACACCACGTTGCGCCCGACCAGGCGGTCCGGCTCGGCGTAGCTGGCGCGGATGCCGGAGAAGATCTGACGCGTGCCCAGGTCGCCGGCGTCGAGTTCGAAACGCAACAGCTTGTCCGAGCCCTCGACGAATTCACAGACCACGACCTTGCCGATGCGCAGATCGAGCTTCGCGAAATCGTCGATCGAGATGTGCGCAGGCACCCCGGGCTCGGCCGCCTTCGCCGGCGCCGCCGGAACGTCGGCCGGTTTCTTGGGCGTGGCAGGCGCTGCCGGGGCGGCGAGAGTGTCCTTGGAGGCGTCGGTCATGGCGTCAATCTGCTTTGGGTCGATACGGGTGAAGAGCGGGGCATACGGTTGGATCACGTGGCCGAGCAGCGGTGCATCGAGCGCGGACCAGGATTGGGCCGGCGCCGCGAAGAACGCTTCGGCATCACGGGCCACGCGCGGAAGCACCGGCCGCAGCGCAGTGGCCAGCACGCGGAACAGGTTCAGCCCCTGGGTGCACACCGCCTGCAGCTCGGCATCGCTGCCGTCCTGCTTGGCGATCACCCAGGGCTTGCGCTCGTCGATGTAACGGTTCGCCTCGTCGGCGAGCGCCATCACCTGGCGCAGCACGCTGGCCGGTTCGTTGCGCGCATAACTCTGGCGAACCTGCACCAGCGCCTCGACGAAGCGGCCATACATCTCCGGCTCCGGCAGCGCCTCGGCAAGCCGGCCGTCGAAACGCTTGCCGATGAAGCCGGCGCAGCGACTGGCCAGGTTGACCACCTTGCCGACGACATCGCTGTTCACGCGCGCGATGAAATCGCCGAGGTTGAGATCGAGATCGTCGACACCACCGGAGGACTTCGCCGCGAAGTAGTAGCGCAGCGCTTCGGGATCGAGCCCCTGGTCGAGATAGGTGCGCGCCATGACGAACGTGCCGCGCGACTTGGACATCTTGGCGCCGTCGACGGTCAGGTAGCCGTTGACGTGCAATCGCGCGGGTGCGCGCAGGCCGGCGCCGTGCAGCATCGCCGGCCAGAACAGTCCGTGGAAGTTGACGATGTCCTTGCCGATGAAATGGTGCAACTCGGCGCCGCTGTCGGGCGCGAGCCAGGCATCGAAGTCGAGCCCTTCGCGCGTGCACAGGGCCTTGAAGCTGCTGAGATAGCCGATCGGCGCATCCAGCCAGACGTAGAAGAACTTGCCTGGATGGCCGGGGATCTCGAATCCGAAGTAGGGCGCATCGCGCGAGATGTCCCAGGCGCGCAGGCCGCCGTCGCCATCGAGCCACTCGGCGAGCTTCGCCTTGACGCCCGATACCGCGACATCGCCGGACAGCCACTCGCGCAGGAAGCTTTCGAAGTGTCCGAGCTCGAAGAAGAAGTGCTCCGATTCGCGCAGTTCGGGCGTGGCGCCGCTCACGACCGAGACCGGGTCGATCAGGTCACTCGGCGAATAGGTGGCGCCGCAGTGCTCGCAGTTGTCGCCGTACTGGTCCGGAGTGCCGCACTTCGGGCACGTGCCCTTGACGTAGCGGTCGGGCAGGAACATGCCGCGCACCGGATCGAAGAGCTGCGCGACATCCCGGCGTGCGATGTGGCCGCCCGCGTCGAGACGCGCGTAGATGGTTTCGACCATCTCGCGGTTGCCGGCGGAATGGGTGGAGTCGTAGTGATCGAACTCGACGCCGAACGCGGCGAAGTCGCGCTCGTGGCCCGCCTGGATGTCGGCGATGAAGGCTTCCGGCGTGGTGCCGGCCTTCTCCGCAGCCAGCATGATCGGCGTGCCGTGCGTGTCGTCGGCGCAGACGAAATGCGCGGTGTCGCCATCCATGCGCCGGGCCCGCACCCAGATATCGGCCTGGATGTAGCCCACCAGATGGCCGAGGTGAAGCGGGCCGTTGGCGTAGGGCAGTGCGGTGGTGACGAGCAGCTTGCGGGGCATGGGCGTGGGCGTGGTATGCGATGCGGAATTATCGCATCTGCGCTCCGACCGCACCAAAGAAAGAGCCCGGCCGGGGCCGGGCTCTTTCGTCACGCATTGGAACCGGTCAGAACTTGTACGAAGCGCCCAGATACATGAAGCGCCCCACACTGTCGTAGAACGACGAACCGATGTCGGCGCCGAAATAGTTCACCGGCGGCTCCTTGTCGAACACATTGTCCACGCCGAGGTACACCTTGATTCCGGAATCGGGGAAGGTGTAGCCGACCTGGGCATTGTGATAGACGTACGAGCCGTTGCGGATCGGGCTCGACTGGCCCGGGTTGCTCTGGTACGACGCCGGTTCCACGCGCAGGTTGTGGTGCATGTATCGCGCGGTCCACGACACGTTCCACTCGTTGCGGCTGTACGACGTTTCCAGGTTCGCCCGGTAGCGCGGATCGGCGACGTTGGTCACCCACTCGCGGTATTCGGTCGGGAAGTCCTGGAACGCCCATTCGCGCGACTGCAGCAAGCGCGTGCCGACCAGGCGGGTGACCGCGTTGCCGCCCGCCAGCTCGAAGCGGTAGTCGACCTCGAAGTCGATACCCACGCGACGCGACTTGGCCAGATTCTCGTTGAGCGCGATCCAGTCGTAGACGCTGTAGGCGGGGAATGCACGACCCTGGGGATCGTTGTAGCCACCGACCGGCGCACGGAAGATCTGGTCGCAGAAGAAGTTGTTGGTCACGCCGCCGGGCGAGTCGACGCAGCGCGTCGCATTGGTCTGCGCGCTGACCGCACCGATCGCATCGTGCAGCGTGACGCGCCAGTAGTCGACCGAAACGCCCAGGCCGCGGACAAATCCGGGCTGCCAGACCGCGCCGAACGACACCGTATCGGCCGACTCCGGACGCAGGTTGGGGTTGCCGCCACTCAGGCCGGGGCGGTTGGACGTGTAGTCGTCGACCCAGTCGGCCGGAATGCCCAGCGCAGCGCAATTGGCCTGACGCAGAGCGACATCCGCGGCGGTCGACGGCCGGTTGGTGTTGGTGACGCGCGTGTTGCACGGATCGTTGAACGTCGCGAAGTTCTGCGACTGCGGGTTGAACAGTTCGCCGATGCCCGGGGCGCGGACGGCTTTGGCCGTGGTGCCGCGGATACGCAGCGAGGGAACAACTTCCCAGTCGATGCCGATGTTCCAGGTCTTGGTCGAACCGATGGTGTCGTAGTCGGAGTAGCGACCGGCCAGATCCAGCGCGAGCCGCTCCACGCCGGGTACTCCGGCAAGCAGCGGAATCGTCGTCTCGGCGAACACTTCGGTGACGTCGTACTGCCCGCCGCGACTCGCGATGGCGTTGAGGAACGTCAGCCCCTGTGCGGCGAGCGGATCGGTGTTCTCCTGGCTGCGTTCGGTACGGTGCTCGATGCCGCCGGCAAAGCCGACGTCACCCGCAGGCAGCGAAAAGAGCGCGCTGTTCGCGACCGACGCGCTGTAGACCGTCTGTCGCAGCTTCGACTGGTTGAGCGAATCGGTGTTGAACCAGGCTGCCGCCGCAGGGTTGGCGGCCACCGCGCCATCGCCGAACACCGAGAAAGGCACGCAGCCGGCGGTGAGGTCGAGGTTGTACGCCTGGCCCGTGTGGATGTTGATCGCAGTCGGGTCCACCGATACGCGACAGGCGATGTTGCCGTTCGCATCACGGACGGTATCCAGGCCGGCCTGCCAGCGCTCGTTGATACGGTTGTTCAGATTCAGGCGGTTGATCGACGACTCGCCGTAGTTGAACGACGCCTCGTAGCTCCAGCTGTCACCGAAATATCCCTCGACGCCGACAACGACGCGCTTGGTGTCGCGGTCAACCTGCTCGCCCCGTCGACCTGCATCGGCGTTCATGCGGTTGACGCCGAGGAAGCGGTACGTGGTGCCTCCGAGGTTCGTCGACGAGAGCGCGGACGGGTTGGCGGCGAGGAACGCGGCCAGTTCGGGGGTGATGTAGGCGTTGTCGGGCCGGATGCGGATCGGCTGGTCAAACGCGGGCTGCCCGAAGAAGTTCGACTCGGTCTTGCTGTACTTGGCCTCGGCGAACACGCGGTGGTTTTCGGTCAGGTCAAATCCGAAAATCGCGTTGACGCTGGTGCGGTTGAACTCGGGCTCGAGATCCGCGAGCGCGTTGAGGTCGGTGAAATCACAGTCGATGCACGAGGTGGAATTGACCCAGCCGTCGTAGCGGTTGCGGGCGAAGCTGCCATCGGGCCGGAACTGGTAGCGGGTGGTGGGATCGGCCGGGTTGAACGTACCGACGTTGAACGTGCCGCCGTAGGAGATCGAGTGATTGCCGCCGGGTCCCTCAAGGATCGTCTGGGGATTGCGCTCGCTGGACGGCTGGCTCGGATCGAAGTCCGGATTCGGGCGCGACACCTGGTAGCGACGGCCGATCTCCCGGCTCGTGCGGCTGAAACGGTCCTGCTCGCTGCGCTCGATCGAGACCGCAGCAGTGCCGCGGCCATCGGCAAAGTCGCTGCCGGCTGAAATGCTGGCGAATGCACGGCCGAAGTTGCCCTCGCCCGAGCCGCCACGCTGGGCGCGCATCTCGACGCCGTCGAACGACTTCTTGGTGATGAAGTTGACCACGCCCGCCACTGCGTCGGCACCGTAGACCGCGGACGCGCCGCCGGTGATGACTTCGACGCGCTCGATCCACTCGACCGGAATGGTGTTGACGTCGACCGCGGTCGAGCCCGGAGTGGCACCGACGTGGCGCCGACCATTGACCAGCACGAGCGTGCGGGCCGTGCCCATGCCGCGGAGGTCCAGCAGGCCGAGGCCGGCGGTGCCGATGAAGCGCGTGGAGTTGCCCAGCGTGTAGTTGGGGCTCAGCGCCGGCATCTTGGTCATCAGGTCGGCGATGGTGACCGCGCCGGTGGCGCGGATTTCCTCGGCGCTGATGGCTGTGACGGGCGATGGCGTGACGAAGCCTTCGCGCGCGATGCGCGAACCGGTGACAGAGACGCGATCGAGCGTCTGAGGATCATTTGAAGTGGCCTCTTGGGCCCAAGCGGTCGTCGCGGTAGCGAGCAGCGCGGTTGCTATCGACGCGCTCAACGTCGAGGTGTTGCGTACAGTCATTCGAATATGTCCCTGTGTGAACAAAGCCGGCCCAGTTCATGGGTTCTGAGGCGGCCACTTTCTGCTTAACGCAGAGTTAACATTTCTGACATGGGGAGCGATATGAACGCAATGAAACGCGGGCATCGGATCGGCTGGCTTGTTATGCGGAGTCTGGCCTTCCGCTGTTGCGCGTCTGCTGCGTCGATTGACGACAACACCTGGCGGACAGGGGGCAGAAAAAAGGCGCCCCTGCGGGCGCCTTGTTGGTGGTCAGGGGCGTTCTAAGCCATCACGCGTATCAGGTCTCCCGCTGCCACACCTGCTCGCGGCAGATGAAGGCAATGCAGCCCGAGACACCAAGGCGGTTGGCGTCGAGCATCTTCGCCTTCGACTTGTAGGTCTTGCCGTTGGAAGGGTCGAGAATGGTGCCGCCGGCCCACTCGTTGCCGTCGGGCTTGAGATCCCAGAGGATCGTCATGCCGGTGATCGGCTTGTTCCGGCGCTCGCCGCTGCACTTGTCGCAGACCGGGTTCGGGCCGCGGTCGGACTGCAGCACCTCGACGACGCGGCCACTGAGCGTGCCGTTGGTGGCCTGGCTGATCTCCACGATCGATTTCACCTGGCCGGTCTGGTCGTCGATGGTCTTCCAGCGGCCGACCGGACCATCGGCGGCGAACGCCGACGATGAAAGCGCGGCCAGCGGCAGCGCGCACAGCAGTGCAAGTGTGTGGATACGCATGTTCCCTCCCAGGAGTTGGGGCCGACCGAGTGGCGACCGCACACCGGCCTTATATAACGCATCTCGGAAAGGCGCCATTGCAGTGGCCAGTGATGGGCAGGCGATGGTTCAGAGACCTTGGCCGCCGCAGCCCTCCCTCAGATAGGTATCGATGACGCGGAGTTGTTCGGCCATGATCGCGCGCGTCCATGCCGGGCCGTGGCCGTAGTCGGCGAGCTCGTGGTACTCCACGTCCTGCTGCGACTGCTTCGCACTCGAGACAAACCATTGCGACTGCTCGATAGGGACGGTCTGATCGCGGACGCCGTGATAGACCATGATCGGAATCTGGATGTCGGCAGCCTGGCTGAGCGGGCTCAGGCCCTTTACGGTCGGTGCCTGTGCCTGGCGGAAGAACGGATTGGTGTAGAACCTTGACCAGATACGTTCGATGTCCGAGACGCCGGCACCGGCGATCGCGCATTTGTAGAGTCCGTTCGGGCGCACGGCGGCGGCGAAGGCGGAATAGCCGCCGTAGGAGAAACCGAACATCGCGATGCGCCCTTCCAGCGCGATGCCCTGCTGGAGCATCCACTTCGCGCCGTCGTCCTTGTCGTCCTGCATCTTCTGGCCCCATTCGGCGTCGCCGGAGATCCAGAGCTTCCGGCCCCAGCCGTCCGAACCCCGGAACTGCGGCCGCAGGACCGCGTGGCACCGCGATGCCAGCAGTGGCACCCACATCGACCCGTCGAAATCCATCGTGTCGCGTGACCAAGGCCCCCCGTGCGGATGGACGACTGCACTCCAGGGACCGGCGCCACAGAGCCCGGGATCGGGTCGGGTCAGGAACGCTGGAATCTCCAGCCCGTCGCGCGCGGTGTAGTAGACCAGTTCCGTCCTGCCCAGCGCCCTCGGATCGATATCCGGATAGGCCTTCGCGAGCAGCGACAGCTGTCCGTCGCGGAAAAGGTAATGCTCCGGCGGAAGCGAAGGGCCATCGACCACGAGCAGTACCGTCGTGAAGTCCGGGGTGTAGCCGACGATCCGGTACTGCTTCTCGACCGGATACTGGATCGTCGCGCGGGCGCCTGATTCGGGATCCACCAGCTCCATGGGCGTGGCGCCGATTCCGAGCGCCTGTCGCAGTCCGGCATCGAGTGCGCGCATCTGCGGGGCGGTCCATTCGACGTCGTCACCGCGCGGGCCTTCATAGCCCAGTCCGATGATGGCACCGTACCCTTCGCCGGCGCTGCGATACGGGTTGACGATGACGCGGTTCGCGTTGAAGAAGTTGTGCTCGAACAGAACTTCCTTGCGCTGTCGGGCGCGGATGTCGTACTCGTAGACGACGGACTTGTCGCGACCTTCGTTGCTTTCAACAAAGGCGATGTTGGGATCACTGCCGAAGCCGATGATCTGTGTCTGGTCACGGTTCTTGACGTACGAGCGAAAGTGTTCGTCCCAGCTGTTGGTTTCGGGGTTGCGGAACTCCGCAGCGATGTAAGCGCCCACGCTGTCGACATTCGATCTGAGCCGCGCACGCAACTCCCCATCAAGATCCGTCACATAGCCCGCGACGTTCTCGCCCGACATCTGCACCCGGGCCGACGAGTAGTTGCGTAGATCCACCCGGTAGACGTCCGCTGCACTGCTGCCGATGGTGTTCACCACCAGGATGTGGTGCGGATCGTTGGGCAGGCTGTCGAGGACGGACGGGCTGGTTCGGGCCTGAAGCAGTTCCTCCGCACGGCTCTGCGCGCGGGGCAGCGACAGCGGCTCTTTCCACTCTTTGCCCTGGAGGTCGGTGATCATCAGCTTGTTGAGGAATGTCCGTGTGACACGGTCTGTCCTCAGGTCGAACGGTTGCCAGAGGGAAACTGCGAGGCGATCGTTCTTGATGAAAGACACGCCGCCGAACTTCATCCGGTCCGAGCCGATCAGCGTGGGTGGCTGGTCCAGTGCGTCGGTCTTCCAGACCGCGATGGCGCGGTCTTCTCCCATGGCCCGCAACGCGGCGATGTGCCGGCCGTCAGGTGAGAGGGTGAAGCTGGAAAAGGCCGGGAATGCGGCCAGCTGCTCAATGGCCGGCGCGCTCGGCGTCTTGTTTTCGGCATGTGCGGTCTGGACAACGACCAGAGCCGATGCGATCGATACTGCGGTCAGCAAGCGTTTCATGGAATGCCTTCCAGAATTCGGGGTGGCGGGTTGCCGCCAAAAAAAGAGCCGCCACTCGAAGAGTGGCGGCCCGGACCTGTGCCCTGATCAGATCAGAACGACTTGCTCAGATTGAAGAAGAATGTCCTTCCGAGATAGTCGTAGCCACTGTAGAGCGGGGCGTTGCCGATGCGATTGCCCCAGCCTGCAGAGATCATCGGCGGTTCCTTGTCGGCAAGGTTGCGTGCGCCGACCGTGGCCGACCAGTCGTCACCCCGGTACTGGACCGAAAGATTGGACAGGAAGTAGTTGCCGGTCTCGAGGAGATAGAGGGGACGGTAGTCCGTGTCGAAATAGGTCTCGTAGTAATCGTAGTCGTTCGTCGACCCCACCCACTCGAGCCCGTAACGCACCAGCCACTTCTGCACCGAATACGAGAAGTCCACATCACCGGCGTACTGGGGCTGCGCTACCGTTCCCGTGGTGTTGCGCAGCGGGTCGGTCGGGAAGGTACGGCCGGCCTGGGTCAGGTAGTTGGAAAGGCGCGCAGTGGTGCGGAACGAGCCCGGACCGATTTCCCGAACGAAGCGGGCGGTGAAGTCCCAGCCGCGCACCAGGCTTTCCGAGATGTTCACGTAGCCCGAGGTCACCGACATCGTGTTGTTGACGCCGCGGGTCACCAGGCTGCACTGGCCGGCATCGGAATTGAAGTCCGCCGGCTGGCTGTCGTAGCAGAGGTTCATGACATTCTGGCCGGACAGGCGCGCGACACCGTTGTCGACCTTGATGTCGTAGTAATCGGCGGCGAACGACAGATCACCAAACCATTCCGGGAATTCCGGCTGCAGGACGATGCCCGCCGTCACGGCGACGGAGGTCTCGGCGGCCAGGCCGGTCTCGGCACCGCCTTGCGTGATCGAGGTCACGCTGCTGGTCTGCTGGAAGTTCGTCGGCAGGCCTTCACTGGCGCAGTTCTGATAGCGGGCCGAGGTGGGGTTCCGGTTGCCGTACTCGTTGCAGGGGTCTGTAGCCGAGGACAGGAAGCCGCTGGTGGCACCCAGGAACTGTTCGAACAGGGCCGGGGCGCGGAACGACGTGCCGCGGGAGGCGCGTATCGACAACCAGTCGACCGGCGTATAGAGCACGCCGAGCTTCCACGTGGAGTCGTCACCGTAGGAGTCGTAGTCGGTGTAGCGCGCGGACGCATTGAAGGTGAATTCCTGCGCGAACGGCAGATCCGACAGCAGCGGCACCTCGAACTCGATATACGCCTCGCTCACCGAGTCCTTGCCGCGCGTAGGCTGGGATGCGGTAAAGCCGAAGAGGTTGTTGTTGATCGAGTTGATGTCGGGGGTGTCGTCGATTTCCTGACGACGGTGTTCCACGCCCATCGCGGTGCTGACCGTGCCCGCGGGCAGGTCGAACAGTGGACCATTGACGCCGAAGTTGAACGTGGACTCGGTATAGATGGTCTGGCCGCGGGTGTCCTGCATGATGTAGTCACGGTAGGCCTGCGGAAGATCTCCGCCAACCACTGCAGCCGACAACGCAGGCGTGGGGACGCATCCGCCAGAGGGGTCGCGGCACACGAAACCGCCGCGCCCGTCGGATACGACGTCGATACTCCGCGCGATGCGGTCGGTCAGGCGGTTTTCCACCATGTATGCCGAATCAGAGCGCGCATGGCTGTAGTAAGTGTCGTAGCTCCACTCGGTGCCGAGATTGCCGCGCAATCCCCCGGTCGCGCGGAAGAAGTCCACTTCCTGCCAGCTCTTGTATGGGCCCCAGCCGATGAAGGCGCGCACCGACACATTCCTGCCATTGGTGGATCCGTCGGCAGGCGCTGCCAGCCACGCGGGGAGGGTCGAAAGGCTGCCGAGAAGCGGGCTGCCCACGGGATAGTCGAGGCTGTGTTGCAGATAGCCGATCTGCTGCGACTCTCGACGGTGGCCAAGGCCCTCGAAGTAGAGCTCGGCATCGCCCAGGGCATTGAGATCGAAGCCGGCCTGCAGGAAGCCGGTGGTGTTCTTGGTAGGTGAAATCAGCGACTCGCGCAGCATGGCCGGATCGAAGCTGTCACGACCGAAGTAGTCGACCCCTTCGTAACCGGGAAGACCCGTGGTCACGCCGGGGTTCGGGCGCCAGCGATTGAAGATGTTGCCGCTCGCGCCGGTACCGACGCTGCCCAGGCCCGGGACGCCGGCGATGTTGCCCGTGCCGATCGTGTTGATCGTCACGCCGCTGTCGTCGATCGTCCAGCATTTCGGGCGGCCGGTGCGGGGGTCGATGTAGTCGTCCGCGCCATACGAGCCGTCAGCGTTGCGGCCGAGGAGCGGCCGCGGGCAGTCACTGGCCCAGCCGCGCTGGCCGAGGGTGAGTTCCGCGCGCTGATTCATTTCCAGCGAGCCTGACGCATGCCATCGATCGCCTACGGCGCCGGTCATGATGCCGGCGCGCGTTTCGTCGCCACCGCCGTCCTGGGTGAAGTTGCGTTGGAACTCGACCGTGGTGTCATCGACCCGGGTGCGGGTGATGACGTTGACCACGCCGGCAACCGCATCGGAGCCGTAGATCGACGAGGCGCCGTCCTTCAGCACTTCGATCCGCTCGATCATCATGTTCGGCAGCACGTTGAGATCCGCCGAACCCACGGCGCCGCGCGAGCCAGCCGGGGAGACGCGACGTCCGTTGAGCAGGATCAGCGTGCGGGTCGCGCCAAGACCGCGCAGCGACAGCGTGTTCACGCCCGGCCCGCCATTGACGACGAAGCCGCCGTAGGCGTTGTTGATCTGCGAGGAGCCGCCGGTCACCGAGTTGCTCTGGAGCACGCCTGTGGTGGAGCTGAAGCCTGCCAGCGTGGATTCCTCGCGGCTGATCACCTGAACCGGTGAAACCGAGTTGAAGGTGTCGCGCGCAATGCGCGAGCCGGTAACGCTGACGCGATCCAGGGTAGTGGCTGGCGCGGAAGCGGCGGCCTGCGTCTGCTCCGCCGTGGGCGCCGGCTCTTCTTCGTCGTCTGTCGGCGGGGTGCTCTGCGCCGATGCGAGGCCCATGGGCAGCAGCAGGGCTGCGGCGAGCGCCAGATGAAGCGGGTTGCGGCGGGGCCGGACAGGGCCCAGGGTTCGACGTGAGCGCATTTAAATCCCCTTGGTTATCAACCACATATGGTCTAAGTGAACGCAGCGTTAAGCGGTTGTGAACCGATCCTAACACCAATTTCACAACCTTGGTCAAGTTCCGCCTGGGTTCATATGCGCTTTTTCGCCGCATTGCGGTCGTCCCTTCCGGATCCGCTGTCCCGCCCTTCCGTCAGTGGCGCGGTTTAAGCTAATGCGCTCATACGCAGGGCCGCACCCAACGGCGGCGGTGCGCTGGCCTCGGGTAGCGGCCTACCGTGATGCATGTCGTAGATCCCGTGCCTCAACACGGCCTGTGCAGGCTTCGTCCGTCGCTCGAGCTGCTGCCAGTGCGGGGAGCCGATACCGTCGGCCTGCCACCACCACGATCACAAGAAGACTCTGATGCCGCACGCCGCAGCCCGTTCCGTTCAAGCCAACCTGTCTTCCCACCCCCGCATCCGCAACATCATCGCCATCGGTTCCGGCAAGGGCGGGGTCGGCAAATCCACGACCGCGGTGAACCTTGCGCTTGCGCTGGCGGCCGAGGGGGCGAGGGTGGGCGTGCTGGACGCCGACGTGTACGGACCCAGCATTCCGACGATGCTGGGTCTGTCCGGCAAGCCCGACAGCCCGGACGGCAAGTCCATCCTGCCGATGCAGGCGCATGGCATCGAGGCGATGTCGATCGGCCTGCTGGTCGACCAGGACACGCCGATGATCTGGCGTGGACCGATGGCGACGTCCGCGTTGACCCAGCTGCTCAACGACACGTTGTGGGGCGGGGACGAGGCGCTTGATTACCTGCTCGTCGATCTGCCGCCGGGCACCGGCGATATCCAGCTGACGCTTGCGCAGAAGATTCCGGTGGCCGGCGCGGTCATCGTGACCACGCCGCAGGACGTGGCGACGCTGGACGCGCGCAAGGCGCTGCGGATGTTCGAGAAGGTCGAAGTGGCGGTGCTGGGGCTCGTCGAGAACATGGCCCAGCACGTCTGCTCCAATTGCGGCCATGTGGAACACCTGTTCGGCGAGGGCGGTGGCCAGCGCATGGCGGCGCAGTACGGAGTACCGCTGCTGGGCTCGCTGCCGCTTGAGATCGGCATCCGCGCGCAGGGCGATGCCGGCGTGCCGATCGTCGCCGCGATGCCCGCATCGCCCGCCGCGACGGCCTATCGCGCCGCAGCGCGGCGTCTGGTCGAAGAACTCGAGAAGCGCCCGCGCGCGCCGATGTCGATTTCCGCGTCGCTGCTCTGACCCAGCTGCGCCATGGCCAGCCGGGGTGACGTCGGCAGACAGGCCGTGGACAATGACCGGCCAGGCCCAAGGCCGCAGGAACCCCCACGATGAGCATCAAGAGCGACCGCTGGATCCGCCGCATGTCCGAGCAGCCGGGTGGCATGATCGAGCCCTTCGAGCCCGGCCAGATCAAGCAGGACCCGGCCGGCGCGCGCATCGTCAGTTACGGCACATCGAGCTACGGCTACGACGTGCGCTGTTCGCGCGAGTTCAAGGTGTTCACCAACATCAACTCGACGATCGTCGATCCCAAGCACTTCGACCCCAAGAGCTTCGTCGACATCGAGGCGGACGAGTGCATCATCCCGCCGAATTCGTTCGCGCTGGCGCGCACCGTCGAGTACTTCCGCATTCCGCGCGACACGCTGGTGGTATGCCTGGGCAAGAGCACGTACGCCCGCTGCGGGATCATCGTCAACGTCACGCCGCTCGAGCCGGAGTGGGAAGGGCATGTGACCCTGGAGTTCAGCAACACCACGCCGCTGCCGGCGCGCATCTACGCCAACGAAGGCGTGGCGCAGATGCTGTTCTTCCAGTCGGATGCCGATGACGTCTGCGAGACCTCGTACAAGGATCGCGGCGGCAAGTACCAGGGCCAGCGCGGCGTCACCCTGCCGCGCACCTGAGCAACTTTCTTCGCGGGACGCGGCGCCCGGGGTCCCGGCCCGCCGGTGATGCCCGGCCTCAGCCTTGCAGCGCTGCCTGCAGGCTGGCGATCCGTGTGACCAGCTGCTCGGGCGTATAGGGTCTGGCGGCGACCCGGCCCCAGACCGGCGCCGGCCAGGCCGGATCGTCGCGCTCGCGCCCGATCACGTGGACGTGCAGTTGCTCGACCATGTTGCCGAGCGCGGCGATGTTGAGTTTGTAGGGCTGGAACGTGTCGCGCAGCAGGCGCGCGGCGGTGTCGATGTCGTCGGTCAGCGCACGGCGCTGGTCGGGATCGAGATCGATCAGTTCACGGGCGTCGGCGATCCGCGGTACGAGGACCAGCCAGGGGTAGTTGGCGTCGTCCATCAGGCGCAGCTCGCACAGTCCGAGCAGGGCCAGAGGGTGGGTATCCTCCGCCAGTTGCGGGTGCAGGATGTACGGGCCGGCATGGGTCATGGCGTGGGCTCCCGCCGCAGGGCGGCGTCGAGGAAGGCGAGGGTCGCGCGCCGGGCGCTGGTCGCGCTTTGCGCATGGTAGTGGTTCGGGTCGATATCCCGGTTGAAGCCATGGCCGCCCGGGTGCACGCGGACCTCCGCGTCCGGCTGCAGGGTCCTGTGGCGCTCGATGGCTTCCGGAGGGATCGAGGGGTCGTCGGCGCCGAAGTGGAACAGCATCGGCGCCTGCAGGGGCTCCTCGAGGAAGGGCAGGGTCTGTGCGCCGTAGTAGCTCGCCGCCAGCATGCCCAGCCTCGCGTTGGCAAGGAACGCGAGTGTCCCGCCCCAGCAGAAGCCCACGGCGCCTACGCGACGGTGGCCCTGCGCCTGCAGCAGGTCGCGCCCGGCCCGCAGCACGCCGAGCGCACGCTCGGTGCCGAGCGAGGCGACCAGGGCCCGACCCCGGCTCACGCCCTCGGCGTCGTAGCTCAGCTCCACGTTGCGGGCGACGGGGTCGAACACCGCCGGTGCGAGGGCGACATAACCGGCGGCGGCATAGCCGTCGGCGACGCTGCGGATATGCGCGTTGACGCCGAAGATCTCCTGGATGACCAGCAGCGCCCCCCGGGGCGCGGCGCCGTGCGGCGGGTCTGCCCGCCAGGCGTTCACCGGTCCGTAGGGAGTGACGAGGCTGATGTCCCGGCCCATGCGGTTTCCCTGTTCAGGTGAGGGCCCGAGTCTACCGGGAGGCCGGCGCCGATGGTGTGCGGTCGGTCCGGGCGCGGCGCGGCGGTATACTGCGCGGCCCGCGCGTGGGCCTCATGCCGCGCGAACGCGATCCGGAGCCGCTGCAGCGGCCATCTCCCCAAGCAACGGTTCCCCATGTCCGCAGCCAATCCCAAGGTCGGGTTCGTCAGCCTCGGCTGTCCGAAAGCCCTCGTCGATTCCGAACGCATCCTCACCCAGCTCCGGGTCGAGGGCTATGACATCGTGCAGACCTATGACGATGCCGACGTCGTCGTCGTCAACACCTGCGGCTTCATCGATTCGGCAGTGACCGAATCGCTGGATGCGATCGGCGAGGCGATCTCCGAGAACGGCAAGGTGATCGTCACCGGGTGCCTGGGCAAGCGTTCGGAGGTGATCCGCGAGGCGCATCCGGGCGTGCTGTCGATCAGCGGGCCGCAGGACTACGGCTCGGTGATGCGCGCCGTCCACGCCGCGGCGCCGCAGAAGCATGACCCCTTCCTCGATCTGCTGCCGCGCCGCGCGGCAATGGACGACGACGTCGGCATCAAGCTGACGCCCAAGCACTACGCGTACCTGAAGATCTCCGAAGGCTGCAACCATCGCTGCAGCTTCTGCATCATTCCGTCGATGCGCGGCGATCTGGTGTCGCGCCCGGTAGATGACGTGCTGCGCGAGGCCGAAAAGCTCGTGCGCGGCGGGGTGCGCGAGCTGCTGGTGATCTCGCAGGACACCTCAGCCTATGGCGTCGACGTGCGCTATGCCGAGCGCACCTGGCGCGAGCGCCAGTACGCCACGCGGATGAAGGCGCTGTGCGAAGGCCTGTCGGAACTGGGCGTGTGGACGCGGCTGCATTACGTGTACCCGTATCCGCACGTCGACGACATCATCCCGCTGATGACCGAGCGCCACGTCGACGGCATGCCGAAGCTGCTGCCGTATCTGGACGTGCCGCTGCAGCACGCCAGCCCGCGCATCCTCAAACTCATGAAGCGGCCCGGCGCGATCGACAAGACCCGCGAACGCATCGCGCGCTGGCGCGAGATCTGCCCCGAACTGACGATCCGCAGCACCTTCATCGTCGGCTTCCCCGGCGAGACCGAGGACGATTTCCAGCAGTTGCTCGACTTCATGGACGAGGCCCAGCTCGACCGCGTGGGTGCGTTCGCCTATTCGCCGGTCGAAGGCGCGACGGCCAATGCGCTGCCGGACGCGGTGCCCGAGGAAGTGAAGCAGGAGCGTCTCGCGCGCTTCATGGACAAGCAGGCGGAGATCTCCACCGCCCGCCTCGAAGCCAAGGTCGGCACGGTGCAGATGTGCCTGGTCGACATGGTCGACGGCGATCTGGCGATCGCCCGTTCGATGGGCGACGCGCCCGAGATCGACGGCGTGGTGCAGATCCAGGATGGCCGCGAAGCCGATCTGCAGCCGGGCGATTTCGTCGATGTGGAGATCATGGGCAGCGACGAGCACGACCTCTACGGCGAGGTCGCCGAGGTCCACGCGTGAACCGCCTCGCGCTCGTGCTGCTGGCCATGCTGGGCGCGGCCGCCCATGCGCAGGCAGGCGACGGGCTCAGTGGCACCTACCGGCCGGCGGGCGACGGCAATGATGCGTTTCCCGCCGACGCCGAGCTGGTGGTGCGCGCCGAAGGCCGCGGCTGGCTGGCGATGTTCCGCGGCGAGGGGCTGGCGCTGCTGCCGCTCGATCGCCTGGAGCAGGCGGGACTGTTTCCGGATGTCGATCCGCAGGCCCGTCTGCAGTGCGCTTACTCGCGGGCATTCCTGCTGTGCCGGGTGTCGCCCGGCACCGAGTTCCCGCAGCAGAATTTCAGGTCGACGACCGGCTACTTCACCGCGCTGTCCGACGAGCGGATCTTCGAGATGCGTCGTATCGACTGACGGCTCCGCGTTGCAGCGCAGAGTGCGGGCGGGCCCACGCGCTGCATGGCATGGCCCACCGCGTCCGCACCGCGCGAGACCGGGCCGCTCTGGCCGGCTCACCTGCGTGTCGTCGCAGGCTGCGCGCACATGCCGACCGACGTCGGCGACACAGGCGTGGGATGAAGCGCTGGCGCGCGGCCGGCGCAGGGAAGACGCATCACTTCGGGCGCTGCATCCGCCCGATCACTCGCGGGTCGGGGGCGATTCCACCGCGTCCACGTACCGCCAGGCCGCCGCTTCGATCGCATCGAGCGCCGCGATCGCCCACGGCAGCAGGCGACGGCCCTCTTCGCCGGCGTCGTCGCGCATCCGGCCCGAGGCGTTGTAATCGACCAGCGCCTGCCAGTGCGGCAGGCGGGCATCCACCGTCGCCTGCAGTGCCCGCAGCGCGGTATCGGCCTGGGTCGGTGCCCCCGGAGCGGCCAGCGCGACGCGTGCGCGGGCGTGGAAATCGGGTCCGAAATGGTGGGTGTCCGCGCGCGCGCGCCAGAACGCGCCGAGCCGGAACCGTTCGTCGTTGGCCGCGACCGGTCCGCGCGCGCCGCGATCGATCAGGAACCGACGCACGCGATGCGCGAGCTCGGCGTGCGCCCGGGCTTTCGCATCCACACGCACCGTCGCCTCGGCGACCGGTGGCGGCAACGGCGCCTCCTGCATGCAGGCGGGCAGGGTCGCCAGCAGCACCGGCCACAGTGCCCGCGCCAGTCGTGGGCTGCCCGTCGCGGCGGACGCAGCGCCGGCGCGTACCCGCTGCCTGACGCTCATGCCGAGCGGTAGGCGACCGCCACGACCGCGAAGCGCACCGGTCCTGCAGGCAGCTGGGCTTCGAACTCGTCGTCGACGCGTTTCTTCAGCATCGCCCGCGCGAGTGGCGAGTCGATGCTGATCCAGCCCGCCCTGGCGTCGGTCTCGTCGGGTCCAACGATGCGATAGCGCGCCAGCTCGCCGCTGTCGGTGTCCTCCAGCTCGACGTATGCGCCGAAGAAGATCGCGTCTGCATCGCTGGGCACGGTGTCGACCACGCGCAGCGATTCGAGCCGCTTGGACAGATACCGCACGCGCCGGTCGATCTCGCCGAGCTGTTTCTTGCGGTAGGTGTACTCGGCGTTCTCCGAACGGTCGCCTTCGGCTGCGGCCGCAGACAGCGCCCGCACCACCTCGGGCCGGCGCACGCGCCACAGGTCGTCGAGCTCGGTCTTGAGCCGTGCATGCCCCTCGGGCGTGATCAGCGCGGTGCTCGCCGCGGAGGGTGGACGCCAGCGACTCATGGGGCGCTCACCTGACGCGCATCCCGCCGAGCAGGTTGCGGACGATGCGATTGGTGATCGTGCGCACCGCCTGCTTGCCGGCTGCCTGCACGGCGCCCTGGCGGCGGCTGGTGCCGAACAGGAACTCGTTGATCGACCGGCCGACACTACCTTCGGCCTCGGCCTCACGCGCGGTTTGCGCGGGCGGGGTCCTTGCCTGCGCGGCGGCATCCTGGGCGCGGCTGGCGAGCAGTTCCGCCGCCGACTCGCGATTGACCGGGGTGTCGTACTTGCCGGCGATCGGGCTGCCGGCGCGCACACGTGCGCGCTCGTCCGCACTGATGCCACCCATCCGGCAGCGTGGCGGCGCGATCAGCGTGCGTTCGACCGGCATGGGCACGCCCTTGTGCTGGAGGGTCGAGACCAGCGCCTCACCGGTTGCGAGTTGCGAGATCGTCGCGGCGACATCGAGCGCGGGATTCGGCGCGAAGGTCTCGGCCGCCGTGCGCACCGCCTTCTGGTCGCGCGGGGTGTACGCGCGCAGTGCGTGCTGCACGCGATTGCCGAGCTGGCCCAGTACAGCCCCGGGCACGTCGTCGGGGAACTGCGAGCAGAAATACACCCCGACGCCCTTGGAGCGGATCAGGCGCACGACCTGTTCGATGCGCTGCTGGAGTGCACGGGGCGCGTCGTCGAAGAGCAGGTGCGCTTCGTCGAACACGAAGACCAGCTTCGGTCTGTCGAGATCGCCGACTTCCGGCAACGTCTCGAACAGCTCCGACAGCAGCCACAGCAGGAACGTGGAATACAGGCGCGGGCGCAGGACCAGCTGGTCGGCGGCCAGGATGCCGATCACGCCGCGGCCGTCGGTGGTCGTGCGCATGAGGTCCGACAGCTCCAGCGCCGGCTCACCGAAGAAGCGATCGCCGCCGTCCTGTTCCAGCCGCAGCAGCGCGCGCTGGATCGCTGCGACCGATTGCGCGCTGACCAGCCCGTAGCGGGTGGAGATGTCCTTGCGCTCGTCGGCGACCACGCCGAGCAGGGCGCGCAGGTCCGCGAGGTCGAGCAGCAGCAGGCCGCGGTCATCGGCCAGCTTGAACACGATGTCGAGCACGCCGGACTGGGTGTCGTTGAGTTCGAGGATGCGCGATAGCAGCAGTGGCCCGACCTCGCTGACCGTCGTGCGCACCGGATGGCCCAGCTCGCCGTAGAGATCCCAGAACACCACCGGGCTGGCGGCGGGCGCCCAGTCGGGGATGCCGATGTCCAGGGCGCGCGCCTGCAGAGCCTCGCTCGCTGTGCCCGCGACCGCGAGGCCGGCGACATCCCCTTTGACGTCGGCCATGAAGACCGGCACGCCGATCCGCGAGAAGCCTTCGGCCAGCGTCATCAACGTCACGGTCTTGCCGGTGCCGGTCGCACCGGCGACGAGGCCGTGGCGGTTGCCGAGCCCGGGCAACAGGTGCACGGGTCCGTCGTCGGGCGTGGTGACGGCCTTGCCGAGCAGGATCGGATCCATCGCATGCATGTCCTGGCGCCAGGGACAGTGATTCTAGCGACTGTGTCGCAGGTAGCGCTTCGCGCCACGCGCCTTGCCGGGCCGCGAGGGGCAGGGCTACCCTGCGGGCCCTCTTTGCTGGACCCCGGTCACGATGCCAGATTCCGTTTCCACGACGCTGCGCTTCGGCGCGCTCGCGCTCGCGCTGGCCCTGGCCGGCACGGCCACCGACGCGCAGGCGCAGTCGCGCCGCGACCGTGAGGCCGCCGAGGGCCTGACCCAGCGCATGCTCGAGGCCGAGGGCCGCTACCGCCAGGCGCTGGTGCAGCTCGCCAACGACGATCCCGCCGGCATGGATGCGAGCAACGCCGCGCTCGAGGACATGGAAGACGTGATGCTGGCCTGCGAGAAGCAGCGTGCCTGCAGCGTTCCGCAGCTGCTGACCACCTACAAGCGCCTGCTCAAGGCCGACGCCGACGCCCAGGCCGGGCAGGGGCCCGGCGAGGCCGGCATCGACGGACCGGACGGCGGGCTCCCCACCGCCGACGTGCCGGCTGCCGCGAGCGCATCGGCGCTGCTCGCCGAGGACGAGCGCTTCAAGCGCATGGTCCAGCTCAATCCCGCGGTGCAGGCGTCGATCCGGCGCTGGCTCACCGACATGCGCGTGGCGCTGATGACCAGCCACGAGAACTACCAGTACATGCAGCACCTGATGTCGCCGGCGTTCAAGCGCAGCGGCCTTCCGGAGGCGCTGCTGTTCGGCATCCTCGCCAAGGAATCCAACGGTCGCGTGCATGCGCGATCGCGCGCCGGCGCTGCCGGGCCGCTGCAGTTCATGCCGGCGACCGGCCGGCGCTTCGGCCTGGGCCCCGACGGCACCGGCTTCGACACCCGCTACGACCCGCGCCAGGCCGCGGACGCTGCTGCCGTGTATCTCAACGAGCGCTTCGCCCAGCACGGCAACGAGATCGAGTACTGGCTCGCCGGCTACAACGGCGGCGAAGGCCGCGCGCTGCGCGTCTACCGCGAGGCCGCGGGGCGCAGCTTCTGGGATCCGTCGGTCTACAACCAGTTTCCCGCCGAAACCAAGGACTACGTCCCGATGGTGATCGCCGCGGCCTGGCTGTACCTGCATCCGGAGGAATACGGCCTGACCTTCCCGAAGATCGACACGCGTCCGGCCACGTTCACGCTCGAGCGTCCGGCTTCGATCTACGAACTGACGATCTGCCTGGGTAACGGCAATACCCGCGACGGCTACATGCGCGCGCTGCGCAACCTCAACCCGAGCTACGAGGCCGACAGCCTGCTGCCGGTCGGCACCACGCTCGCCGGCACCACGCGGATCGCCAGCCTCTACAAGCGCTGGTGCGTGCGCGGAGAGCGCGCCGATCTGGCCGCAGAGCTCGTCAACAGCGACCCGCGTGCCGCCATCGTGCGCACCGGCGCGATCGAAGTGATGTCGGTGGGGGATACCCCGGCGCCGGCCGCGCTGCCGCCCGCGCCCGCTGCCCCGCGTCCGCCACAGGTTGCGCCTGCCGCAGCGCGCACGCATCGCGTCGCGCGTGGCGAAACCCTCGGCAGCATCGCCCAGCGCTTCGGTTGCGATGTGCCCGCGCTGGCCGGCGCCAACGGCCTCCGGGCGCCGGCGTATACGCTCCGGCTGGGTCAGACGCTGAAGCTGGAGGGGTGCTCGGGCTGAGGGTGAGGGATGGTTGAACACCTCGCCCTGTGGGAGCTCGACGCGCATCGCGCATGGCGCGTCGGGTGAGGGCTGGGGGTTCGCGGGAGAGCCGCAGAAGCACCCTCACCCCAACCCCTCTCCCTGAGGGAGAGGGGCTCGATTTTCCGGAGATGTCGCATGACTGAAACGGCGCAGTACGCCGCTTTCAGTCAGCAGTCCGCATCGCCAGCCGCTGCCCCAGCCGCACCGGCGATTCGGCATGCAGCGACGGCTCGAGTTCGGCGACGCCCTTCGGCAGCAGCACGATGACCGTCGAGCCGTAATTGAAGCGCGCCATTTCCTCGAAACGCTGCAGGGTGATGCCACGGCCGCGCCAGTCCTTGCGCTGGATGCGATCGCCATAGGCGGGGATCTCCTCGCCGCTCCAGACCGTCTCCACGCCCGATACCAGCAGCGCACCGACCATCACCTGCACCATCGGCCCGAAATCGGTGTCGAAGTGGCAGACCAGGCGCTCGTTGCGCGCGAACAGGCGCGGCACGCGGCCGACCGCCGCGGTGCCGACGCTGAAGAGCCGGCCGGGCACGTGCACCGTTTCGCGCAGGGTGCCGGTCCACGGCATGTGCACGCGGTGGTAATCGCGCGGCGACAGATAGACGGTGGCGAAGCTGCCGTCGAGATACGGCGCCGCGTCCGCTTCGTCGCCCAGCAGTTCGGCGACCGTGAACGACTGGCCCTTGGCCTGGAAGATGCGCCCGGCCTCGATCGCACCGCACTGGCTGATGTGGCCGTCGGCCGGCATCACCAGCGCGCGCGGATCGGGATCGGGCACGCGCGCGCCCTCGCGCAGGGCACGGGTGAAGAAGGCATTGAAGCTGGCGTACGACGCCGGATCGGGGTTCGCAGCCTCCGACAGGTCCACGCCGAACCGGCGCACGACGGTATCGATCAGCCAGCGTCGGGTGCGGGGATCCTGCGAATACGCCAGGCGCCGTGCCAGCGAGGACAGCAGGCGGTGCGGCAGTACGTAGGTCAGGGTCGTGACGAAGCTCATGGGCGATGCTCGTTGGTCAGGCGCAGCAGGTCGGCGGCAATGGCGTCCGGGTCGGGCGTCTCCGCACCGAGCAGGCGGCCCGAGACGACGCCGGCCATGCGGCCCTGCGGGTCGAGCACGGCCAGCGACGCACTGTGGTCGATCGTGTAGGGGCCGTCGGGCATGTCCGGGTCCAGCGGCACCTTCGCAAATACCATGGACAGCGAACGCGTGAAGGCTTCCAGCGACGGGATATCGGCCGTCGCTGCCAGGGTGTCGCGGTGGAAGGCGTGGGCGTATTCGCCGAGGCGCTCGGGTGTGTCGCGCTCGGGGTCGACGGAGACGAACAGCACGCGCGGGCGGGTGGAGGCCGGCAGCGCTTCCCACTGGCGCTGGGCGCGGGCGAGATGCGTCAGCGTCATCGGGCACACGTCGGGACAGTGGGTGAAGCCGATGAAGACCAGCGTCCAGTGACCGGCGAGCTCGCCCGGCAGCAACTGGGTGCCGTCCGACTGCTGCAGGGCGAAATCCGGCAGCGGGCGCGGCTGCGGATACAGCTGCACCGCCTGGAGCTGGACCGCTGGCGCGGCTGCGGGCGCGGCGAAGTAGCGCTGCGCGGCCAGCAGGCCGAGACCGCCGGCAAGCGCGACGCAGAGGATGATGAGTGTGGTCCGGTTGAACATGGCAGGTCCGTTTCGAGCGCCGGCCATGATACCCGCCGCGTTCGTGCCGGCTCCGGCTGGCCGGTGACCTATAATCCGTGGCCATCAAGCGTTCCCGAGCTCCACGCGCCATGACCGAAGAACTGCAGACCATCGTCGACCTGATCCGCTATGGCGCCAGCCGTTTCAACGCCGCGGGCCTGACCTTCGGCCACAGCTACGACAACGCGATCGACGAAGCCACCCAACTCACCCTGCATGCACTGCATCTGCCGCACGACCTGAGCCCGGTCTATGGCCAGTCGCGGGTCACGCTGGCCGAGAAGGAAGACGTGCTCGGCTTGTTCATCCGCCGCATCGAGGAGCGGGTGCCGGCCGCGTACCTGACCGGCGAGGCCTGGTTCGCCGGCCTGAGCTTCAAGTCCGACAAGCGCGCGCTGGTGCCGCGCTCGCCGATCGCCGAGCTGATCATGAGTGGCTTCGAGCCCTGGCTCGGTGGCCGCGAGGTGCGCCGCGCCCTGGACCTGTGCACCGGCTCGGGCTGTATCGCCATCGCCATGGCGCACCACAATCCCGACTGGCACGTCGACGGCGTCGATCTCAGCGACGACGCCCTGAGCCTCGCCAGGGAGAACGAGCAGCGTCTGGAAGTGCGCAATACCCGCTTTCTCAAGTCCGATCTGTTCGACGGCCTGCAGGGCGAGCACTACGACCTGATCGTCACCAATCCCCCCTACGTCACCAACGACGAGACCGACGCCCTGCCGCGGGAGTACTCCTACGAGCCCGAGATGGGGCTGCGCGCGGGCGACGATGGCCTCGATCTGGTCCTCAAGATCCTGCGCGACGCGCCGCTGCACCTGACCGAGGACGGCCTGCTGATCTGCGAGGTCGGCGAGTCCGAGCAGCACCTGGTCAAGCTGTTGCCGGAACTGCCGCTGATGTGGATCGAGTTCCAGGTCGGGCAGATGGGGATCTTCGTGGTCGAACGCCACGACCTGGTGACCCACAACCCGCGGATCACCCAGCTCGCCGCCGAGCGCGAGGCCAAGGCCGCCGCCCCGGTGGCGGCGACGGGCAGCGGGGCAGCGGCGCTGTTCTGATCGCGCTGTTCTGATCGGCCCGTGCGCCGCGCCGTCCGCGCGGGCAGCGTGGTGGTAGGCGCAATCAGCGGCGTGCCCCGGAGCCGCATCAGCATGCTGCGTGGTCCGCCGCGCCGATCCCGATCGCCCGGGAGTGCCCGGCTGGTCGCGCATGACGTGACGATGTGATGCCCGGGCGTCGGCCGGCCGTGGCCGGCGCCTCCGGCCGCCGCCAGGGCTGCCGATGGCCATGCCGCCACGCGGCCCTCTCCGCGTTAAGCTTGCCGGCCGCGTTTCCCTCCTGCGCCCCTTCGGCGCCTGGTGCCATGTCCAGCAACAGCTTCGGCCATCTGTTCACCGTCACGACCTTCGGCGAGAGCCACGGGCCGGCGATCGGTTGCGTGGTGGACGGCTGTCCGCCGGGCATAGAGCTCGCCGTCGAGGATTTCGCCCACGACCTGGCGCGTCGCGCGACCGGCAAGACCCGGCACACCTCGGCACGGCGCGAGGCGGACGAGGTCGAGATCCTCAGCGGCGTCTACGAGGGCGTGACCACCGGCACGCCGATCGCGCTGCTGATCCGCAACACCGACGCGCGCAGCAAGGACTACGGCAGCATCGCCCGACAGTTCCGGCCCGGGCATGCGGATTACGCGTACTGGCAGAAGTACGGCATCCGCGATCCGCGCGGCGGCGGGCGCTCGTCGGCGCGCGAAACCACGATGCGCGTCGCCGCGGCGGTGATCGCCAAGAAGTGGCTGAATGATCGCTTCGGCGTTCGCGTGCGCGGCTATCTCTCGCAGCTCGGCGACATCGTGCCCGCGCAGTTCGACAGCGCGGCGATCGACTTCGACGTCGTCGAATCCAATCCGTTCTTCTGGCCCGATGCCTCGCAGGTGCCGGAACTCGAGGCCTACATGGATGCGCTGCGCAAGTCCGGCGACTCAGTCGGCGCGCGCGTGACCGCCGTGGCCGACGGCGTGCCGCCGGGCTGGGGCGAGCCCGTCTACGGCAAGCTCGACGGCGATCTGGCCGCGGCGATGATGTCGATCAATGCGGTCAAGGGGGTCGAGATCGGCGCCGGCTTCGCCTCCATTGCGCAGAGGGGCAGCGAGCATCGCGACCTGATGACGGCGCAGGGCTTTGCGTCCAACCACGCCGGCGGCGTGCTCGGAGGCATCAGCACCGGCCAGCAGATCGTGGTCTCCACCGCATTCAAGCCGACCTCCAGTCTGCGTCTGCCGGCCGACGGCCTCGACGTCGACGGCAATGTCGTCGAAGTGGTCACCACCGGCCGCCACGATCCCTGCGTCGGCATCCGCGCGACCCCGATCTGCGAGGCGATGCTCGCACTGGTGCTGATGGACCACGCGCTGCGGCATCGCGCGCAGTGCGGCGATGTCGGCGACGTCACGCCACGCATACCGGGCCGCATCGGTGGCTGAGCGGCCGCGCGTCTGGGTGTCGCAGCCATTGTTCGACGACATCGTCTCCCGGCTGCACGCGTACTTCGATGTCGTGCAGGCGCCCGATGTCCGCGAGCACGACGAAGCCGCGATCGCCGCCGCGCTGCGCGAGGTCGACGGCGCGCTGGTGACGCTCAACGAGCGCATCGGCGAGCGCGAGATCGCGAATGCGCCGAAGCTGCGCGCGGTCGCCAACGTCGGCGTCGGCTATGACAATCTCGATGTCGGCGCGTTGCAGTCGCGCGGCATCGTCGCGACCAATACGCCGGATGTGTTGACCGAGACCACCGCCGATTTCGGCTTCGCGCTGATGATGGCCGCCGCGCGCCGCGTCACCGAGTCCGAACGTCACCTGCGTGGTGGCAAGTGGACCGGCTGGAACTTCAAGGGTCTGCTCGGCGCCGACCTGCATCGCAGCACGCTCGGCATCCTCGGCATGGGCCGGATCGGGCAGGGCATCGCGAAACGTGCGTCCGGTTTCGACATGCAGGTGCTCTACCACAACCGCAGCCGGCTGCCGGCCGATGTCGAGGGCGCGTACAAGGCCTCGTATGTCGACTTCGACACGCTTCTGGCACGCGCCGATCACCTGGTCCTGGTGCTGCCGTACTCGCCGCAGACCCACCACATCGTCGACGCCGCCGCGCTGGCGAAGATGAAGCCGACTGCGACGCTGACCAACATCGCCCGCGGCGGCATCGTTGACGAGGCCGCGCTGGCCGAGGCATTGGGCAGTGGCCGCCTCGCCGCGGCCGCGCTCGACGTGTTCGAGGGCGAGCCGGCGGTCGATCCGCGCCTGCTGGCACTGGACAACATCGTGCTCACCCCGCACATCGCCAGCGGCAGCCTGTCCACGCGCCGGGCGATGGTGACGCTGGCGGTCGACAATCTCATCGCCGCGCTCGGCGCCGGCCCCGACGCCGGTCGTCCGCCGACGCCGATCGTGCCGGTGACGCAAGGCGGCGATGCCGGCAAACGGGCGGGAGCCGCCTGACGCCCGACCGGGCGGTTCCCGCAAGTCCGATCCCCAGCATCCGCGCGCATGCGCGCCCCCCCAAGAATCCTTTCGAGAGTTTGCAATGTCCCCTGACCTGAACCGCCGTTTCCGCGTTGCCGTCGTCGGTGCCACCGGCGCCGTCGGCGAGACCATGCTGTCGATCCTCGCCGAGCGCGATTTCCCCGTGTCAGAGCTCGTAGCGCTGGCCTCCGAGCGTTCCGCCGGCACCACCGTGAAGTTCGGCGATGACGACATCGTCGTGCAGGATCTCGCCACGTTCGATCCTTCCGGCATCGACATCGCGCTGTTCTCCGCCGGCAGCGACACCAGCAAGGTGTACGCGCCGAAGTTCGCCGCGGCCGGCGCCGTCGTCATCGACAACAGTTCGGCGTTCCGCTACGACGACGACGTGCCGCTGGTGATCAGCGAGGTCAATCCGGAAGCCGCACGCGAGCGCCCGCGCGGCATCATCGCCAATCCCAATTGCTCGACGATGCAGATGCTGGTCGCGCTGGCGCCGCTGCACCGCCGCGCAGGGATCGTGCGCATCAATGTGTCGACCTACCAGTCGGTGTCGGGTGCGGGGCGTTCGGCGATGGAGGAGCTCGGCCGCCAGACCGGCGACCTGCTCAATTTCCGTGGGATCGACCCGCAGAAGTTCCCGGTGCAGATCGCCTTCAACCTGATCCCGCAGATCGACGCCTTCCTCGAGAACGGCTTCACCAGGGAAGAGATGAAGCTGGTCTGGGAGACGCACAAGATCCTCGGCGACGACAGCATCCTGGTGAACCCGACCGCCGTGCGCGTGCCGGTGTTCTACGGGCATTCGGAGTCGGTCGCCGTCGAGCTGCGCGAGCGCATCAGCGTGGACGAGGCGCGTGCCATCCTCGCCGATGCACCGGGCGTGGAGGTCGTGGACGAGCGCATCGCCGGCGGCTGGCCGACGCCGGTCACCCACGCATCGGGGCGCGATCCGGTGTTCGTCGGCCGCATCCGCGAGGATCTCTCGCATCCGAACGGTCTGAACCTGTGGATCGTTGCCGACAACATCCGCAAGGGCGCCGCGCTCAATGCGGTGCAGGTTGCCGAGCTGGTGGCGGGCGAGGGCTGATGGACGCAGGCAGCGCATCGCGCCCGACCTCGCAGCGGGCACCGGCAAGCGTAGGCGACAGCCGCGCGGACGCGTTGCGTTGCGGAGCGGGATGCCGCGCCGCTACAGTCGTCCGATGAATCCGGTCAGTCGGCGCACGCGCCGCTCCAGGCCGCTCCGCAGGAACCAGGGGACGTTCGTGTCGCGCATTCTTCCGCGTCTGTTGCTCACCGCCGGGCTCATGGCCCTGGCGGGGCCCGTGCTCGCGCTGGGACTGGGCCGCATCGAGGTCCGCTCGCAGCAGGGCCAACCGCTGCTGGCCGAAATTCCGATCGTCTCCAGCGATCCGGCCGAGCTGCGCCAGCTGCAGGCGCGGCTCGCCTCGCCCGACACCTTTGCGCGCATCGGCCTCGAGCCGCCGCGCGGCGTGGTCTCCGACCTGCAGTTCAATGTCGCCCTCGATGCCAGCGGCCGCCCGGTGATCCGCGTCACCAGCGCAGGGCCTGTCGACCAGGAATCGCTGACCTTCCTCGTCGAAGTCGACTGGGGCCAGGGACGTCTGGTGCGCGAATACGCCGCGTTGCTTGCGGTGCCCGACACGGTCGCTGCGCCTGCCCAGCCGACGATCCAGGCGCCGGTCGCGGCGTCATCGCCGACCATCGTCCGCACGCCCGCCGCTGCGGCTTCGTCCTCGCCGCAGTCCGAGGCATCTACCGACACTGCGGCGCCGGGCGACGCCCTCGCCACGGCGCCCGCGCCGGCCCCGGCGGCGCGACCTGCCGCAGCGGATCCGCTCGCGCCGGGTGATGCGCTGCCTGCGGTGCGCGCGGGCCAGACGCTGTCGGCGATTGCCGCGCCGCTCGCCGAACAGGCCGGCATCAGCGTCAACCAGGCAATGGTGCTGCTGCTGCGCACGAATCCGGAAGCGTTCATCGGCGGCAATCTCAACCTGGTCCGCCAGGGCGCCGTGCTGCGGATCCCGGCGCGCGATGCCTGGGCGCAGTTCAGCGCCGCGGAGGCCAACGCCGTGGTGCGCGAACAGGTCGGGCAGTGGCGCGAGATGCGTCGCCCGGCGCCGCAGCCAGCCGAGCCGACTGCCGACGCGCCGGCCGCGGATACGACCGCCGCCGCGGCATCGGACGCCGCCCCACGCACGGCCGCCGCGCGGCTCGAAATCACACCACCCGCCAGCGAAGCCCAGCCGGCGGGCAGCCAGTCCGGCATTTCCGCCGGCACCGGAGGGGACATGCTGCGTCAGGAACTGCAACAGGCCAACGAGACCGTGGCCGCGCGTACCGCCGAGATCGACGAACTCAAGGCGCGGCTCGATGACCTCGAGCAGCTGCAACGGCAACAGCAGCAGCTGATCGAACTCAAGGATGCCGAGCTCGCCGCCGCGCAGCAGCGCATGGAGGCCAGCAACCAGCAACAGGCCGCCTCTGCGTCGTTCCCGTGGGTCTGGCTCGGACTGGCCCTGCTCGTCGTCGCTGCGCTGGCGTTCCTGCTCGGTCGCCGTGGCCGCATGCCGGCGACCGCTCGCCCGTTCGACCGCGCCGCACTGGCCACGGCCATGCCGACCGCCGCGCCGGCTTCGCTGACGCCTGCGCCCGCGCAGGATGCCGCATCCCCCGCATTCGTCCGCGAAGTGCCGGATGCAGCGCCTGCAGTCTCGCCTGCCACCGGTGCCGGGCCGGCAACGGTCGGCCCCACCTGGCACGCGCCGGAGGCGGCTCCCGTCGTCAGGCCGGCCGAGCCGGACCGGTCGGACGATGCGCCGCGCGGAACCGCTACGCATGTCGAACTCGACGAAGGCGACGCGGTCGAGACGCCGATCGGACTGGAGCGGATCGAACTCGCCCGCGCCTACGTCGATCTGGGCGATACCGGGACCGCGCGCAGTCTGCTGCAGGAAGTGGCGGACGGCGACGATCCGATCGCGGCGGCCGAGGCCGCGCAGCTGCTGCGCACGCTGGGCTGAGAACGTCGATGCGGTACGCGATCGGCGTCGAGTACGACGGCCACGAATTCCATGGCTGGCAGCGGCTGGGAAGCGCGGAAGAAACCGGCAAGGGATCGGTGCAGGCGGCGCTGGAACGCGCGTTGTCGCGCATCGCCGCCCATCCCGTCTCGACGACCTGCGCCGGTCGTACCGACGCCGGTGTCCATGCCCGCTGCCAGGTCGTGCATTTCGATACCGAGGCCGTCCGCACACCGCGGGCATGGATGCTCGGCACCACCACCCATCTGCCGCCCTCGGTATGCGTGCGCTGGTGCAAGGAAGTGCCGGACGACTTCAACGCCCGCTTCTCCGCGCGCGCGCGCCACTACCGTTACCGGATCCTCAACCGGCCGGTCCGTCCGGCCCTGCATCGGCAGTACCTCTCCTGGGAGCTGCGCGCGCTCGACGCCGGCGCGATGCACCGCGCCGCCCAGGCGCTTCTGGGCGAGCAGGACTTCTCTGCGTTCCGCACGGTCCAGTGCCAGGCCCCGCACGCGCGCCGCGACCTGCAACGCATCTCGGTCGTACGCGAGGGCGATGAAGTGATCGTCGAGGTGCAGGCCAACGCATTCCTGCATCACATGGTCCGCAACATCGTCGGCTCGCTGCTGGAAGTCGGCGCTGGCGTGCGGCCCGAAGCCTGGGTCGCCGAGCTGCTGGCCGGCCGCGACCGCAGCTTGGCCGGGCCAACCGCGCCCGCCGCCGGGCTGGTGTTCCTGGGGCCGCTGTATCCGCCGCAATGGCAGCTGCCGGCGGAAGTGACGCTGGCCCCATGAGCGCCGCTGCCGAACCGTTGATCAAGTTCTGCGGACTGACCCGGCAGGAGGATGTCGCGCTGGCCGTCGCGCTCGGCGTGGACTGCATCGGCCTGGTGTTCGCCGCGCGCAGTCCGCGCAGGCTCACCCTGGACGCGGCAGTCGGCCTGCGGACGGCCGTTCCGGCATCGATGCGCGTGGTCGCATTGACGATGGACGCGCCGGCCGACGAGGTCGCGGCTGTCGTCTCGGTCGTGCGTCCGGACATCCTGCAATTCCATGGCGCCGAGGACGACGCGTTCTGCGCCGGATTCGGGCTGCCGTACTGGAAGGCGATCGCGATGGGCGGGGATCACGCGGCGGCGCTGCGCTCGCTGGGCGATTGGCCTGGCGCGTCGGCCTTCCTGTTCGACGGCCATGCCGCCGGCGAGCCGGGCGGCAGCGGCGAGCGTTTCGACTGGAACGCGTTGCCGACCTCGCTCGACCGTCCGTTCTGGCTGGCCGGTGGTCTCGATCCCGGCAACGTTGCCCAGGCGATCGCCGTCGCGCGGCCCGCCGGCGTCGACGTCTCCAGCGGCATCGAATCTGCCGCGGGGATCAAGGACGCGGCGCGGATGCGGGCGTTCGTGGACGCGGCACGCGGCAGGCGGTGACGTTGCGGCCTGGCGCGCGCTTCGTACTCAGTCCAGTTCCAGCCGCAGCCACGCCGCGAGCGCCTCGAGTTGCGCATCGTCGTCGTCCCGGCGGGTCGCGAGAATCCACTGCGCGTCGGTTCCGACAAAGCCCCAGGGCGCGAGCAGCCGGCCAGCCGCAAGATCGTCGGCGACGAGCTCCTGCGGGGCGATCGCGACGCCGAGACCGGCGGCCGCGGCTTCGAGCAGGAAATACAGATGCTCGAAGTCGGCCCCCGGGCTGCCAGGCGCCGCCGCGCCGTGGAGCGATGCCCACGTCGGCCAGGCCTGCGGACGCGAGGTGGTGTGCAGCAGCGGCTCGCGCAGCAACGCATCGGGCGTGAGTGCCGAGAGGCGGTCCACCTCGGCGTGGCGGGCGCTGAGTACCGGCCCGATCCGCTCGACTGCCAACGTGCGCACGCGCCACGACGCCGGCCATGGCGGCGTGGCGATCAGCAGGGCGGCGTCGAAGCCGTCCAGCGACGGCGGAAACGCGCCTTCATGCGGCGACAGATGCAGCTTCAGGTCGGGCAGGGCTTCGGCCAGTCGCGGCAGTCGCGGGATCATCCAGCGCGCCAGCAGGCTGCCCGGGCAGCCCAGCACGCGCGCCTGCCCGGACCCGGCGCGGCGGATGGTCGCCGCGGCGCCCTGAAGCCGGGCGAAGGCGTCGCCGGCCGCGTCGCGCAGGCGGATGCCCGCGGGCGTCAGGCGCAGGCCACGCCCGGCGCGCGTGAACAGGGGCGTGCCCAGCCAGTCCTCGAGCAGCCGCACCTGCCGACTGACCGCGCCATGGGTGACGTGCAGGGCTTCGGCTGCGCGGCTGAGGCTGCCCAGCCGCGCAGCGGCCTCGAAGGCGCGAAGCGCGTTGAGCGGTGGCAGGTCCGAATCGGTCATGTGAGATTTGCTGACGGTTCGGTCAGATATTATCGATTCTGACGCGCCGATGTGTGCGTTAAAGTGCAGATCTTCCGAATCCGTGTCCGCCGATGTCGCAGCTTCCGATCTCCGATTTCCATGCTTATCCCGACGCCAACGGCCACTTCGGCCGCTACGGCGGCCGCTTCGTCGCCGAGACGCTGATGGGGCCGATCGCCGAACTCGCGGCGGCCTACGACACCGCGAAGGCCGATCCGGCGTTCCAGCAGGCCTTCGACCGGGATCTGGCGCATTACGTCGGTCGGCCGAGCCCGATCTATCACGCCGAGCGGCTCAGCGATGCCCTCGGCGGCGCGCGCATCCTGCTCAAGCGCGAGGACCTCAACCACACGGGCGCGCACAAGATCAACAACACCGTCGGCCAGGCGCTGCTCGCCAGCCGCATGGGCAAGACGCGGATCATCGCCGAGACCGGCGCCGGCCAGCACGGAGTGGCCTCGGCCACCGTCGCCGCGCGCCTGGGCCTGGACTGCGTGGTGTACATGGGCGCCACCGACATCGAGCGGCAGAAGATCAACGTCTACCGCATGCAGCTGCTCGGTGCGACCGTGGTGCCGGTGACCAGTGGCTCGGCGACGCTCAAGGACGCGCTCAACGAGGCAATGCGTGATTGGGTCACCAATGTGCGCGACACCTTCTACATCATCGGAACCGTCGCCGGTCCCGATCCGTACCCGCGCATGGTCCGCGACTTCAACGCGATCGTCGGCCGCGAGGCGCGCGCGCAGATGCTGGCCGAGTATGGCCGCCTGCCCGATGCGATCACCGCCTGCGTTGGCGGCGGCAGCAACGCGATCGGCCTGTTCCACGCATTCCTCAACGATCCGGGCGTGCGCATCGTCGGCGCCGAAGCTGCGGGCGACGGCATCGACACCGGGCGCCATGCGGCTTCGATCGCGGCCGGTCGACCGGGCGTGCTGCATGGGAACCGCACCTATGTGATCTGCGACGACGACGGCCAGATCACCGAAACCCATTCGGTCTCCGCCGGCCTCGATTACCCCGGCGTCGGGCCGGAGCATGCCTTCCTCGCCGACGCCGGCCGCGCGCAGTACGTCGGCATCACCGACGACGAAGCCCTGGCCGCATTCCACCAGCTCGCCAAGACCGAAGGCATCCTCGCCGCGCTCGAATCCAGCCACGCCATCGCGCAGGCGATCAAGCTCGCGCGCGAGCTGCCGAAGGACGCGATCGTGCTCGCCAACCTGTCCGGCCGCGGCGACAAGGATGTCCACACCATCGCGCAGCGCGAAGGATTCGTGCTGTGAGGAAGAATGTCTGCCGGCTCGCAGCCATCTCACCCCTCGCTGCGATGTCCGCATCGGCCGACGAGTGGCCGCATCACGCTGTCGGCGACTTCCGGATCGGTCCGGCCGACGTGGCCACGCTGTCGGACGGATGCACTTGATGTCTGCGACGTCCTCTCAATCGAATCCCGCGACGCCGGATCCCATGAACCGCATCGACACCCGTTTCGCCGCACTCCGCGCCGCCGGCCGCAAGGCCCTGATCCCGTTCTTCACCGCCGGCGATCCGTCGCTCGAAGCGACGGTGCCGGTGATGCATGCGCTGGTCGCGGCCGGGGCCGATGTCATCGAACTGGGCGTGCCGTTTTCCGATCCGATGGCTGACGGCCCGACGATCCAGCGCAGCTCCGAGCGCGCGCTGGGGCGGGGCGCGGGCATGACCTATGTGCTTGATGCGGTGCGCGAATTCCGCGCGAAGGACGCCGCCACCCCGGTCGTGCTGATGGGCTATCTGAATCCGATCGACATCCGCGGCCCGGCGACTTTCGCGGCGCAGGCCCGGGACGCCGGCGTCGACGGCGTGCTGCTGGTCGATCTTCCGCCGGAAGAAGCCGGCGAGTTCCGCGAGGCGTTCGCAACGCACGGGCTCGCGCTGGTGCTGCTGGCCTCGCCGACGACGACCCCGGAGCGGAGCCGCGCGCTGTGCGAGCAGGCGCAGGGCTATCTGTACTACGTCAGCTTCGCCGGGGTGACCGGTGCGGCCGACCGGCTCGACCCCGCCTGTGCCGGCGCCCGGTTGCGTGCGCTGCGCGAGGCCAGTGCGGTGCCGGTGGTGGTGGGATTCGGCATCCGTGATGCCGCCAGCGCGGCGGCGATGGCCGCGGCGGCCGACGGCGTCGTGGTGGGCAGTGCGCTGGTCGAAGCGCTGGATGGCGCGGACACGCCGGCCGATGCGGCAGGCCGCGCGCACCGCTTCCTGGGGCCGCTGCGGGCGGCCCTCGACGGCGGCTGACCGGCAGACCGGGGTCTGTCGGGTGCCCCCCGGCGGTCGGTTACACTTCCGCGCTTTACGGCCCCGTAGCGGCCGTCGGGAGAAGGCAGGCCATGTCCTGGTTGCAGAAAATCATGCCGCCGCGCATCCGTACCGATGCCGCCGCGGTCAAGAAGCGCAGCGTCCCCGAGGGCCTGTGGGAGAAGTGCGAGCGCTGCAGCGCGGTGCTCTACGGGCCCGAACTCGAGGAGAACCTCGAGGTCTGTCCCAAGTGCGCCTACCATCGGCCGATCCGCGCCCGCGCGCGTCTGAAGGCCTTCCTGGATCCGGGCAGCCCCCAGGAGATCGCGGCCGACCTCGGCCCGACCGACATCCTCAAGTTCAAGGACCAGAAGCGCTACGCCGACCGCATCAAGGCCGCGCAGCGTTCGACCGGCGAGCGCGACACGCTGATCGCGATGGAGGGCACGCTGATGGCTCGCCCGATCGTCGCGAGTGCGATGGATTTCGCCTACATGGGCGGCTCGATGGGGTCGGTGGGTGGCGAGAAGTTCGCCCGCGCCGCCGAACGCGCCCTCGAGATCGGCGCGCCCTATGTGTGCTTCACCGCCAGTGGCGGCATGCGCATGCAGGAAAGCATGTTCTCGCTGATGCAGATGGCCAAGACCTCCGCGGCGCTCTCGCGCCTGCGCGAAGCCGGACTGCCCTACATTTCGGTGCTGACCAACCCGACCTTCGGCGGCGCGTCGGCTTCGTTCGCGATGCTCGGCGACATCAACATGGCCGAGCCGGAGGCGCTGATCGGCTTCGCCGGTCCGCGTGTGATCGAGCAGACCGTTCGCGAGACGCTGCCGGAGGGCTTCCAGCGTTCGGAGTTCCTGGTCGAGCATGGCGCGATCGACCAGATCTGCGACCGCCGCGAACTGCGCACGCGCATCGCCCACCTGCTGGCGATGCTGACCCGGCAGAGCGCGCCCGAGGGAGCGGCTGCGTGAGCCGCAGGTATTTCGGCACCGACGGCATCCGCGGCCGCGTCGGCGAGGGCTGGATCTCGGCCGATTTCATGCTGCGTCTCGGCAATGCCTACGGGCATACGCTGCGCGGCCGCGGCGGTGACTGGCGCCGCCCCCAGGTGCTGATCGGCAAGGACACGCGCATCTCGAACTACATGTTCGAAGCCGCGCTCGAGGCCGGCCTGGTCGCGGCCGGCGTCGACGTCCAGCTGATGGGCCCCATGCCCACACCCGCCGTCGCGCATCTGACGCATTCGCTCGGCGCTGACGGCGGCATCGTGATCTCCGCCTCGCACAATCCCCATCACGACAACGGCATCAAGTTCTTCAACCGCCAGGGCGAGAAGCTCGACGACGCGAGCGAGCTGGCGATCGAGGCCGCGCTGGACCAGCCGTTCCGCACCGTTGCCTCCGAAAAGCTCGGCAAGGCGGTACGCACGCGCGACGCGGTCGGGCGTTACGTCGAAGCCTGCAAGGCCTCGGTGCCGCGCGGCTTCGATCTCGACGGCATGCGCATCGTCGTCGACTGCGCCAACGGCGCGACCTACCAGGTCGGTCCGATCGTGCTGCGCGAGCTTGGCGCGCAGGTCGAGGTCATCGGCGCCGAGCCCAACGGCCTGAACATCAATGACGGCGTCGGCTCGACGCACCCTGAACACCTGAGCGAACGCGTCAGCCGCAGCGGCGCGAATCTCGGCATCGCTTTCGATGGCGATGGCGACCGCGTGCTGTTCGTCGATGCCAACGGCAGCGTGCGCGACGGCGACGACCTGCTGTACGTGCTCGCGCGCGACTGGCAGCAGTCCGGCCGCCTGCGGGGCCCCGTGGTCGGCACCCTGATGAGCAACTACGGGCTCGAGCGCGCCTTCGGCGAGACGGGCATCGGCTTCGCCCGCGCCAATGTCGGCGATCGCTACGTGCACCAGATGCTGCTTGAACAGGGCGGCGTGCTGGGTGGCGAGACGTCCGGGCATCTGCTGTGCCTGGATCGCGCGACCACCGGCGACGGCATCATCAGCGCGCTGCAGGTGCTCGAGGTGCTGCGCCGCCGCGGCGAGTCCTTGCAGGAAGCGCTGCACGGGCTGTCCAAGGTGCCGCAGAAGACCATCAATGTGCGTTACGAAGGCGCTGCGAGGCCGGCGGAGGCCCCGGTCGTACAGGCCGCGCTCGTCGATGCGCAGGCCGCGGTACAGGGCCGTGGCCGCGCATTCCTGCGCCCGTCGGGCACCGAGCCTGTGGTGCGGGTGACCGTCGAGGCCGACGACGATGCCCTGATGCAATCCACCCTCGATCAACTGGCCGACGCCGTACGCGCGGCGGCCGCCCCCTGATTCCAAGGACCCCTCGCATGACCGCCCGCATCCCCACGCTCGACATCCGCCGTTTCGACACCGACCGCGAGGCCTTCGTCGCCGAGCTCGGTGCGGCCTACCGGCAATGGGGCTTCGCCGGGATCAGTGGCCACGGCATCCCGCAGGCGCAGATCGACGGCGCCTATGAGGTCTTCAAGGCGTTCTTCGCGCTGCCGGAAGAGACCAAGAAGCGCTATCACGTGGCCGGCGGCGGCGGAGCGCGCGGATACACCGCCTTCGGCGTGGAGACCGCCAAGGGGGCCAAGCACTTCGACCTCAAGGAGTTCTGGCACATCGGCCGCGAGATTCCGGACGATTCGAAGTACCGCGAGGTGATGCCTCCCAATCTGTGGCCGACCGAAGTGCCGGGCTTCCGCGAGCACGGTTATGGCCTGTACCAGACGCTCGATGCGCTGGGTTCGAAGGTCCTCTCGGCCCTGGCGCTGCACATCGGCCTGCCGGAGAACTATTTCGCGGACAAGACCGACGTCGGCAACTCGATCCTGCGGCCGATCCACTATCCGCCGATCACTGCCGACGACATTCCGAACGTGCGCGCCGGCGCGCATGAGGACATCAACCTGATCACGCTGCTGGTCGGCGCGAGTGCGGCGGGCCTGGAGGTGCGCTCCCAGCAGGGCGAGTGGGTGCCATTCACGTCCGAAGCCGACACCATCGTGGTCAACATCGGCGACATGCTGCAGCGCCTGACCAACCACGTATACCCGTCCACGACGCACCGGGTGACCAACCCGCCGGGCGAAGCCGCGCGCAAGCCGCGCTACTCGGTGCCGTTCTTCCTGCACCCGAATCCGGATTTCGTCATCGACGTATTGCCCTCGACGGTGACCGCGGACAATCCGAGCCGCTACCCCGAGCCGATCACCGCCCAGGGCTACCTCGAAGAGCGCCTGCGCGAGATCAAGCTGAAGTAGGGCGGGGCAGGGGATCGAACGGCGCCTTCGGGCGCCGTTTTCAATTGCGGCGGAAGCGCCATCGGACGGGCTGGTCAAGGCGGACGGCGCCGGTCTGGCCGTCGTCAACGCCGCTGTCGACCTGGTGGGCGGCGGGTCGGCGCGCCATCGAACCGTCTCCGGCCATGGGCTATGCTCTTGCGCCTTTCGCACAAGGAGTCCGCCATGCGCCGCAGGATTGTCGCCGGCAACTGGAAACTGCAGGGCAGCCGCCTGTTCGCCAACGACCTCGTCGAGGGCATCGCCGCCGGCATGCCGGCCGGGGTGGAGGCCATCGTGCTGCCGCCGTATCCGTATCTGCCGGCGCTGGCGCAGGCATTCGAGGGTCGCGGCGTGGCTTTCGGCGCGCAGGACACCAGTGCCCATGCCAAGGGTGCCTATACCGGCGAGGTCAGTGCCGAAATGCTTGCCGAGGTCGGCGCGCGCTATGCGCTGGTCGGGCACTCCGAGCGCCGCCAGCACCACGGCGAGAGCGATGCGCTGGTCGCGGCGAAGTTCATTGCCGCACGCGAAGCGGGGTTGGCCCCCATCCTGTGCGTGGGCGAGACCCGCGAGCAGCGCGAGGCCGGGCAGACCGAGGACGTCATCGGCGCGCAGGTCCAGGCCGTACTGGACGCGGCCGGGCCGGCCGCGTTCGACGGCGCGATCATCGCCTACGAACCGGTCTGGGCGATCGGCACCGGGCTGACCGCCAGCCCCGAACAGGCCCAGGCGGTCCACGCCTTCCTGCGTGGCGTGGTCGCCCGGCAGGATGCTAGAATCGCCGATTCGTTGCCGCTGCTCTATGGCGGCAGCTGCAAGCCCGACAATGCCGCTGCGCTGTTCTCGCAGCCCGACGTCGACGGCGGACTGATCGGCGGCGCCTCGCTGGCGGCCGACGACTTCCTGGCCATCGTCGCCGCGGCCGCGCGTTGAGCGCGGCTGGCGCCTCTGAAACACGTCCCGTCCGCGGGCACCGCTGAGCACACACGCAATGCTGCTGACCGTCTTCAATATCCTGTTCGTCATCATCGCCATCGCGATGATCGCGCTGATCCTCATGCAGCGCGGCGCTGGCGCCTCGGCCGGTTCCGGGTTCGGTGGCGGCGCGTCGTCCACCGTATTCGGCGCGCGGGGATCTTCGAACTTCCTGTCCAAGGCCACCAAGTGGCTGGCGATCAGCTTCTTCGCCGTCACCCTGTTCATGGCCTGGTACGCGATGCACCGCGCCAACCCCAATGCGATGAATATGGACCTGGGCGTGATGGGTAGTGAAGTCCCGGCGGCGCCGGTCGATCGCGCGGTTCCCCCGGTGGCCACGCCGCAGGCGCCTGCGGCGGACGCTACGGTGCCGACCGCGCCCCCCGCCGAAGGTGCGGTTCCGGCTGCGCCGCCCGCAGCAGAAGATTCTTCGCAGGAAACGCCCTGACGGGGCTCCCCAGATCGATGAATTGGCATTACAATGCGCGGCTCGCCGACGCAGTGATGCCAGGCAAGCAGTTTCAGGTTGACCGGCCCAGGTGGCGGAATTGGTAGACGCACTACCTTGAGGTGGTAGCGGCTTAGGTCGTGGGGGTTCGAGTCCCCCCTTGGGCACCAACCGGAAAACCGATGCGGCATTGCCCGTGTCGAACGGATCACCCCGCGCAAGCGGGGTTTTTCGTATCCGCTACAAGAGGTTTTCCCTGTGCGGGAATCCTTTTTGCGCGGGGTTCACGCGCGCGGACACATCAGTGGCGAATGCTGCATGAAGTGGTCTGCACGCCGGTGTAAATCGTTTACTCGCCAGTTCTGTAACCGGTACAATTGCAGTGATCGGGTCATCGCACAGAAACGTGCCTTGCCCGGCCTTCGTGAAGCGCTTCGACGCTTCGAGAATGCGGCGTCGCAGGGCGCCGAGCCAAGGCCGCAAGTCGCGGCCGTAGCCGAGAGAACATCCGAGTGCTGGCCGAATATCTGCCGACCCTGCTGTTTCTGATTGTTGCCACGGGGATCGGCATTGCCTTGCTGATCATCGGCAACCTGTTGGGACCCAAGCGCCCTTCGCCCGAGAAGCTGTCGCCGTACGAGTGCGGATTCGAAGCATTCGAAGACGCGCGCATGCAGTTCGACGTGCGCTACTACCTCATCGCGATCCAGTTCATCGTCTTTGATCTGGAAATCATCTTCATCGTGCCCTGGGCCACCGTGTTCCGCGAACTCGGTGTGCTGGGTCTGATCGAGATGGGCATCTTCGCCGGCATGCTGCTGCTCGGCTTCGTCTACGTTTGGAAGAAGGGAGCGCTGGAATGGGAGTGAACCAGACCGTTGCGCGCCTGATGAACAACCCGCTGCCGGAAGGCCGGGTCGAGGACATCCTGCGCCCGGAAGGCGAAAACCCGCTGCTCGAGCGTGGTTTCGTCACGACCAGTTCCGACGTGCTGCTCAACTGGGCGCGCACCGGATCGATGTGGCCGATGACCTTCGGTCTGGCCTGCTGCGCGGTGGAGATGATGCACGCCGGCGCCGCGCGCCTCGATCTCGACCGCTACGGCGTCGTGTTCCGTCCCAGCCCGCGCCAGTCGGACGTGATGATCGTCGCCGGCACCCTGGTCAACAAGATGGCCCCGGCGCTGCGCAAGGTCTACGACCAGATGCCCGACCCGAAGTGGGTCATCTCCATGGGCAGCTGCGCGAATGGCGGCGGCTACTACCACTACTCGTATTCCGTGGTGCGCGGCTGCGACCGCATCGTGCCGGTCGACATCTACGTGCCGGGCTGCCCGCCGACCGCCGAGGCGCTGGTCTACGGCATCCTGCAGCTGCAGAAGAAGATCCGTCGCGCGACCAATTTCGGTGAGACCAAGGTGGGGTTGCGTGATGCGTGAGCAGCCTGCCCGTGAGACCGCGACCGATTTCGCCGCGCGCCTGCGCGCCCGTTTCGGCGATGCGGATGTGGCCGTCGCGCTGCCGCGTGGCGAGGTGACCATCACCACCGCTGGTGACTGGCTCGAGACCTGCCGCGCACTGCGCGACGAGTTCGGCTTCGAGTCGCTGATCGACCTGTGCGGCGTGGACTACCTCGGTCATGGCAGCGACGAGTGGGACACCGAGGTCTCCTCCGAGGGATTCAGCCGTGGCGTCGAAGGTCGTGGCCCGGGGCGCTTCAAGTTCGGCGAGACCATCAGCCGCCAGGACACGCAGGCGCAGGGCGGGGAATCCGCGATTCCGGTGCCCGAGCGGCGTTTCGCCGTGGTCGCGCAGCTGCTGTCGATCCAGCACAACCGGCGGGTCGCGGTGAAGTGTTTCGCGCCCAGCGTCGATCTGCCCGTGCTGTCGTCGCTGACCGTGCTGTGGCCGGTCGCGAACTGGTTCGAGCGCGAGGCCTTTGACCTGTTCGGCGTGATCTTCGAGGGCCACCCGGACCTGCGCCGCATCCTGACCGACTACGGCTTCGTCGGTCATCCGTTCCGCAAGGATTTCCCGTTGATCGGCAATGTCGAAGTGCGCTACGACGCCGAGCGTCGCCGCGTCGTGTATGAGCCCGTGACCTCGGTCGAGCCGCGGGTCGGCGTGCCGCGCGTCATCCGCGACGATGCGCGCTATGCGACTGCGCGTGACGAGCAGAAGGGCCGTCGCCAGGAGAGCAGCAAGTGAGCGCCATCCCGACCACTTCGCTGCATCAGGCCAATACGGTGCCCAGCGCCGAGGCCCTGAAGCAGGAAATCCGCAACTACACGTTCAACTTCGGTCCCCAGCATCCGTCCGCCCATGGCGTGCTGCGTCTGATCCTGGAGATGGACGGCGAGACCGTGATGCGCGCCGATCCGCATATCGGCCTGCTGCACCGTGGTACCGAAAAGCTTGCCGAGAGCAAGCCGTTCAACCAGTCGGTGCCGTACATGGACCGTCTGGATTACGTGTCGATGATGTGCAACGAGCACGCCTACGTGCGCGCGATCGAGACCCTGATGGGGATCGAGGCGCCCGAGCGTGCGCAGTGGATCCGCACTCTGTTCGACGAAGTCACCCGCATCCTCAATCATCTGATGTGGATCGGCTCGAACGCGCTCGATCTCGGTGCGATGGCGGTCATGCTCTACGCGTTCCGCGAGCGCGAAGAGCTGATGGACGTCTACGAAGCCGTCAGCGGCGCGCGCATGCACGCGGCCTATTACCGGCCCGGTGGCGTCTATCGTGATCTGCCCGACCACATGCCGCGCTACGCGGAATCGCGCTGGCGCAAGGGCGAGAAGCTCAAGCGTTTCAACAAGTGGCGCGAAGGCTCGATGCTCGACTATCTGGAGGCGTTCGCGAAGGATTTCCCGAGCCGCGTCGACGAGTACGAGACCCTGCTCACCGACAACCGCATCTGGAAGCAGCGCACCGTCGGCATCGGCGTGATTCCTCCGGATCTGGCCAAGGCCTGGGGCATGACCGGCCCGATGCTGCGTGGTTCGGGCGTCGAGTGGGATCTGCGCAAGACCCAGCCGTATGCGCGCTACGCGGATGTCGATTTCGACATCGCCGTGGGCGTCAACGGCGACTGCTACGACCGCTATCTCGTGCGTGTGTTCGAAATGCGCGAGTCGGCGAAGATCATCCAGCAGTGCGTGACCTGGCTGCGGGCCAACCCCGGCCCGGTGATGCTCGACAACTACAAGGTGTCGCCGCCCTCCCGCGAGGAGATGAAGGACGACATGGAAGCGCTGATCCACCACTTCAAGCTGTTCACCGAGGGCTATTGCGTGCCCGCCGGTGAAACCTACAGCGCGGTGGAGGGCCCGAAGGGCGAGTTCGGCTGCTACCTGATCTCCGACGGCGCCAACAAGCCGTTCCGCGTGCACCTGCGTGCGCCGGGTTTTGCACATCTTTCGTCGATGGACGACATCACGCGCGGGCACATGCTGTCCGACGTGGTGGCGATGATCGGCACCTATGACATCGTGTTCGGAGAAGTCGACCGATGAAGGCGACCGGAAATTTCGAGAACGCCCGCAACGTCGACCCGATGGTCGTGCTCAGCGGCGATACGCGCGCGCACATCGACCACTGGCTGTCCAAGTTCCCGGAGGACCGCAAGCGGTCCGCGGTACTGCAGGGTCTGTTCGCTGCCCAGGAACAGAACAACGGCTGGTTGACCGACGAGCTGATCGCCGCCGTGGCGAAGTATCTGGATCTGCCGCCGGTGTGGGCCTATGAGGTCGCGACGTTCTACTCGATGTTCGAAACCGAGCAGGTCGGTCGCAACAACGTCGCGTTCTGCACCAACATCAGCTGCTGGCTCAACGGCGCCGAAGGGCTCGTTGCCCATGCCGAGAAGAAGCTGGGCTGCAAGCTCGGTGAGTCCACCGCCGACGGTCGCGTCTACCTCAAGCGCGAGGAAGAGTGCGTCGCCGCGTGCTGCGGCGCGCCGGTGGTGGTCATCAACGGTCATTACCACGAGAAGCTCACGCCCGAGGGCGTTGACGAGCTGCTCGACGGTCTGAAGTAGGGCATCGCGCGGACATGGCACATCACCATCCCAAGTCTTCCGAAGGTTACGGGCCCGTCGGGCCTGCGCCGAAGGAACACCAGGCGGTCTACACCACGCTGCATTTCGACAAGCCGTGGTCCTACGAGAACTACCTCAAGACGGGTGGTTACAGCGCGCTGCGCCGGATCCTCGAAGAGAAGATCCCGCCCACCGACGTCATCGAGATGGTCAAGCAGTCCGGCCTGCGTGGTCGCGGCGGCGCGGGCTTCCCGACCGGCCTGAAGTGGAGCTTCATGCCCAAGGGCGAGATGCAGAAGTACATCCTCTGCAACTCGGACGAATCCGAGCCCGGGACCGCCAAGGATCGCGACATCCTGCGCTACAACCCGCACGCGGTCATCGAGGGCATGGCGATCGCCTGCTACGCGACCGGCGCGAGCGTGGCCTACAACTACCTGCGCGGCGAGTTCCACCACGAGCCCTTCGAGCATCTGGAAGAAGCCACCGCCGAGGCCTATGCCAATGGCTGGCTGGGCAAGAACGTGCTCGGCAGCGGCATCGACATCGACATCCACAACGCCCTCGGCGCAGGCGCCTACATCTGCGGCGAAGAGACCGCGCTGATGGAGTCGCTGGAAGGCAAGAAGGGCCAGCCGCGCTTCAAGCCGCCGTTCCCGGCGAATTTCGGCCTCTACGGCAAGCCGACGACGATCAACAACACCGAGACGTTCGCCTCGGTGCCGGCCATCGTGCGCAATGGCGCCGAGTGGTTCATGAATCTCGGCAAGCCCAACAACGGCGGCTGCAAGATCTTTTCGGTGTCCGGCCATGTCGTCAGGCCCGGCAACCACGAGATCCGCCTGGGGACGCCCTTCTCGGAACTTCTCGAGATGTGCGGCGGCGTGCGCGAAGGCCGCAAGGTCAAGGGCGTGATCCCGGGTGGCTCCTCGATGCCGGTGCTGCCGGGCGAGACCATGATGGGCCTGACGATGGACTACGACGCGCTGCAGAAGGCCGGCTCCGGCCTGGGCTCGGGCGCGGTCATCGTGATGGACGACACCACCTGCATGGTGCGTGCCTGCCAGCGCATCGCACGCTTCTACTACAAGGAAAGCTGCGGGCAGTGCACGCCGTGCCGCGAGGGCACCGGCTGGATGTACCGCATGCTTACCCGTATCGCCGAGCACACCGCGACTGTAGAGGACCTGCAGATGCTGCGGGCGGCGGCGGGACAGATCGAGGGACACACCATCTGCGCATTCGGTGAAGCGGCCGCATGGCCGGTGCAGGGCTTCCTGCGCCACTTCTGGGACGAGTTCGAGTACGCGATCGTGAACAAGCGTTTCCTCGTCGACGATCAGCGCAACGGCACCGTCGTGCCGAAGGCGGTGGCCGCATGAGCGCCCAGCCGGTGAACCCGAACCTGCCGCCAGACCATGTCACCGTCTTCATCGACGGTGTCGAACTGGCCGCGCCCAAGGGTTCGATGATCATCCATGCCGCCGACAAGGCCGGCATTCCGATCCCGCGTTTCTGCTATCACGACAAGCTCGCGATCGCCGCGAACTGCCGCATGTGCCTGGTCGACACCGAGGTCGGCGGCCGTGGTGCGCCCAAGCCGTCGCCGGCCTGCGCCACGCCGGTGATGGACGGGCTGAAGGTCTTCACGCGCAACGAGAAGGCGCTCAAGGCCCAGCGCAACGTGATGGAGTTCCTGCTGATCAACCATCCGCTCGACTGCCCGATCTGCGATCAGGGCGGCGAGTGCGAACTGCAGGATCTCTCGCTGGGCTATGGCCGCTCGGTCAGCCGCTTCGCCGAGCGTAAGCGCGTCGTCGCCGACGAGGATCTCGGTCCGCTGGTCGCGACCGAGATGACCCGTTGTATCCAGTGCACGCGCTGCGTGCGCTTCACCGCGGAAATCGCCGGCACCTACGAGCTGGGCGGCATGCAGCGCGGTGAGAACCTGCAGATCGGCACCTACGACGGCAAGCCGCTGACGACCGAACTTTCCGGCAACGTCATCGACGTCTGCCCGGTCGGCGCGCTGACCAACAAGGTCTATCGCTTCCGCGCGCGTCCCTGGGAGCTGCTCGCGCGCGAGTCGCTCGGCGGCCATGACGCGCTCGGCAGCAACACATTCCTGCACGTGCGCCGCGGCGAAGTGATGCGCGTGGTGCCGCGTGAGAACGAAGCGGTCAACGAGTGCTGGATCTCCGATCGGGACCGGTATTCGCACCAGGGCCTGGCGGCTGAAGACCGCGCGGTGCGTCCGCTGGTCAAGGACGGCGGCGCATGGCGCGAAGCCTCGTGGGAGGAAGCCCTGACCCGCGCCGAGACCATCCTGCGCGACAACGCTGCCGACGAGCTCGGCGTGCTGGTGCATCCGGCGACTTCGAACGAGGAGGGCGCTCTGCTGGTCCGCCTTGCCGAAGCGCTCGGGACCGGCAATCTCGATCACCGCATTGCCCAGCGCGACCTGTCCGACGGCGCCGTGGCCGAGGCTTTCCCGATGCCCGTCGCCGAGCTCGACCGGGCCGATGTGGTGCTGCTGGTCGGCACCAATCTGCGCCACGAGGTTCCGCTGCTCCACCACCGCGTGCGTCAGGCGTGGAAGCGCGGCGCCAAGGTGTACGTGGTCAATCCGGTCGATTTCGAGTTCACTTTCGACATCGTCGACAAGGCCATCGTGCCGCCGTCGAAGATCGCCGAGACCCTGCAGGTCGCCGAGCTCGGTGACGCGCTGCGCGGCGGCAAGCATGCCGCGATCATCCTCGGCGCGCAGGCGGAAGCCAGCGCGCACGCTGCCGACATCCGCAAGGCTGCCACCGCGCTCGCCAGTGCGACCGGTGCGGCGCTGTGCCGCATCCCGCAGGGCGCCAATGCGCTGGGCCTGAGCCGCCTGGGCGTGCTGCCGACCTCGCGCGACGCCAATGCGATGCTCGCCGAGCGCCGCGGCGCCTACGTGATCTACGGCATCGAGCCGGGTCTGGACTTCGCCGACCAGGCGACTGCGTTGCAGGCACTGGGCGCTGCCCAGGTCGTGGCCTTCAGCCACTTCGCCTGTGAATCCACGCGCGCCGTGGCCGACGTGATCCTGCCGATCGGCGCCCTCGCCGAGATCGACGCGACGCTGACCAATCTGGAAGGCCGCGACCAGCAGGCCACTGCCGCCGGCAAGCTGCCGGTCGATGCGCGTGCCGGCTGGCGCGTGCTGCGCGCACTGGGTGGTGCGCTGGCGATGCCCGGTTTCGAGTTCACCGATCTGGCCGGCCTGCGTGCGGGTATCGAGCCGAAGTCGGTGACGGTTGCAGCCTCCGCGGCGCCGGTCGTGGACGGTGACGGTCTGGAACTGGCCGTGACCCAGGCGATCTATCGCGTCGATGGGCTGACCCGCCGCGCCGCTGCGCTGCAGTCGCATCCGCTGACCGTCGGTCCGCGCATCGTCCTGCATCCGGACGACGCCACGGCGAGCGGGTTGGTCGACGGTGCGATGGCGAAGGTCTCCAACGGGGTCGGTACCGCGACGCTGCAGGTGGCGGTCGACGACCGTGTCGCACCTGGCGCGGCGTGGGTGGAATCGGGCTACGGCGCCACTGCGGCGCTGGGAGCCGGCAAGGTCAAGGTGGTGGCGGCATGAGCGGGGTTCAGAACAGCGTCGTCAACACCGCGTCGCTCCTCGGTGACGCCAGCGCGCCCCTGTACGACTGGCTGATGTCCCTGGGCTCGGTCGGGCTGGTGCTGTGGATCGTGCTCAAGATCCTGCTGATCGCAGTGCCGGTGATCCTGTGCGTGGCGTTCTACGTGGTCTGGGAGCGCAAGCTCCTCGGCTGGATGCACCAGCGGCACGGTCCGATGTACGTGGGCATGGGCATCTTCCAGGCCTTTGCCGACGTCTTCAAACTGCTGTTCAAGGAAGTCATCCAGCCGACCAACGCGCAGCGCGTGCTGTTCGTGCTGGCGCCGCTGATCACGCTCGCGCCGGCGTTCGCCGCCTGGGCAGTGGTGCCTTTCGATGCGCAGCTGGTGCTGTCGAATGCCAACGCCGGCCTGCTGTATCTGCTGGCGATGACGAGCCTGGGCATCTACGGGATCATCCTCGCCGGCTGGGCGTCGAACTCCAAGTACGCCTTCCTCGGCGCGATGCGTGCCTCGGCGCAGATGATCAGCTACGAGATCGCGATGGGCTTTGCGCTCGTCGGCGTGATGGTTGGCGCCGGCAGCCTGAACCTGTCCGAGATCGTCATGGCGCAAGCGGGCGGCAAGGGCCTGTTCGACTGGTTCTGGCTGCCGATGCTGCCGCTGTTCGTCATCTACTTCATCTCCGGCGTGGCCGAGACCAACCGCGCGCCGTTCGACGTGGTGGAAGGCGAGTCGGAGATCGTCGCCGGTCACATGGTCGAGTATTCGGGTTCGGCGTTCGCGCTGTTCTTCCTCGCCGAGTACGCGAACATGATCCTGATCAGCTTCCTGGTCGCGATCTTCTTCCTCGGCGGCTGGCTGTCGCCGTTCCAGGGCTGGGGCATCCCGCTGCTGTCGGTCGACGGCTGGTGGTGGCTCTTCGCCAAGGTGATCTTCTTCGCCAGCTGCTTCATCTGGTTCCGCGCGTCGTTCCCGCGTTACCGCTATGACCAGATCATGCGCCTGGGCTGGAAGGTGTTCATTCCGATCAGCATCGGCTGGATCGTGGTGACGGCACTGATGGCGTATTTCGGCGTATTCGAGGCAGGACGGTGATGGGCAAGTTCGTTGCATGGTTCCGTAGCCTGTTGCTGCTCGAGCTGATCGGCGGCATGGCGCTGACCTTCCGCTATCTCTTCCGCGACAAGTACACGCTGATGTACCCGATGGAAAAGACGCCGCAGTCGCCACGTTTCCGCGGGCTGCATGCGCTGCGTCGCTATCCCAACGGGGAAGAGCGCTGCATCGCCTGCAAGCTGTGCGAGGCGGTGTGCCCGGCGCTGGCGATCACCATCGATTCGGAGCAGCGCGAGGACGGCAGCCGCCGCACGACGCGCTACGACATCGATCTGTTCAAGTGCATCTACTGCGGCTTCTGCGAGGAGTCGTGCCCGGTGGACTCGATCGTCGAAACCCACGTGCTCGAGTACCACTTCGAGAAGCGCGGCGAGAACATCGTCAACAAGCAGCAACTCCTCGCGATCGGCGACCGTCTCGAGTCCGAGATCGCCGAACGTCGCGCCGCCGACTCCGCGTACAGGTAAGTCATGGAATCCACCCTCATTGCATTCCTCGTCTTCGCCGCGATCACCGTGATGGCCGCGGTAGGGGTGATCAGCGCCCGCAACCCCGTGCATGCGGCGTTGTTCCTGGTGTTGACGTTCTTCTCGACCGCCTGCACTTGGCTGCTTGTAGGCGCCGAGTTCCTCGGCATCGCGCTGGTGCTGGTCTATGTCGGCGCGGTCATGGTGCTGTTCCTGTTCGTGGTGATGATGCTCGACGTCGATGTCGCGCCGCTGCGGGAAGGCTATGTGCGCTACCTGCCGGTCGGCCTGGTCGTCGCGGTGGTGATGCTGGTCGAGATCATCACGCTGATCGGGGTTCGCGCGCGGATGACGCCGTTCGCCGCCGATGCGGTCGACGAGGCGGGCCTGTCCAATACGGTATGGATCGCACGCCGCCTGTTCACGGACTTCCTGCTGCCGTTCGAGATCGCCGCGGTCATCCTGACCGTCGCGGTGATCGCCGCGGTGATGCTGACGCTGCGTCGCCGTCCCGGTGCCAAGCACCAGAACCCCAGCGAGCAGGCCCGCGTGCGGGCGAGTGACCGCATGCGCGTGGTCAAGATGGACGCGGTGCGTCCGGTGGTCGAGCCGGTGCCGGGTGCGGGTGAGGGAGAAACGAAATGACCGAGCTGTTCGGGACCGGCCTCGCGCTGGGCCATTACCTGTCGCTGGGCGCGGTGCTCTTCTGCATCAGCGTGGCGGGCATCTTCCTCAACCGGAAGAACGTGATCATCCTGCTGATGTCGATCGAGCTGATGCTGCTCGCGGTGAACATCAACTTCGTTGCGTTCTCGCGCGAGTTCGGTGATGCCGCCGGCCAGATCTTCGTGTTCTTCATTCTCACCGTGGCCGCGGCCGAGGCCGCGATCGGCCTTGCGATCCTGGTCACGCTGTTCCGCAACCGGCGCACGATCAACGTCGCCGAACTCGACACGCTGAAGGGCTGACCCGGGCATGGAGTACACAATTTCCAAGGGCATCCTGATCGCGATCGTCGTGGCGCCGCTGCTGGGCTCGATCATCGCGGGACTGTTCGGTCGTCAGGTCGGCCGCGTCGGCGCGCACTCGGTGACCATCGCGGGCGTCGCGATCAGCTGCGCGCTGTCGATCTATACGCTGTGGCAGCTGATGCAGGGCGCGCCGGTCTTCAACGAGAACGTCTATACGTTCTTCGAGGTCGGCAACTACTCGGCGTATGTCGGCTTCCTTGTCGACAACCTCACCGCGATGATGATGGTCGTGGTGACGTTCGTGGCGCTGCTCGTGCATCTCTACACCATCGGCTACATGGCCGAGGACCCGGGGTATCAGCGCTTCTTCAGCTATATCTCGCTGTTCACCTTCTCGATGCTCATGCTGGTGATGAGCAACAACTTCCTGCAGCTGTTCTTCGGCTGGGAGGCGGTGGGCCTGGTGTCGTACCTGCTGATCGGCTTCTGGTTCAAGAAGCCGACCGCTGTGTTCGCCAACATGAAGGCGTTCCTGGTCAACCGCGTCGGCGACTTCGGCTTCCTGCTCGGCATTGCCGGCGTGCTGTACTGGTTCGGCAGCCTCGACTACGCGACGGTGTTCGCCGCGGCCGACGCCACCATCGGCGGCGGGCAGACGGTCGAAGTGATCAACGGCTTCGAATGGTCGGTCGCCACGCTGGTCTGCATCTGTCTGTTCGTCGGTGCAATGGGCAAGTCGGCCCAGGTCCCCCTGCACGTGTGGCTGCCCGACTCGATGGAAGGTCCGACCCCGATCTCGGCGCTGATCCATGCCGCGACGATGGTCACCGCCGGCATCTTCATGGTGGCGCGCATGTCGCCGCTGTTCGAGCTGTCCGAAACCGCGCTGCAGTTCATCCTCTTCATCGGCGCGACGACCGCGTTCTTCACCGGCCTGATCGGCATCGTGCAGAACGACATCAAGCGCGTGGTCGCGTACTCGACACTGTCGCAGCTGGGTTACATGACCGTTGCGCTCGGCGTATCGGCGTATTCGGCCGCGGTGTTCCACCTGATGACCCACGCCTTCTTCAAGGCGCTGCTGTTCCTGGCGGCCGGTAGCGTCATCATCGGCATGCACCACGAGCAGGACATGCGCAAGATGGGCGGGCTGCGCAAGTACATGCCGATCACGTTCTGGACAAGCGTCATCGGCACGCTGGCCCTGGTCGGCACGCCGTTCTTCAGCGGGTTCTATTCCAAGGACACGATCATCGAGGCTGCCAAGCACGCCAGCGATGGCGGCGGTTGGGTGTTCCAGTACGCGTACTGGTCGGTGCTGCTCGGCGCCTTCGTGACGTCGTTCTACAGCTTCCGGCTGCTGTACATGACCTACTTCGGCAAGGAACGCTTCCGTGAGGCGCATGCGTCGGACAGCCACGCCGCACATGACGCGCACGGCCAGCACACCCTGCACGAGCCGCTGCATGACGACGGCCATGCGCATCCGGCGGGCGGCGACGCCCATGACGATCACGGACATCACGGCCCGCACGAGCCGCACGAATCTCCGTGGGTGGTGACGTTGCCGCTGATCCTGCTGGCGATCCCGTCGATCCTCATCGGCTACTTCACCGCGGGTCCGATGCTGTTCGGCACCGACTGGACCGGTCACCACGACGTGCGTGGCTTCTTCGACGGCGTGATCCACGTGCTGGCTTCGCACGACGTCATGGCGACGCTGAAGGAAGAGCTCTGGCACGGTCCGGCTGCGTTCGCGATGCACGGCTTCGTCGCCCCGGCTTTCTGGCTGGTCCTGGCAGGCTTCGTGCTGGCCACGGTGATGTACTGGTGGAAGCCCGAGCTTCCCGCCAAGGCTGCCCATGTGTTCCGTCTGCCGATCCGGGTGCTCGAGAACAAGTACGGCATGGACGACCTGTGGATCGGTGGCTTCGCCGGTGGCGGCGTCGCGCTGGGCAAGCTGTCGCGCGTGTTCGACACCCGGGTGATCGATGGCCTGTTCGTCAACGGGCCGGCGCGCGTCGTCGGCCTGGTCTCGGGCCTCGTCCGCCGGCTGCAGTCCGGTGCTCTCTACCACTACGCATTCGCGATGATCGTCGGCCTGATCGTGCTCCTGGCCGTCCTCATCAAGTACTGGCGCTGACGGAAATACCTACGTGTCGAATTGGCCTCTTCTCAGTCTCCTGATCTGGCTGCCGATCCTCGGCGGTGCCTGCGTGCTCGCCCTGGGCGAGCGCCGCCCCGATGCCGCCCGCTGGGTGTCGCTGGCGGTCGCGCTGCTCGTCTTTGTGGTCAGCATCCCGTTGTTCACCGGCTTCGACTACACCAACGGGGGTTTGCAGTTCCTCGAACGTCGCGAGTGGATCCCGTCGCTGGACATCGAATACCACCTCGGCGCCGACGGCATCTCGGTCGCGCTGATCGTGTTGACGACGCTGACCACCGCGCTGGTGATCATCGGTGCGTGGACCTCGATCACCAAGCGCGTGTCGCAGTACCTCGCGGCGATGCTGGTCCTCGAGGGCATGATGGTCGGCGTGTTCGCGGCCGTCGACGCGATGCTGTTCTACGTGTTCTTCGAAGCCATGCTGATCCCGATGTTCATCATCATCGGGGTGTGGGGTGGTACGAACCGCGTGTACGCGTCGATGAAGTTCTTCCTGTACACGTTCCTCGGTTCGCTGTTCATGCTGGTCGCGCTGATCTACCTGTACATCCAGGCAGGCAGCTGGCAGCTCCCCGATCTCTACGCGCTGCCGCTGTCTTCGACCGAGCAGATGTGGCTGTTCTTCGCATTCCTGGCTGCCTTCGCGGTCAAGGTGCCGATGTTCCCGGTCCACACCTGGCTGCCCGACGCGCACGTGGAGGCGCCGACCGGCGGCTCGGTGATCCTGGCGGCGATCATGCTGAAGATCGGCGGCTACGGCTTCCTGCGCTTCAACCTGCCGATCACGCCTGACGCCGGCCACGAATGGGCCTGGCTGGTCATCGCGCTGTCGCTGATCGCGATCGTCTATGTCGGCCTGGTCGCGCTGGTCCAGCAGGACATGAAGAAGCTGGTGGCGTACTCGTCGGTGTCGCACATGGGCTTCGTGACCCTGGGCGTGTTCATCGCGTTCGCGCTGGTGCGCGAGGTGCCTGACGGCTCCGACGCCGCGCGGCTCGGCCTGCAGGGCGCGATGGTGCAGATGGTGTCGCACGGCTTCATTTCCGGCGCGATGTTCTCCTGCATCGGCATCCTCTACGACCGCATGCACACGCGGCAGATCCGCGATTACGGTGGCGTCGCGAACGTCATGCCGTGGTTCGCCGCGTTCTACGTGTTGTTCGCGATGGCCAACTCCGGGCTCCCGGGTACGTCAGGGTTCGTCGGCGAGTTCATGGTGATCATGGCGGCGTTCCAGAGCCATCCGATGATCGCGTTCTTCGCCGCGACGACGCTGATCATCGGCGCGGCCTACACGCTGTGGCTGGTCAAGCGGGTGCTCTATGGCGAGGTTTCCAATGCCCACGTCGCCGCGCTCAAGGACATCAACGCCCGTGAAGCGCTGGTGCTGGGTGTGTTCGCGGCCGGCACGCTGCTGATCGGTGTCTATCCCAAGCCGCTGATCGATCTGATGGAGCCGTCCATCGCGCAACTGGCGAACCTGATCGCCGTAAGCAAGCTCTGAGGACACTGTTGCGATGATTTCTGCTCCGATGACGCCTCCCATCCGCACCCTGGCCGAGCTGGGCCCGATCGTTCCCGAGCTCGTAGTGGTGCTGGGCGCGTTCGCCCTGCTGATGCTCGACCTGTTCATCGATCCGCGCCGACGGCTGATCACCCACGTCTTGGCGGTGGCCACGCTGATTGGCGCTGCCGTCCTCATCATGATGGGCGTTGGCGGCCACGGCACGATCCTGGCCGACATGTTCGTGCGCGACAGCGGCGCCGACGTGCTCAAGGTCACCGGCCTGCTGGTCGGCGCCGCGGCGCTCGGCTATGCCTGGGTCTTCCTGCGTGAGCGGAATCTCTACCAGGGCGAGATCCCGGTGCTGTTCCTGTTCACCACCGCCGGCATGATGTTGCTGGTCTCGGCCAACAACCTGACGATGGTGTACGTCGGCCTGGAGCTGCTCGCGCTGTGTTCGTATGCGCTGGTCGCCTGCGACCGCGACAGCAAGCTGGCCTCCGAAGCGGCGATGAAGTACTTCGTCCTCGGCGCGTTGGCCTCGGGCATGCTGCTGTTCGGCATGTCCCTGGTGTATGGCGCGACCGGCTCGCTGTCGCTGCCGGAGATCCAGCAGGCGATCGGCGCGCTCGACGGCGAGAACCGCGTGCTGCTGCTCACCGGCATGGTTTTCCTGGTCGTCGGCATCGCGTTCAAGTTCGGCGCCGCGCCGTTCCACATGTGGCTGCCCGACACCTATACCGGCGCGCCGACCCCGATCGTGGCCTTCATCAGCTCGGTGCCCAAGATTGCCGCGTTCGGCATGGCCTGGCGCCTGCTCGATACCGCGCTCGGTCCGCTGCATGACCAGTCGCAGTTGCTGGTTTCGCTGCTCGCCGCGCTGTCGCTGGTGGTGGGCAACCTGTTCGCCCTGGCGCAGACCAACCTCAAGCGCATGCTGGCCTACTCGACGATCTCGCATGTCGGCTTCCTGTTCCTCGGCCTGGCCGGTGGCGGGGAGATGGGCTATGCATCGGCGATGTTCTACGTGATCACCTACGCGCTGATGTCGGCCGCGGCATTCGGCGCGATCGTCATGCTGTCGCGCAACGGCTTCGAGGCCGACCGCATCGACGACTACAAGGGTCTCAACCAGCGCAGCCCGTGGATGGCGTTCATGGTGCTGTGCGTCATGGCCTCGCTGGCCGGCGTGCCGCCGTTCCTGGGCTTCTGGGCCAAGCTCGCAGTCCTGCAGGCCGCGCTCGAAGGCGGGCTGCTGTGGCTGGCGATCGTCGGCATCGTGTTCGCGGTGGTCGGTGCGTACTACTACCTGCGCGTGATCAAGGTCATGTACTTCGATGCCCCCGAGGCCGCGCCGATGGCGCAGCGTCCAGGCGCTCCGATGCGCATCGTGTTCGCGCTCAACGTGCTCGCGCTGGTGGCGGTCGTGCCGTTCTTCAGCCCGCTGATGGCTTGGTGCCGGCAGGCATTCGCCGGTTGAGCTTGCCAAGGGCGTTGCATCTGTTAAGATGCGCGCCCGGTCGTTGCAACATCGCGATCGGGAAGAGTTGAGGGACGCGGAATCGCCCGAAACTTCTTGCAATATCGAAGAGCAATCTTCATAATTCCGCTTCTGATGCGGGGTGGAGCAGTCTGGCAGCTCGTCGGGCTCATAACCCGAAGGTCGCAGGTTCAAATCCTGCCCCCGCTACCATATTCATCGCGGTAACGACGACAGGCTTCAAGGTCGGTCGGAGCGAGGAATCTGGGCTTGCCGAAGCTACTGCTTCGCTTCGGCGCCGACATCCAGTGGTATCGGACAAGGGGCCCATCGGGCCCTTTGTCGTTTTCCGCGACCGGAAAGCCGCAGGCGCCCAGGGGCGAAGCGGTGGTCGCGCGAAGTGCGGCGATCGTGCGGTACCGGACACGTAACCGACGAGGGACCAGTGGCGGACAAGGCGACACAACTCACTCAATTGCTTGCGCCGACGGTCGAGGCGCTCGGCCTCGAGCTGCTCGGTATCGAGTACCTGCCCGCGCCGGGCGGTTCGCTCGTACGCATCTATATCGACGTGCCCCTCGGCGCCGAGGCCGGCCAGGCCGACCCGGAAGGCGAGGGTGGCCAGGGCGTGACGATCGAGCATTGCGAAGCGGTCAGTCGCGAGATTTCGGCGCAGCTCGACGTCGAGGATCCGATCACCGGCAACTACACGCTCGAGGTCTCCTCGCCCGGCATCGACCGGCCCCTGTTCGGCGCCTCGCAGTTCGCGCGCTATGTCGGGGAGAGTGCGAAGGTCACCCTCAGGTTGCCGCAGGACGGCCGCCGTCGCCTGACCGGCCGCATCGTCTCGGTCGAGGGCGACACGGTGACCTTCGACATCGACGGTACGGCGTTTGTCGCCCAGGGCGACAACATCGACAAGGCCCGCCTGGTGCCCGACTGGGCCGCCCTGGGCCTGGCGCCGTCGAGCGAGAAGAAAGACAAGGGGCGCGCTTCGGGTGCGACCCGCAAGGCAAACCACACACCACGTGACAACAAGCGGTCGGCGGATCCGTCCACCGCTGCGGAGTGAATGAAAAGATGAGCAAGGAACTGTTGCTGGTCGTCGATGCGGTCGCCAGCGAGAAGGGTGTCCCGGAGTCGGTGATCCTCGAAGCGATCGAAGCCGCGCTGGCCACTGCCGCAAAGAAGCGTTTCCATGACCAGGACGTGCTGACGCGCGTCACCATCGACGCGAAGGACGGCAGCTACGAGACCTTCCGTCGCTGGGAAGTCGTGGCCGACGACGTCGTGATGGAATCGCCCGACCGCCAGATCCGGCTGATGGACGCGATCGAGGAGGCCGATGGCGTCGAGGTCGGGGACTACATCGAAGAGCAGATCGAGAACGTCGACTTCGGCCGCATCGCTGCGCAGGCCGCCAAGCAGGTCATCGTCCAGCGCGTGCGCGAAGCCGAGCGCCAGCAGGTCGTCGATGCCTGGAAGGATCGCGTGGGCGAGCTGGTCACCGGCGTGGTCAAGCGCGTGGAGCGTGGCAATGTCTACGTCGACCTGGGCGGCAACGCCGAGGCGTTGATCCAGAAGGACAAGGCGATCCCGCGCGACGTCGTGCGCGCCGGCGACCGTGTCCGCGGTTACCTGTACGACGTGCGCAGTGAACCCCGCGGCCCGCAGCTGTTCATCAGCCGCGCCGCACCTGAATTCATGATCGAGCTGTTCAAGCTCGAAGTGCCGGAAGTGGGCCAGGGTCTGGTCGAGATCAAGGCCTGTGCCCGCGATCCGGGCGACCGCGCCAAGATCGCGGTGCTGGCCTACGACACTCGGACCGATCCCATCGGCGCCTGCATCGGCATGCGCGGTTCGCGCGTGCAGGCCGTGAGCAACGAGCTCAACGGCGAGCGCGTGGACATCGTGCTGTGGTCGGACAATCCGGCCCAGTTCGTCATCAATGCGATGGCGCCGGCCGAGGTGCAGTCGATCGTCGTCGACGAGGACAAGCACTCCATGGACCTGGCGGTCGCCGAGGACAAGCTGGCCCAGGCGATCGGCAAGGGCGGCCAGAACGTGCGCCTCGCCAGCCGCCTGTCGGGCTGGCAGCTGAACGTGATGACCCAGGACCAGGTCACCGCGAAGTCGGACGCCGAGCAGGCGACGGCGCGCGCCCTGTTCCAGGAAAAGCTGGAGGTCGACGAGGAAATCGCCGCCATCCTGGTTGCCGAGGGCTTCAGCACGGTCGAGGAAATCGCCTACGTGCCGGTCGGCGAGCTGCTGGCCGTCGAGGGCTTCGACGAGGATATCGTCGAGGAACTGCGTGGACGCGCCAGGGACTCGCTGCTCAACGATGCGCTCGCGGTCGAGGAGGGCGTCGACGAGAATGCGCCGTCCGAGGATCTGCTGGCGCTGGCGGGCATGGACGAGGCCACTGCGTATGCGCTGGCGTCACACGGCATCCGTACCAGTGAGGATCTCTCCGATCTCGGCGCGGACGAGGTGCTCGAGTTCGGTATCGAGGATCTTGACGAGGGCCGCGCTGCGGCGCTGATCCTCGCCGCCCGGTCCGAAGAAATCGCGCGCCTGGAGCGCGAAGGCTGATCGGACGCGCCGGCTCGCTGCCTCGCGGCAGCGGTCGGACGAGCAGACGCCCGGTCATGGAACACGATCCAGTCGGAACGCATCCCATGCAGCGTTAGAATGACAAATCCACTGCGCCGCCTTCGCGGCGGCGCGCAAGGAACCGGAACCACGAATGTCGCAACAAACCACCATCCGTAAGCTGGCCGCACTGGTGAACACGCCGGTCGAGAAACTGCTCGAACAGCTGTCCGAAGCGGGCATGCCGTTCAGCGATCCCGACCAGGTCGTCACCAGTGCCGAGAAGCTCAAGCTGCTCGGCTTCCTGAAGCGCGCGCACGGCAAGGGCGATGCCCCGGTCGAGGAAGTCGCCGCGCCGAAGAAGATCACGCTCAGCCGCAGCCGCAAGCAGGAACTGACGGTCGGTGGCGGCAAGAACCGCCAGACGGTCGATGTCGTCGTCCGCAAGAAGGTCACGCTGAGCCCCGGCGAGGGTGGCAAGGTCGATCCTGAATCCGAGCGCGCCGAAATCCTGCGCAAGCTCGAGGCGTCGCGCCAGAAGAACCTGTCCGAGCAGCAGCGCCTGGCTGAGGATGACCGGCGCCGCGCCGAGGAGGTCCAGCAGCGCAAGCGTGAGGCCGAGGCCGAGGCCGAGCGCCTGCGCGAGCAGGCGGCTGCTGCCGCCGCCGCGCCGCCGCCGGCGGCGGAAGCCACCGAGACTGTCCGCCGCGCGCCGCCTGCGCACGGCCATGGCCACAAGCCGGCCACGCCGCCGCGCGCCGATGACCGCAACGCGCCTGCCGGTGCCAAGAAGGGCAACCGCGGCTCGCATGCGATGGTCAGCGGCGTCGAGGACGACGACAAGACCGCGCGATTCGCCGGCCAGCTGCACCTCAGTGCCTCCGACCGCGCCCGTCGCAGCACCAGCAACACCCGCGGCAAGCCGCAGCGTGGTGGTCCGCAGCGTCGCGGCAATGCGCCGTCGCGCAGCGGTGGTGGCCCGCACGGCTTCGAACGTCCGACCGCGCCGATGCAGCGCGAAGTGGCGATCGGCGATGCGATCACCGTGGCCGACCTTGCGCAGAAGCTCGCGATGAAGGGCGGCGACGTGGTCAAGGCGCTGTTCAAGATGGGCGTCATGGCGACCATCACCCAGTCGATCGACCACGACACCGCGGCGCTGGCCGTCGAAGAACTCGGCCACATTCCGGTGCGCGCCGATGCCGACGACGCCGAGAGCGAGCTGATCGCACACGTGGGCGAAACGCAGGGCGAGCTGGTGCCCCGTCCGCCGGTCGTGACGATCATGGGTCATGTCGATCACGGCAAGACCTCGCTGCTCGACTACATCCGTCGCACCAAGATCGCCTCCGGCGAAGCAGGCGGCATCACCCAGCACATCGGCGCGTACCACGTGGAGACCGAGAAGGGCGTCATCAGCTTCCTCGACACCCCGGGCCACGCGGCATTCACGTCGATGCGCGCACGTGGCGCCAAGCTCACCGACATCGTGATCCTGGTGGTCGCGGCCGACGACGGCGTCATGCCGCAGACGGTCGAGGCGATCAAGCATGCGAAGGCGGCGAAGGTGCCGTTGATCGTCGCGATCAACAAGATCGACAAGTCCGGCGCCGACCCGTCGCGGGTCAAGAACGAGCTGCTCGAGCACGAAATCGTGGCCGAGGAGTTCGGCGGCGACACGCAGATGGTCGAACTGTCGGCCAAGACCGGCGACGGCGTCGACGATCTGCTCGATGCGATTTCGCTGCAGTCGGAGATCCTCGAACTGCGTGCGGTGGCCGAAGGCCGCGCCAGCGGTACCGTGATCGAATCGTCGCTGGACAAGGGCCGCGGCCCGGTGGCCACGGTACTGGTGCAGAACGGCCTGCTGGCGCGTGGCGACTACCTCGTCTGCGGCGTGCAGTACGGCCGTGTGCGCGCCCTGTTCGACGAAACCGGCAACCAGGTGCAGACGGCTGGCCCGTCGATCCCGGTGCAGGTGCTTGGCCTTTCGGGCGTGCCGGACGCGGGCGACGACTTCGTCGTGGTCGCCGACGAGCGCCTGGCCAAGGAAGTGGCCCAGCAGCGCGAGACCAAGCGTCGCGAGACGCGCCTGGTGCAGGCCGCGGGCAACCGCATGGAAGACATCATGGCGCAGATGGGCCAGGCCGAGCAGCAGCTGTCGCTCAATCTGGTCATCAAGGCGGACGTGCAGGGTTCGGTCGAAGCGCTCAAGCAGGCCCTGGTCGCACTGTCGAACGATCAGATCCGCATCAACGTCATCGTTTCGGGCGTCGGCGGAATCACCGAGTCGGATGCCAACTCCGCAGCCGCGGCGAAGGCGACGATCATCGGCTTCAACGTCCGCGCAGACGCATCGGCGCGCAAGGTGATCGAGAGCAATGGTCTCGACTTGCGCTACTTCTCGGTGATCTACGACGTGATCGACCAGGTCAAGCAGGTCGCCTCGGGCATCCTGGGCATGGAGATCCGCGAGGAGATCATCGGCGTGGCCGAAGTGCGCGACGTGTTCCGCAGTTCGAAGTTCGGCGCGGTCGCAGGCTCGATGGTCATCGAGGGCGTGGTCCGGCGGAACAAGCCGATCCGCGTGCTGCGCGACAACACCGTCATCTTCGAAGGCGAGCTCGAATCGCTGCGCCGCTTCAAGGAGAACGTCGACGAAGTGCGTAACGGCACCGAGTGCGGCATCGGCGTCAAGGCCTACAACGACATCAAGCCGGGCGACCAGATCGAGTGCTTCGAGCGCATCGAGGTCCAGCGCACCCTCTAAGGGCGCGCCGGGCGGCAAACACCGGCGGCCGGGCTCCGTTTCCCACGGACCCGGCCGTCGTCGTCTACGGCGGCCGCTGGCCGTCCCGTTCCATCGTTACAGGCCCCATTCCCGTGTCCACCAAATCCTTCCACCGTACCGACCGTGTATCCGCCCAGCTGCGCCGCGAGCTCGGCACGCTCGTGCGCGAGGCGGTCTCCGAACACGGCTTGCCTTCGGTGAGCGTGTCCGACGTCGAGGTCACCCGTGATATGGCCCACGCCAAGGTCTTTGTGACCGCGTTGCAGTCCGAGCGCGCCGCCGAAGCCATGAAGGGGCTCAAGGCGGTGGCGCACGAGATCCGCTTCCGCCTTGCGCGCGCGGTCAAGCTTCGCCACGTGCCGGAGCTGCATTTCCACTACGACGATTCGGTCGACCGCGGCGAACGCATCGACAATCTTCTGCGCGACCTCGACGACGGACGTCCCGCCGAGTGAGCGATCGCGACCCTGCGGTCGCGCCGGTGCCCCGTCCATCGAGCGGCCCGCGCGCGAACCGCCGCGGCCAGGATCGGCCACGCACGAAGTTCCGCAAGCTCGACGGCATCCTGCTGCTCGACAAACCGCGCGGCATGAGTTCCAACCAGGCCCTCCAGCGCGTGCGGCACCTGTTCCGTGCCGAGAAGGGCGGGCATACCGGCAGCCTTGATCCACTGGCGACCGGCCTGCTGCCGGTGTGCTTCGGCGAGGCCACCAAGATCGCCGGCGGTCTGCTCGGCGCGCGCAAGGCCTACACCACGGTCGCCCGGCTCGGCCAGGTGACCGATACCGACGATGCCGACGGCGAGGTGCTGCGCGAGCGCCCGGTGCCGGCGCTGAGCATCGAGATGCTCGATGCCGCGCTCGGTCAGCTGGTCGGCCGCATCCAGCAGCGACCGCCGATCTACTCGGCGCTCAAGCGCGGCGGCGAGCCGCTCTATGCCAAGGCGCGGCGTGGCGAGACGGTCGAGATCGATACCCGACCGGTCGACGTGCATGCGTTCGAACTCCAATCCGCCGCCGACCTGCTCGACGGCGTGGTCGAGCCCGGCGGCATGCCGCAGCTGCGGCTTCACGTCGAATGCGGTTCCGGCACCTACGTGCGCAGTCTGGTGCGGGATCTGGGCGAACTGCTCGGCTGCGGGGCCCACGTGGCCGAGCTGCGGCGGCTGTGGGTGGACCCGTTCCGCGATCCGCGCATGTGGACGCTCGAAGACCTGCAGGCACTGGCCGCCCGCGACGAGGCGCAGCTCGAAGCCTGCGTGCTGGACATCGAGGCGGGCATGCTGGCCTGGCCGCAGGTTCATGTCGATCTTCGCCAGGCGGCGCGTCTCCAGCATGGGCAGGACCTGCCTGGGCCGTACGCACCAGCAGGCGAGGTCGCGGTCATGGGCCCGGCCGGACTGGCCGAGGGCCTGGGCCACGTGGACGAGAACGGCCGTCTAAGGCCCCAACGCATGTTCCGTCGGGCAGGGTCGGACACTGCGGGCTGAATGGCCTGCCTTGTCCGGCTTCCGGGTCGGCGGTACAATTCGTGCGCCCTTTTAGGGGCACTCCGCAACATCCATTTCATGGCGGTCCGGGCGGTACGCGCCGGTGCGAACTGCACAGCGCGATCTTCTGCGGGACCCGCGTCAAGAGAACAGCAATGACCAGCAGCATCGACAACGGCAAGATCATCGAAGAACACAAGCGCGGCGACAACGACACCGGCTCGCCGGAAGTCCAGGTCGCCCTGCTGACCGCACGCATCGTGCACCTGACCGAGCACTTCAAGACGCACAAGAAGGACCACCACAGCCGCCGCGGCCTGCTGATGATGGTCAACCGTCGTCGCAGCCTGCTGGACTATCTGCACCGGAAGGATGCCGATCGTTACAAGGCGCTGATCGAAAAGCTCGGCCTGCGTCGCTAAGCGTGACACCCACCACGGCGCAGAAATGCGCCGTGGTTCTTTTCTGGGCGTGGGTAACGCCCGCCCGACCGGGGCAAGGGTTCCGGCCGGTTCATCGCAAGAGACATCAAGGAATTCCAACGTGGCAAAAGTGACAAAGAGCTTCCAGTACGGCAGCCAGACCGTGACGCTCGAGACCGGCGAGATCGCGCGCCAGGCTGGCGGCGCCGTCATGGTGTCCTGCGACGGCACCCAGGTGCTCGTCACCGCGGTCGCCAACAAGACCGCACGCGAGGGGCAGGATTTCTTCCCGCTCACCGTGGATTACCAGGAGAAGTTCTACGCGGGCGGCCGCATTCCCGGCGGCTTCTTCAAGCGTGAAGGCCGCGCCACGGAGAAGGAGACGCTGACCTCGCGTCTGATCGACCGTCCGATCCGTCCGCTGTTCCCCGATGGCTTCCGCAACGAAGTCCAGGTGATCGCCACGGTGATGTCGATGAACCCGGAAGTCGACGGCGACATCCTGGCCCTGATCGGCGCGTCCGCCGCGCTTTCGCTCTCCGGCGCGCCATTTGACGGCCCGATCGGCGCGGCGAAGGTCGGCTACAAGGACGGCCAGTACCTGCTGAACCCGACCGTGTCGGCCCTGAAGGATTCGGACCTCGAGCTCGTCGTCGCCGGTACCGCCAACGCGGTGCTGATGGTGGAATCGGAAGCCAAGGAGCTGTCGGAAGACGTGATGCTCGGCGCGGTGATGTTCGGTCACCAGCAGATGCAGGTCGCGATCGCCGCGATCAACGAGCTCGTCGCCGAGGCCGGCAAGCCGAAGTGGGAGTGGTCGGCTCCGGCCACCAACGAAAGCCTGATCACCGCGATCCGCAATGCGGTCGGCGAGCAGCTGGCCGGCGCGTTCCAGGTGCGCGACAAGCTCGAGCGCAAGGACGCGATCTCCAAGGTCAAGAAGGCGATCCTCGAAGCCGTCGCGCCGCACGCCGAGGCCAATGCCTGGTCGGCCGGCGAGCTGTCGAAGGAGTTCAGCGAGCAGGAATACCAGACGATGCGCAACTCGGTCCTCAAGACCAAGGTCCGCATCGACGGCCGCGCGCTCGACCAGGTGCGTCCGATCAGCTCGAAGGTCAGCATCCTGCCGCGCGTGCACGGCTCGGCGCTGTTCACCCGTGGCGAGACCCAGGCGATCGTTGCGGTCACGCTGGGCACCGCCCGCGACGGCCAGATCATCGATTCGGTCTCCGGCGAGTACAAGGAACACTTCCTGTTCCATTACAACTTCCCTCCCTACTCGGTGGGCGAAGCCGGCCGCATGATGGGTCCGAAGCGTCGCGAGATCGGCCATGGCCGCCTCGCCAAGCGCGGCGTGCTCGCCGTGATGCCGACGATGGAAGAGTTCCCGTACACCATCCGCGTCGTGTCGGAGATCACCGAGTCGAACGGTTCCTCGTCGATGGCGTCGGTCTGCGGTTCGTCGCTGGCGCTGATGGACGCGGGCGTGCCGATCAAGGCACCGGTCGCCGGCATCGCGATGGGTCTGGTCAAGGAAGGCGACGAGTACGTCGTGCTGTCGGACATCCTGGGTGACGAAGATCACCTCGGCGACATGGACTTCAAGGTTGCCGGCACCACCAACGGCATCTCGGCGCTGCAGATGGACATCAAGATCCAGGGCATCACCGAAGAGATCATGCGTGTCGCGCTGGCACAGGCCAAGCAGGGTCGTCTGCACATCCTCAACGAGATGAGCAGCGCGCTGACCACCGCCCGTACCGAACTCAGCGAGTTCGCGCCGCGCCTGATCACGATCAAGATCCACCCCGACAAGATCCGCGAGGTCATCGGCAAGGGCGGTTCGGTCATCCAGGGCATCACCAAGGAGACCGGCACCCAGATCGACATCCAGGACGACGGCACGATCACGATCGCCTCGGTCGACGCGGCCGCCGGCCGTGCCGCCAAGGAGCGTATCGAGCAGATCACCTCCGACGTCGAGCCGGGCCGGATCTATGAGGGCAAGGTCGTCAAGCTGATGGACTTCGGCGCATTCGTGACGATCTCCCCCGGCAAGGACGGCCTGGTCCACGTGTCGCAGATCTCCAACGAGCGCGTCGAGAAGGTCGGCGACGTGCTCAAGGAAGGCGACGTGGTCAAGGTCAAGGTGCTGGAAGTCGACAAGCAGGGCCGTATCCGTCTGTCGATGAAGGCCGTCGCCGAAGGCGAGGGCACGCCGGCCGAGTAATCGCCAGCGTCCGAAGCAACAAGGAAACGGGCCGCGCAAGCGGCCCGTTTTCGTTGGGGCCTCGCTGGCGACTGGATGTGCGCCGTGGTGCGGCCCTGTCCGCGCACTGCGCATCGGTCTGCCACGCCGCGCCGGATGCTGGCGTGTGAACCTGCCGGCCCGCCAGCCCGCCAGCCCGCCGATCGCCGCTCTTGCCGCGCGGCAGCGCTGGAGCAACCGCTTGGTTCGGAGGTGGGTTGCATGGGGGAACGCGGTTGTTGCGCACGCAACGGTTGCACCACGAGCGCTGCGCCGATAGTTTCGATCCCATGCCGCAGATCGCCGCCAACAATCGCAACCGCAACGCACTGCGCACGAACAATCGTGCGCGGCCGATGCGGGTGTGGGAGCGGGCGCGGACGTAGCAATACAGGCAAGAACGCGCAGGCACCGAATCACACAACCCGCATCGGCCGCGATGCGGGTTTTTTCATGCCCGTATCCGGCTCCATCGACCCGATCACCCGCTCAGGAGCCCCACCATGTGTTCGATCTTCACCATCTTCGGCCTGCAACCAGGCGACGACGTGTCTGCCTTGCGTCGCCAGGCCCTCGCATGTTCGCAGCGCCAGCGCCACCGCGGGCCCGACTGGAGCGGCGTGTACGTCGACGACCAGGCGATCCTCGTACACGAGCGCCTCGCGATCGTTGACCCTGCCGGCGGTTCGCAGCCGCTGCTGTCGCAGGACGGGGCGCTGGTGCTGGCAGTCAACGGCGAGATCTACAACCACCAGGCGTTGAAGGCCGGCCTGCGCTCGGCCTACGCGTTCAAGACCGCATCGGACTGCGAGGTGGTCAACGCGCTCTACCGCGAGCATGAGACCGATGGCAGCGGCCCGGCCGCCTTCCTCGAACGGCTCAACGGCATCTTCGCGTTCGCGCTGTGGGACCGCGACAGCGGCCGCGCGATCATCGCCCGCGATCCGATCGGCGTGGTGCCGTTGTACTGGGGGCACGACCGCGAGGGCCGCCTGCGCGTCGCGTCCGAGATGAAGGCGCTTGCCGACAGTTGTGCCGATGTCTCGCAGTTTCCGCCAGGGCACTTCTATGACAGTGCCACCGGCGTACTCACGCGGTACTACCGGCGGCCGTGGCGCGACTTCGAGGCGGTCGAAGGTGTGGACGTGTCGCTCGACGAACTGCGCGAAGCGTTCGAAGCGGCGGTGCATCGCCAGCTGATGACCGACGTGCCCTACGGCGTGCTGCTGTCGGGTGGTCTGGATTCCTCGCTGGTCGCCGCCGTGGCCGCGCGTTATGCGCGCCACCGCGTCGAGGACGGCGACCGCAGCGAGGCCTGGTGGCCGCGCCTGCATTCGTTCGCGATCGGCCTCCGGGGCTCGCCCGATCTCGCGGCCGCCGCGATTGCCGCCGAGTCGCTGGGCACCGTGCACCATGGCTTCGAATACACCCTGGAGGAAGGTCTCGACGCGCTGCCGGACGTGATCCGTCATGTCGAGAGCTTCGACGTGACCACGATCCGCGCGTCGACGCCGATGTTCCTGCTCGCGCGCCGCATCAAGGCGATGGGGGTGAAGATGGTGCTCTCGGGCGAGGGCAGCGACGAGATCTTCGGCGGTTATCTGTACTTCCACCGGGCGCCGGATGCACGCCAGTTCCACGAAGAGCTGGTGCGCAAGCTCGATGCGCTGCATACCTTCGATTGCCTGCGCGCGAACAAGTCGATGATGGCCTGGGGCGTCGAGCCGCGCGTCCCGTTCCTGGACCGGGAATTCCTCGATGTCGCCATGCGTTTCGATGCCGCGCACAAGATGATCCATCGCGGCAGCGACAGCTTCCAGCGCATGGAGAAAGGCGTGCTACGTGCCGCCTTCGACGGTCATCTGCCCGACGAGATCCTGTGGCGGCAGAAGGAGCAGTTCAGCGATGGCGTGGGCTACGGCTGGATCGATGGCCTCAAGGCGCACGCGCTGGAGCATGTCAGCGACCGCGAGCTCGCAGCCGCAGCGCGCCGGTTCCCGCACGATCCGCCGCAGACCAGGGAGGCCTATCTCTATCGCTGCCTGTTCGAGCAGGTGTTTCCGTCACCTGCAGCGGCGATGACCGTGCCTGGTGGCAAATCGATCGCATGTTCGTCGCCCGCGGCGATCGCGTGGGATGCCGCCTTCGCCAGCGCCGCCGATCCTTCGGGGCGGGCGGTGGCGGGTGTGCACAACGCCGCTGTGGCCTGATGGACTGACGGTGCGGCCCGTCCAGTGGAGCGCGACCGTCCTGCCTCCCCGGGCCGCCGGTGCGGCGGGGCGGGGCGAAACGCGCAGGCGCTGATGCTCCTGCGCAGTCCCGCTGGGTGCGCGTCGCGCCGGCCGCTGCCCGATGGTGGCCGCTCTACATTGATGTCGCGCAAGCGCGGCTTGTCGTGCGTCGTTCCAGCTGTACTGAAGCGCTGAGCCGCATCGGCCCGACGGCAACGGTCATGACCATGCGGAGCGACGATCCCAGGCACTCCGCGGAACCACGCGTCGGATCAGAACTTTCCTGCCATCCGCGACAGCGTCGTATCGCGCCACACGAAATGGTGGAGCGCGACCATCGCCACGTGCCCGGTGATCAGCGCCAGCAGGGTCCATGCGACGAGGCCGTGGGACAGGTTGGCCGGTGCCATCAGCTGGTCGATCCGTTCTCCAGTCGCCGGGAAAAGCGGGATGCCCCACGGAGCGAAACCCCGGCCCGAGCCGAACTCGCGCAGCAGGGCGACGATCGGCACGTAGAGCATCAAGGCATACAGCAGCGCATGGCCGAGCGCCGCCAGGCGGCCTGCCCGGGTGGCCGGATGCGGTGGGCGCCGTCGCCACTGCGACAGCCCCCAGGCGCCGCGCAACAGGATCAACAGCATCAGCGTGGTGCCGATCGGCTTGTGCGTGCCGACGAGAAAGGCCGTCAGCGGATGCCGGCCCAGCGTGAGCTTCACACCCATGCCGAGGAACTGCCAGGCAAGCAGCGCCGCCATGCCCCAGTGCAGCACGCGTGTGACCAGGCCGTAGCGCAGTGGGGAATCGCTCCAGTGAAACGACATGCACAACGTCCTTGAAAAAACGACGCACAGTTCAGCCGCACAGCCGAGTGCTGTCAATCGCAGGACGCGCCCGTTCCGGCGCCGGCAGGCGAAGACCGGCGCGCGCGCCATGCGCAACGTGGATCGCCGACGTGGCCGGCGACGCGCTCCGGCGCTGCCTGCGAAGCGATGGTCTGCATGCGCTGCCGCGCACGAGGCGAGTGCATGGTGACGGAACCACCGCGTCGGATCGGCGCGTCACCATCGACCCCCGTACGGGACCGCCGCGATCCCAGCCCGTAAACTGGGCGCCACGTTTCCAGACACACGGGCAGCACAGTGATCATCCATCCCAAGGTCCGCGGCTTCATCTGCACCACCACGCATCCGACCGGTTGCGACCTCAACGTGCGTGACCAGATCGAGGCCACGCGCGCGCGCGGCGTGCGCGACGACGGACCGAAAAAGGTGCTGGTGATCGGCGCGTCCAGTGGCTACGGCCTGGCGGCGCGCATCAGCGCTGCGTTCGGCTTCGGCGCCGACACGCTCGGCGTGTTCTTCGAAAAGCCCGGCACCGAGAAGAAGCCCGGGACCGCCGGCTGGTACAACGCCGCCGCGTTCGACAGGTATGCCAAGCAGGCCGGGCTCTACAGCCGCTCGATCAATGGCGATGCGTTCTCGGATGCGGCGCGCGCGCAGGCGATCGAGCTGATCCGCAACGAGATGGGCGGCCAGGTGGATCTGGTCGTGTATTCGCTGGCATCCCCGGTGCGCAAGCTGCCCGACACCGGCGAAGTGAAGCGCTCGGCGCTCAAGCCGATCGGCGAGGCCTACACCTCGACCGCGATCGACACCAACAAGGACCAGATCATCGAGGCCTCGATCGAACCCGCGACCGAGCAGGAGATCGCCGACACCGTGACCGTGATGGGCGGCCAGGACTGGCAGCTTTGGATCGACGCGCTGCGCGATGCCGGCGTGCTCGCCGATAGCGCGAAGACGGTCGCCTTCAGCTACATCGGCACCGAGATCACCTGGCCGATCTACTGGCACGGCGCCCTGGGCCGCGCCAAGGCCGATCTCGATGAAACCGCGCGGCGCATCGATGCGCAACTCGGCGAAACCGGCGGCAGCGCGAACGTTGCCGTGCTCAAGTCCGTGGTCACCCAGGCCAGCGCCGCCATCCCGGTGCTGCCGCTGTACATCGCCATCGCTTTCAAGGTCATGAAGGAGAAGGGACTCCACGAGGGCACGCTCGACCAGCTCGACCGCCTGTTCCGCGAGCGCATGTATCGCGCCGACGGCGCGCCGGCCGAGCTCGACGAAGAACACCGCCTGCGTCTGGACGACTGGGAGCTGCGCGATGACGTGCAGGCGCAGTGCAAGGCGCTGTGGCCGCAGATCACCACGGAGAACCTGTCGGAACTCACCGACTACGCCGGCTACAAGCACGAGTTCCTGAAGCTGTTCGGCTTCGAGCGCAGTGATGTGGACTATGACGCCGAGGTCGATCCGGTCGTGGAATTCGACGTGATCGAACTGCGCGACTGAACGGCGCAACGACAGCGGGCGCTGCGCGCGCTCCGGCCGTGGCAAGCCGGCTGCGCCGCGGCCTACGTCGGTCTGTTGAAGCGTTCGGCGCCCAGGGCGATCCAGGCGCCGACCACCATGGAAACGAGTGCGAACAGCCCGGTCAGCGGCAGGGCCAGGCCGGGCATCCGCAAGGAGGCCAGGCCGAGGACGAAGGCCGTGGCCGGCAGGATCGCAAGCCGGCGTCCGGCCCAGCGATGCAGCGCCTCCGCATCGTGTACGCGGCGGTAATCGACGCCGGTGAGCGGTCTCGCTCGCGCGCCGGCGTAGCGGACCGCCAGGGCCACCACGCCCAGCACCGGTGAAACTGCCAGAAGGGCGATGCCCAGGAACCGCAGGCCATCCATGCGCGCGCTCCACACCAGGAGCCGGTGATGCTCGCCAGCGGGCGCGGAGGCGTCAAGCGTTGCTCCGCCGTCAGAAGACGGCCGCCCGAGGTCGCGGCGTGCGTTTCCGGTGCGCGAGACCCCGCATAAACCAAACCCGCCCACGCCGCCGCGCGTCGGTGGAGCGCCCTCTGCGGCACCGTCGCGTCCTGCGCGACACCTCCGTGCTGGAATGATCGGGTCATGGATCTGTTCGGTTCCCCTGAAGCGATCACCCTCGTCGACGACGCCGAAGGCGGTGTGCGCTACTGGCCGGGTGCGGTCGACGCGCAGACCGCCGCCGCATGGTTCGAAGCCTTGCGCGATGGCGCTCGCTGGCAGTCCCAGCAACGGCCGATGTATGACCGCATCGTCGCCGTCCCGCGGTTGCTGGCCGCCTATCGGACGGATGCGTTGCCGGCCGACCTGCCGCTTGCCCCGATGCTCGCGCTGGTGCAGCGGCTCGCGCCGGCGCCCTACACCGGCGCTGGCCTGAACCTGTATCGCGACGGCCAGGACAGCGTGGCGATGCACCACGACACGCTCCGGACCCTGGCGCCCGGGCAGCCGCTGGGCCTGCTGTCGCTGGGTGCGCCGCGGCGCATGCTGCTGCGCGCGCAGCGGGAAGGCGCGAAGGCTGTTCCCGTCGATCTCGCGCCGGGCAGCGTGCTGGTGATGAGTCATGCCTCGCAGCTGACCCATCTGCACGGCATCCCCAAGACCGCGCGACCGGTCGGGCCGCGCATCAGCGTCGTGTTCCGCGTGCGCTCGGCCGCGGCGGTGGATGAGGACCGCGAGGACGCACCGTGACTTGCGGATGCCGCTAGCGCGGCACCAGCCGCAGCGTGTGCGTGGTGGCCTGCGGCAGGAATGGCGTGGCCTGGCCCGCGGCCCAGTCGGCGTGGCCGGCGCCCCAGTACGGCGACAGCGGATGCCCGCTCTGTCCGCCCGGCATATGGGCGATGCCGTCGGCCTCGTGCCCGGGGGCCACCACCATGCGCTGCGAGGCGCCGAAGGCGGGGCCCTGGGCGCGGGGCACGGTCCCGTCGCCGGGCAGCGGCTCGGCCGGCATGCACAGGGCCCGCCTGCCGATCAACGGTACGGCCGAAGCCAGCGGGTGGCAGATCGCCGCGGTGTTGCGCTCTCCCCAGGTGCGCTGCGCCAGCGGGCCGTCCGCGCCAAGCGTGTCCCGGACCTCGCGCGCGGCATCCTCGAACAGGGCCGCCCAACCGTCGGTGGTCGGCACGCAGGCGCCGCGCTGGGTGTCGGCGGTGCAGGCGAACCGACGTGGCAGCAGATGGGCCGGGCGCTGCTCGACCAGCGGCCACGCCACACCCTCGAAGTTCGGTGGATCAGGCAGCGCGAAGTCCTTGCCGAGTCTCGCCCGTGCCGGCAGGGCCAGGCCCTCGGCGAGCCGTGCATGTACTCCGATCCGCCAGGCGCGCACCAGCCGGTAGCCGGCCGAGTCGACGCTGGCGTGACCGCTCCAGTCGCGCGAAGCCTCCGCGAGTGCGCGCATCGCGCTGTCTTCCGCCGCGTCCCCGCCCACGTCGCGCAGCAGGTCGTGCCAGCGCGACAGCAGCGTCGCGCGATCGTCGAGCTGGATCGCGAGCAGGTCCTGTTCGGTGAAGCGCGTCCGCGCGGCGAGTCCTTCGCGTATCTGCCAGGCGCGGATGCCGAGCGCGGCACCGCCGTCGCCGATGCGCACGAAGTCGGCGCCGTCGACGACGCGGTTGTTCGCGGTCCACAGGCGATCGGTGTCGGGCGAGCGCAGCACCGGCGAGGCATCGGTGGCGACGGACCAGGGCGCGCAGGCGTTGGTGGCCGCACCGGCCGGTACCGACACGCGCGCGCCGTCGCAGGCCGGCCCCCGCACCGGGATCGGTCCGAGCAGGCGCCAGGCGATCGCGCCGACGCGGTCGCCGATCACCACGTTCTGCGTGGGCATCGCAGTGCGGTCGGCGATCGCCAGCGCGTCATCGACATCCCGTGCAAGGGCGAAGTCCGCCAGGCCGAGATTCAGGGCGCCGGGCAGATGCGCAGTCCAGCGCAATGCCAGCGCGCTGCCATCGTCGCCGCGGTGGATCAACGGGCCCCAGTCGCTCTCCTCGACGACCAATTCGACGGCCTCGCCTCCGGCCACCTCGATGCGCTCGGTGTGTCGCACCACCGGCACACAGCCTGCGGTGGGCGTCGCTCCGCACGGCGTCTGGCGCTGCCAGTCGAGGAAGTCGCCGTAGCTGTTGGTAAAGCCCCAGGCGATGTGGGTATTGCTGCCGACGATGACGGCCGGCAGGCCGGGCAGGGTGAAGCCGGTGACATCGACCCGGCCACCCGGCGCGCGCGGATCGGGATAGCGCAGCCGGGCGCGGAACCAGATGTTGGGTGCGCGCAGGCCCAGATGCATATCGTCGGCGACCAGCGCGCGGCCGTCGCCGGTCAGGGCGCCGGACACGGCGAAGTTGTTGCTGCCCGGCGAAAGATCCGCCGCCGAAGGCGGCGCACCAACGCCTCTCTCCCGCGTTGCGGGAGAGAGGGGGACCACCTGCGGAGCAGGTGGTGGAGTGAGGGCCAGCGGAGATGTTCCGTAAGAAGCTTCGTCTCGTGCGGCACCCATGGACGCAAACGGCGAACGTTCCCGAAGACCGCCATCCCCCTCCACCATCTCCAACAACCGCAGATCCACGACGTCCGCGCCCGGCAACACTGCATCGCCCCGCGTGGCGCCGAAGAGCGGCGCGTCCCAGCGGCTGCCTGCATGCGCGAACAGATCGAACAGGGCCGGCGGCAGCGCGGGCGCGAGCCGATGCATCGCCAGCTCGCGGGCGTTGGTCGCGTCCTGCAGATCGAAATACATCGCAAAACCGGTCAGCACGGAGTCTGCGGGAGTCCAGGGTTGCGGGAATTGCCGCAGCAGCAGGTAGGGCCATGGCCGCACGCGCAGTGCGGCAAGTCCGGCATTGGCGCCGTCGGCATAGGCCTGCAGCTGCGGCATGCGGTCGCCGGCGATGTCCGCAAGCGAAGCCTCCACCCGCGCACGCATGCGGTGCACGCGGTTGCGGCGATCCGCTTCCAGCGCGCGCGCGCCGAACAGCGCCGAGAGTTCCCCCGGCGGCACGCGCCGCATCAGGTCCATCTCGAACCAGCGCTCCTGCGCGTGCACATAGCCCAGTGCGCGCATCGCATCGGTTTCGTTCGCGGCGGAGATGGTGACAACGCCGTCGGCATCGCGCTCGATGGTGGCGGGCGCGCCGAGTCCTTCCAGTGCGATCTCGCCGTCCAGCGTCGGCAGGCTCGCACGCAGCGCCAGCCACGTGCCGGCGCATGCCAGCACCAGCACCACGGCGAGGGTGAACACCGTCCGCAGCAACCACTTGCGCATCGCGCTTCCCCGGCCGCGACGGATGCGGCCCCGACGGATTATTCCACGCAGGCAGGGGCGGTCGGTCAGGTGCGCGCGTGCTCGGCGAGGCCGGAGACCACGCCCAGCGAGGGATCGCCGCGGACGATGCGTGCATCGGGGAAGCGTGCCTGCGCGGCGGCCTGCACATAGGGCGCGCCGGACATGCCGCCGGTCAGGAACAGGCTGTCGGGCGGTGCATCGAGTTCTCCGCGGACCTCGTCGAGCAGTCCGCCGATGGTTGCGAGGAAGCGCGCGCTGGCGGCCTCGAGATCGGCGCGCGATGCGTCCACGCGTAGACCGGGCTCGATGTAGTCGAGTGCATGCCCGGCGGTGTCATGGCCGCTCAGCCGCACCTTCATGCCTTCGACGCCGCGGTAGAGCCGCGTGGTGCCGCCGTCGCGCTGCAGGCCCTGCAGCCGCGCGCCGAAGGGCGCATCGACATGGCGGAAATCGCGGTTGTGGAATTCGCGCTGGCGCGGCATGTCCTGCACGGTCGCCGCTTCGACGAAGTGATGGACCGGGATGCGGCTGGCGCCCTTGCCGAACAGGGGCATGACCTGGGCCATGCTGAGCGCCAGGTCGACGTCGGTGCCGCCGTTGGCGACGCCCCAGGCGCGATGCACCCGTGGCGCCTCGCCGCCGCCGATCTCGGCCAGTGCGATGTCGGTCGTGCCGCCGCCGATGTCGACGACGAGGGTCGTGTGCCGCGCCGGGCTGGCGGCGTGGTAGTGCAGCGCGGCCGCGGCGGGTTCTTCGAGGAACTCGATCGCATCGAAGCCCGCCTGGGTTGCCGCCTCGCGCAGCAGCGCGAGCGCCTGCTCGCCACCGGCCTCGCCGAGCGAGCTGCGGAAGCGCACCGGCCGCCCCAGCGTCGCCGCGCGCACGGTGGTGCCGAGCTGCTGGCTCGCGGTCAGCCGGATGTGCTCGAGGATGTGCGCGGCGATGCCGGTGATCGTCTCCTTCGCGCGCGGATGCAGGTTGAAGCCGAGCATGGATTTCGGCGACTGCACCAGATTGCCGCTGCCTTCGAGCAGATAGCTCTCGATCGCCGCCTCACCGAAGACGGCGTGCTGCAGGTCGGCGGCGGACGCGGCGGCATCGCGCATGCGCGCTTCCAGCCACCGCCGGCGGACCACGCGGATGGCGTCGCGGCGCAGCAACGCCGAAGGGCGCGGTGGCGTGCCGGCACGGGACTGCTCGCTGCGCAGCGAGCGGGCAATGGCGTCGACCTCGGCTTCCATCGCCGCGTCGAGTTCGAAGGCGTCGAGGTCGGGCAGGGTGGTCGGGAAATACACCGCGGTCCGGAACTGCGGCTGTCCGTCGAAGCGGATGTGCACCAGGTCGTCGCCGACGCGCGCGGCGGCGGCCGAATAACTGGTGCCGAAATCGATGCCGATCTTCATTGCGGGAGACGCCGGGCGGAAAGGCGCGGGAGTCTACGCGCTTGCCCGTGGTGGCGCATGCCGCCGGGTCGTGGCAACCCGCCTGAGAATGCGAAATGCATCCATTCCCATCCGATCATCCTTCACCGCGCGCCGGCATACTGCATGCATTCCACGCGTCGCGAGAGCTGCCATGAAGGGTCATCCCGAAGTTGTCGACTACCTGAAGTTCCTGCTCCGTGGCGAGCTGGCGGCGCGCGACCAGTATTTCCTGCATTCGCGCCGCTATGAAGACCTGGGTCTGTACCAGCTCTACGCGCGCATCAACCACGAGATGGAGGAGGAGACCCAGCACGCCGACGCGCTGCTCAAGCGCATCCTGTTCCTGGAAGGCGTGCCGGACATGCGTCCCGATGCGTTCGAGCCCGGCGTCACCGTGGAGGAGATGCTGCGCAAGGATCTCGATCTCGAATACCTCGTGCGCGACAACCTGGCCAAGGGCATCGCATTGTGCGAGCAGCACGGCGATTTCGTGAGCCGCGAAGTGCTGGTGACCCAGCTGGCCGACACCGAGGAAGACCACACCTACTGGCTGGAGAAGCAGCTGCGCCTGATCCGCATGATCGGCATCGAGCGCTACCAGCAGAGCCGCATGGGCGAAGAAGGTGCCCATCCTGGCGTCGGGTGAGATGGACGCGGCGGATTCGCCGCGTTGGGGAATCGTTGGAACGCCTGCGGCTGTCGCGGGCGTTTCTGTTTTCCCGATTCGCCGCTGACGACGGCCTCCTTCGGCGCCATCGGGGTGGGCCGCATGCCCTCAACCCAACCCCTCTCCCGGAGGGAGGGGGCCCGGATTTCGCGGGTATTGGCTTCCAAGCGTGGCGACCAGAGGGGCAGAGGCTGGAACCCGCGCGCATTCTCTTTGCCCCTCTCCCTCCGGGAGAGGGGTTGGGGTGAGGGCCGCCGCCGGGCACATCCCGTACCGCACGCCGCCCAGAACCGGCATCACCCCCGCCGCGCCACCCGATATACCGCCGTCGACAAGGCAGTGACGCCATCGGCAACGAACCCGGGCTCGTTGGTGAGGATGTCGCGTCGCTCGACGACGTCGACCACCCAGTCCCGATCGAGCAAGGCAGCCACTTCGTCCGCGTCCACAGCGAACGGCGGCCCAGCCTTCTCGGCCTGCGGATATTCCAGCGTGATCAGCAATCCCCGGCAGCCGGGAGGCAGATCGCGCCACGCGGTAGCGGCATAGGTGCGGCGCAGGTCCGGCGGCAGGGCGATCATGGCCGCGCGGTCGTAGACCGCTGCACAGTCGGCGAGCGTCTTCGCGTCGAGCGCGAACGCGTCGCCGACGATCAGCTCGTAGGGTCCGGCGGTGAAATGCCGCCCCGTCGCGGTCTCATGGACCGACGGCGCGAGGCCACGCTCGTCGAAGAACTGGCGCACCGCCAGCTCCGACAGCTCGACGCCGAGCACGCGATGTCCGCGTTCGGCCAGCCACACCATGTCCAGCGACTTGCCGCACAGCGGCACGAACACGCGGGCCTCGGCAGCGAGTCCCAGCGCCGGCCAGTGGGTGGCCAGCAGCGGCAACGGCGCGTCGCGATGGAAGCCGATGCGGTTGCTGGACCAGCGCTCGTGCCAGAACTCGGGGTGCATGGTGTCTCCTTGACGGGGCGACGGTCACATGGGGGCGTGCCCACGAAAGCCTGAGGTCGTACGTCCTTGCCGACCGCGCCTCGGGCGCGAAGGCCGTGAGATGTCACGGCCGGAACCTCACGACGCGCGGATCGACCAGGCGCGCATGGCGGTCCACCGGCATGCGCGCCCTTGTCTTACTCGACCGTCAACCCTTCGACCTTCTGCCAGCCTCGCGGCAGCAGGCCGCCCCGGGAGGCGCGTGCGCCGATATAGGCATCGAGATCCTTGAACGTCAGCGTCATCGTGCGCGCGCCCGAGCGCACCAGTAGCGAGCCAGCCGGCGGCACTACGGCGACGGCGACCACCTGTTCGGTGCCGCGCTTGGCCTTGGGGATCTCGATGATCTTGTTGCCCTTGCCCTTGTCGAGCTCCGGCAGCTCGGCCACCGGGAATGCGAGCAGATGGCCGGCGCTGGTGACCACGACCAGGCGATCGGTCTGCGGATCGCGTACGCCGGCCGGCTGCAGTACGGTCGAACCGGGCGAGAGCGACAGCATTGCCTTGCCGGCCTTCTGCCGGCTGGTGAGATTCTCGAAGCGGGTCACGAAGCCGTAACCATGCGAGGACGAGATGACGAAGCGGGCATCGGCCTCGCCGCTGACGACGGTCTGGAACGAGGCGCCCGCGGCCGGGGAGAAGCGCCCGGTCAACGGCTCGCCGTTGCCGCGCGCCGATGGCAGCGAGTGCGCGACCGTCGAATAGCTGCGCCCGGTGGAATCGAGGAACGCGACCTGCTGCGTGCTGCGGCCGCGCGCGAAGGCCAGCAGGCTGTCGCCTTCGCGGTAGTTCATGGCCGCCGGATCGACGTCGTGGCCCTTGGCGGCACGCACCCAGCCCTTTTCGCTGATGACGATGGTCACCGGCTCGCTCGGCACCAGGTCGGTCTCCGCCAGCGCCTGGGCGCTGCCGCGCACGACCAGCGGCGAGCGGCGCGCATCGCCGAATTTCCTGGCATCGGCCAGCAGCTCGTCCTTGAGCAGCTTCTTCAGTTTTGCGGGGCTGGCGAGCGTCGACATCAGGCCATCGCGCTCGCTTTCGAGCTCGGCCTGTTCGCCGCGGATCTTCATCTCCTCCAGGCGGGCCAGCTGGCGCAGGCGCGTCTCGAGGATGTAGTCGACCTGCTCGTCGCTGAGCGCAAAGCGCGCCTGCAGCACGCCGCGCGGCTCGTCCTCGGTGCGGATGATGTGGATCACCTCGTCGAGGTTGAGGAACGCGACCAGCAGGCCTTCGAGCAGGTGCAGTCGGCGATCGACCTTCTCCAGCCGATGCGTCAGGCGCCGCGTGACCGTGGTGGTGCGGAACTGCAGCCACTCCGACAGCAGCATCTTGAGGTTCTTGACCTGCGGACGACCGTCCAGACCGATGACGTTGAGGTTGACCCGGTAGCTGCGCTCCAGATCCGTCGTCGCGAACAGATGACCCATCAGCTGCTCGGCATCCACGCGGTTCGACCGCGGGATCAGCACCACGCGCACCGGATTGGCGTGGTCGGACTCGTCACGGATGTCCTCCAGCCACGGCAGCTTCTTGGCGCGCATCTGGGCTGCGATCTGCTCGATCACCTTGCTCGGGCTGACCTGGTGCGGCAGCGCGGTGATGACGATGTTGCTGTGTTCCTTCTCGAACGTCGCCCGGGCACGCACGCTGCCGTGGCCGGTCTCGTACATGGCGAGCAGGTCGGCGGCCGGGGTGATGATCTCGGCGGTGGTCGGATAGTCGGGACCGCGCACGTGTTCGCACAGATCGCGCACGCTCGCGTCGGGATCCTCGAGCAGGCGCACGCAGGCGCTGACCACCTCGCCGAGATTGTGTGGCGGCACGTCGGTCGCCATGCCCACGGCGATGCCGGTGGTGCCGTTGAGCAGCAGGTGTGGCAGTCGCGCCGGCAGCCACGAGGGCTCCTGCATCGTGCCGTCGAAGTTGTCGGTCCAGTCGACGGTGCCATGGCCCAGTTCGGCCAGCAGCATCTCGGCGATCGGCGTCATCTTCGATTCGGTGTAGCGCATCGCCGCGAAGGATTTCGGATCGTCGCTGGAGCCGAAGTTGCCCTGGCCGTCGATCAGCGGATAGCGGTACGAGAACGGCTGCGCCATCAGCACCAGCGCCTCGTAGCAGGCACTGTCGCCATGGGGGTGGTATTTGCCGATCACGTCGCCGACGGTGCGCGCGGACTTCTTGGGCTTGGCGGCGGCGCCCAGGCCCAGCTCGCTCATCGCGTAGACGATGCGGCGCTGCACCGGCTTGAGGCCATCGCCGATGAACGGCAACGCGCGGTCGAGCACCACGTACATCGAGTAATCGAGATAGGCGCGCTCGGCGAACTCGCGCAGCGGCAACTGCTCGAAACCATGGAACGTGGTGCGGACGGACTCGGTCATCGAAGGCGGCATCTACGGCGGACCGGCGATTTTAGCGGTTGCCGGTCGCAGGTGCTGCGTCCGTTGGCGGCAGGGCGATCGACGCCGCGTTCAGCGGCATACGGTCATGGCGTGCGCCGGCTCTGGCGGACAGGTCATTGCCCTGGGTGCGTGCAGCGGGGGCGGGGGTGGAGGGGAATCGACCAGCGGGGCGTCGGGACCGGTCAAGCTGCGGCGCGCCATCCCCAGCCGTGCAGGGATGACGCCCAGCGGCGCCACCGGTCGCGAGCCGGTGGCCGTCGACGCGGGCGGTATCATGGCGGCCATGCACATCAAGGCGCGTACGCGCACGTCCCCCGATACTGCCGGACCGGCGCGCCATTCGGCCGCCGGTACGCCCAAGCGCGCGGCGCACAGTGGCTGCGCCGGTTGCCTGGCCCGGCCGCTCGCGGTCTGTGCGTCGATCCCCGCCACCGAGACCCAGGCGCTGGAGGCGGTGGCCGGCGAAGTGCTGCTGCCGGCCGGCGCGACGCTCGCGCACGAGGGCGACGCGCGACGCGAGGTCTACACCGTCACCCGCGGCATGCTGCGCCGCGTGCGTCTGCTGCCCGACGGGCGCCGGCTCGTGGCAGGGTTCCTGATGGTCGGGGATTTCATCGGCTTCAGCGGCGCGCCGCACTACCGGCATACGCTCGAAGCGGTGACCGACTGCGTGCTGTGCGTGTTCCCGATGCAGTCGATGCGCAGCCTGTGCCAGCGCTATCCCGATCTCGAATCGGGCCTGCTGGCCCAAGCCTGCAGCGAGCTCGATGCGACCCGCGGCAGCCTGATGCTGCTGGCCCGGCTGGGGCCGAGCGAACGCCTCGCGGGATTCCTGGTCGAACTCGCCGAGCGCCAGCGCCGCCGCGGCGCACCGGCCGGCCAGGTGGATCTGCCGATGACCCGCGCCGACATCGCCGACCATCTGGGTCTGACGATCGAGACCGTGAGCCGCAGCTTCACCAAGCTGCGCCAGAGCGGGGCGGTCGCGTTCACGGATCCACACCGGATCGATCTGGTCGACGTGCCGGCGCTGCGGGCCTCGGCGGGGCTCTAGTGCGGCAGCGATGGCGCGTGCGGCAGTCCCTGCGCAGCGCCGGCGATTTCTGCAGGACGCGACCAGCCTGAGCCCCTCTCCCTCCGGGAGAGGGTCGGGTGAGGGACGTCGATGCAGATGCGGGATCAAGCATTCGCTTGTGCCGGAGCAGATCGGCGGCAGCTGCAACGGTTGCTTGGCGGCGTCTGGAACAGATCCCCTCCTGCGTGGTTGGAAGGGTCACTTTGTCTTGCAGCGCCGCTCGACCGGCTGCCCTCACCCCAACCCCTCTCCCAGGGGGAGAGGGGCTTGAAGCAGAGCGTCCACTGACAGCAGGCGCGGTCGCAAGCGCATTGATCCAGATCAATGCCGAGCCCGCGGCTGCGGCGCAACCTGCGCGCATGACCCGCTCCGGCCGCACCCCATGATCGACATGACCGTCGTCGAACTGTCCCGCCTGCAGTTCGCGCTGACCGCGATGTACCACTTCCTGTTCGTCCCGCTGACCCTGGGGCTGTCTTTCCTGATGGCGATCATGGAAAGCGTCTATGTGATGACCGGCCGCGACGTCTGGCGGCGGATGACGCTGTTCTGGGGCGTGCTGTTTGGCATCAACTTCGCGGTGGGCGTGGCGACCGGCATCGTCATGGAGTTCCAGTTCGGCATGAACTGGGCCTACTACAGCCACTATGTCGGCGACATCTTCGGCGCGCCGCTGGCGATCGAAGGCCTGATGGCGTTCTTCCTCGAAGCCACGTTCATCGGCCTGTTCTTCTTCGGCTGGAACCGCCTGTCGAAGCTGCAGCACCTGGTGATCACCTGGCTGGTGGCGCTGGGCGCGAACTTCTCCGCGCTGTGGATCCTGGTCGCCAACGGTTGGATGCAGAACCCGGTCGGCGCGGTGTTCAACCCCGACACGATGCGCATGGAGATCACCGACTTCATGGCGGTGATCTTCAATCCCGTCGCGCAGGCCAAGTTCGTGCACACGGTCTCGGCCGGCTACGTGACCGGCGCGATCTTCGTGATGTCGGTCAGCGCGTTCTACCTGCTTCGTGGCAAGCACCAGGACATCGCGCGCCGCTCGATCGCGGTCGCGGCGAGCTTCGGCCTGGCCTCGGCGCTGAGTGTCGTGGTGCTCGGGGACGAGAGCGGCTACGCCGCCACCGAACACCAGAAGATGAAGCTCGCCGCGATCGAGGCGATGTGGCACACCGAGCCCGCGCCGGCCGGCTTCACCGTCATCGGCCTGCCGGACCAGGCCAGCCAGTCGAACCGCTTCGAGGTCAAGATTCCCTGGCTGATGGGGCTGATCGCGACGCGTTCGCTCGATGGCGAAATCCCCGGCATCCTTGAACTCGTCGAGCGCGCCGAACACCGCATCCGCGGCGGCCAGCTCGCCTACGCCGCGCTGGAGCGCCTGCGTGAGGACCGCAACGACACCGCCGCGCGCGAAGCCTTCGACCGGCACTGGGCGGATCTGGGCCATGCGCTGCTGCTCAAGCGCTATCGAGACGACATCCTGGCCGCTTCCGAGGCCGAGATCTCGCAGGCCGCGCTGGATACCGTGCCGCGCGTGGCGCCGCTGTTCTGGACCTTCCGCATCATGGCGGTCATCGGCTTCTACCTCATCGCGTTCTTCGCCATCGCCTTCTGGCTGGTGAGCCGCAACCGCATCGAGGACAGCCGGCGTTTCCTGTGGGTCGCACTGTTCAGCCTGCCGCTGCCGTGGATCGCCATCGAATGCGGCTGGTTCGTCGCCGAGTACGGTCGCCAGCCCTGGGCCGTGGAAGGCGTGCTGCCGACGTTCTATGCAGCCTCGGGCATCGCGCTCAAGGACATTCTGATCTCGCTGGCGGGCTTCGTGATCATCTACACGGGTCTGGCGATCGTCGCGGCCAAGCTGATGCTCAACGCGATCCGCAAGGGCCCGGACGTGCTCGCCCCGCCTGCGCACGACGCCGCGCCGGCCGCTGTCGATGATCCGGTGCCCGATCGGGACGGTCTGCCGCTGCAGGCTGCCGACGATCTCGATCCCGCCCCCAACGCGCGCGCCTGACGCGTCTGCCCCAGGACATTCCCCATGGACTTCATTCCCCTCGACTACGCCACGCTGCGCCTGATCTGGTGGCTGCTGCTGGGCGTGCTGCTCATCGGCTTCGCAGTGATGGACGGTTTCGATCTCGGCGTGGGCACGTTGCTGCCGTTCGTCGCCAGGACCGATGCGGAGCGTCGCATCGTCGTCAACACCATCGGCCCGGTCTGGGAGGGCAACCAGGTCTGGCTGATCCTCGGCGGCGGTGCGATCTTCGCCGCATTCCCCCCGCTGTACGCGGTGAGTTTCTCGGGGTTCTACCTCGCGATGTTCCTGATCCTGTTCGCGCTGATCCTGCGGCCGGTCGGCTTCAAGTTCCGCGGCAAGGTCGAGAACACGCGCTGGAAGCAGACCTGGGACTGGGCGCTGTTCATCGGCGGCGCGGTGCCCGCGCTGATCTTCGGCGTGGCGGTGGGCAACGTGCTGCTCGGCGTGCCGTTCCATTTCACTCCCGAGCTGCGCCCGGTCTACACCGGTGGGTTCTTCGCGTTGCTGACACCGTTCGCACTCCTCGCCGGCCTGGTCAGCGTGAGCCTGCTGGTCGCGCACGGTGCGGCGATGCTGGTGATCAAGACCGATGGTCCGATCGCGAACCGCGCCGCCCGCTACGGCAGCGTCGCGGCCCTGGCGGGTGCATTGCTGTTCGTCGGCGCCGGGGTGTGGATCGCGACCGGAATCGACGGATTCCGCATCGAATCCGTGGTCGATGGCGGCCTTCCGTCCAATCCGCTGCACAAGCAGGTGATAACGGCGCCGGGCGCGTGGATGGACAACTATCAGACGATGCCATGGACGATGCTCGCCCCGCTGCTGGGCATCGCCGGCGCGCTTGCCTCGGCCTGGCTGCTGCGCATGCGCTTCGGGATGTCGGCGTTCATCGCATCGGGCGTGTCCATCGCCAGCGTGATCCTGACCGTCGGCTTTGCGATCTTCCCGTTCCTGCTGCCGTCATCGAGCATGCCCTCGGCCGGGCTCACCCTCTGGGATGCCTCCAGCAGCCGGATGACGCTGTGGATCATGCTGCTGGCGACGATCGTGTTCCTGCCGCTGGTGCTGGCCTACACCAGCTGGGTCTACCGCGTCCTGCGCGGCAAGGTCACCGACGCCAGCGTCGCCGACACCCCCAACGCGTACTGACAGCGCGCACTCTCAAGGAAACGACACCATGTGGTACTTCGCCTGGATCCTCGGCATCGGCCTGGCCGCGACGTTCGCGATCCTCAACGGCATGTGGTTCGAAGTGCGCGAGCAGCGCCGCGTGCGCGCCGACCACTGACGTGTGCAGGCAGCGGGCCGGCGACATCGGGCCCGCCCACGCGCGACGGGCGTAACGGAGGCGGGCGGTTGGCCCGGAACTCACGTCCGCACACGCTCGGCGGCGCGACACTGCGGGTCACCGTCCACGGAGCTCGCCCGATGACCCAAGACAACGCCCCCGACACCGCGCGCGGACCGCTGGAGAAGACGCGCACGCCAGACGCCCCCAAGGTGCCCGGCGAATCGGCCGAGAAGCGCGATCAGGACGAACGCAACGACCCGGCCTCGATGCCGGGCGCGGTGGCGGGCAATACCGCGCGTCGCGGCGGCGACGGCCCCCCGGGCAATCCGGGCAACCGCAAGCGGGACTGAGACGGTCCATCGGCTGCGGCGTCGACGATATGGCGGGGGCCATGCGCCACCCGATCACGCTGAAGCGTGCGTCTCCTGTCGCACGCGCGTCGGATGCGGTCGACACGCGCCGCGCGACGGCTTAAGCCGCAGGCGCTGGTCCTGGGCCGCTCGCCGCAACCTCGGATCTCAGGGCAAAGCATCAGACACAAAAAAACCCGCCTTGGCGGGTTTGATGTTCACAGGTGGTAAGCCTGCGATGACCTTGGTGCCCGGGAGAGGACTCGAACCTCCACGGAGTTGCCCCCGCTAGCACCTGAAGCTAGTGCGTCTACCAATTCCGCCACCCGGGCAGGTCAGGGCGCGAATTCTGCGGGCCCGCGATGCGGCTGTCAATGCGCCGCGAAGAAGCGGCACCCGGCGGGGCGATGCAGTGCAGGTCCTCAGAACGGCTTTGCCAGTGCCAGCCCGACAATGGCCAGGGCGGCCAGCAAGGTCAGCAGCGCTGCTTGGCGCAGGACCATCGGCAGTGGACTCGGTGCCTGCGCGCGCACGATGCGCCCCAGCGCATGGTCCAGCAGGACCTGCATCACCACCAGCGAGGCGACAAGGACCAGCTTGATCTGCAGCCAGTGCATCACGATCCAGCCTGCCTGCAGGGCGATGTATCCGCCGCAGCCGAGCACCACGAGCATCGCCGGCGTGGTCACCCAGCGGTGCCAGCTGCGCAGGCTCGCAAGCACCGAACGGCCGGCGGCAGAGTCCATCGCACGGTGGAGTGCCACGCCGAGCGCCGCGCCCAGCAGCCCGCTCACCCAGGCCGCGGCAGCGGTCACGTGCAGCAGCCTGAGCGAGACATGGTCCATGACGGCCCCGCCGGGCTGTGCGTGGCCCAGTCGCGATGGCGGCGTTGTCGCATCGAGGGCAGCGGGCACAAAAAAACCCGCCTTGGCGGGTTTGATGTTCGCAGGTGGTAAGCCTGCGATGACCTTGGTGCCCGGGAGAGGACTCGAACCTCCACGGAGTTGCCCCCGCTAGCACCTGAAGCTAGTGCGTCTACCAATTCCGCCACCCGGGCAGGTCAGGGCGCGTATGTTGTCGATGCGCCGGGCGCTTGTCAACGCGTTTGTGGATGTGGCGCCGGTCGGGGCAAGCATCGATGCGCTCCTCGCAGGCGAAGCTGTACCATCGCGCCAATGGCTAAACCACCCAGCAAGCGCGGCGGCAGCCGCGACACGTCCGGTCCCGCGAAGCAGGGGGCCCGCAAGCGCGGCCCTGACGACGCCGGCCGCCCCCAACGAGACAGCGACAGCGGCGCGCGCGGCGCGACCGCACTGCCGCCGTGGATGCCCGATCCCGGCCTGCAACGGGCTTTGCGCTCGGGCGCGCCGAAGTCCGCTGCGACCCCGGCGCAGCCGCCACCAGCCGCGGCACGTGGCGGGCGCTTCGAAGATCCCTACGCCACGCGCGAGGCGGCGCGCTACGCCAATCCGATCCCCAGTCGCGAAGCGATCCTGCAGGTGCTCGCCGACGCCGACGGGCCGATGACCGCCGAGGAGCTCGCGGCCAAGCTCGGCCTGACCGAACCCGACCGCGCCGACGCCCTGGGCAAGCGGGTCGCGGCGATGATGCGCGAAGGCCAGCTGCTGCAGAACCGCCGCGGCGGCCTGGTGCCGGCCAAGCGCATGGATCTGATCCCCGGCACGGTGATCGCCAATCCGGAAGGCTTCGGTTTCCTGCGCCCCGATTCGGGCAGCGGAGAGGATCTGTTCCTGCCGCCGGCGGAGATGCGCAAGGCCATGCACGGCGACCGCGTGCTGGCCAGCCTCACCAATGTCGATTCACGCGGCCGGCGCGCCGGTGTGGTGGTCGAGGTGCTCGAGCGGCGCACCACGCGCCTCATGGGCCGTTTCTCGGTCGAACACGGCATCAGCTACGTCGTGCCCGACGATCGCCGCATCCAGCGCAATATCCAGATTCCCGCCGACGCGCGCCAGGAGGCGCAGCACGGTCAGCTGGTGGTCTGCGAGATCACCGCGCCGGGTGACGCGCACCGCCCGCCGATCGGCCGCGTGCTGACCGTGCTCGGTGACGTGCTCAAGCCGTCGCTGGTGGTCGAAGCCGCGATCCACGGCCACAACCTGCCGCACGAGTTCTCGCCGGCGGTGCTCGAGGAAGCCGCCGCGATACCGGTGGACGTGGAAGAACGGATGATCGGCGGCCGCGTCGATCTGCGCAGCCTGCCGCTGGTGACGATCGACGGCGAGGACGCCAAGGATTTCGACGACGCGGTGTACTGCGAGCCCAACCGCGACGGCTTCCGCCTGGTGGTCGCGATCGCCGACGTGTCCAACTACGTGCGCCCCGGCATGCCGCTCGACGACGAGGCCCAGTTGCGCGCGACCAGCGTGTACTTCCCCGGGTTCGTCGTGCCGATGCTGCCCGAAACATTGTCCAACGGCATCTGTTCGCTCAAGCCCAAGGTCGACCGCATGTGCTTCGTCTGCGACATGCAGGTGCAGCGCGACGGCACGGTGTCGCATTCGAAGTTCTACGAGGCGGTGATGTATTCGCACGCGCGCCTGACCTACACCCAGGTGTGGAAGGCGGTCGGCGAGGACGATGCCGAAACGCGCGCGGCGATCGCGCCGGTCCTGCCGCAGGTCGAGCGCCTGCACCAGCTCTACGCGGTGCTCGCCAAGGCCCGGGCCAAGCGCGGCGCGATCGAGTTCGAGAGCAGCGAGGTGCGCTTCGTGCTCGACAACACCGGCGAGGTCACCCAGGCCGGCATGCTCCAGCGCAACGATGCGCACAAGCTGGTCGAGGAATGCATGATCGCGGCCAATGTCCAGGCTGCGGAATTCCTGCTCGAAGCCGGCATTCCCGCGCCGTTCCGCGTCCACGACAAGCCGCCGGAGTCGAAGTACGCCGACCTGCTGGAGTTCCTCAAGGAGTTCTCGCTGCGCCTGCCGCCGTGGTCGAAGGTGCAGCCCAAGGACTTCACCCAGCTGCTGAAGAAGATCCGCGAACGACCCGATGCGACCCTGCTCGAGTCGGTGCTGCTGCGCAGCCAGAGCCAGGCGGTCTACACGACCGAGAACATCGGCCACTTCGGCCTGGCTCTTGCCGCGTATGCGCACTTCACCTCGCCGATCCGCCGCTATCCCGACCTGCTGGTGCATCGCGCGATCAAACACGTGCTGTCGGGCCAGCCGCTGGCCAAGTTCCTCTACACGCCGCGCCTGATGGAGAGCCTGTCGCTGCAGTGCTCGGAGCGCGCGCGACGCGCCGACGAGGCCGAGCGCGAAGTCGACGAGCGCTACCGGGCGGCATGGATGGAGCAGCATGTCGGCGGCCAGTTCGACGGCGTGATCAGCGGCGTGACCAGCTTCGGTCTGTTCGTTGAACTCGATCAGTCGAAGGTCAACGGCCTGGTCCACGTCACCCAGCTGCCGAACGATTTCTACAGCTTCGATCCGATCCGGCGGACCCTCAACGGCCAGCGCGCCGGGCGCGAATACCGCCTGGGCGACCGGGTGCGGATCATCGTGCTCAAGGCCAGCCTGGAAGACCGCAAGATCGATTTCCGGCTCGTCGATCCGGATGCGGCCGAGCAGGGTGGGCCGAAACCGCTCCCGCCGCGCGGCAAGCCGGCCAAGCGCGAAAAGAAGCCTTACTGAGGTCACGCCCGTGGACAGTGCGCAAGCGGTGTACACGGGCGGCTGCCAATGCGGCGCGGTGCGCTTCCGGGCGCAGGGCCTGCTCGAGGCCTCGGTCTGTCATTGCCGCATGTGCCAGACGGCCTTCGGTGCGTACTACGCACCGCTGGTCTCGGTCGAAGAGGCCACGTTCCGATGGACCCGCGGCGCGCCCCGGCGCTATGCATCGTCGAACCTGGTGCAACGCGGCTTCTGCGCCGACTGCGGAACGCCGCTGACCTACGAGTCGCCCCAGGGGCTGGCCATTGCCGCAGGTGCGTTCGACACACCGGCGCGTCTGCCGCCGGTGATCCAGTACGGCACCGAGGCGGCGCTGCCGTTCGTGGACGCGCTGGCGCAGCTTCCCAGGCGGCGCAGCGACGACGAGGCCGCGAGCGCGTTCATGGCCGACATCGTCTCCAACCAGCACCCAGATCACGACACCTGAGCCGCCGCGCAGGGCCTGCTCAGGCGCGCTCGTGTACGCTTGCCGACCCGTTTCCCGTCTCTCCAGCGCACGTATGAGCAACAAGCAGAACCAGTGGATCGTCGGCATCAATGCCGTCGCGGCGGCCGTCGAGCACGACGCCGAGAACGTGCGCGAGGTCCTGCTCGAAGCCGGCGCGAAGAATCCGCGCATCGTCGAGATCGAATCGAGCGCGCGTCGCCGCGACATCGACGTGCGCCGGGTCAACCAGCAGGCGCTCGATGGCGTCGCCGGCGGCCTGCGCCACCAGGGCGCGGTTGCGCGCTATGCGGCGGCGAAAACCTGGGACGAGGACGAACTCGAAGGCCTGGTGGAGGCCGCCGAGGGCAAGGCCCTGCTGCTGGTGCTCGACGGTGTGCAGGATCCGCACAACCTCGGCGCCTGCCTGCGCAGCGCAGCCGCGGCCGGGGTCACTGCAGTCGTGATTCCCAAGGACAAGGCGGTGCAGGTCAATGCCACGGTGCGCAAGACATCCGCCGGCGCCGCGGACAGCGTGCCGGTCGTGCGCGTGACCAACCTGTCGCGCACGCTGCGCGACCTGCAGAAGCTCGGCGTCTGGATCTACGGCCTGGCCGGCGAGGCCGACGCGTCGCTGTACGCGCTCGATCTGCGCGGCAACGTCGCCCTGGTGCTGGGCGGCGAAGCCGACGGCCTGCGTCGCCTGACCCGCGAACATTGCGACCAGCTGGTGACGATCCCGATGCCCGGCGTCGATGTGGCCGGTGGCGTGGAGAGCCTCAACGTGTCGGTGGCCGCAGGTGTGACCCTGTTCGAAGCGGTCCGCCAGCGCCAGGGCTGACCCCGGGAAACCCAGTGGCAGGCGGTGCGTGCGTGCACGCCAGGGACGGCGAGGGGCGAGCGCGCGTCCGTGTGTGTTGCCCTGACTGCTGGTACTGACGCTTGCCTGGCCGGTCGCCGCATTCGTGCCACCGCCGGGCGATCCGCCGGCGGGCGCGCTGCGCGATTCCAGCGGTCTGGACCGCCAGGTGTCCGGTGGCCCGCTGATACCGGTCGAGCTGCAGCCGGGCGTCGTCCCGTCTGTGCTCAGCCTCGCCGAGGATGAAACCGGCGGTCTGTGGGTTCGGTGCTTGCGGGCGGCAGCTGTTCCGCGTGTGCGACGACTGATTCCGGTCGATTCAGTCGCGCGTCGCTAGCATTGCTCGGCGACGGCAGGGACGACCCTGCCGGGACACACCGCTCCCGGGGACGGCCCCATCGCCACGGTGGAGGCAGCGTATGTCGTGGATCATTCTCGTTCTGGCCGGGCTGTTCGAGATCGCCTGGGCGATCGGCCTCAAGTACACCGAAGGCTTCACCCGGCTCTGGCCCAGCGTCGCCACGCTGGCGGCCATGGCGATCAGCATCGGCCTGCTGGGCGTTGCGATGCGGACGCTACCCGTGGGCACGGCCTATGCCATCTGGGTCGGTATCGGCGCCGTCGGCACGGTCATCCTCGGCATCGTGCTTATGGGCGATCCGGCGACGCCGGGACGTCTGATCAGCCTGGGCCTGATCGTCATGGGCATCGTCGGGCTGAAGCTCGCAAGCTGACTGCAGGGCTGATACGCGCACCGCACGCACTGCGCGGTCGCACAGGCCGCGCGCTGTGATGACGCATGCAGGCCCGCGCCCGCCCAATGCGCTGGTGCAAGCGGTCCGCATCGGGGACCATTGCCGGCCCCGCGCGGCGGCCCTGCCAAGCGGGTCGCCTGTGTTTTCTAGCCGGAAGTGCCTGTGCTGAGTGTCGTCGCGATCGTTCTTGCGTCCTATGTGGTGTTGCGCCTGGTGTGGCCGCTTCGCCTGTCCTGGCCAGTCCGCAGCGCGCTGGCGGTACTCGTGTACGGGCTGGCCCTGCATCACCGCATCGTCGCGCGCTTCGCCGGGAGCATGGCGTCGCCCGAGCTGCCGAAACTCGTGATCGCCACGCTGGGGACCGGCTTCATCGCGTTGCTGCTGACGGCGGTATTCGTGCTCGTGCTGGACGCGGTGACGCTGCTGGCGCGGGTCCTGCGTCGGCGGGGGGCGCTCGCGCGCCTCCGCGCGCCGGGGCCGAGGCCTGCGGCCGCGGCGCTGGCCCTGCTGCTGGCGCTGTACGGGACCTGGCAGGCGATGGCGGTCCCGAAGGTCCGGCAGGTCGAGATCGCGATCGACGGGCTGCCGGCGGCCTTCGAGGGCTACCGCGTGCTGCAGTTGACCGATATCCACGCGAGCCGGCTGCTGACCGGCGACTGGGTCGCCGATGTCGTCGCATTGTCGAACGCGCAGCAGCCCGACCTGGTCGTCATCACCGGCGATCTGGTGGACGGCAGTGTGGAGGCGCGCGCCGACGACGTGCGGCCGCTGGCTGGCCTGCGCGCACCCGACGGCGTCGTGGCGATCACCGGCAACCACGAGTACTACGCCCAGTACCGGGCATGGATGGATGCCTTCCGCGCGCTGGGCATGCAGGTCCTGGAGAACACGCATCTGGGGATCGCGCGCGGGGATGCGGTGCTGACCATCGCCGGCGTCACCGATCCGGTGGCCGAACGCTACGGCCTGCCAGGCCCCGATCTCGACGCAGCGCTCGCCGGCGCGCCGCCGCAGGCGCCGGTAATCCTGCTCGACCATCGCCCCGTCGCGGCGCCCGAAGCCGCCTCGCGCGGCGTCGCGCTGCAGCTCTCGGGACATACGCATGGCGGTCACATCACCGGCATGCACCGGCTCGTCGCGCGCGCGAACGGTGGCTTCGTCTCGGGTCTGTACCGGGTGGCCGGCATGCAGCTCTATGTCAGCAACGGCGCCGGCCTGTGGCCGGGCTTCGCCACGCGCATCGGCGTGCCGTCCGAGATCACCGTGCTGACCCTGCGCCGCGCGCCGGGCTGAGTGCGTTCGCGCGGGTGGATCAGTCGGCCGGCGGCGCCATCGCCGGCCATGCATTGGCGATGCGGCAGAACAGCTGCGCGGTCAGCGTCGTGTCGTAGAGCGCCGAATGCGCCTGGTTCTGGTCCCATTCCAGCCCCGCCGCCGCCACCGCGCGCGCCAGGACGGTCTGCCCGTAGGCCACGCCGGCCAGGGTCACGGTGTCGAACACGCTGAACGGATGGAAGGGGTTGCGCTTGTGCTGGGTGCGTGCCACTGCAGCGTTGACGAAACCCAGATCGAAGTGCGCGTTGTGGCCGACCAGGATCGCGCGCTGGCAATTGTGGTGGCGCACCGCGTTGCGCACGTGCGCGAACACATGGTCGAGCGCGTCGTACTCGGGCTTGGCGAAGCGGAACGGATGATGGATATCGATGCCGGTCACTTCGAGCGACTGCGGATCGATCGACGTGCCGTCGGCCGGTTCGACATGCGCGTGCACGGGACTGCCGGGCACCAGGCGGCCGTCGTCGTCGAGATCCAGCGGGATCGCGGCAATTTCCAGCAGGGCGTGGCGACGCGCCTCGAAACCGCCGGTTTCGACGTCGACGACGACCGGCAGGAAGCCGCGGAAGCGGCGGGACATCGGGGTGTGTGACGCCGTTTCGGCGGGTGCTGCAGCTTCGCTCATGGGCGCAAGCCTAGCAGAGCGGGGTGACTCGACTGCGCGGTGGACGCGTTAGCGGGAGGCGGAGGCGCGCGGCCGACGCAGGACCGTCCATACGCCGGACCGCATTGCGGAATGGACGGCGCAGCGGTGCGCCCCGCAGCGGCGGTGGGCGTGGTTTGCCACGACGCCCGCCGCGGGCCCTGGCGGTACTTTTCGGCGACTCACGACACCGTGTTGGTGAAGTCGCGCTTGTCGCGCGGCAGCAGTGGCTCGTCGCCCCTGACCTGGAACCAGATGTTCTCGGCGATGTTGGTCGCGTGGTCGCCGATGCGCTCGATGTTCTTGGCCATGAACAGCAGGTGCGTGCTTGGCGTGATCGCGCGTGGATCTTCCATCATGTAGGTCAGCAGCTCCCGGAACAGGCCGGTGTAGACCGTGTCGATCTCTGCGTCCTGGGCGCGCACGCGCCGGGCGGCGTCGGGATCGCTGTCGCGGAACGCGACGAGGACCTCGCGCACCTGGCGCACCGCCAGCTGGCCGAGCTGGGTCAGGCCACGCGTATAGGGCAGGGGCGGTGCGAGGTTGAGCGCGGTCGAGCGCTTGGCGACGTTCGCCGCGTAGTCGCCGATGCGCTCGATGTCGGCGGCGATGCGCAGGGCCGCGAGGATGTCGCGCAGGTCGCGCGCCAGCGGCCCGCGCAGCGCGAGCTTCATGACGTCCTGGCTGATCTCCTGCTCGAGCGTGTCGATGGCCTCGTCGTTGGCGATGATGCGCGCGGCCGCCTTGTCGTCGCGGCGCTCGACCACGTCGAGCGCGGCTTCCAGCTGCGCTGCCGCCATCTCGCCCATGCGCAGGATCTCGCTGGTCAGACGGGCGCGTTCGTCGTCGTAGCTCTTGACGATGTGCTCGGTGGGTTGGTTGGGCATGGCGGGTACCTGGAGAGGAGGTGGCGGCAGTGGAAGGAACTGCAATGACACTGAAGTCTGATGGCGAGCGCTCGTCCGGCCGCGCGCAGCACGCGCGGCGTTCGGCAGGGCGCGCGGCAGTGCCGCGCAAGCGGCCCTGCCTCACCCAAACCGGCCGGTGATGTAGTCCTCGGTCTGCTGCTTGGAGGGATTGGAGAAGATGGTTTCGGTGGTGTCGTGCTCGATCAGGTCGCCGAGATACATGAAGGCGGTGTAGTCGGAGACGCGCGCCGCCTGCTGCATGTTGTGGGTGACGATGACGATCGTGTAGTCGAGCTTGAGCTCCTCGACCAGCTGCTCGATGCGGCTGGTGGAGATGGGGTCCAGCGCGGAGGTCGGTTCGTCGAGCAGCAGGACATCCGGATGCAGGGCGACGGCGCGGGCGATGCACAGGCGCTGCTGCTGGCCGCCAGACAGGCCCAGCGCGTTCCGCCCCAGCTTGTCCTTCACCTCGTTCCACAGCGCCGCCTGGGTCAGCGCCTGCTCGACGCGGACGTCGAGATCGGCCTTCGAGAGCTTCTCGTGATGGCGGATCGCGTAGGCCACGTTCTCGAAGATCGTCATCGGGAACGGCACCGGCTTCTGGAACACCATGCCGACCTTGCTGCGCAACCGGTTCATCGGATACTTCGGCGACAGGATGTTCTCGCCGTCGAGCAGCAGTTCGCCGCTGGCGGTCATGTTCGGATACAGGGCGTAGATGCGGTTGAAGGTGCGCAGCAGCGTCGATTTGCCGCAGCCGGAAGGGCCGATCAGTGCGGTTACGCGCTTTTCCGGAATCTCCAGATTGATGCCCTTGAGCGCGTGGAAATCACCGTAGTGGAAGTCCAGCCCGCGCGCGGCGATCTTGACCGGCGTCGGCGCCAGCTGGGTGCGCGCCTGCGTCGCCAGCGCGATGCGATGCGACGGAGCGGTGTGGAGGTCGTTCATGGACGGGTCCAGGCTGAGATTAGTCATTGGGAATCTTGTTGCGCAGCAGGATCGCGCGCGCACCGAGGCTGACCAGCAGGACGAAGCAGGTCAGCACCAGCGCGCCGGCCCAGGCCAGCTGTTGCCAGGATTCGTAGGGGCTGCCCGCGTACTGGTACATCACCACCGGGACGCTGGCCATCGGCTGCATGATGTTGCTGTTCCAGTACTGGTTGCCGAATGCGGTGAACAGCAGGGGCGCGGTCTCGCCGGAAATGCGCGCAAGGGCCAGCAGCACGCCGGTGACGATGCCGGCCGAAGCGCTGCGGTAGAGCACCTGCACGACGACCTTCCACTGCGGCACCCCGAGCGACAGCGCGGCCTCGCGCATCTGCGTGGGCACCAGCTGCAGCATCTCGTCGGTGGTGCGCACGACCACCGGCAATACGATGAAGGCCAGTGCGATCGCGCCGGCCAGCGCCGAGAAGCGGCCGCCGGTGGTCATCACGAACGCGGTGTAGACGAACAGGCCCAGCACGATCGACGGCGCCGACAGCAGGATGTCGTTGATGAAGCGCACGACGATGCCCACCTTGCGGGCGCGGCCGTACTCCGACAGCCAGGTGCCCGCGGCGACGCCGAGCGGCGTGCCGATCGCAATCGCCAGCCCGCACATGACCGCGCTGCCGAAGAAGGCGTTCAGCAGGCCGCCTTCCTGCATCGGCGGCGGGGTCATCTGGGTGAACAGCGCCGGGTTGATGCCGCCGGCGGCCTTGGACACCAGCGTCCACAGGATCCAGCCGAGGAAGAACAGACCGAATGCGGCGGTCAGGCAGCCCATGAGGACCGCGAGGGCGTTGCGCACGCGACGGCGTGCGTACAGACGGTCCGCGACCTTGCGCTCGCGGTCGATGACGGTGGTGGCGCTCATCAGGTGCCCTCCTTGCGGGCCAGGCGCATCAGCATCAGGCGGGCGAGGGCCAGCACCACGAAAGTGACGATGAACAGGACGAAGCCGAGCAGCAGCAGTGCCGAGCGGTAGGTTTCGGTGGCTTCACCGAAGTCGTTGGCGATCAAGGCCGCGATCGTCGTTCCCGGCTCCAGCAGCGACGGCGTCAGGCGCACCGAGTTGCCGATGACGAAAGCCACGGCCATCGTCTCGCCGAGCGCGCGGCCCAGACCCAGGAAGATGCCGCCGATGACGGCCGAGCGGGTATAGGGCAGCACGATGTCCCAGCTCACTTCCCACTTGGTCGAGCCGAGGGCGTAGGCCGATTCCTTCAGGGGCGTGGGCACGGTGAGGAACACTTCGCGCATCACCGCCGAGATGAAGGGGATCACCATGATCGCGAGCACGAAGCCTGCGGTCAGCGTGCCGATGCCGAGCGGCGGACCGCGGAACAGGGCGCCCAGGCCCGGGATCCCGCCGAGCGTATCGTTGAGCCACGGCGTGATGTGGGTCGTCATCACCGGCACGAACACGAACAGACCCCACATGCCGTAGATGATCGAGGGGATGCCAGCGAGCAGTTCGATCGCCGTGCCCACCGGGCCGCGCAGCCAGCGCGGCGCGACTTCGGTGAGGAAGAAGGCGATGCCGAAACTCACCGGAACCGCGACGATCATGGCAATGAGCGCGGTGACGATGGTGCCGACGATCGGCGCCAGTGCGCCGTAGCGGTTCTCGACCGGGTTCCAGTCGGAGCTGGTGAAGAACGACAGCCCCTGCGAAGCCAGGGCGTCTCGGCCGCCCCACAGCATCGACAGCGCGGCGCCGGCGAGCGCCAGCATCACGAATACGACGGTGGCGGTCAGGACGATCTTGAACAGGCGGTCGGCGCGGGCATCGCGGAGGTCGCGGGTGCTCGGCGCCGGCACGGGGGAAGGGATAGCGGCGTGCATTGGAAAGTCCGGGAGGGAAGAGCCGCGGAGCGCAGCCGGCAGTCCGGATGAGCCGGCCTGCGCTGCAACGGTGGGTCGCCGATCTTCCGGCGAGTCGATGCTGGCTCCGGATGGGGCCAGGCATCACCGGGCCGGTCTTGCGACCGCGCCCGCTTCCGCGGACGCGGTCTTCAATCTCACTGGAACTCTGCAGCCCAGTAGGCCTCGATCTGCTGCACCAGCTCCGGCGGCAGCGGCACGTAATGCAGCTCGCTCGCCTGGGCCTGGCCCGATTCGAAGGCCCACTTGAAGAAGTCTCGCGCGGCCCGGCTGCGCGCTGCGTCCTTGGGCTGCTTGGGCATCAGCATGAAATTCGTCGCGGTGATCGGCCACGCATCAGCGCCCGGGGCATTGGTGATGACCAGGCTGAAGTCCTGCGCACTGGCCCAGTCGGCGGTCACGGCGGCCGCGGCGAAGCTTTCCTCGCTCGGCTGTACCCAGTTGCCAGCCGCGTTCTGCAGCGACGCATAGGGCATGCCGTTCTGCAGGGCATAGGCCAGCTCGACGTAACCGATCGACCCCTTGATCTGCTGCACGTACGAGGCGACGCCTTCATTGCCCTTGCCGCCCACGCCCGAGGGCCACTGCACCGAGGTGCCTTCGCCGACCCGCGACTTCCAGTCCGGGCTGACCTTGGACAGGTAATTGGAGAAGTTGAACGTGGTGCCCGAGCCATCGGAGCGGTGAACGAGGCTGATCTTGCCAGCGGGCAGGTTCAACCCCGGGTTGAGCGCAGTGATCGCCGGGTCGTTCCAGCTGGCTACCTTGCCGAGGAAGATGTCGGCCAGCAGCGCGCCGGTCAGCTTCAGCTGGCCCGGCTGCAGGCCCTCGACATTGAGCACCGGCACCACGCCGCCGATGGCGGAGGGGAACTGGCCAAGGCCCGCGGCCTGCAGCTCGGCGCTGTCGAGCGGCTTGTCGGACGAACCGAAATCGACAGTGCCGGCCTTGATCTGGGCGATGCCGCCGCCCGAGCCGATCGACTGGTAGTTGATCCTGTTGCCGGTGGCGGCGTTGTAGTCGGCCGACCACTTCGACACCAGCGGATAGATGAAGGATGCCCCCGCGCCCGAGACCTCCGCGATCGCGCGGTCCCCGGCCGGCTGCGCGGCACCGGGCGCGTCGGCGCCGGGACCACCACAGGCGGCGAGAAAGAGGAGCGAGGACAGCGCAAGCGCGCCGATCCGGATCGTCTGGGACATGCGTGACTCCATCTGATGGTGGCAACGCGCGGCGTCGCCTCGATCCGGGTATGGAATGATGTTTCTGTTACAGCCGTATGACGCGCGAACATCTGGCGGCGATGGCGGGCGACTCCTGCGAGCGCCGCCGCATGCCAGCCTGAACGACGCGCTCGTCCGGGCGCCGCGAATGCAAGGATGCGCGCGCCAGGCATCGGTGCCCGGTGAAGAGGCGTGGGGTGCAGGCGCACCCGGTGGCGATGCCGCCACTGGATCGCCGGATCGCGCGTCCCGCCCAGCGGGCGGCTCGCTCGGAACAAAGAAACGGGCCCGAAGGCCCGCTGGAAGGAGGGGAGGAAGATCTGATCTGTCGACGTGAATCAATAGCGCGCGTTGTCCGCCCAGTAGCGCTCGATCTGCTGCACCAGCGCAGCCGGCAGCGGTACGTAGCCGAGCTGGCGGGCCTGCGGGCCGCCATTGGCGTAGACCCAGCGGAAGAACTCCTGCGCGTTCCTGGCGCCTGCGCGGTTGCGCGGCTGGCGGTGCATGAGGATGAAGTTGGTCGCGGTGATCGGCCAGGAGTTCTCGCCGGGCGCGTTGGTCATGACCAGGAAGAAGTCGCGGCTGGCGCCCCAGTTGGCACTTGCCGCGGCAGCCGAGAAGGTTTCCTCGCTCGGGTTGACGAAGTTGCCGGCGGCGTTCTGCAGGCGCGAGTAGGCCATGCGGTTCTGCAGCGCGTAGGACAGCTCGACATAACCGATACCGCCCTTGATCTGCCTCACATAGGCGGCGACGCCCTCGTTGCCCTTGCCGCCGATGCCCACCGGCCACTGCACGGTGGTGCCTTCGCCGACGCCGTTCTTCCAGTCCGGACTGACCTTGGACAGGTAGTTGACGAAGTTGAAGGTGGTGCCGGAGCCGTCCGAACGATGGACGACGGTGATGCGCGCGTCGGGCAGGGCGATGCCAGCGTTGAGCGCCACGATTGCCGGATCGTTCCAGCGGGTGATCCTGCCCAGGAAGATGTTGGCCAGGGTGGCGCCGTCGAGCTTCATCGCGCCGGCCGCCACGCCTTCGACGTTGACGATCGGCACCACGCCGCCGATCACCGACGGAAACTGCACCAGGCCCGACTTGGCCAGGTCTTCCGGCGGCAGCGGCGCGTCGGACGAGCCGAAGTCCACGGTGCCGGCCTTGATCTGGGCGATGCCGCCGCCCGAGCCGATCGACTGGTAGTTGACCTGCTTGCCGGTGGCGGTGCGGTAATCGGCCGACCAGCGGGTCATCGCCGGGTAGACGAACGAAGCGCCAGCGCCGGTGACGTCGCTGGCCATGGCGGGCGCGGCGAACGTGGCCGCCAGCAATGTGGTCGCCAGCGCGGCGGCGGCGACACGGTTCTTGAGCAATGCGTGCATGGAAACCCCTGGAGTGGTGGACGGCCTGTGGCGCCGTGCGGCGTATTTGACGGCCGGCCCATGACAATTCCGCGTCAGCCCGGTGACGTGGGCATGACCTGGCATGCGCGCAGGGCGCGCGCGGCGATACCGTCATCCGACTGTCATGCCGATGCCATCGGGCTGTCAGCAAATCTACGCAACCTGCGCACCGTCGCTAACGCGTGCTCGACCGCAGCCCGATCCAGGCCGGCGCGGCGCGCGTGCACAGGCGCACCCACATCTCACTCCTTACGGGAATCCACCATGCGTCATTCCATCCTGGCCGCGTCCGTTGCTCTTGCCGTCGCGTCCGTGTCGTTCTCCGCCGCTGCACAGAGCCAGGGCCGCGATGCCGAGGTCGCCGCCCTGCGCGCGCAGCTGGCCGAGATGCAGGCCAAGCTCGATGCGCTGGAACTCCGCTCCGACGCCCAGTCCGACATCAACATCGGCACGCAGGAAAGCCTGGACAGGATGGCCACCACGATGCCGGTGGTCGACACCAAGGGCGGCCTGAAGGTCACCTCGGCCGACAAGAAGTTCGAGTTCTCCGCCGGTGGCCGCATCCATTTCGATGCCTACGCCTTCGATCGCGACGAAGCCGCGTCCACCGGCACCACCGAGTTCCGCCGCGCGCGCATCACCCTGGGCGGCAAGGCCTACGGCTGGGAGTACAAGTTCGAGCAGGACTTCGGCGCCGGCAGCGGCCTGGACGGCTTCCGCGACGTCTACATCGCCAGGTCGGCGCTGGGCGGCAAGTTCACCATCGGCCACTTCAAGCCGTACCGCTCGATGGAAGAGCTGACCAGCTCCAACGAGATCCTGATGATGGAGCGCCCGTTCGCCTCGGCGACCGGCCTGTTCAACGGCCGCCAGTTCCAGCAGGGCGTCGGTTACATGCGCGCCGACGGCAACCACACGGCGGGCGTGTCGGTGTTCAATCTGCGCAGCGCGTCGGGCACCCGCAACGAAGGCGTCGGCGCGGCTGGCCGTGTGACCTTTGCGCCGATCAATACCGAGGAAAGCACGCTGCACTTCGGCGGCTGGGCCAGCCAGGAGAACGCGAACCAGGGCTCGGCGGATCTCGCGGCCAGCGTGAGTTATGCCGGCCGTCGCGGGCCGTCCCAGGTCATCGCCACGACCACCGGCGCCAGCCGTGACACCGTCACCGCCGTGGGTGTCGAAGCCGCCGGCTCGTTCGGTCCGCTGTTCTTCCAGGCCGAGTACGCCAACGCCACCTTCGGTCGTCCGCTCGGCGCCGACCAGGACGTGGCCACGTGGTACGTGCAGGGCAGCTGGCTGCTCAACGGTGGCCACAAGCCCTACAAGCCGACGAGCGGCATCTTCGGGTCGCCCAAGGTCACCGACAAGGGGCTGTGGGAGCTGACCGCGCGCTACGACACGATCGAGAACAAGGACATCCGCAACATGGACGTCAGCAGCTGGATCGTCGGCATGAACTACTACGTCAATCCGAGTCTGCGCTTCATGTTCAATTACACCAACGGCGACGACAGCTTCACCGGCGACAAGACCGGCCAGTACGCACTGCGCACGCAGTTCTCGTTCTGATCGACGCCCAGCGCGCGACCGAAGGCCCGCGGCGCAAGCCGCGGGCCTTTCGCGTCCCAGGGGTTGCCTGCATCGCGCGCGCGGCGCGCGCAAGCCCGACTTTCGACCCGGGGCGGCACGTGGCGCTGCAGGTAGCATGTACGGCCGCGCCGGCTGAGACGGCGCGTCAACAGGACCCGCGACCGTGCGGGTCCCTCGTTCCGCAGTCCCGGGGAGTTATGTGAGCAAGCCGCAATCCAATCGAGTCCGCCTGTTGCAGGCGGCGTGGGCGACCGCCGCCCTGTTGCCATGCCTGGCCTTCGCCCAGGTGGCCGAACCGGTCGACCTCGATGTCGTCGCCAAGATCCGTCATGAAGCCTTCCAGCGCTCCCAGGTGGCCGCCAATCTCAAGGAGCTCACCGAGACCATCGGCCCGCGCCTGACCAATTCGCCGGCCTACGAGCGCTCGAGCGAGTGGGCGCGCGGCAAGCTCAGCGGGTATGGCCTGAGCAACGTCCACGATGAGGTCTACGACCCGGCCTTCGGCCGCGGCTGGGAATTCCGTGCCTCGCGCGTGGAGTTGATCGCGCCGCGCGAACTGCCGATCCATGCGCTGCCCAAGGCGTGGACGCCCGGCACCAACGGCCCGGTTGAAGGCGAGCTGGTGCGTGCCTCGTTCAAGACCATCGAAGACATGGAGGCGCAGCGCGGCAAGCTGGGCGGCAAGATCGTGCTGCTCGACGAGGCGCGCGCCTACAAGCCGTCCGACAGGCCCGATTTCCGCCGCCACAGCGAGGAATCCCTCGGCGAGCTGCAGACCTTCCCGATGCCGCAGGAGGCCGAGCCGGGCGCGCAGGACAAGCGCCTCGACGAGTACCGCAAGCGCCAGGCGCTGGTGCGTGCGCTCAACACCTTCTTCGCCGAGGAAGGCGTGCTGGCGACGTTGTCGATCAGCTCCTGGGACAACGGCATCGTCCGCGTGATGGGCGGCGGCGGCCGCAAGGCGGGCGATCCAGAGGGCGTGCCCGATCTGGTCGTGGCCGCCGAGCACTACAACCAGCTGGTGCGGGCTGTCGACACCAAACAGGCTCCGCGCCTGCGCGTGGATGTCGATGCACGTTTCACCAGCGATGCCGACCTGCCGGCGACCAATACCTTCGCCGAGCTGCGCGGCAGTTCGAAGGCCAACGAGACGGTGATCATCGGCGCGCATCTCGACTCCTGGCACACCGGCACCGGCGCGGCCGACAACGGCGCGGGCGTGGTGGTGATGATGGAGGCGATGCGCATCCTCAAGGCGATCGACGCGCGCCCGAAGCGCACGATCCGCATCGCGCTGTGGGGCGGCGAGGAGCAGGGCCTGCACGGCTCGGCAGGCTACGTCTCCAGGCATCTGGCCGACTGGCCCGCGCCGACCGATCCGGAGCAGCAGGCATTGCCGCGTGCATTCCAGAGCGGCACTGGCCCGCTGCAGCGTCGGGCCGGGTTCGACCGGTTCTCGACCTACTTCAACTTCGACAACGGCACCGGCCGGATCCGCGGCATCTATGCGCAGGAAAATCACGCGGCAGTCCCGGTGTTCCGCGCCTGGCTGGCACCGTTCGCCGATCTAGGCGCCACGGTCGTGACCACGCGCAACACCGGCAGCACCGACCACATCTCGTTCGACCGGGTCGGCCTTCCGGGCTTCCAGTTCGTGCAGGATCCGGCGGACTATTTCAGCAACGTGCACCACACGCATCTCGACACCTACGACCACGTGGTGCCGGACGACCTCAAGCAGGCGGCGGCGATCATCGCCTCGTTCGCCTACCACGCCGCAATGCGCGACGAACGTCTGCCGCGCAAGCCGTTCACCGATCGCGAGGAATGATCCGCTGCGACACGCCGGCGATCGCCGGCGTGTCGCAGGCGCGGATGCGGCGGTGCGGCCTCACCGGGCCTCCCGAGGCCGGATCCGGGCGCCGCGCAGACGCAACCGGTCGCGGACAGCCGTTATGGCGATGGCGTCGCCGATTCCGCGGCAGCCGAGCGCAGTCCGCCCTGCAGGACCTGCTCGGCCGTCGCCCTGCGGTTCTCGACCGAACTCGTCCACTGGCCCCAGGCGCCAGGGTCGATCGCATCGTCGTTGTTGCCGAGCCGCTTCAGCCGTTGCTGGTCCTCGTCGGTCAGCACCTGTCCCTTGAGCGGTTCGAGGTGGCGCACGTCGCCTACGGCCATGCCGAGCTTCTCCGCCACACCCTGGCCGTAGCGGTCGTGCACGAGGAAGAAGTGCCACAGCATGCGTTCCTGCACGTCGCGCTCGCAGGCCGACAGCATGGTGGCCATGGTGTCGATCAGGTCCTCGCGCTCCCAGTCCATCATGGTGTTGAAGCGGCCGCGTGCCTGCACGTAGTCGTTGCGCCGCTCCAGCACGCTGCGGGTGAGCGGGCCGGTGATCACCGGCGAATTGTTCGGGCCCATGGCCGGCGCTTCCTGCAGGCCGTTGTGGATGGAGGGCTCGAAGTTGATGTGCGGGTTCTGTCCGGGCGCGAGGTCGACCGCGTAGGCCATCTGCCCGCCGCGCATGTTGGTCTGCACGCGCTGCACCCCCTTGGGCTGGTTCACAGGCAGCTGCAGATAGTTGGTGCCGACCCGGTAGCGCTGTGTATCGGAGTAGGAGAACGTGCGGCCGACCAGCATCTTGTCGTCGGAAAAGTCCAGCCCGTCCACCAGCACGCCGGTGCCCATCGCGATCTGCTCGCTTTCGTTGTGCTGGTCCTGGACATTGCGATTGAGCGTCATCACGCCCACGTGGCGCAGCGGGAAGTCGTGCTCCGGCCAGATCTTGGTGTCGTCGAGCGGGTCCCAGTCGAGTTCGGGATGGTCGTGGTCCTCCATGATCTGCACGTACATGTCCCACTGCGGGTAATCCCCGCGTTCGATGGACTCGTACAGGTCCTTGGAGTGCGAGCCGAGGTCCTGCCCCTGCACCTTGGCGGCTTCCTCGGCGGTCAGGCTGGCCACCCCGCAGCGTGGATGGAAGTGGTACTTCACCAGCGCCGTGTTGCCTTCGGCGTTGACCATCTTGTAGGTGTTCACGCCGAACCCTTCCATGTGCCGGTAGCTGGCGGGAATGCCGCGTGGGCTGAAGAGGTGGGTGAGCATGTGCATCGACTCCGGCGTCTGGCTCATGAAGTCGAAGATGCGGTTGGGCTCCTGGCGGAAAGTGACCGGGTCGGGCTTGAGCGAATGGATGACGTCGGGGAACTTGATCGCGTCGCGGATGAAGAACACCGCGAGGTTGTTGCCGACCAGGTCCCAGTTGCCGTCCTCGGTGTAGAACTTCACCGCGAAGCCACGCGGGTCGCGTGCCACTTCAGAGGAGTCGCGGCCGCCGATCACGGTGGAGAAGCGGATCGCCAGCGGCGTTTTCTTGCCGGCCTGGGAGAAGATCTTCGCGCGGGTGTATTGCGCTGCGGGCTCGTCGCCGATCTTGCCGGTGGCCTCGAACTCGCCGTAGCAGACGAAGCCCCGCGCATGGACCACGCGCTCGGGAATGCGCTCGCGATCGAAGTGGCTGATCTTCTCGAGGAAGTTGTAGTTCTCCAGTGTGGCGGGGCCGCGGCTGCCGACGGTGCGCTGGGACTGGTTGTTGCAGATCGCATGGCCCTGGCGATTGGTCAGGGAACGATCCCCACCGTTCTCCTTGTGGGTGTCTTTCATTGCTGCATCCTCGCGGTTCGGCTGGTTCGATAGGATCGGTCATCCGGTGCGGGGTTGGGGCGCATCGGGGATTGATTTTTTCGATGGCTGTGATAGGCGCTCGACCGCGTGTTCCGCGCCCATGGCCCGGGCGAGATCCAGCGCGGTGGCGCCGTCGGCGCCCGAGTGCTCCGGACTGGCGCCATGCGCAAGCAACAGGTCGATCATCCCGACGCGATCGAACATCGCGGCCAGCATCAGCGCCGTGCGCCCGCCCTCGGGGTGGTCATCGACCGGTGCACCGCCTTCCAGCAGGGCCCGCAGGACATCGACGTCGCCCTTGAACGCGGCGGCGCCAAGCGGCGTTTGCGCGCGATCGTTGGCGAGTGTTGGATCGGCCCCGTGTCGCAGCAGTACGCGCACCGCATCGGCGTGACCGTGGTAGGCGGCCAGCATCAACAGGCTGTCGCCCTTGCTGTCTCTGAGGTTGGGGACCAGTCCCATCCCGAGCAGGTGGGACAGGCGCGCGACGTCTCCGGCGCGCACGAGCTGGAACAGTTCGAGGGCGAGGGCGTGGGTCTGGTCGTCCAGCTCGGGCGGTCCGACAGACGCATGCGTGGACATGGGATTTCCCGGGTACTGCGCGTGCGGGTGTGATCCCGACCATAGGCGCCAGAGCGTTAAGCGCAATTGACGGAAAACCTGCGTGGGGGGCCGGCGGCAGGACGGAACGCCTGGCCTGGACTCCGTCAGAGGATGTGCGCCGCGGCGCTGGGGACGCTGGATCTCACGTCGGCGGCAGGCCGCTTCGTCGCGGCTTGCACTGATGCGGCCCGCCGTTCCCGGCGACCGTCACCCGGAGGTCCTGCATGTCGCTCCGGAAACCCGGGCGGCGTGGCAGGGCGTGAAGGGCATGAGGCCGAGCGTCCGCGCGCGGATTCATGCCCGAGACGTCACCCGGGTTCGAGCCCGCCGGGTGTCTTGTCCTTGAAGCGGCACAGGTCGCGCACCACGCAGGCCGGACAGTCCGGCTTTCTCGCCTTGCAGGTGTAGCGGCCGTGCAGGATCAGCCAGTGATGCGCGCCGAGCAGGAACTCGTCGGGCACCACGCGCATCAGACGGTCCTCGACCGCGCGAACGTCCTTGCCCGGTGCGAGTCCGGTGCGGTTGGCCACCCGGAAGATGTGCGTGTCGACCGCGATCGCCGGCTCGCCGAACACCGTGTTGAGCACGACGTTGGCGGTCTTGCGGCCGACGCCCGGCAATGCCTCGAGTGCAGTGCGGTCGCGGGGGACTTCTCCGCCGTGCTGCTCGACCAGGATGCGGCAGGCGGCGATGACGTTCCTGGCCTTGGCATTGAACAGACCGATGGTGGCGATGTGGCGCCTGAGCGCGTCCTCGCCGAGCTCGAGGATGGCCTGCGGTGTGTTGGCGACCGGATAGAGCCGGCGCGTGGCCTTGTTGACCCCGACATCGGTGGCCTGCGCGGACAGGATCACCGCGACCAGCAACTCGAAGGGCGTGGTGTATTCGAGTTCGGTGGTCGGTTCGGGGTCGAGTTCGCGCAGCCGGGCGAAGAACTCGTGGATCTCGGCGCGCGTCAGCGTCGGCCCGCGGCGTCTCGGCGGAGCCGTGGCAAGGGGCGTGGTCATGACGTGGCACCGCCGGCGCGCGCCTTGGCACGGGCCAGCAATGCCGCGGCCTTCGGCGGCAGCGCGGGGTGGGTGGGCGCCGCGTCCGCCGTTGCCGGTGTGGCGGCGGTCGCTGCCGGTCCGGGCCGAGGCGCGCGACGCGAGGCGTCGCGCACTTCCGCGCGCCGCGCGAGCCGCGCATTGCGGGCCTCGAAGCGAGCCCGCGCTGCCCAGGCGGTGCTCAGGCGGGCGCGTGTCGCCAGCAGCAAGTCGCGCGCGTCACTTTCGAGTGCCCGGGCGCACGCGTCCGGCCAGTCGTCCATCAGACCGGCATCGATCGCGGCATCGATGTCGTCCGCGCGCAGTCGTTCGACCAGGCGTTCGAGCGCGTCGAGGGATGGTGTGCGGGAGGTCGGGGGGCGCGTCATGATGGGCCAGCGCGGCTCAGCGGTTCTTGAACTCGGGTTTGCGCCGCTCGAGGAATGCGCGCGTGCCCTCGCGCATGTCCTCGGTGGCGAACATCAGCCCGAACTGCGCGGCTTCGAAGGCGAGGCCTTCGCCGATCGAGCACTCGCCGCCGCTGTTGACGCAGTCGAGCACGCCGCGCAGCGCCAGTGGCGCGGCGTTGGCCAACTGCTCCGCCAGCGCCATCGTCTGCGCCTGCAGCTCGGCTGCAGGTGCGATGCGATTCACGATGCCCAGTTCGCGGGCGCGCGCGGCGTCGATCGGCGCGCCGGTCAGGCACAGCTCGAGTGTCGCCGCGCGGCCCGCCAGACGCAGCAGGCGCTGGGTGCCGCCGAAGCCGGGAATCAGGCCCAGGTTCACTTCCGGCTGGCCGAGCCTGGCGGTGTCGGCGGCGAGGCGCAGGTGGCAACACATCGCCAGCTCCAGTCCGCCGCCCAGGGCGAATCCGTTGATCATCGCGATCACCGGCTTGGGCAGGGTTTCGACGCGGCGCATCATCGCCTGGCCGCGCAGCGCGAAATCGCGCCCCTCGACCGGGCGCAACTCGGCCATCTCGGAGATATCCGCGCCGGCGACGAATGCCTTCGGACCTGCGCCGGTCAGGACGATCACGCGGACCGCGTCAGTGGCGGCGGCATCGTCGAAGGCCAGGTGCAAGGCATCGAGCGTGGCCGAGTTCAATGCGTTCAGCTTCTCGGGACGATCGACGGTAATGACGCGCACGGCACCGTGATCTTCGACGCGCAACGGGGATTTGGACATGGGACTCCAGGCGCAAGAGCGGCGCCCCTTGGAACTTGTGCGGGCCGCCGCGGTCTAGATGAGGTCGTCAGTGGCGGTTAAGCCCTGCGACCGCTATCCTAACGCGTCCAGATGGGGCGGTTCGACCGCCCCTTTGCGCGACAGGCGATATCGAAATCTGACCTAGCGGAGATCCATGGAATGAAGTTGCGTTTTATTTCGGTCGCTATCGCGGCCATCACGTTCAGCGGCGCGGCGTTTGCGCAGCAGGCGGCAGCCCCGGCAGCCAGCGCGACCGACCGGACCACGCTGAGCTACGCGCTGGGTTTCGATCTGGGTAATCGTCTGGCGGAGACCGGTGAGTCGGTGGATGTCAACACGATCATCAAGGGTCTCCAGGACGGCCATGGTCGCAAGACGCCGACCTACACGCCCGAGCAGATGGGCGCGGCCTACAACGCGTTCCAGCAGCGCATGCAGCAGAAGATCGTCGCCGAGCGTCGCGCGGCCCTGACCCAGAACGAGGGCCAGGCCACCACGTTCCTCAACGAATACAAGGCGCGCGAAGGCGTGATCTCGCTGCCGAGCGGCGTGATGTACCGCGTTGTCGAAGCCGGCGCCGGCGCCAAGCCGAACGCGAACAGCACCGTCGAGATCGCCTACCAGGCACTCGTGGTGCCGGTGGGCATCCCGCTGACCCAGGAAGACCGCACGCCGGCCTTCAAGGTCTCCGAAGCGCAGATCGCCGGCCTTCGCGAAGTGCTGCCGCTGATGCCGTTGAACGCGGTGTTCGAAGTGGTGTTTCCGCCGGGCAAGTTCGTCAGCGGCGAAGGCACCCAGGAAATCGCCAGGCAGCCGGTCGGCGTGATGGTGAAGCTGCTCAGCGTCCGCTGATCCCCGCACCCGTCAAGCAGATCCCGACGCCGACGTGCCCCGCACGTCGGCGTCGTTGTATCCGTGCCCGTAGAATCGATCCCATGGACGAACGCCACCGCGCCCTGCTCACGCCCTGTACCGGTGTCTGCACCCTCGACGAGCACGGCAGTTGCCACGGTTGCCTGCGCACCCTCGCCGAGATCGGCGGCTGGTCGCAGATGAGCGATCGCGAGCGCGCGCATCTCATGGATGTGGTGTTGCCGGCGCGCGAGGCGGCGCGCGCGTGAGATTCGACCTCGATCCCGCCGGGCTTGCGCGCGCGCTGCATCCGCTCGACGCGCCGCCTGCGCTGCGTGGCTGGAATCTCGGCGAGCTTGAAGGCCTGCTCGAACCGGCGGCGGTGCTGCGCGAAGCGGCGGTGCTGGTCGGCCTGGTGCCGCGCGCGGGCGGCGTGCAGGCCGTGCTCACCCGGCGCACCGACACGTTGCGCCATCACGCGGGGCAGGTGAGCTTTCCCGGCGGCCGGTTGGAGCCCGGGGACGCAGGGCCGTTGCAGGCGGCCCTGCGCGAAGCCGGTGAAGAGGTCGGGCTGCGCGCTTCGCAGGCGAGTCCGCTGGGCTATCTCGATCCGCTGGTGACGATCACCGGCTTCCGGGTCACGCCGGTGGTGGCCATGCTCGACCCGCAGTTCGTGCCGCTGGCCGATCCGGGCGAAGTCGCGGAGATCTTCGAGGCGCCGCTGGACTTCCTGCTGGCGCCGGACAACCTGCGCCACGTCGACATCGAATTCCTCGGGCGCACGCGCCACGTGCTCGAGTACCAGAGGCTGGCGACCTCGCCCGCCCACCGCATCTGGGGCGCGACCGCGTCGATCCTGCTCAACCTGCGCGACCGGCTGGCACGCGCATGACCCGGCCCTGGAGGACGCTGGTCGATCCGGCTGCGCTGATGGCCGCGCTGCCCGACGCGACCCTGCGCATCGTCGACTGCCGGTTCACGCTCGCCATTGCCGGCGCCGCCGACGAGGCGGGCGAGGCCGCATGGCGCGCAGCGCATATCCCGGGCGCGACCTACGCGCATCTGGAGCGGGATCTGTCCGGCGCCAAGGGCGGCGGGCGCGGGCGGCACCCCTGGCCCGGTGCCGATGCCTTTGCCGAAACGCTGTCGCGACTGGGCATCGCGCCGGGCATGCAGGTGGTCGCCTACGACGATAGCGACGGCGCGTTTGCTGCACGGTTGTGGTGGCTGCTGCAAAGCGCCGGTCACCGCGAGGCCGCCGTGCTCGACGGTGGCTGGGCGGCGTGGCAGGCGGCGGGGCTGCCGGTCGCGCCGTCGCCGCGGGAGGTGGCGCCCGCGCCGCATCCGCCACGCGCTTTTGACGAGACCCGCCTGCTGCGGGATGCCGATGCGGTGCGCCGCCACCTCGATGCGGGCGGTCTGCTGATCGATGCGCGCGCACCCGCGCGTTTCCGGGGCGAGGTCGAACCGCTGGATCCGCGCGCAGGCCATGTGCCCGGCGCATGCAACCGCCCCTACACCGCGAACATGGAGGCGGGCCGTTTCAAGCCTGCCGCTGCGCTCGCGGCGGAATTCGAGGTCCTGCTTGCCGGTCGCGCGCCGGCGGAAGTGGCGGTGATGTGCGGCTCCGGCGTGACCGCCTGCCATCATCTGCTGGCGCTCGCGCACGCCGGACTGGAAGGCGCGAAACTCTACGCGCCATCGTGGAGTGGTTGGGTGGATGATCCGACCGCGGAAGTGGCGACCGGGAGCGACTGAGCAGGGGGAATCCTGGCGAGCCGTCACCTGCGCGCGCCGGCCCCGGTGTGCTCGCAGCCCGCGCTGCAGCTGTGGGCCGCCACGGCATCTTTCGCCTGGGCCGCGCAGCAGCCGCCAGTGCGAATCGGCGCCAGCCGGCGCCGCGGTGCGTCGAGGCGACTACCGCCCCAGTCGCGACACCAGCGCCCGCAGGCCGGCCTGGGTATCGGGGGCCGTCCATGAATCGACGAAACGGTCGAGCTGGATGTGCTGCTCCGACATCGCCTCGATCAGGTCCGCGCGGGCAATCGCGCGGGTTTCCAGCATCGGCGCGCGCGGCAGTGCGAGCAGGGACGCCAGCCAGTCGCGGGCGCGGAGCGGTACATCCTCGATGTCGGCCAGCTCGTCCACCAGTCCCAGCCGCAGGGCTTCGCCGGATTCGACGGTCAGGCCGCCGACCAGCAGGCGTTCGGCCTGGCGCGCGCCGATCGTGCGGCGCATCACCCGCTGGATGCCGTCCGGGGCGATGAGCCCGACCTGGGTTTCGTTGAGGCCGATCCGGTAGGGGCCCGACGCCATGACGCGGTAATCGCAGCACAGTGCCAGCACACAACCGCCGGCCGGCGCATGCCCGCCGATCGCGGCCGCCACGGGCACAGGCGCTGCGGCGAGCGCGCGCGCCACGGACAGGAAAGCGCCCCAGGCCTCGCGCAGCGATGCGGTGTCGGGGAGCGACAGCAGGTAGGGCACGTCGAGTCCACCCGAGAACAGCCTGGGCCCACCGGCGAGCACGATGCCGTGCACGCCATCGGCGATGGCGGTGTCCATCGCCTCGTGCAGCGCGGTGCACAGGGCGAGGTCCAGGGCATTGGCCGGAGGGCGCGCGAGCTTGAGTTCGCGGATCGGGCCGTGGTCCTGGATTTCGATCAGCTGGGGCATCGCCTGGGCTCCTTCGGTGGGCGTGGCATGTTAGCCCGCGTCTGGACCCCGCACGCAGGCGCGCGATGCGCCGCTCGCATCAGGACGCGGCAAGCGCCCGTGCGCGCACCGACTCGGGCAGCGCGGTCGGGCGTCCCGTCGCGCGGTCGATCCACACCATCACCACGTGACCGTCGGCAAAGAGCGTTGCGCCATCGTCGGAGACGATGCGGTGCCCGATCGTGACGCTGCTGGTACCGATCCGGTCTGCCAGCAGTTCGACGACGATCTTCGACGGGTAGGGGATCGGCACCTTGTAGTTCATCTGCACGGCCGCCAGCAGCGGCGCCGTCTGGTCGGTGACCCAGGGCTCGCCGGCGGTGTCGAACCAGCGGATGCGCGCCTCCTCGAGGTAGGTCATGAAATTGGAATTGTTGACGTGATTGAACGCGTCCAGGTCGCGCCAGCGCAGCTCGATCGGCATCCGGATCAACACTTTCGAATCGCTCATTCCTTCTGTCCTTTCACCGTTGCCGGCTTCTTCTTCGGTGCGGCCTTCGTCAGTTCCGCGCGCGCCTTCGCATCGGCCTCGGCCGCCTTGGTCGATGCGCCCTTGCGCGGCAATGGCTTGGGAAAATGGGTGACGGACTTGCGGGCGAGCTTGCGCTCGGCCTTGGGCGCCGCCGGCTCCGGCAGCCTGGTCTCGAGCAGACGCGCAAGAAACCGGCCCGTATGCGACTGCGGCATCGCCGCCACCTGCTCGGGGGTGCCCTCGGCGATGATCATCCCGCCGCGGTGGCCGCCCTCGGGTCCGAGATCGATGACCCAGTCGGCGGTCTTGATCACGTCGAGATTGTGTTCGATCACCACCACGGTATTGCCGTCGTCGCGCAGCTTGTGCAGCACGGCGAGCAGGTGCTCGATGTCGTGGAAATGCAGGCCGGTCGTCGGCTCGTCGAGGATGTAGAGCGTGCGCCCGGTGTCCCGGCGCGAGAGTTCCTTCGACAGCTTGACGCGCTGCGCCTCGCCGCCCGACAGCGTCGTCGCGCTCTGGCCGAGCTTGATGTAGCTCAGGCCCACATCGACCAGGGTTTCGAGCTTGCGCGCGATCGGCGGCAGGTTCTCGAACAGGCTCAACGCATCCTCGATCGTCATTTCCAGCACGTCGTGGATGCTGTGACCCTTGTAGAGGATCTCCAGCGTCTCGCGGTTGTAGCGCTTGCCGTGGCAGACATCGCAAGGCACGTAGACGTCGGGCAGGAAGTGCATCTCCACCTTCAACAGCCCATCGCCCTGGCAGGCCTCGCAGCGTCCGCCGCGCACGTTGAAACTGAAACGTCCCGCCGCATAGCCGCGTGCGCGCGCTTCCGGGACCTGCGCGAACAGTTCGCGCAGCGGCGTGAACAGCCCGGTGTAGGTGGCCGGATTGGAGCGTGGGGTGCGGCCGATCGGCGACTGGTCGATATCGACCACCTTGTCGAAGAGATCCAGACCTTCGATCTCGCGATACGGCGCCGGCTTGTGCGAGGCGCCGTTGATCTCGTTGGCGGCCAGCGAATGCAGGGTGTCGTTGATCAGCGTCGACTTGCCGGAGCCTGACACGCCGGTGACGGCAGTGAACAGGCCGGACGGGATCGTCAGGTCGACGTTCTTGAGGTTGTGGCCGGAAGCGCCCAGCAGCCGGAGCTGCATTTTCGGGTTGGGCTTGTGCCGCTTGGTCGGAATCTCGATGCGCCGGCGCCCGCTGAGGTACTGGCCGGTCAGCGAACGCGGCGCCTTGAGCAAGTCCTCGTACGTACCCTGCGCCACCACTTCACCGCCATGCACGCCGGCGCCGGGGCCGATGTCCACGATATGGTCGGCCAGGCGGATCGCGTCCTCGTCGTGCTCGACGACGATGACCGTGTTGCCGAGGTCGCGCAGGCGGGTCAGCGTGCCGAGCAGGCGCTCGTTGTCGCGCTGGTGCAGGCCGATCGACGGCTCGTCGAGCACGTACATCACCCCGACGAGGCCGGCCCCGATCTGCGAGGCCAGGCGGATGCGTTGCGCCTCTCCACCCGAGAGCGTGTCGGCCTTGCGCTCCAGCGTCAGGTAGTCGAGGCCCACGTCGACGAGGAAGGTCAGCCGCTCGCCGATCTCCTTGACGATCTTGGCGGCGATCTCGCCGCGCCAGCCTGGCAGTTCGAGTGACTTGAAGAAGGTGAGCGCCTCGTCGATCGGCAGCACGACCAGCGACTGCATCGGCCGGTCGGCGACGAACACGTTGCGCGCCGAGCGGTTCAGCCGCGCGCCTTCGCATTCGGGACAGGGACGCTCACTGATGTACTTGCCGAGCTCCTCGCGCACCGCCGACGATTCGGTCTCGCGGTAGCGCCGCTCGAGATTCGGCACGATGCCTTCGAAACGGTGCTTGCGCTGGGTGCGCGCGCCCGAATCGGTGATGTAGGTGAACGTGATGGTCTCGCTGCCGCTGCCCGACAGCACCGCGTCACGCGCGCTTTGCGGCAGCTCCTGCCACGGCGTGTCCACGTCGAAGCCGTAGTGCTTGGCCAGCGACTGCAGCAGCTGGAAGTAGTAGGCGTTGCGGCGGTCCCAGCCACGCACGGCGCCGGCCGCGAGCGACAGTTCGGGATGCACGACCACGCGGTCTGGATCGAAGAATTCGCTCACGCCCAGGCCGTCGCAGGTCTGGCAGGCGCCGATCGGCGAATTGAACGAGAACAGCCGCGGCTCCAGCTCCGGCAATGCGTAGTCGCAGACCGGGCAGCTGTACTTCGACGAGAACAGCTGCGGGGGCGCCGAGGCGTCGTCGATCGACTGCACCGACACCATGCCCTCGCCGAGCTTGAGCGCGGTTTCGAAGGATTCGGCCAGGCGCTGCTTCATGCCGGCCCCTTCTTCGGTGGACGGATCGCGCACCTTGAACCGGTCGATTACCGCTTCGATCGTGTGCTTCTGGCGCAGCGCCAGCGTGGGCAGCGCATCGATCTCGTAGAGCGCGCCATCGACGCGTACGCGCACGTAGCCCTGCGCGCGCAGCTGCTCGAACACCTGCGCATGTTCGCCCTTGCGCTCGCGCACCACCGGCGCCAGCAGCATCCAGCGCGTATCGCCGTCGAGGGTGAGCACGTGGTCGACCATCTGGCTGACCGTCTGCGCCTCCAGCGGATAACCATGGTCGGGACAGCGCGGGCTGCCGACGCGGGCATAGAGCAGGCGCAGGTAGTCGTAGATCTCGGTGATCGTGCCGACCGTCGAGCGCGGATTGTGCGAGGTCGACTTCTGCTCGATCGAGATCGCCGGCGACAGGCCTTCGATGTGGTCGAGGTCCGGCTTCTCCATCACGCTGAGGAACTGCCGCGCGTACGAGGACAGCGACTCGACGTAGCGGCGCTGGCCCTCGGCGTAGATCGTGTCGAACGCCAGCGATGATTTGCCCGAACCCGACAGGCCGGTGATGACGATCAGCTGGTCGCGCGGCAGGTCGAGATCGATGTTCTTGAGGTTGTGGGTACGGGCACCGCGAATGCGGATGGTGTCCATCGCCATCGACGTCAGATCCAGGTTGTGGAGCGGGGGAGGAAGTGGCCTGCGCGCGTCACAGGGAAGCCGAGGCGTCGCGCCAACGAGCGATCGGTCAGACTACCGAGCCGGTGATTTGGGGGCAAATCGCGGGAACGCCAGTTTCGCGCGTCGGCGTCTCAGCCTCTGAGAACGGGCGGGCAGGGTGCACGGGCGGGCATGAATGCCGCGTGGCCCCGGCCGCGCGAGGTGCCGCCCCAGCGTCGCCGATGCCCCCCCGGGCCCGGATTGTGAGGCGATTTGACCCTAATGCACTGAATCCCCTACAATTCCGCTCCTGTCCGCCCTCGATGGCGGCCGGGCACAAGAATAACTACAGAACCAACACAGATACGAGAGGCTCCACATGTACGCAGTACTGGTCACCGGCGGTAAGCAATACCGCGTCGCGCAGGGCGAAACGCTCCGCGTCGAGAAGCTCGAGGCCGAAGCCGGCAACGAGATCACGTTCGACAACATCCTGATGCTCGGCGACAGCGACGGCATCAAGATCGGCGACGCGCTCAAGGGCGCCAGCGTTACCGCCAAGGTCGTCAGTCATGGTCGCGCCGACAAGATCCGCATCATCAAGTTCCGTCGCCGCAAGCACCACATGAAGCGTCAGGGGCACCGTCAGCACTACACCGAAATCGAGATCACCGGCATCGCCGGTGGCAGCAAGTAAGGAGCAGCAGGCATGGCACATAAAAAGGGCGTAGGTTCTTCGCGCAACGGCCGCGACTCCAACCCGAAGTATCTGGGCGTCAAGATCTACGGCGGCCAGGAAATCGAAGCCGGCAACATCATCGTGCGTCAGCGCGGCACCCAGTTCCATCCGGGCGCCGGCGTCGGCCTCGGTCGTGACCACACGCTGTTCGCGCTGGTCGACGGCAAGGTCGCGTTCGGGACCAAGGGCCCGAAGAACCGCCGCACCGTCAGCGTGATCGCCGAGGCCTGAGCCTCCCGCGACACGTGATTGTCGGAAAGCCCCGCTTCGGCGGGGTTTTTCGTTGGTGGGCATCAAGACCCATCCTTCTCTACCCGGTCGCAGGCGATGCAATGCATCGGCGTCCGGGGCCTCGGGTAAGCTGGTCGGCGATGCGCGTGTCATCGCCGCGTGTGCCGAACCCGCGTTCCTTCTACCGTTCCGCTTTTTTCCGGTTGCCTGCATGAAACTCGTCGACGAAGTCGAAATCACTGTCACCGCCGGCAACGGCGGCAATGGCTGCGTCGGATTCCGGCGCGAAAAGTTCATTCCCCTCGGCGGCCCCGATGGCGGCGACGGCGGGGACGGCGGCAGCGTGGTGATCGTCGCCGACGAGAATCTCAACACGCTGGTGGATTTCCGCCACCAGACGATGTTCCGCGCCCAGCGCGGCGAGAACGGCATGGGCCGGCAGATGTACGGCAAGGGCGGCGACGAGCTGGTCATCGTGGTGCCGGTCGGCACGGTCGTGCACAACGTGATGACCGACGAGGTGATCGGCGATCTCACCGAGCATGGGCAGCGTCTGCTGGTCGCCCGTGGCGGCAAGGGCGGTCTTGGCAACATGCATTTCAAGAGTTCGACCAACCGCACGCCGCGGCAGTCGACGCCGGGCGAGCAGGGCGAGGAGCGCACGCTGCGCCTGGAACTCAAGCTGCTCGCCGACATCGGCCTGCTGGGCTTTCCGAATGCCGGCAAGAGCACGCTGATCCGGGCTGTGTCGGCGGCCACGCCCAAGGTCGCGGACTACCCGTTCACGACGCTCTATCCGAATCTGGGCGTGGTCAGTGTGGAGCCGGCGCGCAGCTTCGTGATCGCCGACATTCCCGGACTGATCGAAGGTGCGGCCGATGGCGCAGGCCTCGGCGCGTTGTTCCTGCGGCATATCCAGCGTACCCGCCTGCTGCTGCATCTCGTGGAGATCGCGCCGCTCGACGGCAGCGACGCGGTCGACCAGGTGCGCGCGATCGAGCGCGAGCTCGAGAAGTTCGATACCGCCCTGCTCGACAAGCCGCGCTGGCTGCTGATCAACAAGGCCGACACGCTGCTGCCTGAAGAGGCCGAGCGTGAGGCGGCGCGCATCATCGGCGAGCTCGGCTGGACCAAGCCGTGGTTCCTGATCTCGGGCCTGGCCCATGAGGGCACGCGTGAGGTCATGCTCAAGGTCCAGGCTGCGCTCGACGAACTGGATCGCGAGGCCCGTGAGGCCGCGGACGCCGTCTGAGGTCTGACGTCGGACGGTATGCGCCCGGCCGTCGGCCGGGACAGACCGTCTGCCCGCCCGCTCAAGGCGAGGTGCGCAGGAGAGTGGTGTCGGGCGGGCTCGGTCCTTCGCGCCGGGAGGCGCCATCGTCCGGAATGCCTGCGTCGGATCGCCGTTGCGGGTGCGCGGACTCTGCGCGGACTCATGGCGGGATGCATCCGCGCCATGCGTGTGGCGATATTGGACGGTCGAACGCCCCCACAATTGCGCGCCCGTGTTGCGTGCCCGGGCCGTGGGTATGCCGCGCGGTCTCCGGCCGGGAATCGGATTCGTCTCCGCGGCAGTCGTCGCTTCAATGATCGACCAATAAAAAACCCGGCCAGAAGCCGGGTTTTTCGCGCATCGACCGCCGGGGCGGCCGGGCAGGAGATCAGGCGGCGGCCTTGATCGCCTTGATGCGGGCCGTCAGACGGCTCTTGTGACGTGCGGCCTTGTTCTTGTGGATCAGGCCACGCGAGCTGAAACGGTCGAGGATCGGCTGGGCGACGTTGAACGCCTCCTGGGCGCCGGCTGCGTCGTTGGCTTCGAGGGCCTTGAGCACCTTCTTGACGGCGGTGCGGAGCTGCGAGCGCTGGGCGGAGTTGCGCGCATTGCGCACAACGGTCTGCTTGGCGCGCTTCTTGGCGGACTTGATGTTTGCCACGATGGATTCCTGGGAGCTGGACGTGTGAAAATCCGGCGTCGCCGGACGAATGGAAATTTGAGCAGGAAATTATGGGCGTTTCAGATACTTGCGTCAACCAGCCCGGCCTGAACGGACACTCGGGATGACGGCTCCCGATCCGGCCGCGACCAGCCCATCTGGCAAACGCGGCGGCGGACTCCTGCGCTCGAGCGCGGTGTTCAGCGCGATGACCCTGCTTTCGCGGATCGCCGGCTTCGCCCGCGACATGCTGCAGGCCACGCTGTTCGGCACCGGCGCCACGAATCCGGCGATGAGTGCGTTCATTGTCGCCTATCGCATCCCGAATTTCCTGCGCAGGGTATTCGCCGAGGGCTCGATGGCGATGGCCTTTGTGCCGGTGCTCAACGAAATCAGGCAACGTGGCGATCGTGCGGCGCTGAGGTCCTTCATCGATGCCATGGCCGGCGCGCTGTGTGCCGTGGTGCTGGTGGTCTGCGCGCTGGGGATGCTGCTGGCCCCCTTGATCGCGCGCCTGTTCGCGCCGGGCTGGGCGGACCAGCCCGAATTGCTGGCCCAGACCGCGCAGATGTTGCGGATCACGTTTCCGTATCTGCTGTTCATCTCCCTGATGTCGCTGTCGGCCTCGATCCTCAATACCTACGGCCGGTTCGCGCTGCCGGCATTCACGCCGGTGCTGCACAATCTCACGATGATCGCGGCGATGCTTTGGCTGGCGCCGCGTTTCGCGGTGCCGCCGGAGGGCCTGGCCTGGGGTGTGCTGATCGCCGGGTTCCTGCAGCTCGCATTGTTGTGGCCCTCGCTCGGGCGTCTCGGACTGCGGCCGCGGCTGCGCCCGGGGTTCCGCCATCCCGAGGTGCGCAAGGTCGGGCGGCTGATGCTGCCGACGCTGTTCTCTTCGTCGGTCGCGCAGGTCAATCTGATCGTCGGTACCGCGTTCGCGTCGCTGCTGGCGGCGGGCAGCGTCGACTGGCTTTACTACTCGGACCGGCTGATCGAGTTTCCGCTGGGGCTGTTCGGCGTCGCGCTGGGCACGGTGATCCTGCCGCACCTTTCGCGCCGCCACGCGGCCGAGGATGGGCGGGGTTACAGCCAGTCATTGGACTGGGGCCTGCGCATGGCGCTGCTGGCCGGTGTGCCGGCCGGGCTGGGATTGCTGCTGCTGGCCGAGCCGATCACCGCCACGGTCTACAACTACGGCGCGTTCGGTGCGCAAGACACGCGCATGGCGGCGGTGAGCCTCACCGCGATGAGCCTGGGCGTGCCCGCCTTCATGCTCAGCAAGGTGCTGGCGCCTGCCTTCTATGCGCGCCAGGACACCAGGACGCCGATGCGCGCGGCGATCTGGACGGTCGTGGCGAACGTGGTGTTGACCATCGTCATCACGACGCCGCTGTGGATCTACGACGTGCCGGGCGCGCATGGCGGCATCGCGCTGGCTACCGCCCTGGCGGGCGTAGTCAACGCGGCGCTGCTGTGGCGCTATCTGCGCCATCGCGGGATCTTCGCGCCGGAGCCGGGTTGGACGGGTTACGCGCTGCGCCTGGCAGGCGCCTGCGCGGCGATGGCCGTCGTCGTGCTGGGCCTGCGCCTGTGGATCGGCGCGTGGACCGAGATCGACGGCGCGCTCCACCGCATCGGCTGGCTGCTGCTGGTGATCGGCGCGGGCGGGGCGACCTATGTGGCCGCGATGGTGGCACTCGGCCTGCGGCCGCGGCACCTGAGGCACTGAGGGGCCTGCTTCTGAACGAGCCGGGCTGCGCGCCGGCCCGCGGCGGGCGGCGGCTATACTTGCCGGTCACTCTTTTTCGCGGGCGCCGGTTTCGCGCCCGCCGCAACGGGACCACATGAGCAGGCTGTTCCGCGACATCGCCGGCGGGCCCCTCTGTGCCGACGGCAGCGTGGTCTGCATCGGCGCGTTCGACGGGCTGCACCTGGGGCACCAGGCGCTGGTCCGGCACGCCGTCGCGCGGGCGCATACGCTGGGCGTGGCGGCTGCGGCCCTGAGTTTCGAGCCCTTGCCGCGTGAGTTCTTCGCCAGTGCTTCGCCGCCGCCCAGGCTCGGGCCGGTCCGCGCCAAGTTCGAAGGCCTGGCCGCGCTCGGCGCCGACGTGATCGGCCTGCTGCGCTTCGATGCGCGGATGGCGGCGATGTCGCCGGAGGCCTTCGTCGATGCTGTCCTGGTGCGGCGGCTGCGCGCGCGCGAAGTCTGGGTAGGCCCCGGCTTCCGCTTCGGCCACAGGCGCGCGGGTGATCTGGAGACGCTGCAGGCGCTGGGCCGCGAGGCGGGCTTCATCGCCGGCGAAATCGAGCCGCTGGTCATCGATGGCGAGCGTGTGTCGAGCACGCATATCCGCAGCGCGCTGGTGGCGGGTGACTTCGAACATGCGGCGCGCCTGCTGGGGCGCCCGTATGCGGTGTCGGGTCGGGTGGTGCGTGGCCAGCAGTTGGGCCGCACGCTGGGCTATCCCACCGCCAACCTGCGCTTTGGCGGCAAGGTGCCCGCGCTGCGCGGCATCTATGCCACGCGCGTGCACGGCGTCGACCGCAGCCGGCCCTGGCCATCGGTGTCGAGCTTCGGCACCCGGCCGACGGTCGGGGGCGTCGAGCCCCTGCTCGAGGCGCACCTGTTCGATTTCGACGGCGATCTCTACGGACGCCGCATCGAGGTCGAGTTCGTGGCCCGGCTGCGCGACGAGGAAAAATTCGACGACCTGCCGGCCCTGGTCGCGCAGATGGACCGCGACGCCGCGCAGGCGCGCGGACTGCTTGATGCACCGCCCGCAACACCCCTTGAAACGCAACGACAGGATTACGCGTGAGCGCCGAGAACCCCTACAAGTCGACGATCCATCTGCCGGCGACCGATTTCCCGATGCGCGGCGACCTGCCCAAGCGCGAACCGGCGATGCTGGCGCGCTGGGAAGAAGAAGGACTGTATGCACAGCTGCGCGAGCACGCGCGCGGGCGGCCCCTGTTCGTGCTGCATGACGGTCCGCCGTATGCGAACGGCTCGATCCATCTGGGCCACGCGGTCAACAAGATCCTCAAGGACATCATCGTCAAGTCCAAGGGCATGGCGGGCTTCGATGCGCCCTACATCCCGGGCTGGGATTGCCACGGGTTGCCGATCGAGATCGCGATCGAGAAGAAATGGGGCAAGGTCGGCGTCAAGCTCGATGCGGTGGAATTCCGGCAGAAGTGCCGCGAATACGCCAACGAGCAGATCGACATCCAGCGTCGCGACTTCAAGCGGCTCGGTGTGCTCGGCGACTGGGACAACCCCTACCGCACGCTCGACTTCCGCTTCGAGGCCGACGAGATCCGCGCGCTGGCCAAGATCGTCGACAACGGGCACCTGACCCGTGGCGTGAAGCCCGTGCACTGGTGCTTCGACTGTGGCTCGGCGCTGGCCGAGGCGGAGATCGAATACGCCGACAAGGTCTCGCCGGCGATCGACGTGGCCTACGTCGCGCGCGATTCGGCCGCGTTCGCGAAGGCTTTCGGCGTCACGCTGCCGGCGGATGTCGAGGTCGCACTGCCGATCTGGACGACCACGCCGTGGACGCTGCCGGCCTCGCTGGCGGTCTCGCTGGGCGCGGACCTGGAATACGCGCTGGTCGAAGGCCCGCAGGCGCAGGACGGGCGCCGCCGCTGGCTGGTGCTGGCCGACGCGCTGGCCGAACGTGCGCTGCATCGCTACGGCGTCGAGGGCGATGTGGTCGTGCACGGCCGCGTGGCCGGCGGTGCGCTCGAGCATCTGCTGCTGGCACATCCCTTCTACGTGGAGCGCGACATTCCGGTGATCCTCGGCGACCACGTGTCGGCCGAGGACGGCACCGGTGCCGTGCACACCGCGCCCGGTCACGGCCAGGAAGACTACGTGGTTGGCAAGGCCTACGGCCTGCTCGAGCGCTTCACCGCGGCCGAACTCAATCCGGTCGACGGCCGCGGCGTCTATCTGCCGTCGACGCCGCCGATCGGCGACACCGCGCTCGCCGGCCTGCACATCTGGAAGGCCAACGACGTCATCGTCGACGGGCTGCGTGCACAGGGCAGCCTGCTCGCGTTCGCGAAGCTCGAGCACAGCTATCCGCACTGCTGGCGCCACAAGACCCCGATCGCGTTCCGCGCCACGCCGCAGTGGTTCATTTCGATGTCGCAGGCCAACCTGCGCGCCGATGCGCTGGCGGCCATCAAGACGGTCACCTGGTACCCCGAGTGGGGCCAGGCACGCATTGCCGGCATGGTCGAAGGGCGCCCGGACTGGACGATCTCGCGCCAGCGCACCTGGGGCGTGCCGATCGCGTTGTTCGTGCATCGCGAAACCGGCGAGCCGCATCCGCGCAGCACCGAGCTGATGCGCCTGGTCGCCGACCGCGTGGAGCAGCACGGCGTGGACATCTGGTACACGCTCGACGCCAGCGAGCTGCTGGGTGACGAAGCGGCCGATTACGACAAGATCACCGACATCCTCGATGTCTGGTTCGACTCGGGTGTGACCCACGAAGCCGTGCTCCGGGCGCGCGGCTTCGACAAGCCGGCCGACCTCTACATCGAAGGCTCCGATCAGCATCGCGGCTGGTTCCAATCCTCATTGCTGACCGGCATCGCGATCGACCGGGCGGCGCCGTATCGGCAGTGCCTGACGCACGGCTTCACCGTCGACGAGCACGGCCGCAAGATGTCGAAGTCGCTGGGCAACGGCATCGAGCCGCAGGACATCATGAAGACGCTGGGCGCCGACATCCTGCGCCTGTGGATCGCGTCGGCCGACTACAGCAACGAGATGTCGCTGTCGCAGGAGATCCTCAAGCGCACCGCCGATGCCTATCGCCGCATCCGCAATACCGCGCGTTTCCTGCTCGGCAACCTGGCCGGGTTCGAGCCGGCGCGCGATCTCGTCGCGCCGCAGGACATGGTCGCGCTCGACCGCTGGATCGTGCATCGCGCGGCCCAGCTGCAGACGCGTATCGAGAACGCCTACGCGCGTTACGACTTCGCCGAGATCGTGCAGGCGTTGTCGAACTTCTGCAGCGTCGACCTCGGCTCGCTGTATCTCGATGTCACCAAGGATCGCCTCTACACGATGCCCGAGCATTCGGTCGGCCGCCGCAGTGCGCAGACCGCGATGTATCACGTGGCCGAAGCGTTCACCCGCTGGATCGCGCCGGTGCTGAGCTTCACCGCCGAGGAGCTGTGGGGCCACCTGCCGCCGCCCGCGCAGGGCGTGCGCGAGGCCAACGTGCAGTTCGCGACCTGGTACACGGGACTGACCGAGCTGGGCAGCGATGCCGGCTGGACACCGCAGGATTTCGACCGCGTGCTGGAGCTGCGCGAGCGCGTGTCCAAGGTGCTCGAGCCCATGCGCGCCAGCGGCGAGATCGGCGCGGCGCTCGATGCCGAGATCGAGCTGGCTTGCAGCCCCCCGGACGCGGCCTGGTTGTCGCCGGTGGTCGACGAGCTGCGCTTCCTGCTGATCAGCGGCGACGTGTCCATCGTCGACGGTGGTGATGCAAGCGCGATCGGCGTGTCCGCGCGCGCAACCGGCAAGCCCAAGTGCGTGCGCTGCTGGCAGCGTCGCGGCGATGTCGGCGCGGATGCCGACCATCCCGAACTGTGCGGCCGCTGCGTGGGGAACATCGCGACCGACGGCCGTGACGGACAGGGCGAAATCCGGAGGTGGTTCTGATGGCCAAGGTGACGCCAAACGCCCTGCCGTGGCTGGTGCTCTCGGCGGTCGTGATCGTGCTCGACCAGCTGACCAAGTACTGGGTGCTGACCTCGTTGCCCGAATACACCGCGATTCCGGTCATCGACGGCTTCTGGAACTGGTACCGCACCTACAACACCGGTGCGGCCTTCAGCTTCCTCGCCGACGCCGGCGGCTGGCAGAAATGGTTCTTCACGATCCTCGCGATCGCCATCAGCGGCACCCTGGCCTGGTGGCTGGCGAAGACGCCGCGTCGCGACTGGCGCACGGCGCTGCCGTTCGCGCTGGTGATCGGCGGTGCGCTTGGCAATGTCATCGACCGGCAGATCCACGGACATGTGGTCGACTTCATCCAGTGGCATTGGCAGGACCATTACTGGCCGGCGTTCAATCTCGCCGATGCTGCGATCGTCGGCGGCGCGATCGGGATCGTTCTGTTCGGGTTTTTCCCGGCGAAGAAGTCGAAGTAGACCGCGTCAGCGTAGTCGGCACCTCGCTCTCCGGGAGAGGTCGACGCGCAGAGCGCGTCGGGTGAGGGGGGCTTGCGCGATGTCTCTGCAGATCCCGAGCATATTCAGGGCTCATGGGAAGCATTCCCGCGCCCTCACCCCGTTCCCCTCTCCCATGGGGAGAGGGGCGTATGGGCCGTGCGGGAGACGCCCCGTCGTGCTTCTGTTCCGTTTCGGCGCCACAGGCTCCGGTAAACTTGGATTCTTATGGACATCGTCCTCGCCAATCCCCGCGGCTTCTGCGCCGGTGTCGACCGCGCGATCGAGATCGTCAAGCGCGCGATCGAGACGCTCGGCGCCCCGATCTACGTTCGCCATGAAGTCGTGCACAACCGGTTCGTGGTCGAAGACCTCAAGTGCCGCGGCGCGATCTTCGTCGAGGAACTCGATGAAGTGCCCGATGGCAATACGGTGATCTTCAGCGCCCATGGCGTCTCCCAGGCCGTGCGCGAGGAGGCCGGTCGGCGCGGTCTCAAGGTGTTCGACGCGACGTGTCCGCTGGTGACCAAGGTGCACTTCGAGGTGGCGCGGCATTGCCGCGCCGGACGCGATGTCGTGCTGATCGGTCACGCGGGTCACCCGGAAGTCGAAGGCACGATGGGCCAGTGGCGCGCCGAAGCGGGCCTGGGCTCGATCTATCTCGTCGAGGACGAGGCCGACGTCGAGGCGCTGGTGGTCGGACAGCCCGACAACTTCGCCTATACGACGCAGACCACGCTTTCGGTCGACGACACGCGCAGTGTCATCGCAGCGCTGCGGGCCAGATTTCCGATGATCCAGGGACCGAAGCATGACGACATCTGCTACGCAACCCAGAATCGCCAGGACGCGGTGCGCGATCTGGCGCGGGAATGCGATCTGATCCTCGTGGTCGGGTCCCCCAACAGCTCCAACTCCAACCGTCTGCGCGAGCTGGCCGAGCGCGACGGCGTGGAGGCCTATCTGATCGACGGCGCCGACGAGATCGATCCGCGCTGGATCGAGGGGCGGCGGCACATCGGGGTGACCGCGGGCGCATCGGCGCCCGACGTGCTCGTGCAGGGCGTGCTCGATCGGCTGCAGCAGCTCGGCGCGCATGGCGTGCGCGAGCTGGCTGGCGAGCCGGAGAACATGGTCTTCGCCCTGCCCAAGGAACTGCGCCTGCAACTGGTCGATTGACCGCGAGGCCTGCGCTCCCTAGAATTCGCGTCCCAAGCCGGAATAGCTCAGTTGGTAGAGCGGCGCATTCGTAATGCGTAGGTCGTAGGTTCGATTCCTATTTCCGGCACCAGTTCGACGAAAGGCGACCCGCGGGTCGCCTTTTTCGTGGGCGATGCAGGCTCAGCCGGCTTCGACGCGATCGCGGCCCGCCGCCTTGGCCCGGTACAGCGCGGCGTCCACGTCGCGGATCCAGTCGGCGAGCGCGGCATGGGCGCTCCGCGTCTCCGCCAGGCCGATACTTACCGTACAGCGCATCCCGGGCTCGGCTTCGAACACGAGATCGGCGATTCCGATGCGTACCCGCTCGGCCACCACGAGCGCGCGCTCGCGGTCCGCCGGTGCCAGCAGCAGTGCGAACTCGTCACCGCCGAAGCGTGCCGGAACGTCGTCGCCCGCTGCCACGCCACGCAGGACCTCGCCGACACGTCGCACGACAATGTCGCCCATGCCATGCCCGTAGCGGTCGTTCGTGGCCTTGAAGTTGTCGATGTCGATCAGCAGCAGCGCCGCCTGGCGGCCGCTGCGCTTGAACAGCTTGACCGCATGAGCTGCGCGCGCATCGAAATGACGGCGATTGGGCAGGTTGCTCGCCGAATCGGTCCGTGTGATGCGCTCCAGTTCGCGGTTGTGCCGCGCGATGGTACGGCCGAGCCGCCAGGTCACCGCGCTCAGCGCGAGCTGGTAGCCCAATATCAGCGGCAGACAGGCGACCATCGTGCGCGTCGATGTCTCGGGCTCGAATGGCCGGCCTGCGAGCACCCAAGTGACCGCAAAGGCGGCGAGCAGCGCGGGGAGGGCGCGTGCGACCAGGCGCCATCCGCCGGCGGCAAAACGATCCGCGGCCAACACGCTGAGCAGCACCGCCGTCGGTATCAGGCCGACGCCGATCGCGGCGATCCAGGCTCCGCCCGCCACGGCATCCAGCACGAGATTGCGGTACTCCAACGCTGCGGGATCGCGCGCGCGGCCGGCGAGCAGCCATGCGATCTGCGGCCAGACGAGCACGTTGAGCAACAACGCGGTCCAGACCCATCCGGGCGCGTCACGTTCGAGCAGGACCGAGGCGATGGGCAGCGCGCAGAGCGCGGTGCCGAGCATGCGCATGCGATGGATGCGGGAGACGAACCGCAGCGCGGGCGTCCGGGAGCGATCGGCGATATTGTCGTAATACGGCACGTGCTTCAGCGGGCCCATGGTTGGTCACTGGAAGTGACGGAGAAATTGTAGACGCGCCTCGCGGTCGCGTGCCGAATTTGTGATGGGGGTCGCATCACCAGCCTTGGACTCGCGTTTTGGATTGCCGGCGCGGGAGGCTGCCGGTCTCCTGTGCTGCGACGGTGCTCGGCTATGCTGCCGCGTCGTTTCTCCGCAGACATCTCTCCGTGGCCAAGACTGTCACCAAAGCCCGAACCGCCTTCGTCTGCAACGAGTGCGGCGCCGACTTCAACAAGTGGCAGGGCCAGTGCAGTGCCTGCGGCGCCTGGGATTCGATCTCCGAGATCGTGCTCGAGAGCGCAGCGGCGGCGAAGTCGCCGGCCTCGCGCCGCAGCGGCTGGGCCGGCAAGATCGACGCGCCCAGGGTCATGGCACTCAAGGACGTCCAGCAGGGCGAGGACGTGCGGGTGTCGACCGGCATCGGCGAGTTCGACCGCGTGCTCGGCGGCGGCCTGGTGGAAGGTGCCGTGGTGCTGGTCGGAGGAGACCCGGGTATCGGCAAGTCGACTCTGCTGCTGCAGGCCCTGGCGCAGATGGCCGGCACCTTGCCGGGGCTCTACGTCACCGGCGAGGAATCGCTGGCCCAGGTCGCCGGGCGCGCGGTGCGGCTCGGCCTGTCGCTCGACGGGCTGCATGCGCTGGCCGAGACCGGCATCGAACGCATCCTCCAGCACGCATCCGAGCTGCGCCCCAAGCTGATCATTGCCGATTCGATCCAGACCCTGTGGACCGAATCGCTGACCGCGGCGCCGGGTTCGGTGAGCCAGGTCCGCGAGTCCGCCGCGCGCCTGGTGCGCTATGCAAAGGAGACCGGTACCGCCGTGTTCCTGGTCGGCCATGTGACCAAGGAAGGCGGCATCGCCGGTCCGCGGGTGCTCGAGCACATGGTCGATGCGGTGCTGTATTTCGAAGGCGACAGCGGCAGCCGCTTCCGGGTCATGCGGGCGTTCAAGAACCGCTTCGGCGCGGTCAACGAGCTCGGCGTGTTCGCGATGGGCGATCGTGGCCTGAAGGAAGTCCCCAATCCGTCGGCGATCTTCCTCTCTGGCGGCAGCACGCCGCAGCCGGGCAGTTGCGTGATGGTCACGCGCGAGGGCACACGGCCGTTGCTGGTCGAGGTGCAGGCGCTGGTGGATGCCTCGCCGCTGTCGAATCCGCGGCGCGTGGCAGTGGGCATGGAAGGCAATCGCCTGGCGATGCTGCTGGCGGTTCTGCACCGCCACGGCGGCATCATGACCGGCGACCAGGACGTGTTCGTCAACGTCGTCGGTGGCATCCGGGTGCAGGAGACCGCGGCCGATCTGCCCGTGCTGCTGTCGGTGCTGTCCTCGCTGCGCGATGCGCCGCTGCCGGACAAGACCATCGCGTTCGGCGAAGTGGGCCTGAGCGGCGAGATCCGCCCCGTGCCCAACGGCGAGGAGCGCCTGCGCGAAGCCGCAACGCACGGGTTCAGGCGCGCGATCGTCGCCAGGGCCAACGCGCCCAAAACCGGAAATTTCAAGGGCATGGAGGTCATCGGCGTCGAGCGCCTGGCCGAAGCGCTTGAGCACATCTGACGCCGCGTCGGCGCGACACGCCCGCTGATATCCGGCGATGCTTCGTATTTCCAGGGCCACGGCCGCTGCGCGCGCCGTTTCCATCGTCCTGCATCCGTTTGTCGTTTTCAGCGCGCTCGCGCTGATCGCAGCCTGGCGGCTCGAGCCCGCATCGCTCGCGCGTACCTTGGTGGGCCTGGGCACGGCGATCGCGATCGTCTGGCTCTTCATCTGGCAACGCCGCCGCGGCGGGCACTGGCAGACCGTGGACGCATCGCGCCCGCAGGAGCGGCCCCTGCTGTATGGGCTGGTGTTGTTCCTTGCCGGCGGCTACTGGCTGTGGATGGGCGGTCCGGGATCGGCCATGTCGGCCGGGGTACTCGCCGCGGTGGCGATGCTGTGCGTGGCCGGCCTCGCCAACCGCTGGATCAAGCTGTCGTTGCACATGGCGAGCCTGGCCTTCGCGGGTGTGTCGCTGCTGCAGCTTGCGCCTGCGGTCGCGGCGGTTGGGTTGATGTGCGCGCCGCTGCTCGGTTGGTCGCGCCTGCGACTGGAGCGACACTCGTATTCGGAAGTGTTGGGTGGTGCGGCGCTGGGGGCGGCATCGGCGCTCCTTCCCTACCTCATCGACTGACAAGGGCGCGCGGTCGCATCCGACAGGGTTTTCCGATCGCTGCGGCGCTAACGTCGCGCCGGGAGCACCGCATGCCCGGCGGTGCGCCGAGCCGCTCCGGTTCGATCCCGCGGCGCTGGAGCATCCGTCGGGCGCGACCGGGGCCGGGCCCACAGGGATGCCATCCACCTGCGTGCCGCATTGGGCAAGGCCCTCAGCCGGTACGTCGGAGTACGAGCTCCAGCACGAACTTGCTGCCGAAGAACGCCAGTACCAGCAGCGCCATCGCGGCCAGCGTCCAGCCGACCGCGCGTGCGCCGCGCCAGCCATGGCGCCAGCGTCCGAGGAGCAGGGCGCCGAAGGCCAGCCAGGACAGCACGCTCAGCACCGTCTTGTGCATCAGGTGCTGGGCGAAGAAGTCGTCGACGAACAGCACGCCGGTCACCAGCGTGGCGGTGAGCAGGACGAAACCGACCCAGATCGTGCGGAACAGCAGCGATTCGAGTTCGGTCAGCGGTGGCAGGGCGCGCAACCAGCGGTGGAATTCGCGCCGCCGCAGTGCCCGCTCCTGGGCCATCAGCAGCAGCGCGAGCAGGGCTGCGATCGCGAGCGCGGCATAGGCCAACAGGGCGAACCAGGCGTGCATCTGCAGGCGCCAGTCCAGTGTGTCGCTGGCGGTATGCGTGGCCTGGCCGTAGGCGATGAGCGTCAACGCCGCGATCGGGAACACGATGACCCCGAGCGCGGCCATGCGACCCCGCGCGTCGTAGAGCACGGTCAGCACCGCCATGCCCAGGCTGACCAGCGACAGGGCCGCGAAGAAATGCAGTTCCGCGCCGACATCCCGCCACACCACGAGGTGCGCGGCCGCGTGCAGCGCCACGGCGCAGAGTGCTGGCGCGGCCCACCAGATCGTGGCCGGAGCGGGTTCCCGACCGACGCCGCGCACCAGGGCAGCGGCCGCCAGCAGATAGAGCAGGGCAGCAATGAGAACGAATGTCATCGGCGAAGTGTCGCACGCCGGTCGTTCGCCAGCGAGGTGCCGGGGCCGGCCCGCTATAATCGCGGACCGTATTCCGCCGCATCGAGTCCCGCATGTTCGAGTCCCTGACCCAGCGCCTGTCCGGCACCATGGAGCGCCTGCGCGGGCGCGGTCGCCTGACGGAAGAGAACATCCGCGAAGCGACCCGCGAGGTGCGCATCGCGCTGCTCGAGGCCGACGTGGCCCTGCCGGTGGTGCAGGCGCTGATCGAGCGGATCAAGGTGCGCGCGGTCGGCCAGGAAGTGCTGAAGTCGCTCACCCCGGGCCAGGCGCTGATCAAGGTCGTGCGCGACGAGCTGACCGCGGTGATGGGCGCGCAGGCCACCGAGCTCAACCTCAACGTGCCCGCGCCGGCGGTCATCCTGATGGCCGGCCTGCAGGGCGCGGGCAAGACCACGACGGTCGGCAAGCTCGCCAAGCTGCTCAAGGAAAAGCGCAAGAAGAGAGTCATGGTGGTCTCGGCCGACGTCTACCGCCCGGCTGCGATCGAGCAGCTGAAGACGCTGGCCCAGCAGGTCGACGTCGCGTTCTTCCCGTCCGATGCGTCCCAGCAGCCGGTCGACATCGTGCGCGCCGCCATTGCCGATGCGAAGAAGTCCTTCATCGACGTGCTGATCGTCGACACCGCCGGCCGCCTCGCCATCGACGAGGCAATGATGGCCGAGATCAAGGCGCTGCATGCCGAGGTCAAGCCGGTCGAGACCCTGTTCGTCGTCGACTCGATGACCGGCCAGGACGCCGCCACGACGGCCAAGGCCTTCGGCGAAGCGCTGCCGCTGACCGGCGTGGTGCTGACCAAGACCGACGGCGACGCCCGCGGCGGCGCAGCGCTGTCGGTGCGCTACATCACAGGCAAGCCGATCAAGTTCGTCGGCACCGGCGAGAAGGTCGATGGCCTGGATGTGTTCCATCCCGAACGTGTCGCCAGCCGCATCCTCGACATGGGCGATGTGCTGTCGCTGGTCGAGCAGGTCGAAGGCCAGGTCGACAAGGACAAGGCGCAGAAGCTCGCCGAGAAGGTCGCCAAGGGCAAGAAGTTCGACCTCAACGACATGCGCGACCAGCTCGAGCAGATGCAGAACATGGGCGGCATCGGCAGCCTGATGGAAAAGCTGCCGGGCCTGGGCCAGGTGCCCGAACATCTCAAGCAGCAGGTGGCGCAGAACAAGGAAGTGCCGCGGATGATTGCGATCATCAATTCGATGACCAAGAAGGAACGGCGCAATCCCAACCTGCTCAACGGCTCGCGGCGCTCGCGCATCGCCGCCGGTTCCGGCACCACGCCGGCCGACGTCAACAAGCTGATGAAGCAGTACATGCAGATGGAAAAGATGATGGGCAAGATGGCCCGCGGCGGCATGAAGGGCATGATGCGCGGCCTGCAGGGCATGATGGGCGGCATGGGCCGCATGCCGTTCCGCTGAGCACTCCGGCGCGCGCGCGGTTGGGGATGGCCCGCAGGTCCTGCGCGACGCGCGCAGGCCGGTTATCGCGGGCATCGCGCCCGGCGCGGCGCGATGTCGCCCGGTCCCGCCCGTCAGTGTCGGCCGGTGCGGGCCGGTTCCCCCCAATCGCCGTCGGCGCACCCCTGCTTCCGCTTGTGCGATGCCGCCGTGCGCGTCAGGGAGGGGCGCGATGATGGCGCTTTACTGGAACGGTCGGCCGGCCACGCTGCAGGATCTGGCCGTCCCGGCGCTGCGCAACGATGGCCATTTCACGACCTTCCAGCTGCGTGAGAGGGCGGTACTGGGCCTGGATCTGCACCTGCAGCGCCTCGATGAGGCCTCGCGCGCGCTGTTCGGCATCGGTCTGGATCCGGATCGTGTGCGTGCGTCGTTGCGCGCGGCCGTGGTGGAGACCGGGGTGCGGGATGCGACCGTGCGCATCACCGTCGTGCCGTCCGCGCTCGATGCCCAGGTGCCGTTGGGTCTGCTTGTCGCGTTGTCGCCGCCGGCCGAGCCGGGAGTGGGGCCGCTGCGCCTGCGCTCGTTCGTGTTCCAGCGCGATACGCCGACGATCAAGCATGTCGGCACGTTCGCGCAGTTCCAGCGTCAGCGGCTCGCCCGGGAAGCCGGCGCCGACGATGCCCTGTTCGTCGACGGCCAGGGGGAGGTGGTCGAGGGGTCGGTCTGGAACCTCGGGCTTTGGGACGGTGTGACTGTTGCCTGGCCGCAGGCCGATGCCCTGCGCGGCACCCGGGAGCGCCTGCTACAGGCTGGCCTGGCGGCGCTCGGTGTGCCCCAGGCGGTGCGCCCGGTCATGCTGGCGGAGCTTGACTCCGGTATGGCCGCGTTTACCTGCAATGCGCGCGGGCAGCAGCTGATCGGGGACGTTGACGGCCGGGCCCTGACAGTGGATCCAGGCCTGTTGGCGCTGCTGGATCGGGCGCTGGGGACGCAGCCGCGGACGGTGGTGGCCTGAGGCGGGCTACGGCCGGGTGCTTGTGCCGGATCCCGGGATTCCCGCTATAATCACCGGCTTACCTCGCCACCCTGGCGACTGGGCAACACAGGAAGCAAAGCAATGGTCAAGATCCGTCTCGCGCGCGGTGGCGCCAAGAAGCGTCCGTTCTACCACATCGTCGTGACCGACTCGCGCAGTGCGCGCGACGGCCGCAACATCGAGCGCGTGGGTTACTACAACCCGGTCGCGACCGGTGGCGAGCAGCGCGTCGTCCTCGACGCCGCCCGCATCGACCATTGGGTTTCCAATGGCGCCCAGATGACCGACAAGGTCCGTGCCCTGTACAAGGACGCGGGCAAGACGGCCGTTGCGGCTGCCGCCGCCTGATGTCGCGGCCGCGCCCAGCGCGCGGCCATGTCACGCAATGAATAACCCGACGCGCCAGCCTCCCCAGCGGATGATCCAGCTGGGCAAGGTCCATGGCGCGTTCGGCGTGCGTGGCGAAGTGAAGCTCGAGTCGTTCACCGAGCCGCGCAGTGCCATCTTCCGTTACCAGCCCTGGGTGTTGCGCGATGCGCGCGGCACCGAGCGCACGCTGGAAGGCGCGCGGGGCCGCGAGACGCCGAAGGGCATCGTTGCCACGCTGCCGGGCGTCGAGGACCGTGATGGCGCCGAAGCCACCCGTGGCCTCGAGATCTGGGTGGCGCGCGAGGCGCTTCCGCCGCCGCAACCGGGTGAGTACTACTGGGTCGATCTCGAGGGCCTGGCGGTACGCAATACCGACGGCAGCGATTTCGGCGTGGTCTCGCACCTGTTCTCCACCGGTGCCAACGACGTGCTGGTGGCGCAGGGCGAACGTGAGCGGATGATCCCGTTCCTGGTTCCGGACTACATCGTCTCGGTGGATTTCGACGCCGGCGTCGTGACCGTCGACTGGGATCCCGAGTTCTAGCCATCAGCGGATCGACGGCGTCGTTCCCCGTGGACGTGTCCGTCCTTTCGCGCTCGGCAGGACATGTCGAGCGCGGCCCCGCCCGGGCAGGAGCAGACACGCGATGACGTCCGAGACGAATACCCAGTCAGACACGCCCGCGCGCGGGCCGATCCGCATCGACGTCGTCAGTCTGTTCCCCGATTTCATCGATCAGGCGGCCGCGGTGGGTGTGGTCGGGCGCGCGCGCGAGCGGGGCCTGCTGGCGCTGCAGGGCTGGAATCCTCGCGACTACGCCCAGGGCAACTACCGCCGGGTGGACGATCGCCCCTTCGGCGGCGGTCCCGGCATGGTCATGCTGATCGATCCGCTGCGCGCTGCGATCGCTGCCGCCCGCGCGGCCGATCCCGCGCCGGCGCGGGTGATCTACATGAGCCCGCAGGGCTGCCCATTGACCCAGGCGCACGTGCGCGAACTCGCCGCCCTGCCCAGGCTGATCCTGCTGTGCGGCCGCTACGAAGGAGTCGATGAGCGCCTGCTTGCGGCCGAGGTGGACGAAGAGCTGTCGATCGGTGACTACGTGCTGTCGGGCGGTGAGCTGGCCGCGGCCGTCGTCGTCGATGCGGTCGCCCGGCTGCAGGATGGCGCGCTCGGTGATGCAGAATCCGCCGTGCAGGACAGCTTCGAGGGTGACGGCCTGCTGGATTGTCCGCACTACACGCGCCCGGTCGAGCACGCCCTGGGCCAGGTGCCGGATGTGCTGCTGTCGGGCAATCACGCCGAGATCGCCAAGTGGCGTCGCCAGCAGTCGTTGCTGCGCACGCTGGAGCGTCGCCCGGACCTGCTGGACGAGGCCGCGCTCGGCAAGGCCGATCGCCGCCTGCTCGCGGACTGGCGCGCCGCGCATCCCGACAGCTCCCGCTCGGGAGACTGAGCTGGAGTGGGGTGCTCTGGCTTTCTCGGGTGGCGTGCCCGTATAATGCGCGGCTGACCGTTTCATCCGAGCCGCAAGAGCTCGTCAAGCCAGAGCGTGCGTCCACGTGCACCACGCCTATAACGACACCAACAGGCCCAGACCCATGACCACCAAGCCCTCCCTGAACACCCTGCTGCAGAACTTCGAAAGCGCGCAGAGCGCGCGCGTGCTTCCCGACTTCGGCCCCGGCGACACCGTTGTCGTCAACGTCAAAGTCAAGGAAGGCAACCGCGAGCGTGTGCAGGCCTACGAGGGTGTGGTCATCGCGATCAAGAACGCCGGTCTGAACTCCGCGTTCACCGTGCGCAAGATCTCGCACGGCTTCGGCGTCGAGCGCGTGTTCCAGAGCCACAGCGCGCAGATCGACTCGGTTGAAGTGAAGCGCCGCGGCAAGGTCCGCGCCGGCAAGCTGTACTACCTGCGCGGCCTGGAAGGCAAGAAGGCACGCATCAAGGAAGATCTGTCCGCTTCGGCCAAGGCCAAGAACGAGAAGGCACGCGCCGACCGCGCTGCCGATGCCGCGGCGAAGAACGAAGCCGCTGCCGCAGCCAAGACGGCGGCCGCTGGCGAGTAATCGCCACGTTCGATGTCGCACGACGGCCGCCGCAAGGCGGCCGTTTGCGTTCCGGGCTTCCGCATCGCGGGGGCGCAATGTACGGATCCTGTTGGCTATGCCGGGGGCGGCGCCCTTCCGCCCGAAATTCCGCGGCGCATAGCGCTGCAGTCTGCACGGCGTTGCGGACGGGCCGTACGCGGCGGCAGCGGCGAGCCCGATGCCCGATGCAAGCATGGGTGGCTTGCATTGGCACCATACGGAAGGCCAGCCCCGCTTGCGTCGCGGCAGGCGTTACAGACCGTGAAAACATCGCGCGTTGATTGGTCGCGATCCGGCCCCATCCATGATCGCTGACTGCGTTCCCTCGACGTTCCCATGACGCGTTCCCGCGTTCTGTCGAACCGTCCTCGGCTGCCGCCGACCAATGACCCGATCCGCATGACCGACATCCAGGCTTCGAACACCACCGCCAGCGTCCGCCTCGATCTGTGGCTGTGGGCCGCGCGCTTCTTCAAAACCCGCGCACTGGCCAAACAGGCGATCGAGACCGGCAAGGTCGATATCGGCGGGCAGCGCGCCAAGCCCTCGCGTGCGGTGCGTCTCGGCGACGGACTGCGCATTGCGCGTGGCGAAGAACACTTCGACATCGTGGTGGCTGGCCTCTCGGACATGCGTGGGCCGGCGCCGGTGGCGCGCGCGCTGTACACCGAGTCGGATGCGTCGCGGGCCCTGCGCGAAACCCGGATGGCGGAGCTGCGTGCGGCCCGGGCCGGCTACCAGGCGCCCGAGCAGAAACCCGACAAGCGTGCGCGCCGGTTGATCCGCGCGCTCGGCGACATCGACGCGATCTGATTCAGAGCCAGTCGCGCACGAGCGTTTCCGACACTGTCCACAGCCGCGCGGCCATCGCTGGATCGCGCTGGGCATCGCTCTGCGCGGCCGGGGCGAAATCCCGCCAGAAGCCGCCGGTTCGGCCTGCCGCGGCGGGCGAGGCCGCGAGCCAGCACGGCGTGGCCGCGCCCTGCTGCACACTGCGCGCGTCGCTGCGGTAGCCATTGCCAACGTTACGCAGGATGTTGGTGCGCGTGTGCCCGGGCGAGACGCAGTTCGAGGTTGCGCGCGTGCCGGCCAGACGACGCGCGAGTTCCAGGGAGAACAGGCCGTTGGCGAGTTTCGAGTGGGCGTAGCGCGCCTCCCAGCTCCCGCCCGACAGTCATCGAACTGGATGCCGCCGGGCGGTGCATTGCGCTCGTCGGCGCTGCCCAGCACCACGACGCGGCCCTGCGGCGCGGCGGTCACGCGATCAAGCAGGCGGCGCACCAGCAGGTAGTGGCCCAGATGGTTCACGACGAACGTCTTCTCGAGGCCGCGCACCTGTTCGAGCGTGTCGAGAACCACGCCGGCGTTGCAGACCACGGCGTCGAGCGGAATATCGAGCGCGCGGATCGTGTCGCTTGCCGTGACGACCGAATCGAAATCCGCAAGATCCAGGACGACCGGTGTGGCCCGGCCTTCGATCGCCGCGCATGCGGCCTCGCCGGTGGCACGCGAACGCGCGGTGCCGATCACGTGCGCGCCGCGCAGGGCCAGCACGCGCATGGTTTCCCGGCCGATGCCGGAGTTGCAGCCGGTGACGACGATGGTGCGACCGCGCAGGTCGAGACCTGCGGCGGCCTGCTCGGCGGTCGTGCCCGCATCGAGATCCCGCGAGCGGGCGAGGCCGGGCAGGGCGGTCGAGAGTGCGGCCAGCGCGCCGGCCTGCAGCAGGCGGCGCCTGCGGATGTCGAGGGTCATGGAGCGACTCGTCCGTGCGGGAAGCCGGCCGTCGAGTGTAGACGGCCGGTCGATCGGGTCGCGACAGGAAACGCGGCGGCCCCGTAGGGCCCATGCCGCGCCCAGCGCCGCGCCCCAGCATGCAGGGCGGCAACCCCACCGGAGGCGCCGGATACCCGCCGCGCCTGGCCCGCTGCGGCACGGAACCGACAGCTCAGAGCAGCGCCTTGATCCGGTACAGCGCCTCGAGTGCCTGCTTGGGACTCAGCTCGTCGGGATCCAGCCCGGCGAGGGCTTCGACTGCGGCCGAGTTCGGGCCGAACAATCCGATCTGCTGCGGCGAGTCCAGCGTGCCGGCCGACAGCGGCGCCGGCGCGGGGCTGTCATGGCGCCGCTGTTCCAGTTCCGCCAGCCGCGCGCGGGCATCGCGCACGACCTGCCTGGGCAGGCCGGCGAGCGCGGCCACCTGCAGGCCGAAGCTGCGATCGGCCGGGCCGTCCTTGACCGCGTGCATGAACACCAGCTTCTCGTTGCCTTGCTGGTCGCGGTGTTCGACCGCGTCCAGATGCACGTTGGCGATGCCGCTGCCGGGCTGGGCGAGCGCGGTGAGTTCGAAGTAGTGCGTGGCGAACAGCGTGTAGCTGCGGTTGCGCTGGGCGAGATGCCGCGCGCAGGCATCCGCAAGTGCCAGGCCGTCATAGGTCGAAGTGCCGCGGCCGATCTCGTCCATCAGCACCAGCGAGCAGTCCGTGGCGTGGTGGAGGATGTAGCTGGTCTCGGCCATCTCGACCATGAAGGTCGACTGGCCCTTGGCGAGGTCGTCGCCGGCGCCGATCCGGGTGAGGATACGGTCGATCGGCCCGATCACCGCGCGGCTGGCGGGCACGAAACTGCCGATGTGGGCGAGCAGCACGATCAGCGCGTTCTGGCGCATGTAGGTGCTCTTGCCGCCCATGTTCGGGCCGGTGATCACCAGCATCCGGCGCTCGTTGAACGTGTCGCTGTCGCCGAGCACCAGGTCGTTGGGTTCGAAGGGCTCGCGGCGCACGGCTTCGACCACGGGATGGCGGCCGCGCTCGATGCAGATGCCGGGCGCGGCGCCGAGCTGCGGGCGCGACCAGTCCAGGGCCTGTGCCCGTTCGGCGAAGCAGGCCAGCACGTCGAGCTCGCTGAGCGCGCCTGCGCAGTGCTTGAGCGCTTCCAGGCGCCCGCCGAGCGTGTCGAGAAGCTGTTCGTAGAGCAGGCGTTCGCGGGCCAGTGCACGTTCGCGCGCCGACAGCACCTTGTCCTCGAACTGCTTGAGTTCCTCGGTGATGTAGCGCTCGGCGTTGGTCAGGGTCTGCCGCCGCGTGTAGTGCGCCGGCGCCCTGGCCGCGTGTGCCTTGGAGACCTCGATGTAGTAGCCGTGCACCCGGTTGTAGCCGACCTTGAGCATCGGAATCCCGCTGGTCTCGCGCTCGCGCGCTTCCAGGTCGACCAGGAACTGGTCGGCATGGGTGCTCAGGCGTCGCAGTTCGGCGAGCTCGGCGTCGTGCCCGTCGGCGAACACGCCGCCATCGCGCGCGAGCACCGGAGGCTGTTCAACCAGGGCGTCGGCGAGCAGGCGCGCTTCGGCCGCATGTTCGCCGAGGCCATCGTGCAGCGTGCGCAGACGCGGCGAATCGAGCGCACCGAGGATGCCGCGCACGTCCGGCAGCATCGCCAGGCCGTCGCGCAGCGTGGACAGGTCGCGAGGACGTGCCGAGCGCAGCGCGATACGGGTGAGCACGCGTTCCAGATCGCCGAGTGCGCGGAAACGTTCGCGCAGATCCGCATCCGCACCGCTGCGCTGCAGGGTGTCGACGGCATGCAGACGTTCGTCGAGCACCGCGCGGTCGCGCAGCGGACGATGCAGCCAGCGCCGCAGCAGGCGACCTCCCATCGGCGTGATCGTCGAATCGAGCACACCGAGCAGGGTGTTGCGGGTATCGCCGTCGACCCGGGTATCCAGCTCCAGATGCCGGCGGGTGGCGGCGTTCATCGCGATCGCGCCGTCGCCGCTCTCGACCGAGATGGAGGTCAGGTGCGGCAGGCGCTGCTTCTGGGTTTCCTCGACGTAGCCCAGCAGTGCGCCGGCGGCTGCAACCGCAAGGGGGCGGTCGTCGATGCCGAAGCCGGAGAGATCGTGCAGGCCGAAGAACTGCAGCAGCTGGCGGCGACCGGACTCGGCATCGAACAGCCACGGCGGGCGGCGACGCACCCCGCCACGCTCGAACAGGAAGGCGGGCCAGCCGTCCTCGTCGGGGACCAGCAGCTCGGCAGGATCGAGACGCGCGATTTCCGCTTCGAGCGTGTCCTCATTCGCGCATTCGCACACCAGGAAGCGCCCGCCGGCGAGATCCGCCCAGGCCAGGCCGTACTGACCATTGCGCTGGCGGGCGACCGCCATCAGCAGCGTGTCGCGGCGCTCCTGCAACAGCGCTTCGTCGGTGACGGTGCCCGGCGTGACGATGCGCACCACCTTGCGCTCGACCAGGCCCTTGCTGGCCGCGGGGTCGCCGATCTGCTCGCAGATCGCGACCGATTCGCCGAGCGCGACCAGCCGCGCCAGATACCCCTCCGAGGCGTGGTGAGGCACGCCCGCCATCGGAATCGGCGCGCCTGCGGAATTGCCACGCTGGGTCAGGGTGATGTCGAGCAGCCGCGCCGCCTTGCGGGCGTCGTCGTAGAACAGCTCGTAGAAGTCGCCCATGCGGAAGAACAGCAGGACGTCGGGGTGCTCCGCCTTGGCGGCGAAGAACTGTTTCATCAGGGGGGTGTGTTCTTGCAAGCTCGGATCGTTCGCACGGACTTCAGACCGACATCTTGCCTGAGATGGCGCGCCGGTTCCCGCCAAGAAACGCCAGGGTGCCGACTCGGCGCCCGGGCGTCCGGACAACACCGCCGCAGCCGCGCGCGGCGCTGAGGATCAGCGGCGCTGCTGTTGCAGTGCCCGGGCGGTTTCCAGATGCGCGGCGATCACCGCGCGGGTGCTCTGCAGGTGATCGCGGACGCGGCTGTCGCTCGCCGAGGGGATCAGTTCCGAATCGAGCTTGGTAAGCGCTTCCTGGTGGCCCATCACCATCGCTTCGATCCACGCCTTCTCGAACGCCTCGCCTTCGAGCTGCGCGAGCTGCTCGCGCTGGGCGTCGTGCTTGCGCTTCATTTCCGCAAGGTCCGGATGCGCGGTGGCGTCGGCTTCGCCGTAGCTCATCGAGCCGGCCCCGGTATCGGTGTTGCCGGCGGTCGCTGCGGTACCGCCCGCGACCGTCGACATTTCGCTGCCGCTCCCGGTTCCTGTTGTGTTTCCCGACCGCCCGAGCAGGATCCGGGTGGCATCGAGGTTGAGCGAGTGGTCGTTGCGCAGCGTCTGCGCATATTCGCGCACCGGGCCCTGCACGTTCTTGGCGAGCGCAGCCTGCGCGGCTTCGATCTCGTGGCGGTCGACTTCGAGGACCGCCATCAGCGCCTTCCGGTCGGGCTCGGCGAGGTTGGGCATTCCTGCCCCGGCATTGCTCGTTGAGCCGGTGCCAGCTGCGCCGTTATCGATCGTGGCAGCCACGCCACGGCTGCGGTCTTCGGTATCACCGGTCGAATTCGGTGTGTCCGCCAGGGTTCCGCTGCCACTGTCGGTGTTGGTCGCGTTCTTGTTGTCACAGGCGGCCAGTGCCAGCACGAAGGCGCCGGCGAGTAGGGTCTTCGAAGGAGCCATTGCGCGTATCCGGGATGGTGAAAGTGGGCGATGCTAGGCGCCCGCGGGTTGTGGCAAACGTGAAAATCGCGTAGCGACTTCCAGCGTTGACTTGTGCGGCCCGGCGGTGGATTTTTCCCATATGGACCACACCTCCGAGCCCTGGGAATGCATCGTCGTCGGCGCCGGCCCGGCGGGCCTGTCGGCCGCGCTGTACCTGGCCCGGTTCCGGCGCCGCGTACTCGTTCTGCACGACGGCATGTCGCGCGCGATGCGGATCCCGCTGACACGCAACGCGCCCGGGTTTCCGGAAGGGATCGCCGGCCCGGATCTGATCGGACGAATGCTCGAGCACTGCGAACGTTACGGTGCGCAGATCCGCGAAGCCGAGGTCGTGGAGGCGCGCAGGCACGAGGGCACTTTCGAACTGCGAACCGCGGATGGGACGCTTCACCACGGCCGGGCGCTCGTCCTCGCCACGGGTCTGCACATGGGCCAGATACCGCTTCCGCACGATGAGCACGAGACCGCAATCGCCGCAGGCGTGCTGCGCTATTGCCCGATCTGCGACGGGATCGAACACACCGGCACGCGGATCGCTGTGCTCGGCAGCGATCGGCACGGGGCGGCCGAGGCCCTGTTCCTGCGGCAGTTCAGCGAGCAGGTCGTTCTGCTTCCCTGCCAATACGCCGGCCTTGATGCCGACGCCCACGCTCAACTGACCGCGGCGGGTATCCGGGTGCTGGCCGCGCCGGTGGTGCGGTACGCGCCGCAGGCGGATCGCTTCGACCTGTACCTCGAAGGACGCGACGAGCCGCATACCTTCGATGTCGTCTACCCCGCGTTGGGCTCGCAGCACCGCAACGAGCTGGCGCAAATGCTCGGCATCGCGATCGACGCGCATGGCTGCACCGACGTGGCTTCGCCGCTGGGGACCGAGGTGCCCGGCGTGTACTGCGCCGGCGACATCGTCGACGGGCTCGACCAGATCAGCGTGGCGATGGGTCATGGCGCCGTCGCCGCAACGCGCGCGCACAACTGGCTGCGCGCCGAGGATGGACATGTCCTGCCGGCCCGGTGAAGGCAGGCGAGCGTCGGCATCGCGCGGCTGATCCGGGAGTGGAACGGAGGGTCGCCTTGCTTCCGCGGGTCGCGCACGCGCCCGGTTGGGTTTGCGTTGCGGCGTGCATTTCCCGAGCATCAGCCACTGGAGATGCCCCGCCGCCGATCGCGTAACCGACATTTTTCCAAAAGGCCGTAGCTGTCCCGGAACTGCCCTCGCATTCGCAACAAGCGGTGCCGCCCCAAGGTCGAGCTCAGACAGGCGTGCGCACAAGAGAGCCGGCGCAGGCGAACCCGCTCAGGTCCAGGCGGGTTCCGACGTGAAGTCGATCGTCAACCAGGAGCCTTCTGGACGCGCGCCCATTCTCTGCGCGATCTCGTTACGCAGGCCGTCGATCTCACCGATGCTGCCGAGTTGGGTAGTCGGCGCAGTCAGGACGTGGATCTCGATGAACTTCATCCGGCCGATCTTGGCCACCCGGCTGGTGAAGCCCAGAAAACCATGCTCGGCGACAAACTCCTGCATGGTCGCCTGCACCTTCCGGTCCAGGTCATCCGGAGCAACCTGCAGGACCTCACGCGCCGCCTTCCAAGCTGCGCGCAGCGGGAGTGGCAGCGAAGCCAGGCTGATGAAGGCCAGCACCAGAGGATCCAGATAAGGAATCCAGTCTTCGTGCCGGGTGCCGCGCAAGGTCAGTGCAAGGATGAAGGACACCACGACGGCGAGGCTGACCAGACCTGCGAGCAGCCAGGCACGCGCATCGAGGGCGAGCAGACCCGAGCGCATCCGCCGCGCATGACGGCCCATCCACACCGCCATGGCAAGGTCCACCACGCTCAGCACACTCGCCCAGACCAGGCCATGGCCGGCATGGGTCTCCTGGCCGCCCGTGCTCAGGCCAATCAGAGCGTTGGCCAGAGCGTAGATGCAGGCAAGACCGAGCACCACGCCGCCTAGCGCCTCGACCATCGGTTCCAGATGCCAGAAGCCGTACTGGAATCGCGGACTCTGTTCGTGGGCCATGAGCCGGAGCACCGCGAGCGCCGTCATCGTCAGCGCCACGTCCACCAGTGAGTAGATACCGTCGAACAGGATGGCCGGCGAGCTCGCAGCCACACCGCCGGAGAGTCCGATCGCGGCGACCAGCAGGGTCGCCAGGAGCGAGAGCTTCAGTACCCGTCGTTCCTCGAGGGTTCCACTCATCGGTACGCGCCGCGCCTATAGCTTCAGAACCTCCACAGTGTAGCTCGGCGGGTCTTCCCTGCTGTCGATGATCGGACTGTGCACGTCGGACTCGAGGCCGAGAAACCGTTCGTTCTGCGCAGGCGCAATGTGCAGCGACTGGATAATCGGATCATCGGATCTGCCGGACCGCTCCCCCGGAATGATCGTGTGAGTGCGCGGCGGATAGGGCACGAGCGTGGTGCCGGCCACCCGGCGCTGACCTGGTCGATGAGCGACTGCGCGCGCCAGCACGCGCTCGTAATCGGGGGCGTCCTGCAGCCACGCCGATGCTGGGGTCAACGGCAGGCGGACCCCGCCTGGCACGGCCTGGGGACTGTCCGCGATCGCTGGCGCCGCCCGGGGCGATGACCAGCGCCTCGGCGCGGCTGCGAACCTGGGCCATGTCTGTGGCCCAGCCCGTAGCGCACCCGCATACGAGGTGCGCCATACCGTGGCCGCTCACGCCATCCGGTGGCGGAAGAACGGGTACATCGCCACGCTCAGCAGCATGCCGACGGTGGCGTACGCCAGCAGCTGCGGATTGGCACCGAGCAGAGCATAGAGGCAGTACGCGACCGCGACGCCGGCGGTGATCATGCTCATCAGGCGCAGCGTGCCGGACTCGTTGCGCTCCAGCGTGCTGACCGCCAGGGCCCCGGCCGAGAACAGGTAGGGACAGATGGTCAGCAGCACCGCGATGTTGGTCAGCTGATCGAATTGCGAGGCGAGCGTGGGCGAGGCGGTCACCAGCAGCAGGACGCTCATCAGGATCGCGGCGATGACCAGTCCGGCCCCCGGCATGCCATGCCGGTTGACCCGGCAGAACACCTTGGGGAACAGGCCGTCCTCGGCAGCCGCCTTGGCCGACTGGCCGACCAGCAGCATCCAGCCGCCGAGCGCGCCCAGTGACTTGAAGATCGCGCACAGCGAGATCAGCACCACCCCCCAGTTCCCGACCATGATCTTGGCCACGTCGGCGAAGGGTGCCGAGGAATCGCGCAGCTGCTCCATCGGCACGATCCCCATGATCACCAGCGAGCAGCTGATGTAGACCACCGCCGAAAGGCCCAGCCCCATCAGCGTCGCCAGCGGGATATTGCGCTTGGGGTTCTCGATGACATCCGCCGAGACCGCGGCGCTCTCCACGCCCATGAATGCCCAAAGCGCGATCGAGGCGCTGCGCGAGATCGCCTGACTGTCGCTCAGCCCGCTGACGTTCCACCCCTTGTGGAACAGCGCCGGGTCGAACCACCACCAGCCGGCGATCGCGATGCCGAGGATGGGCACGAGCGCAAACATCACCGTACCGGTCTCCAGCGATCCGACCCAGCGCGCACCACGCGCATTGGCGAGGGTCAGTGCCCAGATCAGCAGCAGGGTGAAGCCGATCCGCGGGTACAGGTCGTCCAGCCATGGCCACAGGTGGCTCAGGTAACCGGTCACGACCAGGGCAATGGCCACGTTGCCGATCCAGTTGCCGAACCAGTAACCGTAGTTGCTGACGAAGCCGACGTAGTTGCCGAATGCGCGGCGGGCGTACGCATAGGGACCACCGGGCTCCGGGTCGAGCTGGGACAGGCGCGCGAACACCAGCCCGAGCGCGATGGCGCCACCGGTGGCGATCAGCCAGCCGAACGATGAGATGCTGCCGACCGTCGCGAGGTTGGCGGGCAGCAGGAACACGCCGGTGCCGATCATGTTGCCGGCCACCAGCATGGTGGCCATGAGCAGGCCCATCTTGCGCGCGGCAGGGGCACTGCCACCAGCGCTGGCGGTCGGGGGAATTGCGTTCGACGTAGTGTTCATGTCCAGTCCGGGTCGGCTGTGAAGTCGATGGTCAGCCAGGACCGGTCAGGCCGCGTTCCCAGCCGCGTGGCGATGTCGTTACGCAGCCGGTCCACATCGCTGATGCTGCCAAGCAGCGCGTCTGGGCCGGTCAGCACGTGGATCTCGATGAACTTCATGCGGCCGATCTTGGCTACGCGGCTGGTGAAACCGCGGAAGCCATGCTCGGCGACGAACTGCTGCATCGTTGCCTGGACTTGCTCGTCCAGGTCATCCGGCGCGACCTGCAGCACCTCGCGCGTTGCCCGCCACGCCGCGAGCAGCGGCAGCGGCAGCGAGGCCAGGCCGATCAGCGCCAGCACCAGTGGGTCGAGATAGGGCACCCAGTGCGCATGCGGCCCATTGCGCAGCGCCACGGCCAGGATGAAGGAGACAACCACGGCCATGCTCACAAGCCCAGCGAGCAGCCAGGCGCGGGCATCCAGCGCCAGCAGCCCGGAGTGCAGGCGTTTGGCATGGCGTCCCATCCATACCGCCATGGCCAGATCGACGACGCTCAGCACGCTCGCCCACACCAGGCCATACCCGACCCGGGTGACGTGTCCGCCGGTGGTGAGGCCAATGATCGCGTTGGAGAGCGCGTAGACGCAGGCCAGGGTCAGGATCGCGCCCCCGATCGCTTCGACCAACGGCTCGAGGTGCCAGAAGCCGTACTGGAAGCGCGGGCTCTGTTCGTTGCCCAGAAGCTTCAGTACCTGCAGTGCGGCCACGGTGAGGGCCACGTCCACCAGGCAATAGATGCCGTCGAACAGGATCGCCGGCGAGTGCGCGAGCATGCCACCCGACAATCCGATGGCCGCGACCAGGACGGTCATGCCAAGCGAGATCTTGAGCGCGCGCTGTTCCTGCTGGGTCCCGGTCATCGGTGTGGCCTGTCATGCACGCCATCCGCGCGGGCGCCCGGGGCGGGACGCTCGCGGGCATCGTCTGCCGCCCTCCCTGTCGGCGGCGCCGGCGGGAGGGCGGGCAAGGCCCCGCACGAGCTAGACCTTCAGTACTTCCACCGTATAGCTCGCCTGGCCATCGCTGTCTTCGATGATCAAGCCGTGCACGTCGGACTCGAAGCCGGGGAAGCGTTCGTTCTGCGCACGCGCAATGTGCAGCGACTGGATGATCGGATCATCGGGCTTGCCGAAGCGCTCGCCCGGCATGATCGTGGGAATGCCCGGCGGATAGGGCACGAGCATGGTTCCCGCCACCCGCCCGCTGACCTCGTCGATGTCGACGCGCTCGATCTCGCCGCGCACCAGGTGGTTGTAGGCGTCCGCAGGCGTCATCACCGGCTCGGGCAGATCGGTGTACATGTCCTTCATCACCACAGGTACCTTGAATTCCCGGTTGAACTCGTGGAGCGCATGACACAAATCGCGCAGGCCCCACTTGGAATAGGTGGCCGGGTACGCTTCCACCAGCCCCGGCAGCGCGCGCGTCAGCGGAGCGTTGGAGTCGTAGGCCTCCTTGAACGCGAGCAGCTCGGTGACCAGGGTGCTCCACTTGCCCTTGGTGATGCCCATCGAGAACAGGAACAGCACCGAGTAGAGGTTGGTCTTCTCGACCGTGATGCCCCTGTGCCACAGATACTTGCTGAGAATCGCGGCCGGGATGCCGAGTTCGCCCATGTCTCCGCCCATGGTCAAGCCTGGCGTGAGCAGGGTGACCTTGACCGGGTCGATGAGCACGTACTCGCTGGCGAGCTTGTCGAAGCCGTGCCAGTAATCGCCCGAACCCAGGTACCAGTCCTTTCTTTCGGCGACCTTCGGCGCATGGGTGTCGCCGCCCTCGAGGTTGCGCTCGACCTTGTCCGGCTGCCAGACCTTGAACCACCAGTCGTCGCTGCCGAGGTCCTGTCCGACGTGCAGCATCGCGATGCGGAAGGTGACGGCCTCGTCGTGCATTTCCTGCACCAGCGATCTGCCCGCGTCGCCTTCCATCATCCGGGAGGCAATGTCACAGGAGGCGATGATTCCGTAAAGCGGGCTGGTGGACGTATGCATCATGAACGATTCGTTGAACCGATCCGCGTCCAGCAAACGCGTCGCCGCATTGCGCACGTGGATCATCGACGCCTGCGAGAAGGCCGCCAGCAGTTTGTGGGTCGACTGCGTAGTGAAGATGATCGCGTCCTGCTCCCGCGGCTTGCCCTTGGCCATCCCGTAATGGTTCTCGTAGAACGGATGGAAGGCGGCGTAGCCGTACCACGCCTCGTCGAAGTGCAGGTAATCGGCCGCAGTGCCGAGCATGTCGGCGATCTTCTCGGCGTTGTAGCAGAGTCCATCGTAGGTGGAGTTGGTGACCACTGCGATCTTTGGTTTGGTCCCCGGCTTGGTGCTCTTGCTGGCCAGCGGATTGGCCGCGATCGCCTTCTGCAGGGAGTCTTCCGAGAACTGGTCCAGGCTGATCGGGCCGATGATGCCGTGCGCGTTGCGGCTTGGCCGGAAGTAGACCGGGACGCCACCGGTCATGATCAGCGCGTGCAACAGCGATTTGTGGCAGTTGCGGTCGACGAACACCAGGTCGCCGCGCGCGACAGTGCCGTGCCAGACGATCTTGTTGGCGGTGGACGTGCCATTGGTGACGAAGAAGGTGTGGTCGGCGCCGAAGTTGCGCGCGGCCTCGTGCTCGGCATCGCGGATCGGGCCGGTGTGGTCGAGCAGCGAGCCCAGCTCGGGCACCGAAACCGAGAGGTCGCTGCGCAGCGTGTTCTCGCCGTAGAACTGGTGCAGGGCCCTGCCGACGGGCGATTTGGTGAAAGCGACGCCCCCGGCATGGCCTGGCGTGTGCCAGGAGTAGTTCGAGGTGCCGGCATGATGCACCAATGCCTTGAAGAACGGCGGCAGCAGCTGCTCCATGTAGTCATCGGCCGCGCGCATGACCTGGCGGGCGATGAAGGCCTTGGTGTCCTCAAACAGGAAGATGTAGCCGTGCATGTACTTGAGCAGTTCGCTCGGCACCTTCTCGATCGTGCGGCGCTCGCCGTACAGGAACACCGGTAGCCCGGCGCGCCGCTGCGCCTGTTCGCGCAGCAGCGCAAGCAGCTTCAGGAACTGATCGTCCCCCTCTTCGGTGCCGTCTATCGAGATCAGCACCGCCGACGCGGCCACATAGGTGCGTGCGGCGGCGTGCACATCTTCGATGGTCAGGCCGGCCAGGACGCGCTGGGCGTTCGCACGGAACTCGTCCGCCAGTTCCCGGATCAGGATGCCGCCAATGCGCGGGGAGTCGTAGTCGTCGTCGATGATGACGATCGGATAGTCGAGGGAATGGAAGTACATATCGATGTCCTTGTCCGCGACGGCGAACTCAGTTGGTCGAGGGGCGTGAGGGAGTGGTCGCGCTGGTTGGGGCGGGTGCAGGCGCTCGTGCCGCCGGCGCCGGCTGCAGTGCCGGACTGGAGGCGGCTAGGCGGGCCTGGCGCCGCTCTGCGGCGAAGAAGGGGTAAAACACCGTAATAAACAGGACGAACAGAAAGCCGTACTTGACGACGTCGCCCGCCGAGCCATAGACGGCCCAGAGGCAATAGATGACGGTGGTGCTTGTCATCCACCAGTAGAGACCGGTGTGGGCAGTCGTGTGCGTACGTTCGACTTCGAAGTAGCAGGCCACGCAGGAATAGATGTAGGGCAGCAATGTCAGGATCACGGCCGCTGACGTGATGGTGTTGAACTGATCGGTAGCGGTCTTCGAACCTGCCGTGACCAGAACCGCGATGGTCATCAGGATGGCAACGATATAAACGCCCTTGACCGGTACGTCGTCCTTGTTTGCCTTCTTGAACACTGCCGGGAACAGGCCGTCGTCCGCTGCCGCCTTGGCGCTCTGCGCGGTAATCAGGATCCAGCCGCCCAGGGAGCCCGCGGCGCCGATGAAGGCGCAGATACTGACCAGGCCGCCGGCCCAGCCGCCGAATGCATCCGCCGCAGCAAGGGCGAACGGTGCATCGGAGAGCTGCAGCTTTCCATTCGGCACGATGCCCATGATCACCGCGGAGCTTGCGATGTAGCAGACTGCTGCGATGAACACTCCGCCGAGCGTGGCGCGCGCAACGTTCCTCTCGGGATTCTCCACAACGGCGGCGGTCACGGAGGCCGATTCCACGCCGATGAATGCCCACAGCGTGAGCGCGGCAGCGCTGGAAATCGCGCTGAAGTCGGATTTGCCGGAGACGTTATAGGCACTGGTGAACGTGTTCGGGTCGAAATAGAACCACCCGAAGATCGCGATTCCCAGAATGGGCACGAGGGCAAAACTCGTCGTTACTGTCTGCACGCGCGTGACGAAGCGAGGCCCGATCACATTGGCGAAGGTGAACGCCCAGGTCAGTGCCAGCACAGCGATGCAGCGCGGCAGCGGGTGGGACAGTACGGGAAAGAAGTAGCTGAAATAGCCTACGGCCGCGATCGGGATCGCGACGTTGCCAATCCAGTTGGCGAACCAGTAGATGGTGTTGGTCTGGAAGCCCATGTACGGGCCGAGCCAGTCGCGCGCATACGCATAGGGGCCGCCTGCCTTTGGGGCAATTTGCCCGAGTTTGGCGAAGACGAAGGCCAGCAGCAGCGAGCCCGCAGTGGTGATCAGCCATCCCCAGATGGAGGCCGAACCGATCGCGGCCAGACTGGAAGGCAGCAGGAAAACCCCCGAGCCCATCATGTTGCCGGCCACCAGGAATGTGGCACCGATCAAGCTGATCTTTTTGCCGTTAGTCGCCATGAGATTCTCCTTGTGCCGCAATCGCCTGGTTTGCTGGGGGAAGGCGTTGCCTGGACCCGGTCGCGCCGGTTCCGGGGTCCCTGGGGTCGTTGGAGCTTTGTTTGCTGCGTATTACTTGACGAAGCTGTATTGCAGGCTGCCCTGCAGACGCATCACGTCGGCATCCCGCCCGTCCTGCAGCAGCAGCTGCCCGAACAGGAGTTCCACGCCCATCGTCCAGGACGGCGCGGGGCTCCACAGCAGGTTGAGTGCCCCATAGCGGCTGCGCTTGAAAGCGTCGCCCGCCAACACGTCGTTCTTGTTGCTCAGGTTCAACTGGCCGAACACGAGGTTGGAGCTCCAGTCCTGGTTCCAGTTATGGGTGTAGCCGAAGAACCCGCCGTAGGAAGTCAGCAGTTCCAGATCGCCGTCGGGCCCGATCGCGGCGTCGTAGCCGGAACCGCCGATGTCGGTCGTGTAGCGGGCGATGCCCTTGCCGGCGACCATGCCGAACACCCACAGATTGTTCTCGTTGGCGTTGATCGATCCACTCAGCTGCAGGCCGCCGCCGAGTACATCCTCGCCGAACTCGTTGTCACCGTCGTAACCGACGCTCCTCGCCACGCCGCTGAGCTGCAGGTGGCCCCACCCGCGCTCCATGCGCGCGGCGAGCGTGACGTCGGGCAGCCGTTCGACCGCGATGTCGTCGCCGGTGAGGTTGTAGATCTGTGACTGCGGCGCTTCGGCGGCCAGGGTGAGGGTGTTTCCCTTGCCTATCGAGAAGATGTGGTGGATGCCGGCCACGAGCAGATAGGGCGCGGAGCCCGGCCCCTCGAAATCCAGGGTGTTGGGGAGCGAGTCGGCGTCCATGAAGGAGGAATACCCGTAGCCCGCGTAGGTGTTGCCCAGCTGCCCATAGGCATGGCGCAGCCTGAATTCATAGCCGTCGCTGCTGCCGAAGAAGTCGTTCTCAAGGTAGAAGCGCAGGACGCCGCGTGTGGTCGGGCGGCGCGCCTCGATGCTGAAGCGCGTCTGCTTTGCGTGGATGTTGAAGTTGGGCGTGTCGCGATGCACGCCGTCGACCGGGAATTCGGAGGTGATGAACTGGTCGTCGTCGCCCGCCGGACGGTTGGTGGCGATGGCATCGAGCTTGGCGTAGCCGCCAATGCGGATCATGGTCTCCGTGCCCGGGATTGCGATGAATCCCTTTAGATCCGGATCGGTCGGGGAAGCCAAGCTGTTCTCACGCGAGGCGGCGATCGAGGGATCGGAGACCGAGTCTCGGGGCGGCAGGATCGACGGCCCGCCTGCGGCAATATTGGGTGTGCTCGCAGCGGCATTCGTGCCCTGGGGCGCCGGTGCAGTCTGCGCAGTGCTGGTGCGCGGCGGCGGGGTTCGACCCTGCGAGCGTTCCAGCGCATCAAGCCGTTGGTTCAGCGATTCGAGATGTTGTTCCGCGCGACGGACCTCGTCGCGAAGTGTTGTCACCGAGTCCTGGGACAGGGCCAGCCCGGGGGCGAGGCCGGAAGCCACCGCCAATGCGATCACCAAGGGTTGCCGATTCATCGCCACACTCCAGTGGAGAAAGTACAGACCGCGAATGTCTATTCAGCGGCAGTAATAAACGGCGTCGGCGCCGGTGCGCGGCAGAGGACAGGTGCAAAACTGTGCGAATGCCGATGATGGGTATGTGAGCGGAATATGTCCGAATCGTTCGAGCCGATTTGCGCTGCTTTTCGCGTGCGGCGAAGAGGAGGCTTGCGTGGTGACACGCGAGATAACCGGGCGTGGGTTAATCCCTGCCCGATGCCCATGTGGCCGGCCATCGTATCGGCGGCGCACGGCTCACATACGGGGGCGTCCGGAGTGTGTTAGCGTCCGCGCAAGGCAGTCAGAACGTCGTGCCGGACCCGTCCCCCCACATTGGTCCAGCACTTCCGTCATCTCCCGGGATGACGGCGTCTGCGTCGAGGTTTGAAGTCGCAACGACAATCACAGCAGGGGGGACACCAATGGTCTCAGGCCATCCACAACGCCACGCGCTCGCAACCGCCATCTTTTTCGCCATGCTCGCTGGGGCCGCGCCGCCCGCGACTGCCCAGTCGCAGCCAAGCGAGAGGGTGCCTGGCCAGGAGCAGCCCACCACGCTCTCGGGGGTGACCGTCACTGCGCAGAAGCGCGAAGAGGCGTTGCAGGACGTTCCCATCGTCATCAATGTCCTGCCAGAGCAACTGCTGCAGGACACAGGCGTGCGCGACATCAAGGACATGCAGGTTCTGGTGCCCGGCCTCACGGTCACCAGCACCCAGTCCGCCGCGCAGACCACGGCTCGCATCCGGGGCATCGGCACGGTCGGCGACAATCCGGGCCTGGAATCGTCGGTCGGAATCGTCATCGACGGGGTCTACCGCTCGCGCAACAGCGTGGGGTTCGGTGACCTGGGCGAAATGGAGCGCGTCGAGGTGCTCAAGGGGCCGCAGGGCACAGTGTTCGGCAAGAACACCTCGGCCGGTGTCATCAACGTCATCACCCGCCGGCCGAGCTACACCCAGGCGGCCGAGGGCGAAGTCACGGTCGGCAACTACGGCCTGGTCGGAGTTTCGGGTTCGTACAACGACGCGATCGGAGACAACGCCGCGTTCCGCATCTTCGCCACCAAACGCAAGCGTGACGGCGTGGACGAGGTCGAGACCGCCGGTGGTCCGCGGCGGGAAACCGACGACGGCGACCAGAACTACCACTCCCTGCGCGGCCAGCTGCTGCTCGAGCCCACGTCGAACCTCAACATCAACTTCATCGCCGACTACACCAGTCGCGAGGAGAACTGCTGCGTTTCGTTGACCACGCACCGCGGTCCTACGGCGGCGATCATCGATGCGCTGACTCCGGGGGGGCAGGGCATCATCCCGGTGCCGGATCTCGACCGTCGCCTGGCCTATGCCAACCGCTCCACCGAGCAGGACCTCAAGGACAAGGGCATCTCGGCCGAAGTGAACTGGACCACGCCCTGGGCCAACGAGGCGCTGCTGACCTCGATCACCGCATTCCGCGACTGGAAGGCGATCACCGGCATCGACTTCGACTACAGCGGCGCGGACATCATGTATCGCCCGGCGCAGGAGGATTATTCGCTTGCGCAGTTCGAGAACTTCAGCCAGGAATTCCGCCTCACCGGGACCAGCGATCGCCTCGACTGGATGGTCGGGATGTTCTATTCGGACGAGGATCTGACCCGCAACGATTCCTACTTCATGGGCCCGGCCTACGAGCCGTACCTGTCGACGCTGGTCGGCAGCCAGGTGCTCGGCGCGATGGCTGCGCAGCTGGCGCCGCTCGGCCTGACGGTCAATACCGCGAATCCGGCGACCTTCCTGTCGCAGGTGACCGGGCGCCCGTTCGGCACCAACTACACCGGCATCGGCGCCCACGACGTGTATTCGCAGAACGCGAAGAGCGCGGCGATCTTCACCAACAACACCTTCCACGTGACCGACGCGCTGGATGTGACCGTGGGCCTGCGTTACACCCGCGAGAAAAAGTCCCTGCAGGCGGATTTCAGCAACCCCAACGGCAGCACCGCGTGTGGTGCCGTGCTCGGCAATCCGGCGGCACGCGTCGGCGGGGCGCTGGCCCAGCGCATCAACGGCTTCGCCAGCCTGCCGGCGGCCCTGCAGCAGCAGTTGCTGGGGCAGCTGGTGCCGGCGATCGCGCCACAGGTCACCGCCAACATGTGCCTGCCGTGGGCCAATGCGCTGCATGACGGACGCAGCACCCGGCAGGAACGGACGGAGAAGGAGTGGTCGGGCACGGTCAAGGTGGCCTATGACTTCGCCGACGACATCATGGGCTACGTGTCCGCGGCGCGCGGCTACAAATCCGGTGGCTTCAATCTGGATCGCGTGCAGGGAGCGACCGCGGCCGACCCCCGCCCGTGGATGCCGCTGACCGACGACACCTCGTTCCCGGGCGAGTTTGTCGACAGCTACGAGCTGGGACTCAAGACCACCTGGGCGGACGGCAATCTGCTGCTCAACGCGGCGCTGTTCCACCAGGAGTACGAGGACTTCCAGCTCAACAGCTTCCTGGGTACGGCGTTCGTCGTCCGTTCGATTCCCAAGGTCACCTCGCAGGGCGTGGAGGCCGAAGTGATGTGGCAACCGGCGATCAGCGGCCTGATGCTGCAGAGCGGCTTCACCTATGCGAAGACCGAGTACGGCGATGACCTGCTGCCCGATCCGGATCTGGTGAGGTTGCCGGGCAACCAGATGAGCTTCGCGCCCAGATGGTCGGGCAACGTGTCGGCCACCTACGAGTGGGACATCGGCGAACGCCTGCTCGGGCGCTTCAACATCGGCGCCAAATACATGTCCGAGTACAACACCGGCTCGGACCTGGATCTGGAGAAGCTGCAGGACGCCTACACCCTGCTCAATGCCCGGATCGGTTTCGGCCGTCAGGACAAGCGCTGGATGGTGGAGTTCTGGGGCCAGAATCTCACCGACGAAACCTACAAGCAGGTCGGCATCGATGCGCCGATCCAGGCCGGTTCCTGGAACGCGTATCTGGGGGCGCCCCGCACCTACGGCATGACGCTGCGCATGCGCTACTGACTGCGCATCGAAGAGGCAAGGACAGGGCGGGCCGGCAACGGTCCGCCCTTTTCCATGGGCGCGATGACGGCGCGCGCCCGCGCCCACGATGCGGTACAACGACATGCCCCCCACCGGCCCCCGTCCGTATGCATGCCGACATCCCCTCCGACGCCACTCTCCACGCCCTGGCCGAACGCACTGGTGCGCTGCTGCGCGCCCAGCATCACCGGCTGGTGACCGCCGAGAGCTGTACCGGTGGCTGGATCGCCAAGGCGGTCACCGACATCGCCGGCTGCTCGGACTGGTTCGACTGCGGCATGGCGGCGTACAGCTACGAGGCCAAGCAGGCGTTGCTTGGGGTCAATCCGCAGACCCTGGAAGTGCACGGCGCGGTCAGCCGGGAAACCGCCATCGAAATGGTGTCCGGTGCGCTGGTGAATTCAGGGGCGAGTGTCGCCGTGGCGGTCACCGGCATTGCCGGTCCCGGGGGCGGCAGCGAGGACAAGCCGGTCGGGACGGTGTGGATCGCCTGGAAACGTCGCGGCTGGTATGCCAGTGCGCGCCTGTTCCACTTCGACGGGGACCGCGATGCGGTACGGCGCCAGACCGTGGCCGCGGCGCTGCTGGGGCTGGTCGAAACGGTGGACGCACACTGATGTGGGAAACCCTGGCCACCGTCCGCGATCTGGGGCGCATCCAGGAGATCGCGTCAGTGCTGGTGCGTTACGGCTTCGGCGATGTCGTCCGGCGTATCGGCATGGCCGATGCGCTGGAGCGGGCGGGGCGTCTGCTGCATATCGGACACGACGGCGAAGATCCGGTCCTGCGGATGTCGACACCCGAGCGCGTGCGCCACGCGCTGCAGGATCTGGGACCGACCTTCGTCAAGCTCGGCCAGGTGCTGGCCACGCGCGTGGACCTGGTGCCGCCCGAGTGGATCGAAACGCTGAGCCGCCTGCAGAGCCAGGTGCCGCCGGTGCCGATGGCCCTGTTGCGACCGCAGCTCGAGCATGACCTGGGTGGCGCGCCGGAGCACATCTTCGCCCGCTTCGAAGAGGTGCCGATGGCGGCCGCGTCGTTGGGGCAGGCACACCGGGCCTGGTTGCATGACGGCACGGCGGTCGTGCTCAAGGTGCGCCGCCCGGGCATCCGCGAGGTGGTCGACGCGGACCTGCGCCTGCTCGCACGGCTGTCGGAGGTCGTGCAGGCGCAGGCACCCGACCTGCGCCGCTATCGGCCGCGCGAAGTGGTCCGGCAGTTCGAGGCGTCGCTGCATGAAGAGATGGATTTCGCGCGCGAATGCCGCAATGCCGAGCGCATCGCCGCCAATCTCGCCGACGATCCACGCGTGCTGGTGCCGCGGGTGTACTGGGAGTGGACCAGCGAGCGGCTCAACGTGCAGGAACTGGTCGACGGCATTCCCGCCAGCGACCTGGCCGCGGTCGACGCGGCCGGCCTGGACCGGCATGCGCTGGCCGTTACCGGCGCCGAAGTGATGATGCGGATGGTGTTCGAGGACGGCGTATTCCACGCCGACCCGCACCCGGGCAACCTGTTCTTCATGCGCGACGGACGCGTGGCAGTGATCGACTTCGGAATGGTCGGTCGCATCCCGCCGCCGCTGCGCGAGCAGGTCGCACGCCTGGTCTACGGCCTGGTATTCCAGCAGGCGCAGATGGCCTGCGATGTACTGCTCGACTGGACCGATGCCGCCGATGTCGATGAGGCCAGACTGCACGCGGAGATCTACAGTCTCGTCGACCAGTACCGGGGCCTGCCGCTGCGCGAACTGCCGATGGCGACCATGCTGGGCGAGGTGACCGGCCTGCTGCGTCGCCATGGCCTGATGCTGCCGCCCGATCTCGCCTTGCTGATCAAGGCGCTGCTCACGCTGGAAGGCCTGGGCCGCCAGCTCGATCCCGAGTTCGACATGGCCGGTGCGGCGCAGCCCTGGCTGACCCGGCTGATGTGGCGCCGGCATTCTCCGCGCGCCCTGGCCGCGCGCGGGCGTCGGTCACTGGCGGCGGCGCTGGACCTGATGGCCGACCTGCCAAGGGACCTGCGTCATCTCCTGCGCAGTGCCCGCCATGGACGCCTGCGCGCGCAGATCGAGGTGACCTCGCTCCAGTCCTTTGGCGCCCAGGTCAACAGCGCGGCGAATCGCCTGACGATGGGGGTGGTCATCGCCGCGCTGATCATCGGCTCCTCGATCGTGATGCACAGCGTCGGCACAGGCTCGCCCAACCGCTGGTTGATGGCGCTGGGCGTGATCGGCTTCGTCGGCGCCGGGCTCGGCGGGCTCGGGATCCTGCTGGCGATCTGGCGCTCGGGGCGACGCCGCTGACCGCGGAGTGCGCGTCAGCGGCGATGTAGCGAGCGCCGGCCTCCGTCGCGCTCACTCGGACTGCAGGTCCACCCACACCAGGCGATGGTCGGTGCCGTCGATGATCTGCGCATGCGCAGCGTCGCTGCGCGGCCAGAACACCCCGCTGCCGACCAGGGCCCGTCCCACGGACGGCAGCGCGTAATCGAGCCGGAGATTCCCCACCCGCGGCCCGAAGCTGCCGGTGTCGTGCGCGGCCGAGCCGCGATGCTGGGCATTCGCGCCGCCGTCGGCTTCGGCGGCCTCCAGGGCGCCTTCGCTGCGCGGGGTGGCCATGCGCATTACCCGCGGATGTTCGAGCAGTTCGGTGATCGCGGCGTGGTCGCCGGCGCCGTCGACCGGATCGTTGTTGAGATCGCCCAGGATCACGAAGCGCGCGTCGGCAGCAAGCCCGCCGCAGCGGCCGGTGTCGTCGCACAGCCACGGGTGCGGTCCCGGGGAGATGTAGTCGGTCCACAGACGGATCTCGTCATGGTTGCGGGCGACGTTGCGCTTCTCCGGCCCGTCGAAAGCGGGCGGGGTGGGATGCGAGGCGAGGACGTGGATCACGCCGCCGGGCGCGTGCACCGGCACGTCCCAGTGCGATTTCGACGACAGCCGCAGTTGCGACCAGACTGCATCGGGATGGAACGGGCGGCCATCGGGATGGCGCGGGCGTTGCGCATCCGGCATCGCACTCCATTTCAGCAGCTGGAAGGTGCGTGCGGCCGCGGCATCGATCGGATAGCGCGACAGCAGCAGCATGCCGTACTGGCCGGGATGCAGTCCGTAGCCCCAGGCATCGTTGCCGCGGTCGCGGCCGTCTCCGCCGACGGTGCCGTTGTTGTCGAGATCCAGCCCGCTCTGCACGCCGGTGTTGACCGGTGCCAGGTAGCGGTAGGGATAGTGCAGCGGTTCGCCACCGCCGGGCTGCGGTTGTTCGAGCCAGCGCCGCTGGAACAGATCGGCGGCGCTGCCATCGGCGACGTAGTCGAATTCGTTGAGCAGCACGATGTCGGGACGGACCTGCTGCAACACCGCTGCGATCTTGTGCACGTTGTCGTCGTCGCCCTGCAGGCGTTCGATCAGGCCGCCGGCTTCGTTGCTGTAGAGCGAGGTGTTGTAGGTGGCGATGCGCAGTACGTCCGGCGCATGCGCCGCAGGCGCTGCATCGGGCGCCGCGCCCTGCAGCGCCACGCGGGTACAGGCGGCCAGCAGCGCGAGTAGCGCGACGACGAGCAGGGCCAGGCCGATGACGCGGCTCAACGTGCGAGCTCGGGAAGGGCGCGCCACAGCAGGCCGTCAAAGCCCTCGAGCGGCTGGAAATTGCGTTTGTAGGTCATCTTGCGGTGTCCATCGATCCAGTAGCCAAGATACAGGTGGCGCCGGCCCTCGCGCCGGGCCCAGGCGATCTGCCGGAGGATCGCCAGTGTGCCGAGCCCGCGTGACACGAGTTCGGGCTCGTAGAACGTGTAGACCGCCGAAAGTGCGTCGTCGACGAGATCGGTCACCGCCACCGCGACGAGCTGGCCGTGGAGGCGCAGTTCCAGCAATCGGCCGTCGTTCCAGGTGCCGATCAGGAACTGGTCGAATTCGCTCGCGCCGTGATCGTCCATGCCGCCGGCGGGATGACGGGCGGCGAGATAGCGCCGGTAGAGCGCGAGCCGTTCGTCGCTGCGCTCGGCTGCGACGACGCGCGATTCGATATCCAGGTTGCGTGCGGCCGTGCGGCGCTGGCTGCGGTTCGGAGCGAACGCGTCCACCGGGATGCGCACCGACATGCAGGCGCGGCAGGTGGCGCAATGCGGCCGATAGACGATGTCCCCGGAGCGGCGGAAGCCCCAGCGCAGCGCCTGTGGATACACCTGACCCAGGCGCGGGTCGTGGGGGTCGAGCACCAGGTCGCGCGCCTCGCGCTCGGGCCAGTACCCGCATGGGTGCACGGCGGTGTGGAACAGCCGCAGATCGCCCGCGTCGGGGCCGGTATCGGCGATCGGGGGCGTGGCGCTGGGCATGCGCTCAGGATACCCATGGGGGTCGCAGGCGGCGCGACCCGCTCCCTGCTGGCGACTGAACCCGATGCGGCCGCAGTCAACGCCGGCGGGGGTGAGGACGTTGATCCCTGCAGAAGGCGGCACCGCGCCGCATCCAACGGAGACATCCATGAAGACAACGAAGACCACGCTTATCGCAACCGCGCTGCTGGCGGCGCTGTCCATCACCACGGCGGGTGCCGTCGCGGCGCAGGCGCCTGCAGCCGGTGCCGATGTCGCCAAGCACCATGGCGAGCGCCATCGCGGCCACGGGGCCCCGCGCGGCGGCGATCGCATCGATGCGATCGCCCGGCTCGACACCGACAACGACGGCCGCATCAGCCGTGCCGAGGCGCAGGCCGGGCAGCAGGCCTGGGAAGCGCGTCGTCAGGCCCATCAGGCGCAGCGCGCCGAGCGGGGCGATGCCGAACGCAGGCCCGGTCGTGGCGAGGCAGGGAAGCGGCCGCAGCGCGACGCAGGTGGTCCGCGCCCGGACAAGGCGCGTGGCTTCGATCTGGTGGCGAATTTCGACGCCATCGACAGCAATCGGGATGGCGCACTGACGCGTGGCGAGCTACGCGCATGGCACGTCGCGAAGTCGGCCGAGCGCCGCGCCGAGGGTGAGCGCCGCTTCGATGCGAAGTTCCGTGAGGCGGATCTCAACAGTGACGGCAAGCTGAGCCGTGTCGAGGTGACCGAGAAGATGCCGCGTCTTGCCCAGCGGTTTGCCTGGATGGACGAAAATGGTGACGGCTTCCTGAGCAAGGAAGAAGTGCGTCCGTCGCGCCCGCAGCGCTGAGTTGCCAGCGAGCTGGAAGAAGAGGCCGCGCAGTGCGCGGCCTTTTTTTTTGTGTCCTGCAAGGCGCGCGACCTGCGTTCGGCGGCGTCCTGCGGTCAGGGTGCAGCGATGCAGTGAGCGCGCGTCCGCAGCTGCCTTCGGCGTGCTTGTTCAGGCGGTCCTCAACCACAGGATCAGCAGGGTGCCCGCCAGACCGAGGTTGGTCAGGATCAGGCCGCTGGTGCCGAACATCAGGCGATAGCCGAGCGCGCGGCGGGCGCCGCCCTTCGGGTCGCGCGCGATGTCACGGGCGATCAGGGGATTCATCAGCCGCGGCATGCTGGTCAGCAGCGGGTAGTTGTAGGGGAGCATCCCGATCAGCATCGCGATCGACATCCACCCGATCGACACCTGCCCCAGGCCCGCGACCAGACCGATGCCAATCGCCAGCAGCGCGCCAGCCGAAGACCCCCAGATGAACCACCGGTCGTAGAGCCTGAGGATCGCAATCCGTTCGGCCTCGGTGTCGGCATAGCGGGCCACCATCTTCCGGCTCAGCCACAGCGTCAGTCCGCCGAACACCAGTGACGCCCCTGCCACGCCCAACGCGCTGGCGCTGCCCAGCGCCGCTTTCCCGGCGACACTCGCCCCCAGCGCGCCCCCGGCCGCAGCGCCCGCGATCGTCCCGGCGGCGGCAGGTTTGGCGAAGGTCGCCAGACCTGCGGTTACCAGCAGGGTGAATGCCGTTCCGGGCGCGGAACCCTCGGCGAAATCGCGGAACCGCCCGATCAGGTCCTCGCGCAGGCTGCGACGCGCGCGCGACAGCCGCTTGCGCACGGTGGCATCGGACAGGCCGAGGAGGGCGGCGACCTGTTTCGAGTTGCCGCCCTCACGGTAGTAGAGCAGGAGCACTTCGCGGCTGTCGTCGGGGAGCTCGGAGATCAGGTCCGCAGCGATGCGTCCGCTCTCGTCGTCGACGATCCGCTGCATCGGGCAGCCATCCGGATCGGCCGCCTGCGCAATCGCGATGTCCGCAGCTTCGCCGGCGACGAAGCGGTTGCGGCGCGCGCGCAGATGGTCGCGGGCCAGATTGCGGGTGATCTGCCGCAGCCATGGCAGGAAGCTGGTCGCGTTCTGCAACCGGCCGAGCTGCTGCCAGGCCTTGAGATAGGCCTCCTGGGCAATGTCCTGGCTGGCCTGCACGTCGCGGGTGATCGCCAGCGCGATCGCGGTCGTCGCGTTCTGGCTCATCTGCACGATGCGCCCGTACGCGGCCTGGTCGCCAGCGCGCGCGGCGGGTAGCTCGAGATGGATGCGGGCTTCCAGGCCCACGTCGGCGGCGATGGCGTTCAAGGGTGCTCCTTGCGGACAGGTCGCCATACACGACGCGACCCGGATGCCGGATGTGACCGGCATCGCGATGATGCCTCAGTCGACGGCCTGGAACTGCCAGTCGTGACCGTCCCGGCGGACGTTCAGCGTGCGCCTGACCAGGCCCTGCGCAGCGTCGGTGCCGCCGCGGACCAGCTCCAGCGTGCCGACGCCCGAACCGTCGGTCCGGTAGTTCGACACCTCGAGCCACGCCGCCTGGCCGTCGCCACCGGCGCAGGCCGATGCGGGGCGGACATCGGGATAGACCTGCTCGAGTTCGGCGATCAGCGGCGCCGGCGGCGTGGTGCCATCGACGGCCACGCAGACCGGTCCGGCCGTGGAGGCGAGTGCATCGGCCAGCACCAGGGTGGCCAGTGCGCGCGGCACCGGGACGCGGTTGACCGTGGCCTCGACCGTTGGCGGGACCATGTCCAGCACGGTCTCCGGTTCGGCGGCCACCGGCGGCGCCGCCGGGGACTCGACCGTAGTCTCGTCGCCGGGCTTTGCCAGCCAGGAGAGGGCCACCACCAGCACTGCACCGCCGAGCAGCGTGTAGCGGACCTTGGCCGCGCGCGACATGCCGCGGCGCGGCGTTTGCGTGGCCGGTGCGAACACCACGTCGGCATGTTGCAGGTAGCTGCGCGCCGACGGCTGGCTCTGCAGCAGTCCGGCCTCGCGCAGCAGTTCGCGGGCGCGTGGCTGTTCGTCGGAGCGGGTGACCCAGACCGCGGGCCTGGGACCGCCAGCATCCTCGCGATAGCTGAAGGTGCCGCGCCGGTTGCCTTTGTAGGAACGCCCGTTGAGGATCTGCACCTCGATGCCGGCATCGCGCAGCAGCTGGGCGACGCGTTCGACGTTCTCGAGCCTGGGGCTGGAAAAGACCTGACGCATCAGTCGGCCTTCAATGCTGCGGTCGCGTCCGCGCGGACACGGATCATGCCTTCCTGCGCGGTACTGGCGACCAGGCGCCCGGCGCGGTCGAAGATCTGCCCGCGTGCCAGGCCGCGCGCGCCCTGCGCGCTGGGGCTGTCGAGCGAATACAGCAGCCAGTCGTCGACGCGGAACGGACGGTGGAACCACAGCGCATGGTCGAGCGACGCCATCTGCACGCTCGGCTGGTAGTAGCTGATCCCGTGCGGAAAGGTCGCCGTGCCCAGCAGCTGGAAGTCGGAGGCATAGGCCAGCAGCGCGCGATGCAGCGCCGGTGCGTCGCCGACCGGGTCGGTCAGGCGGAACCACATCTGCTGGAAGGGCGGCCGCTTGGGCGGGCGCAATTCGTCGCGGGGGTAGACGTGGCGGAATTCGAACGGGCCGCTGCGGTCGAGCCAACGCTGCACCTTGACCGGCAGCGTGGCCAGTACCGCGGCCGGCGGCGGATCCTGCGGCTCGATGTCCTCGGGCGCGGGCACTTCCGGCATCGAGAGCTGGTGCTCGGCGCCGGTCTCCTCCTCCTGGAACGAGGCCGCGCAGAAGAAGATCACCTTGCCGTGCTGGATCGCAGTGACCCGGCGCACGGAGAAGCTGCCGCCATCGCGGGTGCGGTCGACGTCGTAGACGATCGGTGCATCCACATTGCCGGCGCGCAGGAAGTAGGCATGCAGCGAATGCGCCGGGCGCGGGGTCGACATCGTCGATTGCGCAGCCGACAACGCCTGGCCCAGGACCTGGCCGCCGAACACGTACTTGGTGCCGATATCGCGGCTCTGGCCCCGGAACAGGTTGTCCTCGAGGCGCTCGAGGCTCAGCAGGTCGATCAGTTCGGAAACGGGCGGAGTCATCGCGGGAGCCGTGCTGGAGGGAGCGGCGACGCAGGAGCGCGCCAGCCGACAATTATAGGTGGCCCCGCCCGGCGCACCGCAGGCAGCGTTCAGGCGCCTATGCGGGTCAGCGGCACGCGCGCCAGCACGTCCTGCCACGGGAACAGCGGGCCCGGATCGCGCTTGCGCGCCACGGTCCGCGCCGGATCATCACTGGCGGCGACGCGCTCGAGGTCCAGATCCTCGTGGCCGGCGATCCCGCGCAGTGCCGGCAGGGTGGCGCGCAGATGCGCCAGCAGTTCGCCGAGCGCGCCGATCTGCGGGGCAGGATAGGGCTGGTCCATCGCCTGGTGCCGGCTGTCGTACCAGTGCGGGAACCGCCCCCGGTTGACCAGTTCGATGCCGACCGAGTGCGCGTTGTGCCCGCGCACGTGATGGGCCACGCGCGTCGCGGGCACGTATTCGACGATGCTGCCGTCGCGGTCGATGTACCAGTGGCCGCTGGCGCCGGTGCCCGAGTCGTAGAGCACGCGCTCGCCGTATTCGCGCGCGGTGGCGAGGTCCGGAAGCTCGGTGCAGTGGATGACCACGAGGGTGATGTCGGACACCTCGCGTTCTGCCAGAAGGCCCGCATAGGGCAGCGGTTGAAGCGCGATCCGGGGCGCGGACGTGGGGGCGGACATGGCGCGGATGCTAGCATTCACGCATGAGAAATCCGCCGCCCGAGTCCGCCCTGCACGCCCTGATGACGCAGTTTCCGCGCGCTGGCCGGGTCGAGTGGATCGGTCTGCGTCCCGCCCGCGACATGCCGGTCCGCGCCGTCGAATCGGCGTTGGCGGTGGCCGGCGCCGGCCTCGATGGCGACCGCTATATCGGCGGCAGCGGCAAGCGCGGGGTCACGCTCATCCAGGCCGAGCATCTGCCGGCGATCGCCGCGCTCAGCGGTCACGACCAGGTCCTGCCGGAGACCTTGCGCCGCAATCTCGTGGTTTCGGGCATTCCGCTGATCGCGCTCAAGGGCAGGCGCTTCCGCATCGGTGAGGTCGTCCTCGAAGGCACGTCGCCCTGCGATCCCTGCTCGAAGATGGAAGTGGCGCTCGGCGTCGGCGGCTACAACGCGATGCGGGGCATGGGCGGCCTGTGCGCGCGGGTGATCGACGGCGGCACGTTGAAGCTCGGCGATACGGTCGCGTGGGTGGACGCATGAGCGCGCGCGGCCACTGCATCCTCTCGCACGGTTTCGAAAGCGGGCCGGACGCGACCAAGGTCACCGCGCTCGCCGCGGCCGCCGATCGCCTGGGCTGGAGCCATGAACGGCCCGACTACACCGATCTCGACGGCAGGCGCGAGGTCAGCCCGCTCGGCGATGTCGCCGCGCGCGTCGAGCGGCTGCTGCGCCTGACGATGGATGCCGCGTCGCGCGGCCCGGTGGTGCTGGCCGGCTCGAGCCTGGGCGCCTGGATCGCCGGACATGTGTCGCTGCAGGTGCCGGTCGCCGGTCTGTTCCTGATGGCGCCACCGGTCCGGCTGGACGCCGCCCATCCGCTGCAGGCGGCCGCGGTGCCGCTTTCGGTGGTGCACGGCTGGGGCGATGAACTGATTCCGGCAAGCGACGTCGTCGGCTGGACCTGCGCCCGTCGCGGCCGGCTGCTGCTGGTCGACGACAACCACCGCCTGACCGCGCATGTGGACGCGTCCGCGGATGCATTCGCGGCCCTGCTGCGCTCGCTTTGACCGGCAGCGCGGTCCGCACACACTCTAGACTCCCTTTCGACGCCCACGCCCGGGCCGGTTTTCCGCAGCCGCAAGGCTGGTCATTCAGCGCCCCAGCGGCGTCCATCGCAGCGGCACGACGCACACCCGGGAGCTTCCGCATACGGCGGGCACCACCGGGCAGCGGCGGCGGCTTCCAAGCACGATCCAGGTTCCCATGAAATTTTTCGCCAGTTGCCCCAAGGGGCTCGAATATCTGCTCGTCGACGAGTTGCTCGCACTCGGCTGCGCGCATGCCACCGCCACCACCGCGGGCGCCAATGTCGAGGGCACGCTGCACGATGCCCAGCGCGCGGTGCTGTGGTCGCGCCTGGCCAGTCGCGTGCTGTGGCCGATCGCCGACTACGCCTGCGAGGACGAGGACGCGCTGTATGCCGGCGCCCGCGCGGTCGACTGGACCGCGCATCTCGATCCGTCGATGACGCTGGCGATCGATCCGCATGTCTCGGGCAGCGCCATCACGCATGCGCGCTACGCCGCGCAGCGGGTCAAGGACGCGATCGTCGACACCCTGCGCGAAGCGACCGGAGCGCGGCCGGATGTCGACGTCGAAGCGCCCGACCTGCGCCTGAGCCTGGTGGTGCGCAAGGGGCGCGCGATCCTGTCGGTCGATCTGGGCGGTGGCCCGCTGCACCGCCGTGGCTGGCGTCGTGCGCAGGGCGAAGCGCCATTGAAAGAGAATCTCGCCGCCGCGGTGCTGATGCGCGGCGGCTGGCCGGCCCTCTACCACGAGGGCGGCGCGCTGCTGGACCCGATGTGCGGCAGCGGCACGCTGCTGATCGAAGGCGCGCTGATGGCCGCCGACGTCGCGCCGGGCCTGTCGCGCGATGGCGGTGCGGCGACGGCGGGTCGCGCGCCAAGCCGCTGGCTCGGTTTCGATAGCGCGCACTGGCAGACGCTGTGCGACGAAGCGCTCGCACGCGAGCGCAATGGACGCGAGCGCCTGCGCGCGGTGTTCTTCGGTCGCGACCTCGACCCGCACGCCATCCACGCCGCGCGCGAGAACTCGACGGCCGCCGGCCTGCGCGAGGCGATCGACTGGCAGATCGGCGACATCGCGACGCTGCAGGCGCCCGTGCCGCCGGCTTCGCAGGAAGACCCCGCACTCGCCGACTCGGTGAAGCGCGGTCTGGCGGTCTGCAATCCGCCCTACGACGCGCGCCTGGCGGCGGATCCCGCGCTGTACCGCACGCTCGGCAACGCGCTTGCGCGCGCGGTGCCCGAATGGCGTGCGAGCCTGCTGTGCGGCGATGCCGAGCTCGCGCACGCGACCGGCCTGCGCGCGAAAAAGAAATACCAGGTGTTCAACGGTGCCATCGAGTGCAGCCTGATCGTCTGCGACCCGGTGCGCCCGCCGCAGCGCGGCGCCAGCGAAGCCCCGGAAGAACTGGGCGAAGGCGCGAAGATGGTCGCCAACCGCCTGCGCAAGAACCTGCGCAAGTTCAAGGCCTGGCGCGAGCGCGAAGGCGTCACCTGCTACCGCGTCTACGACGCCGACCTGCCCGAATACGCGGCCGCGATCGATGTCTACATCCAGTCCGAGGCGGACGCCGGCGCAGACGGTACGCCGCTGTGGCTGCACATCCAGGAGTACGCGGCGCCGGCCGAGATTCCGGAAGCGGTGACGCGGCGGCGTTTCGGCGAGGTGCTCGCCGCCGCGCGCGACGTGTTCCGCATCCCGCGCGAACGCATTGCGGTCAAGACGCGTTCGAAGGGCAAGGGCGGCAGCAAGTACGGCCGCTTCGATGCGCGCCACGAGTTCCTGCTGGTCGACGAAGGCCGCGTGCACCTGCGCGTGAACCTGTTCGACTATCTCGATACCGGCCTGTTCCTCGATCATCGCCCGATGCGCCTGCGCATCGCCGAGGAGGCGGCCGATACGCGCTTCCTCAATCTGTTCGGCTACACCGGCGCGGCGACCGTGCACGCGGCCGGTGGCGGCGCGCGCACCACGACCACCGTCGATCTGTCGGGCACCTACCTGCAGTGGTGCGCCGACAACCTCGCCGCAAACGGCTTCGGCGGCGCAAAGCATCGTCTGGTACAGGCGGACGCCCTGCAGTGGCTGGAAGCCGAGACGGCGCAGTACGACCTGATCTTCTGCGACCCGCCGACGTTCTCGAACTCTGCGCGTGCCAAGGACTTCGACATCCAGCGCGAGCACGTGCGCCTGCTCCAAGCCGCGGTCGCGCGCCTTGCGCCCGGCGGCGTGCTGTATTTCTCCAACAACTTCCGCCGCTTCAAGCTCGACACCGAAGCGGTGGGCGCCTTCGCCCACTGCGAGGACATCACCGCGGCCACCATCGCGCCGGACTTCGAACGCAACCCGCGCATCCATCGCGCCTGGCGCCTCACCGCGCGCTGAGGCGGGGAATTCCCCGTTCCGCACCGGTGATCCGCCATCGCCTCCGCGCGACCGGCTCTGCCGCAACCGTGCTGCGCGCTGACGGCCGCCGCTGATCGCAGCGCGGTGGCCCCGGCCCCGCGGCGTGCCAGCGTCGAGCCCCTGCGGCAGATGGAGCAGGCGCCGGACCGATGTCGCTCTTCCGGTCCGGAGCCGGCAAGCCCCGCCCGCTCGCTGCCATCGACGGCAATACGGCGTTGCTGCATGGCGGAAACCTGCGTTCCACCTGCGCAAGTGGAATCCCGCCGCGATAGACGCATCTTTGGGCTCAGTCCAGACAGGAGTCACCCGATGACCGAGACCACTGCCGCCACCCGGATCATCCGCCACGTGCGTGGCATGCCCGCCAGCGATGGCGCGGGCGTCAAGCTCACGCGCGTGATCGGCACGCCCGAACTGCCCGATCTCGACCCGTTCCTGTTGCTCGACGAGTTCGGCACCGATCACGCCGAGGATTATCTGGCCGGCTTCCCCGACCATCCGCATCGCGGCTTCGAGACCGTGACCTACATGCTCGACGGACGCATGCGCCATCGCGACAACCACGGCAACGAGGGGCTGCTGGTGCCCGGCAGCGTGCAGTGGATGACGGCGGGGCGGGGGCTGGTGCATTCGGAAATGCCCGAGCAGGAAGCCGGACGCATGCGTGGTTTCCAGCTGTGGGTGAACCTGCCGGCCCGCGACAAGATGACCGCGCCGAAGTACCAGGAATTCGCGCCGGAGCGCATTCCGGTGGTCGCGGCCGGTGAAGGCGTCTCGGTGAAGGTGATCGCCGGTGTGGTCGACGGTGTCGAGGGCCCGATTGCACAGCCGGCAACGGATCCGATCTACCTCGACATCACCCTGGCGCCCGGTGCGAGCTGGCGATACGGACTCCCCGAGGGACACAACGCATTCGCCTATGCGTTCGAAGGCGATGTCCATGTGGGCGAGGGCGAGGCGGCACGCACGCTCTCGTCGCAGGAGCTGGCGGTGCTCGGCGGCGGCGCGCGCCTGGCCGTGCACGCCGGCGATGCCGGCGCGCACTTGATCCTGGTTGCGGGTCGGCCGCTGCGCGAACCGGTTGCGCGCCACGGGCCTTTCGTCATGAACACCCGCGAAGAACTCATGCAGGCGTTCGTGGATTTCCAGCAGGGACGCTTCTGAGCGCACGCTGCCCGGCCCCAGGTCCGGGGCGGGCAGGTCGGCTGGGCGGCGTCCCGTGCGCCCGCACCGCCGCTGCACAAGCGCAGAAGACGGGCCGGCACCCCCGATCGAGCGTCTACTTACCGGGCGTCTACTTGCTGCCCAGCCGCACGTCAGAAAAATGCAGCGCCTCGGCATCCCGAAGCGAGCGTGCCAGCGCCGCCTCGTCGTTCGCGCGCACGATGATGTGCGCGTAGTCGCCGGTGGGCAGTTCGAGCAGTGTCTCGCGCACCATCGTGCCGGTCATCAGATCGTTGTCGGGCGCGTGCCACCAGGTCGGATTGCCGTCGATGGTCACCCGACCACCCGTCCGGTCGACACGGCGCGGCTTGAACGTTGCGGTGCGGCCCAGGGTCACCGCGAAGGCCTGGTTCCCGTTCGCGTCGACTGCTCGGCAGAACACGAAATCGGGTCCGAGCTGCGCTTCCCAGCGCACGCTGGAATCGGGCGGCAATTGCGGGCAATCGTTGGCGGTCTGGGCCTGCGCCACCCCGGCGCAGAGCAGCGCGCCCAACAGCGCGAGCGGTCGGATCGGAAGCATGGTCGTTGTCCCCCTGTGACACGAATCAAGACCATACGCCGGCGTGCCCGGCCAAGTGAGGTCTGTTGTGTGACTCACGTCACCTTTCCGGCAACGGGATGAATTCCGGATCGCCCGCCACGCTGCCGAAACGCCCTGCGCGCCAGTCGTCCTTGGCCTGTTCGATACGCTCCTTGGACGAGGACACGAAGTTCCACCACAGATGGCGTGGGCCATCGAGCGGCTCACCGCCGAAGAGCATCGCCTTGAGTGGCGTCTTCGCGCGGAGTCTCGCGTGGGCCCCCGCGTCGAGCACCGCCAGATGGCGGGCCGGCACGTCGGCGCCATCGAGCTGGGCCTCGCCTTCGAGCACATAAAGCGCACGTTCGGCGTGCGATGGCGGGAGCACCAACTCGCCATCGGCATCCAGATCCAGCGCCACATTGAGCGTGTCGGAGAACACCCGCACCGGCGACTCTTCGCCGAACCCGCGACCCGCGATCACCCGTACCAATGCACCGTCGCGGCGGAATTGCGGCAGTGTCGAGGCCGGGTGGTGATGGAATTCGGGCGCCGTTTCCTCATGGCTCCTGGGCAGTGCCACCCAGGTCTGCATGCCGTGCAGCGGGTGCTCGCCTTCGCGCAGCGCCAGCGGCGTGCGCTCGGCATGGGCGATGCCGCGGCCGGCGGTCATCCAGTTCACGTCCCCGGCGCTCACGTCCTGCGAATAGCCCAGCGTGTCGGCGTGATGGATGGTGCCCGACCACAGGAAGGTCACTGTTGCCAGGCCGATATGCGGGTGGGGCCGTACATCGATGCCCGCGCCCTTTTCGAAGATCGCCGGGCCCATGTGGTCGACGAACACGAACGGCCCGACGCTGCGCGCCTGCAGGGTGGGCACTGCGCGGCGTACTTCGAAGCCGCCGAGGTCGTGGCTGCGGGGAGAAATCAGCAAGGTCATGGCTGTCCAGCGATACGGAAGGAGGCCAGCATGCCAGCGCACCGATTCCGGCGAGGACCCTCCACTGGGACGATTCGTTGCGCTGGACCCGCGTCTCAGGCCAGGGCCAGGCCCGCACGCCACGCCGCCAGCTTGGCATCGAAGTCCATCGCGGCATGCGCCGGACTGGTGGAGGGCAGGCGTTGCAGATCAGGCATCGACGTGAGTGTTGGCAGCACATGCCGGCGGAACAGCGTTTCCGCCGCAGCGCCGTTGAAACGCAGGCGGGTAATCGACGGATAGCGCGCCAGCAAAGCACCGACATCATTGGGAACCACGCTGGCCGCCTGGATCCGCGTATCCAGGCTGCCGGGCCGCACGCATTCGCCGATGACATCCCACAGCGCCACGCCCGCGTCGCCCAGGTGGCGCATCCGCTCCGCGTAGGGCAGGCCGGGGTCGAAGCCGAAGAGCGCGCCGACGATCGGCCAGAACAGATTGCGCGGGTGGGCGTAGTAGCGCCCGGCATCGAGCGATGCAAGTCCCGGCATGCTGCCGAGCACCAGCACGCGGGCACGCGAATCGGCGGCCGGCACGAAGCTGCGCACGGCAGGGGCGTCTGGGGACATTCGACTGACTCGATCGGGACGGCGCATATCGAGGGCAGCTTATAGGCAGGGCGCTCCTGCGAGCGCTGGACGAATGGAGCGAAGGAAAGCTGCAGGTTCTCTGCGGGGCTCCCAGCCTTGGGGGCTTCTCGGCCGTGCGTTCGTGTATCCGGCGCAGGCGCGACGTCCACGGATGGCGTCGTCCGGCGACACGTCCGCCGAACGCAGCTGCCGTCGCCCCCTGCGGCGCACGGCGATTTTTGCGGCGAAAAATTCGTATTTGTGATTATGAAATTATCTTCACGGGCGCAACGCTCCTTGCCGGATTTCGCCATTTGGTTGTGAGGTGGTCACCCCATCTTTCGGGCACCAAGCGATTGGTGATTTCCAACAGGAGTGATCAGCGATGAGCAAGAACAAATTCCTCGCCACCTCTGTCCTCGCCGTAGTTCTGGGTGCCGCGTCCGTCGCCGCCCAGGCGGCCGAACCCATCGGCTTCTATGGCGGTGCCGGCGTGGGCCGGGCCGATTTCAACGCCCGGGCGGTGGATGACCACGACACCGGATACCAGCTGTTCGGTGGTTACCAGTTCCATCCGAATTTCGGTGCCGAGCTGGCCTACACCGATTTCGGCAAGGCCGATGTGGGCGCGCACAAGGATGCAGTCGCCGCCAACGCGGTGTCGCTGAGCCTGGTGGGCACGCTCCCCTTTACCGAGAAGTTCTCGGGTTACGCCAAGGCGGGCGTGAGCCGCTGGGATACCTCGACGCACGTGGGCCCGTTCGGCTTCAAGGACCACGGCACCGATCCGACCGCTGGCGTGGGCCTGCAGTACCGCTTCAACGACAAGGTCGCGCTGCGTAGCGAGTACAGCCGCTTCAACCTCGACGAAGGGCACACCAACATGGCCCAGGTCCAGGTGCGCTACGACTTCTGATCGCTTCTGCGATCGGCGTCGCCACGCAGGGCCGGCATTGCCGGCCCTGCGTGCGTCTGCGCGTAGCGGGCGCGGCGGCGATGCGTCGCGGGCGATGTCCGGTGATGTCCGGTGATGTCCGTCAAAAAGCGCTGAGCAAAGCAATACAAGCGGCGGCGCCCCAGCGGGGATTTCCGACGGCGGGTCGACCGTCTGTCGCAAGCGGATGCGCCGGGCTGGATCTAGCCTGAGCGTGTCATCCGGCACAGGACGGTGCGCGTGTTGCGACGCAAGCGAGGAGGGCGCGTCCCTCGACCGAGTCGGGCTGGAGCAGATGCTTCTGCCTTGCCGGCGCGGCACTTTCGGGGGCGGGCAGGAGCGATATGCATGTTCGGTCCGGCTTGGCCTGCATGGTTCGGTACCGCGGGTTCATCCTCGGGCAATGGCGATCGTCGCCCGTCCGCGCGGAGCTGTGGACATCGCCTGCAGCGCGCCTCCATGCGTGGTCTATCCGAGCTCGTGCACGGCATCCACGCATTGCTGGCGCATCCCGGCCGGGCCGGGTCCGTCACGAGGCCGATCTGCGGCGGCATCCCGAGCCGCGTCGCGACCCCCATGATCCACAGCGGGTTCCTGCCGGCTGCGGGCGCTGGCGCATGCGAACCGCATCACCGGTGGCCCGGCGCATGATCCGCGCGCTGACGCCGGGCATCGGGCTTGCGGTGTCGGTGGCGCTGGTGCTCGGGGCCAGCCTGTGCCTGCAGCTGCCGCGATTGCCGCCGTGGTGGCTGATGGCGCTGGCGCTGCCGATTGCACTGCTGGCATGGGTCCGGCAGCGCGGCCTGGGGAGGCTGGCCGGCGCGTTGGTGTTCGGCGTGGCCCTGTGCGGACTGCATGCGGCGCATGCCTTGTCCGTGCAATTGCCGGCCACCATGGAGCGTGGCGATTTCGCGATCAGCGGGCAGGTCGTCGAACTGCCGGTGCATGAGCCTCAGCGCACCGCGTTCGTATTCCGGGTCGACAGCGGAGCCGCCGTGCCTGCCGCCTTGCGCGGTCGGCTGCTGCGGCTGTCCTGGTACGACGACCGTCGCGAAGGCCCTGATTCGCGCCGGGCGTTGCTTTCGGCAGGCAGCCGCTGGGCGTTCACTGTGCGTCTGCGCGCGCCGCGCGGGCTGCGCAATCCCGGCTGGTTCGACAGCGAGAAACGCGCGATGGCGAGCCGGCTGTCCGCGGTCGGTTACGTGCGCGCGGGTGAGCCGATCGAACGTATCGCTGCCGGGAGCGGCGTCGATGCCTGGCGTGACGTCGTGGCGGAACGCATCGATAGCGCTGTGCCGAGCGATGCATCGCGTTTCGTGCGTGCGCTGGCGATCGGCGACACGCGCGGGCTGGGCGATCTGGACTGGGAGGCCTTGCGCGCCACCGGGCTGACCCATCTGGTCGCCATTTCCGGCTTCCACGTCGGCATGGTGGCGGGTTTCTTCGCGCTGCTGGCGACCGGCGCGTGGTGGTGTCTGCCGTGGCTGGGCCGCGCCCTGCCGCGCCCCCAGGCGGCGGCCCTGGTCGCGCTGGCGGGCGGCGCGGTATATGCGGCGGTGGCCGGGTGGGAGCTGCCCACCGTGCGTACCGTGCTGATGATCGCGGTGGTCGTGGTGGCGCGCCTGGCGCGCCGGAATCTGCGCGTCGCCGATGCACTTGCCTATGCGGCGGCGGCCGTGGTGCTGGTCGATCCGATGGCGGTGTCGTCGGCCGGCTTCTGGCTCAGCTTTGCCGGTGTCGCCTGGCTGGTCTGGTGCCTGCCCGATGCGCGCGGACGCTCGAAGCTGGGTGCCCTGGTGGCGGCGCAGTGGGTGGCGACGATCGGCCTGCTGCCGCTCACTGCGGTGCTGTTCGGCCAGGCTTCGCTGGCCGGGCCGCTCGCCAATCTGGTGGCGATTCCCTGGTGGAGCCTCGTGGTGGTGCCCCTGGCCCTCGTAGGCACCGGACTGGAGGCCCTGCATGCGGGCGCGGGCGACTGGGCCTGGCGCGCCGCGGGCCGGGCGTTCGACCTGTCATGGCCGCTGTTCGACCGCCTGGCCGCAAGCGAGTTGTCGCTGTGGTGGTTGCCCGAGCCGCACTGGCTCGCGCTCCCGCTGGCAATGCTGGCGGCGTTCTGGATGCTGCTTCCGCATGGCGTGCCGGGCAAGGGACTCGCCATGCTGTTGTGGCTGCCTCTGCTGTGGCCGGACCGGCAGCTCCCGCGCCACGGCGAGGCCGAACTGGCGGTGCTCGATGTCGGCCAGGGGCTGGCAGTGCTCATTCGCACCGCGCGGCATGCGGTGCTCTACGACACCGGCCCCGCGGTACCGCAGGCCTACGACGCCGGCGAGCGGGTCGTGGTGCCGGCGCTGCAGGCGCTCGGGGTGCGCCGGCTCGATGCGATCGTCGTCAGTCATGGCGACGCCGACCACGCCGGCGGCTTCGGCGCGGTGCAGCGACGCTTCGCCGCGCCGGTGGTGTTCACCCCGCAATGGGATCGCGTGCCGGGCGCATCGCCGTGCCTGGCTGGCGGCGGATGGGAGATGGATGGCGTGAGGTTCCGCTTCCTGCACCCGGACCTGCATTTCCCGGCGTTCCGCAACCCGTCGAGCTGCGTACTGCGGGTCGAGACCGCCCATGGCGCAGCGCTGCTGCCGGGCGATATCGACGCGGTCGTCGAACGGCTGCTGGTGCGGCGCGAGCCGGAAGCCTTCGCAGCCGACATCGTGGTGGCCGCGCACCACGGCAGCCGGACTTCGTCCGATCCGGCCCTTGTGCGGGCCAGCGGTGCCCGGGTGGTCGTGATGTCGGCCGGCCATGGCAGCCGCTTCGGCCATCCGCACGAAGCGGTCGTCACGCGCTGGCGCGAGGCCGGAGCCGCCGTCGGCACCACCGCCGGTGGCGGCGCGACCCGGCTGCGGCTGCAGGCCGGTGGCCCCGCTGTCGTCCAGCAGCGGACGCATCGCTGGCGGCTCTGGGACGCCGTGCAGCAGGCGGACGTGCGCGCTGCGAGGTCCGGGGGCGCCGTGCAGGCTGGGCTATCCTATTCGCCGGACTGAAGACGGCCATCGGCCGAAGGGGTAGGCGTGCTCGAACTGGTGAAGGCCGGCGGCTGGCCGATGCTGCCGTTGCTGCTGCTGTCGGCCGTGGCGTTGGCGATCATTGTCGAGCGCTTCTGGGCCCTGCGCCGCAAGGCGGTGCTCCCGCCCGGGCTGGGCGCGGAAGTCCGCGCCTGGGCCGCACGCGGCACGCTCGATCCGGCGCACATCGAATCGCTGCGGGGCACTTCGCCGCTCGGTGCCCTGCTCGCCGCCGCGCTCGACGTGCGCAACCGGCCCCGCGAGGAAATCCGCGAGCGTGTCGAGGATGTCGGCCGCCATGTGGCACATCGCATGGAACGCTATCTCAATGCCCTTGGCACCATTGCCGCCGCAGGGCCGCTGCTGGGCCTGTTCGGCACGGTGGTCGGCATGATCCAGATGTTCCTGGGGGTGATGGACCACGGCGTCGGCGATGTCAGCCAACTGGCCGGCGGCATCGGCAAGGCGCTGGTGTGCGCTGCTGCGGGCATGGTCGTCGCGGTGCCGGCGTTGATGTTCCACCGCCACTTCCGCGCCCGCATCGACGGCCACATCGTGCAGATGGAGCACGAGGCGATCGCGCTGATGGATGTCATCGATCCGCGCAACCGCCGCGGCGCGCAGGTGCAGGCACCGGTGCAGGGCTGACGCATGCGTATCCGCGACCGCCGGGCCGAGGACAATCCCGAACTGAACCTGGTCCCGTTGATCGACGTGATCCTGGTGCTGATCATCTTCTTCGTGATCACCACCACCTTCGACACGCGGTCGGTGCTCAAGCTGGAGCTGCCGCAGGCCACCGGCGAGCGCAGCGATGCCCAGGACGGGACGCTGAGCCTGCTGATCAATGCCGACGGCCGTTATTTCGTCGACGACCGCGAAGCGCTGCGCACGGACGTCGAATCGCTCAAGCGCACAATCGCCGAAGTCGCCGGCGACGATCGCGAACGCACCGTGCTGCTGCGCGCCGATGCGCGTACGCCCTGGCAGGCGGTCGTCACCGCCTACGATGCCCTGGGCCAGCTCGGCTTCAAGCGCATCGCCAATGCGACCGCGCCACAGACGGGGGCAGCGCCTGCCGCCGCCACGCAAGAGGAGTGAGATGAATACCGTCGTGGATGAGGCGCAGCGCGAAGCGCCGACCCCCGGCCCCGCGCGCGCCGACCGCGCCTGGCCGGTCTATCGCAGGCTGCTGAAGTTCGCCACCGATTACCGGGGGCTGCTGGCGGTCGCGCTGGCCGGGATGCTGATCGAGGCCATCGCCGGCGGCGCCTTCACCAAGATGATGGAACCCATCATCGACGAGACCTTCGTCGGCGAGAACGCAGGCCTGAACCTGTGGCTGCCGGCGGCGATCATCGGCCTGTTCGTGATGCGCGGCATCGCGGGTTATCTCGCCGACTACAACATGGCCAAGGCCGGCCGCGGCATCGCCCGCGACCTGCGCGTGCGCGTACTGGGCAAGTATCTGCGCCTGCCGGGCATGCGCTTCGATGCCGAGCCGGTGCCGTCGATGCTGGTGCGGCTGGGTTCGGATTCCGACCAGGTTTCGCAGGCAGCGGTCGATGCAGCCAAGGTGATGATCCAGCAGTCGCTGCAGATCATCGCCTCGCTCGTGGTGATGCTGTGGACCAGCTGGCAGGTGACGCTGACGATCCTCGTGATCGCACCGCCGCTGTCGTGGATCATGGGCAAGGTCGCGCGTCGCTACCGCCGCGTCAGCCACAACATCCAGGACAGCTCGGCGCTGCTGCTGCAGGCGGCCGACCAGTCGCTGAGCAACCAGCAGGAAGTGAAGATCTACGGCGCGCAGGCGGCCGAGAACGCGCGCTATCGCGCAGTCGCCGACGCCCACATGCGCCTCAACCTCAAGGTCGAGGCGACGCGCGCGATCTCGTCGGCCGTGGTGCAGCTGATGGGCTCGGTGGGCCTGGCGCTGCTGATCGTCATTGCCGGTTACGAAGCCTCGCAGGGGCGCCTGACCGCCGGCGGCTTCGTCGCGCTGATGATCGCCATGATGGCGATCATTCCCGCGCTCAAGCAGCTGACCAACGTGCAGAACATGCTGCAGCGGGGCGTGGCCTCGGCCGAGCGACTGTTCGAGATCCTCGATGCCGAAGACGAGCGCGACACCGGCAGCCTGCCGCTGGGCCGGGCCCGCGGCGAGATCGAGTTCCGCCACGTGAGCGCGCGCTATCCCGGCCAGTCGGAACCGGCGCTGCAGGACATCAGTTTCGTGGCGAAACCCGGCACGGTGACCGCGATCGTCGGTCGCTCCGGCAGCGGCAAGTCCACGTTGATCAAGCTGATCCCGCGCTTCTACATGCAGGTCGAGGGCGAGATCCTCCTCGACGGCCATCCGATCGACGACTACCGGCTGGCGGACGTGCGGCGCCAGATCGCGCTGGTCGGGCAGCAGGTGATGCTGTTCGACGACACCGTGGCCGCCAATGTGGCCTACGGGGAGATGGCGGGCGTCTCGCCCGAGGCGCTCGATGCGGCGATCCGCGATGCGAATGCGATGGAGTTCGTCGAGAAGCTGCCCAGGAAGCTCGACAGCGGCATCGGCAGCCGCGGCGGCCGCCTGTCGGGCGGCCAGCGCCAGCGTCTCGCCATCGCCCGGGCGATGCTCAAGGACGCGCCGATCCTGATCCTCGACGAGGCGACCGCGGCGCTGGACACGGAATCCGAGCGTCTGGTGCAGGATGCGCTCGAGCACCTCATGCCCGACCGCACCACGCTGGTCATCGCGCATCGGCTCTCGACGATCGAGCATGCCGACCAGGTGCTGGTCCTCGATCACGGTCGCCTCGTCGAGCAGGGCACGCACCAGCAACTGCTCGCGCAGGACGGCCTGTATGCCCGTCTGCACCGGATGCAGTTCCGCGAGAGCGGAGACCAGGCCGGATGAAGGCACCGCAGTACTGGTTCGACGGCAGCCGCCCCCCGCTGCATGCGCGGGCGCTGGCCCGTGTGTACGGGGCGGCGTCACGCATGCGGCGCAGGTTGCTGCGCACGCGCAAGGTCGATCGGCCGGTGCTGGTGATCGGCAACCTGATCGCCGGCGGCAGCGGCAAGACACCGCTGACGATCGCCGTCGTGGAACGTCTGCGTGCGGCCGGCTGGACGCCGGGCGTCGCCAGTCGGGGCTATGGCCGCGACGCTGCGCGCAACCCGCGCTGGGTGGAGCCGGTGACCGATCCGGTGCTGGCCGGCGACGAGCCGGTGCTGATCGCCGCGCGCACCGGTGCCAAGGTACGGGTGGACGCCGATCGCGTGGCCGCCGCCGTCGCCCTGATACGCGCCGGCTGCGACATCGTGGTCTGCGATGACGGGCTGCAGCACTACCGCCTGCAGCGCGACGTCGAGATCGAGGTCATCGACGGCAAGCGACGCTACGGAAATGGCCTGCTGATCCCCGCGGGCCCGATGCGCGAGCCCGCCGCGCGCAGTGCGCGCTGCGACTTCCGCGTGCTCAACGTCGGCAGTGCCGGCGATATCGAGGCCGCGTTCGGCGAGTGGCCGATGCGCCTCGCGACCGGGCAGGCATTGCCGCTGCTGGGTGGTCGCGCGCTGCCGCTGTCGCGTTTCTCCGGCCAGCGTGTGCATGCCGTCGCGGGGATCGGCGATCCCGAACGCTTCTTCGACACCCTGCGCAGCCATGGCATCGCCGTGGTCCCGCATGCGTTCGCCGACCATCATCGCTACACACCCGAGGACCTGCGCTTCGGCAGTGATCTGCCGGTGCTGATGACCGAGAAGGACGCGGTGAAATGCATGCGCTTCGCCGGCGAGCGCCACTTCAGCGTTCCGGTATACGGCGAATTGCCCGAGGCGTTCTGGATCGCGCTGCTGGACCGGCTGGCGAAGCTGCGCTGAAGTCGCGGTCGCCGCCGGGCCGCAGCGAATCCCGTCCGCTTCCGGGGGCGCAGGCCGAGGCCGGCCTGTCTGGCGCCTGAGAGTGTCTGATCGGGGGCGAAGGTTCGCAGCCGGGCCGACGCGCGCGCCGCCACACGCGGACCGGCGGTCCGGGGCACAGCTACGACTCCGACACCATGTCGTGCCGGCCTGCGCCGCGGGCTGCCGATTCGCAACGGGCGGGGAGAGGTGGGAGCGCGGTTCCCGAGCAGAACGCGCGGCGTCAATGCTTCGCAGTCTTCCGCAACGTCGGTGACAGCGCGCTCCCGTAGCCGGTCGGCCCGGTCACGTCCGATCTGGGACAATCGCCGGATGAGCACATCCTCCGGTTTCGTCGTCGCCATCCCCGCGCGTTATGCCTCCACCCGCTTGCCCGGCAAGCCGCTGCAGTCGCTGGCGGGGGAGCCGCTGGTGCTGCACGTCGCGCGCCGCGCGCTGGCGGCCGGGGCTGACGAAGTGTGGGTGGCCACCGACGACGCCCGGGTACGCGATGCGCTGCAGGGCACCCCGGTGCAGGTGGCCATGACCGCCCCGGAGCATCCCTCCGGTACCGACCGGCTTGCCCAGTGCGCCGCGATCGCAGGCTGGGAAGACGATCGCGTGGTCGTGAACCTGCAGGGCGACGAGCCCTTCGCGCCGGTCTCGGGAGTCCGTGCGGTTGCGGCGTTGGCCGGGCGGCAGGGCGTGGATCTGGCGACCCTGTGCGCGCCGATCGGGGATGTCGAGACGCTGCTCGATCCCAATGCGGTCAAGGTGGTGCGCGCGACGAGCGGCGATGCCCTGTACTTCAGCCGCGCGCCGGTGCCATGGCCGCGCGATGCGTTCGCCCTCGGCCGGGACGTGATGTCCGCAGGCGACTGGTGGCGGCACATCGGCATCTACGGCTATCGCGTGGGATTCCTGAAGCGGTTCGCGGCGATGCCGCCGGGGCAGCTGGAGCAGATCGAGATGCTCGAACAGTTGCGTGTGCTGGAGGCCGGACACCGGATCGCGGTGGGTATTGCGCCCGAGGCCTTTCCGCCTGGCGTCGATACATCCGACGATCTCGCCCGCGCCGAGGCCCGGTTGGCGGCGCTGCTGCGATGATCCGGCTGCTGGTGGTGTGCCTGGGCAACATATGCCGCTCGCCGATGGCCGAGGGCGCGTTGCGGTCGCGGATCGAAGCGGCCGGACTGGCGGAGGTGATGGACGTCGATTCCTGTGGCACCGGGGACTGGCACGCCGGCGACGCGCCCGACCCGCGCGCGATCCGTTGCGCCGCCGGGCACGGCGTCGATATCGCCGCACTGCGTGCCCGCACGCTGGAGGCAGCCGACTATCGCGCGTTCGACGCACTGCTGTGCGCGGATGCCAGCACCCTGCGCATCGTGCAATCGCGGCGGCCGGCGGATGCGTCTGCCCAGGCGGCGCTGCTGCTCGACTGGGCGGGGCAGGGCGGTGGCGATATCCCCGACCCCTACACGGGCGACGCCGCCGGCTTCGAGACGGTCTGGTCCCTGGTCGACGAGGCAGCGGATGCCATCGTCGAGCGTCACCGCCGCCTGGCGCCTGGCGCCCGCGGTTCGCGCATAATCCGTTCATGACCGAAGCCGCGATCGCATCCGAGTTCCCGGCCAGCCTGGAGTGGCTGAACCTGAGCGACCCCCTGCGGATGACGCAGCTGCGGGGCAAGGTGTGTGCCCTGGCCTTCGTGAACCTGGGTTCGGCATGGTCGCAGCAATGTCTTGCGGATCTCGGTCATCTGCGTGCGCGGCATCGCGAGCGGCTCAACGTCGTGGCGGTGAACGTGCCGCGCTTCGACGCCGAACGTGACGCGCGGCGCGCGTCCAAGCGCGTGCATCGCCAGCAGGTCGAATTTCCGGTTGCGCACGATCCGGACTGGACGCTCTGGCAGCACTACGGCATCGAAGCCTGGCCGACGGTCGTGCTGATCGACGGTGAGGGGCGGGTGCGCGAACGCATCGTCGGCGAGGGCGGGATCCGCGCGCTCGACGCAAGCGTGAGTGCATTGGCCGACGAACTCACGCCACAGGCGGTCAACGGCGATCCGGTCCGTCTGCGCCGCAGCGGCGAGCCGCCGCTGCCGTTGCGGTTTCCGGTCGGCCTGGCGCTGTCGGGCAACTATCTCTACGTCGCCGACAGCGGCCATCACCGCGTACTCGAGTGCGATACCAGCGGCCGCATCCTGCGCCAGTTCGGCAGCGGCAGCCCCGGCTTCATCGATGGCCCGATGGAGCTGGCTGCGTTCACCCGCCCGCACGGGCTGCATGTCGAACGCGATGTGCTCTACGTGGCCGATACCGGCAACCATTCCGTCCGCCGCATCGAACTGCGCACCGGCGACATCGCGACGATCTGCGGCGCGGGGCGACCCGGCACGACGGTCGCGGGTCCGCTTGCCGATCCGCGGGCGATCGCGCTCGACCAGCCGCGCGACATCGTGCTGGCGGGAGACAAGCTTTTCATCGCCTGCGCCGGTGACAACCGCATCTGGCGGCTCGATCTGGGCCGTTCCAGTGTCGAGCTGCTCGCCGGCAGCGGCAGGCTGGCAGTGATCGACGGCATCGGCGCGATGGCATCGTTCGCCGAGCCGGTATCGCTGGCCTGCGTGCAGCAGACGCTGTATGTCTGCGACGCGGCCGGTTCGGCGATACGCAGCGTGCACACCCGTACCGGCGCCGTGTCGACGCTCGTCGGCCAGGATCCCTGGCAGTTCGGCTGCGTCGACGGCCCACGCACCGATGCGCGCATGCAGAACCCGCAGGCGCTCGCACTCGAGCCCGACGCGCCAGTGCTGTGGATCGCCGACGCCGGCAACGACAGCCTGCGCCGGCTGCGTCTGGGCGGCGGCGAGCTCACGACCTGCGAACTGCCGCAGCGCCTGCATGCGCCCGCCGGGCTGGCGATCGGCAACGACGCCGTATGGATTGCCGATACCGATTCTCACGCGGTATTGCGGCTTGATCCCGCCAGCGGCGCCGTCCGCCATGTTCCGATAGGCGAATGACCGGATCGCAGGGCAGCGGCGGCAAGGCAGTGTTCGACGGCAAGGCGTTCGTCGCGGGGCTCAGCACTGCGCCGGGCGTCTATCGCATGTATGCGGCCGACGACACCGTGCTGTACGTCGGCAAGGCCGGCGATCTGCGCAAGCGCGTGGCGAGCTATTTCAACGCCACGCCCAAGGTCACGCGGACGATGGCGATGATCGCGCAGATCGCGCGCATGGAGACCACGGTGACCCGCACCGAGGCCGAGGCGCTGCTGCTCGAGAACCAGCTGATCAAGTCGCTCAAGCCGCGCTACAACGTCTCGCTGCGCGACGACAAGAGCTATCCCTACGTGCTGGTGACGAGCGAGGACTGGCCGCGCATCGCCGTGCATCGCGGGCCGCGCAACGTCCCCGGCCGTTACTTCGGCCCGTACCCCGGGGTGACCGCGGTGCGCGAGACGCTGAACCTGATGCAGAAGCTGTTCAAGCTGCGCAACTGCGAGGACAGCGTGTTCCGCAATCGCTCGCGGCCGTGCCTGCAGCATCAGATCGGACGCTGCACCGCGCCTTGTGTCGGGCTGATTTCCGCGCCGGACTACGCTGATGCCGTGCGGCGGGCTTCGATGTTCCTCGACGGTCGCAGCGACGAGCTGACGCAGGAAGTCACCCGCGACATGGAGGCGGCAGCCGAAGCGCTGAATTTCGAGGAGGCTGCGCGGCTGCGCGATCTGCTCGGCAACATGCGCAGCATGCAGGCGCGCCAGTACGTGGACGGCAAGGTTGCCGAGCTCGACGTGCTGGCCGTGGCGATGCAGGGCAGCCAGGCCTGCGTGCTGCTGCTGTCGTTCCGCGACGGCCGCAACCTCGGCACACGCGCCTTCCATCCGCGCACCAACGGCAGCGACGATCCGGCCGAAGTGCTGGCCGCGTTCGTCTCCCAGCATTACGCCGAGCAGCCGGCGCCGCGTGAGATCGTGCTCGACCGCGCGATCGAGGACGTTCCGCTGCTGGAGCAGGCCTTCAGCGAGGCCGGCGGACGACGCGTGCAGATCAAGTACAACGTGCGCGGCGACCGCGCGCGCTACGTCGATCTGGCGCGTCGCAACGCCGAGATCTCGCTCGCGACCGAAATGAGCAGCCAGGCTGCGCAGAACGCGCGCGCGGAGTCGCTGCGCGAGATGCTCGGGCTCAGCCGGCCCGCGCAGCGCATCGAGTGTTTCGACATCAGCCACACCATGGGTGAGGCCACCGTGGCGTCGTGCGTGGTGTTCGATGCGGCAGGCCCCGTGCGTGGCCAGTACCGGCGCTACAACATCGCCGGCATCGAACCCGGCGATGACTACGCGGCGATGCACCAGGCGCTGACGCGGCGCTTCCGCAAGGCGGCCGAGGCGCGCGCGGCGGAGGTGGCCGCTGCGGATTCCGGCACCGACCCGCCGGTCACGGCAGAAGGCGCGGGCATCCTGCCCGATGTGCTGCTGATCGATGGCGGTGCAGGCCAGGTGGCGCAAGCGCGCGCCGTGCTCGACACGCTGGGGATCACCGGCATCTGTCTCGTCGGCGTGGCCAAGGGCGAAGCGCGCAAGCCGGGTGACGAGACCCTGCTGCTGCCCGACGGCCGCGCGCTCAAGCCCGGCGCAGCCTCGCCCGGCCTGCAGCTGGTGCAGCAGGTGCGCGACGAGGCCCACCGCTTCGCCATCACCGGCCATCGCGGCCGGCGCCAGAAGGCGCGTACCACCAGCCGCCTCGAAGACATCCCCGGCATCGGGCCACGCCGGCGCGCCAGCCTGCTGAAGCATTTCGGCGGTCTGGGCGGACTGAAGGCGGCTGGTGCCGAACAGATTGCCCAGGTCGAAGGCGTCAACGCGGCGCTTGCACAACGCATCTATGCGACCCTACACGGGCTTGACCCCGGCCCTGGCGCCGGACCTGACTGAATCCCCCACAGGCGTCCGATGAAATTCACGATTCCCACCTGGATCACGCTGATGCGGATCATGCTGATCCCGGTGCTGGTGCTGGTGTTCTACCTGCCGTTCCAGTGGACCAACTTCGCGACCGCGCTGGTTTTCGCGTTCGCCTCGATCACCGACTGGCTCGATGGCTGGATAGCGCGTCGCTACGAGCAGTACTCGGCATTCGGCGCGTTCCTCGATCCGGTCGCCGACAAGCTCATGGTGGCCGTCGCGCTGTTCCTGATCGTGCAGGGCCACCCCACGCCCTGGATGGCGCTGTGGGCGGCAGTGATCGTCGGCCGCGAGATCGCGGTATCGGCCCTGCGGGAATGGATGGCCGAGCTCGGCCAGCGTTCGACCGTGCGCGTCGCGGCGATCGGCAAGATCAAGACGATCGCGCAGATGATCGCGCTGCTGTGCCTGCTGTATTCGGTGACGCCCGACCAGCCGCCGCGCCCGCTGCCGTGGCTGGGCCGCGAGATCTTCATCGTCGGCGACTGGCTGCTCGCGATCGCGGCGATCCTGACCCTGTGGTCGGGCCTGCTGTATCTGCGCGCGGCATGGCCGATCATGCGTGCCGCGGAGAAGAACAAGTATTGACACACCGGCGGCGACGGGTAGAATTTCGCCTCCCAAGCGGGAATAGCTCAGTTGGTAGAGCGCAACCTTGCCAAGGTTGAGGTCGAGGGTTCGAGCCCCTTTTCCCGCTCCAGTTTCAAACACGTTGCCCCGGGCGATATGCGGGGTTTCGTTTTGTCGGCAGGCTGAAAACCTGTGCGGCGGGGTCACCGGCCTGGTGGCAGAGTGGTTATGCAGCGGATTGCAAATCCGTGTACGCCGGTTCGATTCCGACCCAGGCCTCCAGCCGGTGCACCACCCAGGTCGCAGGCGGGTTACAATTCGGTTCCAAGCGGGAATAGCTCAGTTGGTAGAGCGCAACCTTGCCAAGGTTGAGGTCGAGGGTTCGAGCCCCTTTTCCCGCTCCAGTTTCACGAAAGGCCCTGCAGATGCGGGGCCTTTTTGCGTTTCTGCACCGTGCGGGAAAACGCGGCGGTTCCATTCCGCGGCGCGTTGCGGCACGCTGTCGACCGCCTGCCCGGATGGCGAAACTGGTAGACGCACCGGACTTAAAATCCGTCGGCCGCAAGGTCGTGCCGGTTCGATTCCGGCTCCGGGCACCATCGCGATGTCGGTCGATTCGACCTTCGCGACGTGACGGCCGGCAGCGTTCGACACATGCGCAGCACAATTTGCTTCCCTGTTCAGGCCTGCGCGCCTAGGGTCGACGGCGGGCCTACTGCGGTCCGTGACGGGGAGCATGCGGTGCTCCGGGATGGACGCAACTTGATCTCAAGACTCAGGCACGATCTGCGCCTGGCAATCATCACCATGCTGGGATCGGTCACGGCGGTCGTGCTCGTCAGTTTCCTGGTCTGGCGCTTGACGCGTGGCGAGTGGGTGGCCGCTGCGATGGATGCTGCCGTGGTCGTCACCCTGACGATCATCCTGCGTCGCGTCTGGCGCGGGCAGTACACCGAGCGTGCCGGCGGATGGCTGGTGGCCATCAATTCGGGATTTGCCGGCCTTGCATGCGTGACCATCGGTGCGGCTGCGCATGGCTGGGTCTATCTCGTGCTGATGACCAATTTCTATCTTGCCCCGATACGGGTCGCCGCCTGGAGCGGACTGGGGCTGCTCTGGGTCGCATCGGTGACGCTTCTGCGTGAAGCTGGCCCCCACCAGCTCAGCACGCTTGTCACCTGGGCACTGGTCTTCGGGTTCGCGCATACCTTTGCACGGCGCACGCGCCAGTACGGCGATTCGCTCGAACTGCTCGCCAGCCTCGACCCGCTGACCCGCATTCCCAATCGCGGCATGCTGGAAGCGGATCTGCGCCACGCAATCGCTACCGGGCAGGCGGGCCGCATGGGTCTGCTGGTCCTCGACATCGATCGCTTCAAGGCGGTGAACGACACATACGGACATGCCGCAGGCGATGTGGTGCTGATCGAGCTGGCTGCGCTGCTTGACGAGGAGTTGCGGCAGGGCGATTCCGTCTATCGATTCGGTGGCGAGGAATTCGTCATGCTGTTGCCGATCGGGTCGGAGGATGCCCTGTCTTGCGCAGGCGAACGGGTGCGTGCAGCAGTGTCCTCAAGGCTGGCCGCGCCGGGCGGTCCGGTGACCGTGGCGGTCGGCGGCGCGATGCTCTCGACAGAGCGCGACTGGCAGGACTGGTTCGGTCGCGCCGACGCAGCGCTGTATCTCGCCAAGCGCGACGGCGGTGACGTTGTCCGCATTGCCAAGCCTCTATAGGCGCCTCGGCGCCGATCAGCTACGGGCAGCCGGCTGCGCATCCGGCTCGTTTTCCCACTCGTGGACACGCCGCTGCGGGCATTCGCGCGCGCGGCTCGGATGCCCATGGCGCACCGCAGCCAGGCGACGACGCCAGCGCAACGGGCCGCCGATGATGGACAGGAGGGCGAGAATGCCGGCGAGCAGCATGGCCCAGGGCGCAAGCGAGGCCAGCGGCGAGAGGATCGAACCCGCCGTATTGCGCAGTGCCAGGGCGAACACGGCGCCTGCGATCAGCATGTAGACCGGCAGCATCACGAGCCGCCACACCGCGCGCGCGGAGATCATGGCAAGGCTCCGGGGAGCGAACCGGCGCCGATGGTGACGACAGGAGCTGCATCGGGGATGCCGAGTCCGAGGCGGTAATGTGCTGCAGCGATGTCGCGCACGTGCTCCCAGTCGGACATGCGCGGAACCCGCTCCCACGCCGCGCGAAGCAACGGCTCGAGTTCATGCCAGTCGGCATCCGGTCTTTCCGCCTGCACGGCGCGCGTCATTTCCGCGAGGACCATCGGGTTGTATGGACGCTGCGACATGATGTTTTTCGGCACTGCGGGAGTTCGCGATGACCATAGGCAGCTGCCTGCCAAACCGCCGTGAAGCGGCTGCAGTGGCATCATTCATTCAGCGGCAGTTGCCCGGTTACACGCCGACGACCGTCAACAGCCGCGCGTCGATGATGTTGCCCGCAGGCACCGTCTTTTCACCGCTTTCGGTGGAGGATGGCCGGTCGGGTCACTGCCCGATCTCAGCAAGGGAGCATGATGGTCCGTTATCTCGCGTATGCAAGCTGCGTTGTCCTGGCGCTTGCCGCGGCTCTGCTGGCAGTGACCCGGCACTCGCTGGGCTGGTCGCTCGCCACGGTGCCGCTGCTCGTGCTGGTGGCGCTGGGTACGATCGACATCGTGCAGCGGCGCGCGACCCTGCGACGGACGTATCCGTTGATGGCGCGGTTCCGCTACGGGCTCGAAGCCTTCCGTCCGGAGATCCGCCAGTACTTCATCGAGGACGACCAGGACGAGGTGCCGTTCTCGCGGCAGCAGCGCGCGCTGGTATACCAGCGTGCGAAAAACGTCAGCGACGTGGTGCCGTTCGGCAGTGAGTTGCCGATGTACGGCTCGCAGTACGAATGGATCAATCATTCGCTGGTGCCCGCGCACGCCGCCACGCACGACTTCCGCATACCGGTGGGTGACGAGCGCGCCCAGCCCTATGCGGCCAGCGTGTTCAATATTTCGGCAATGAGTTTCGGCTCGCTGTCGGCCAACGCGATACGCGCACTGAACCAGGGCGCCAGGCGCGGCAACTTCTACCACGACACCGGCGAGGGGGCGATCTCGCCCTACCACCGGGAATACGGTGGCGACCTGGTCTGGGAGATCGGCTCGGGCTACTTCGGCTGCCGCGATGCCCAGGGGCGGTTCGACCAGGATGCGTTCGCGCGGAACGCGGCCGAAGCGCAGGTGCGCATGATCGAGCTGAAGCTCTCGCAAGGTGCCAAACCGGGGCACGGCGGCCTGCTCCCGGGCGCCAAGGTGACGGCCGAGATCGCCGCGACCCGCGGGATTCCGGTCGGCGTGGACTGCGAATCGCCCGCGGCGCACACCACATTCTCCACGCCGCTGGGCCTGCTGGAATTCATCGACCGGATGCGGACGCTGGCGGGCGGAAAGCCGACCGGATTCAAGCTCGCCATCGGCCATCCCTGGGAGTGGTTCGGCATCGCGCGGGCGATGCTCGACTCCGGCATCCTGCCGGACTTCATCGTCGTCGACGGCGCCGAAGGCGGCACCGGCGCGGCGCCTTCGGAATTCATCAACCACGTCGGCCTGCCGCTGCAGGAAGCGCTGATGCTGGTGCACAACACCCTGGTCGGCATCGGCCTGCGCGACCGCATCCGCGTCGCCGCGGCGGGCAAGGTGACCAGCGGCTTCGACATCGCACGTGCGATGGCGATGGGCGCGGACTGGTGCAACGCGGGGCGGGGCTTCATGTTCGCGCTCGGCTGCATCCAGTCGCGCAGCTGCCATACCGACCGCTGCCCCACCGGGGTCGCCACCCAGGATCCGGCCCGCTGGCGTCTTCTCGATGTCCCCGACAAGGCCGAGCGCGTATTCCATTTCCACCAGAACACACTGCGCGCGCTGCGCGACATGATCGGTGCGGCGGGGCTGGAACATCCGATGCAGATCGGACCGGAACACATCCTGCGGCGTGTCTCGCCCACCGAAGTGCGTTCGCTTGCCGCGCTCTACCGTTTCCTGGAACCCGGCGAGCTGCTCGACGGCGTACCCGAGCATGCGGTGTTCAGGGCGTTCTGGCCGTTGGCGCGAGCCGACAGTTTTGCGCCGCCTGCGCAGGCGTCTGCCATGCACGTGGCCAAACGCGCGCGTTGAGGATTGTTCAATCGAGCAGGGTGAGCAGCCGCTCGGTGGGACGCCCGATCACGGCACGTTCGCCGCGCACGAGGACCGGGCGCTCGATCAGCTCCGGATGCGCGGCCATCGCGTCGATGATGGCGTCTTCGTCGAGCGCGGGGTCATTCAACCCGAGGGCAGCGTAGGCCGCTTCTCCGCTGCGCAGCAGGTCGCGCGCCGGCAGCTCAAGGCGACGCAGCAGAAGACGCAGGGCGTCGGCGCCGGGCGGCGTGTCGAGGTAACGCACCAGACGGGGCGTGATGCCGCGCATCCCCAGCAGCGCCAGCGCGGCGCGCGACTTCGAGCAGCGCGGATTGTGGAACAGCAGGTAATCGTCGCTCATGCGCCTGGATCTGTGGATGTGGTACCGGAGCCGCCGCGCCTGGCGACAACAGCGGTTGCGGTGACGTCGCCCGTGGTGTTGGCGACGGTGGCGAAGATGTCGGGAATGGTGTCGACCGCGAGCAGCACGCCAAGCGGTTCCACCGGCAGGCCCATTGCCTGGGTGACCGGCAGGTTGTTGGTCATGAAGCTCACCTGGCCCGGCAGGCCGACCGACCCCATGCTGATGACCAGGCTCAGCGCCACCGCCACCGCAAGCTGGGCCGGACCGAGCTCCACCCCGTACATCCAGCCGATGAAGACGACGACGCTCAGATACTGCGTCGGGCTCGCGATCCGGAACAGCGAGACCGCCATCGGCAGCACCAGCGACGTCACCGCAAGCGGATAGCCGAGCCGGTGGCGCGCGCTGTCGACCATCACCGGCAGCGAGGCCAGCGACGACTGCGTGCTCGCGGCGATCGCCTGCACCGGGAGCAGCGCGGCCGCGAACCTGCGCAGGCGCTCGCCGGCCACTGTCACCGCGACGACATACATCAGCAGCGTGATCGACACGTACAGCACGCACTGCAGCCCGATGTAGTAGCCCAGTGCGGTCAGCACGCCGAGGCCGACATGGGCGCAGACCGAGAACACCAGCGCGAACACGCCGAGCGGAGCCGCCCACAGCACCCACCGCACGATCACGACCATGGCGTCGCCGACGCTGCGGATCAGTTCGAGGAGACGCTCACGGCGCCCGGGTTCCAGGCGCGTCAGTGCGAAGCCGAAGAACATCGAGAACACCACCAGCGGAAGCATCGCGCTGGCGGCCGCGGCGGCCAGTGCATTGCTGGGAATCACGCTGGTGATCCAGACGCCGAACGAGGGCGCCTGCGGCAGCACTTCGGGCGACTGGATCGCGGCGCGGAACGCCGACACCAGTGCCTCGTCGCGCGGCACCAGCGACAGCAACGCAGGGGCGGCGATCGCGGCGAAGGTGCCGCAGAGCAGCAGCAGCACCGCGAACACCATCATCGCAACGCGCGCGTTGCGTCCGGATGCGGCCGCATCGGCCGCGGCGTTGATTCCGACGATCACCAGCGCAGCGACCAGGGGCACGACAGTCATCTGCAGGGCATTGAGCCACAGACGGCCGACAGGTTGGGCCGCATCGGCGACCCGGATCGCGGTGTCCGCGTCCCACGCAGCCAGCGAAAGTCCGGCGACAGCGCCGGCGATCAGCGCGAGCAGCACCCGGGCCGAGGCAGAGGCGGCAGGACGGGGCGGTGGGGTTTCGGTCATGGTCCGGGCGTTCGCGGCAGGCGTCGGCAGCATGCCATGTGCAGGCCGCGGTGGCGCGCGTTGTGCGGATCACTGCATCGCGTCGGAAGCGACTGCCGGCGGGCGAGGCGTCGCGACGCGCGCTGCAGGCGGCTCTGGCTCAGCGCGGCTGTGTCGGCAGTTGCCAAGTGGCCTGCAGGCGCGCGTATTCGGCATCGGGCAGCAGGACGAAGCGCGGCGTGCGCGCCGGATCGAGCCAGCGCAGCAGCGCGTCCATCGCGGCATCGTCCATCGCGGTGCAGCCTGCGGTGGTCTCGTCGGGGCGACGCAGCAGATGGGCGAAGATGCAGCTGCCATGATCGGGAATGCCGGACGCGTTGTGTTCGATGACGAATCCCTGGCGGTAGCGCGTGTCGCCATCGTTGTGCAGGTCCAGCCGCATGTGCTCGCTCGCACCGGCCACTGCGTCGGCGCCGACTGTCCGTGCATCGACGATGCGGTTGTAGAGCGGCGAGCCGGACACGTCGACGCAGTAATGCGAAGCCGCCATCGCCGAATAGGGCAGGGCGCCGACGCCTTCAGGCGCATAGCCGAAGGCCTGGCCGATCGCGAACACGCCCGCGGGCGCGCGGCCATCGCCTTCCCGCTTCTGCGGGCCGCTGGGCTGCGCGGGGTGCAGGCCGAGCCCCCAGGCACTGCCGCTGCGGCCAAGCATCACCGGCACAGCGTCGCCCACCGGCCGCCAGTCGCCGTCGCCTTCGCGTTCGAACCGTTGCAGACGCGCCTGCGGTGCATCCCAGTCCATGGCTGTGACCACGACCAGCTGTCCGGCGCCGGCCAGCGGTGAATCAGCGGTTGCGGTCGAGGTGGACGAACACGCGGCGAGCAGCAGGCTCGCCAGCGACAGGGCGAGCAATGCGGCGTTGCGGTGGAGGCGAAGCATGTGGATGTCCTTTTTCTGTCGGCCCCGGCATGGTGGTGCAGATGCGGCGGTGCGTCGAACGCCGCGTGCGACTGCCGGTTTGCGCATCGCCGGCAGATCGATGCGCGGCGGCCGCGCGGACACAGCGCGCCTCAGTCCTGAAGGGCAACAAGGCCGCGGATCGCGCGGATGCCAAGGCCGGGCGCATCCGCGATCGAGATCCGGGGGCCGTCGAATGTCACGCCGCCCTCCACCGGAGTCCATGCGCACAGCGAAGGACCGTCAAGATCGACCTTGGTGATGATGTCGGCCTTGGCGACCGCCAGATGCGCCGCTGCGGCGACACTGATGCCGGTCTCGATCATGCAGCCGATCGCGCAGTCCATCCCATGCAGCCCGGCAATGTCGGCCAGCTTGATCGCGTTCGACAGGCCGCCGGACTTCATGAGCTTGATGTTGACGATGTCGGCCGCGCGCATGCGGATCAATTCGATCAGCTCGACGGGGCCGAATACACTTTCATCGGCCATGACCGGAGTGTGTACGCGGTCGGTCACGAACTTCATGCCTGCGAGGTCGTGCGCCTTGACTGGCTGCTCCAGAAGTTCGGCATGGATACCTGCGTCCTCGAGCTGGCGTATTGCCCGGACCGCCTGTTTTGGAGTCCAGCCCTGGTTGGCATCCAGGCGCAGTGATGCGCGTCCGTCGACCGCCGCATGGATCTCGCGGACCCGTTCCAGATCCTTTGCAGGATCGGTGCCGATCTTGATCTTCAGCGATTCGTAGCCGCGGCGCACCGCGGACAGCGCATCGGCGACCATCGTGTCGACGTCGTTGACGCTGATCGTGATGTCGGTACTCAGCACGGGGTTCCCACCGCCGAGGATCCGGTACAGCGGTGCGCCGTGGAGCTGCGCGAACAGGTCATAGAGTGCGATCTCGACCGCGGCCTTGGCGCTGGTATTGCGCGCCAGCGCGGTCTGCACCAGGTGCGTCAGTGCGTTGAGGTCGGCGACCTCGCGGCCGATCAGTCGCGGAGCGATGACGGTGGAAATCGCCGCGACGATCGCGCCATGAGTGTCGCCTGTGATGACCGCCGTAGGCGCGGCCTCGCCGTGGCCCACATGGCCGCTGTCGGTATGGATGGAGACGATGATGTCGTCGACGCTTTCGACCGTCCGCAGCGCGGTCTTGAACGGCGTACTCAGCGGCACGCGGAGCATGCCAAGGGTGATGTCGGTGATCTTCATCGGTTGCTCCGGCTCAGCGTACGCGCTGGATGGCGGTCATGCGATCGACCACGCTGCCGCGATCGCCGGCCAGCATCGGTGTCACCGGGGTGACCACGACGCCGTTGAGCGGCAGCGGCGTGACGGCGCCGCCAGCAGTGCGCACGCTCATGCCGGCAGTGTCGTGGATGACCCAGGGCTCGCCACCGACGTGGCCGATCACCATCATCACGTGGCCGGGCATGAACACCAGGTCGCCGACATCGGCTTCGCGCAGCAGCTGCAGGCGCTGGGAACGTGGCATGTCAGGCGCGACTTCGATGCGGTCGAGCGCCGGGCTCGTCGCCTGGGCGCCGGTATTGCGCGGCAACAGGATGCCGACGCTGCGATAGACCTCGGAGACGAATCCACTGCAGTCGCGCGCGTTGTAGCCATGGCCCCAGCCATAGCGCTCGCCGAGGAACTTGAAGGCCTGGCGGAGCAGTGTCGCGCGGGTGTGGGGGAGGGCATCGTCGGCCATGTCGGCCGCGGCGGGAATCAGCGCCGGCGAGAACGACAACGCGCCGTCGTGCTCGCGCACCGGCAGTTCGATCACCCGGCCGAAGCCCGGCACCTGGCCGTGCAGTGCGGTCGCGCCGTCCGGGTTCACGCGGGGCAGGCGCACGCCCATCTCCAGCTGCACGTCCGAGACCTCCGGGGCTTCGGGCGTGAAGACGGTGCGCGCGGTGGCGCCGGTGACGATGGGGCCGCGCGCCGCACGCGCGGCGAAGTCCGCCACAGCGGCTCTCGAACCGAGCGCGACGAGCGACGCCCGGATCCATGCGCGATAGCGCTCGCTTTCCACGAACAGCCACTCGCCGTCGCGGCTTGTGTGCATCACTGCGACCGGTGTGCCGGGAAACAGCGCATCCTCCTGGAACCGGTCGATGTCGGTGTCGCCCGGTTCGCTGAAGACACGGGTCGCGGTCGGGAACGCGCGCAGGTCGGCGCGGCGGACGACCAGGCCGAATCGCAGGGCCACCCCGGCGGGTATCTCATCGAGCGCGAGTGCATCCATCCACGCATCGAGCGCAGCGTCGTCGATCCGCCCCGCGGTGGTGAAACGGGGTTGCGTCGGTCGCTTCGACACCGCTTCGATCCAGGTACGCACCATGTGCCCGTCCAGGTGGTCCGGCAATGCGAGCGGCGTATGGATCGACGCGTCCTCGCGCCGCATTCTTGCGTTCAGCGCTTCGATTGCTGCTGCATCCAGCACCACGGCATCTGCCGCAGGCTGGCGGGCAACCCAGAACGCCGGCGAAAGCATCGCGCGATCGAGTCCCGGAATCGCGGCGATCGACGCCGAGGCGACGGCGCTGGACGTGCCCAGCAGTGCGGCGGCCATCACCAGTGCATGGAAGGCCGCGCGCAGGGAAGAAGGACGGTGGATGGATCGCATCGGGGCTCCTGCTGGCAACGCGACGGTACGTATCGCCGCGGTCGACGAGTGGAGTATGTGGCTTCCTGCCGAGATGGACCGCGCGATCCGTCTGCAGTCTGCAATCACGCCTGGCGCGTCGTGCAGATGAGCGGAGCATCGGGCCGGCGATCCGGCGCCGAATGGCCCTTCCGATACACGCTGACCAGGCCAGGGCACAGCCTTTGAAAGTCGATCGGCCCGATGCGGCGACTGCGGTCGAACGGTGCCGTGCGCAACAGACGCGCTGCGGCTTTGCGCAGTCGCGCGAGCAGCCGTTGCACAAACAAAAACCCCCGCATTTCTGCAGGGGTTTCTGTTTGCAAATGGCGGAGCGGACGGGACTCGAACCCGCGACCTCCGGCGTGACAGGCCAGCATTCTAACCAACTGAACTACCGCTCCAAGGCGCGAGATTCTACATCAAAGTCGGCGGTTGGGAAGGGGGCAAGACAACTTTTTTCGCGATGCGCGTAATCGTCCTGCGCGCAGCGCGTTGAAGGCGATCCGCGGCGTCCGGGATCGCATGGCAAACATTGGCGGGCGCGCGCCTTCGCGCGACCGGTCGCCACGGCAAGTGCAACGTGCGTTGCCGCGTTGCGGTTCCGGATAACCGCGGCACGCGACAGGCGAGCGGGTCGAGCGACGCGTGTGCGTACTGCCTCCTGCAGAGGCGTGATCTGCTGTTCCGCGCAACGTGGAGATGACAGGAGCACAGATCCGGTCCCGAGCGGCCCCAGGCATGGAGCCTGTTGCCCGCTCGAACCGCGGACACAAAAAACCCCGCATCGCTGCAGGGTTGTTTGCTTATAACTGGCGGAGCGGACGGGACTCGAACCCGCGACCTCCGGCGTGACAGGCCAGCATTCTAACCAACTGAACTACCGCTCCGCGCTTTGAAACTCTTGGTGGGTGCTGAGGGTTTCGAACCCCCGACCCTCTCCGTGTAAAGGAGACGCTCTACCGCTGAGCTAAGCACCCATGCGGAACAATCAAGCCGCTTACTTTACCGCATCCTTCAGCGCCTTGCCAGCCTTGAATGCAGGCACCGTGGACGCCGGAATCTGGATCGCTTCCTTGGTCTGCGGGTTCAGGCCGGTACGCGCCGCGCGCGGACGCGCAACGAACGAGCCGAAGCCGACGAAGTTCGCCGCGTCGCCGTTCTTCAGCGCCTCGGTGATGGTGTCGAGCAGGGCGTCGACGGCGCGGCCGGCGTCGGCGCGCGACAGGCCGGATTTCTCCGCGACCGAAGCAATGATGTCGGACTTGGTGAGGTTTGCCATCAGTGAGTTCCTCTTCTTCTTGAGATAGCGACGTGTCTTACGTCTGGACATCCGGCCGGCAGCGCGATGCGCAGCTGGTCCGGACGGGGATGCCGGTCAGGCGCGCATGGTACGCGATCCCTTTTGTGATTACGACCGCGTTTCAAGGGGAGCGCAAACAGGCGTCGGTGGCGCTGCAACGCGGCGAGGAACGGGTGCCCGCGTCCGTCTCCTGGATCTTGCGGGTACACTGGACGGCTCGCCATCCCGTGTCCTGAGCCATGCTGCAAGCGCTTCGAGATAAGACCAGTGGTTGGATCGCCATCGCCATCGTGGCGGTGCTCGCGATTCCGTTCGCGTTCTTCGGCATGGAACAGTATCTGTTCCAGAACAATGCCGACTACGCCGCCAAGGTGGAGGCACCGCCGAAATGGTGGAAATCCGCGCCCGACGTGTGGCTGGTACGCAAGCTCGCCTGGACCTCGACCGAGGTCAGCGCCGAGGAATTCCGCCAGGCGTTCGACAGCATGCGCGAGCAGCGCCGTCAGCAGGAAGGCGAGGCTTTCGAAGCGCGCGGGTTCGAGACGCTGGAAAGCAAGCGCGAAGTTCTCGAGCAACTGATCGATCGCGCGGTGCTCGGTCTTGCGGCCGAGCGCGCCGATATCGTCATTGGCGATGCGCAGGTGCAGGAGGTCATCCGCTCGATTCCCGCGTTCCAGGTCGAGGGGCGGTTCGATCCGCAGCGTTACCAGATGGCGCTGCAGTCCGCGCAGCCGCCGCGCACGCCGCGCGATTTCCAGGAAAGCATCCGCATCGACATGCAGCGCGCACTGGTGCCGCAGACGATCGCGGAAACCGCGTTCGTCACCGAAAGCGAAGCGGCGCGTCTGATGCGTCTGCTCGGCGAGCGCCGTGACGTGAGTTTCGTCATCGTGCCGCCGCCGGCGGTGGACAGCGCCGAGGTATCCGCCGCTGATCAGCAGGCCTGGTATGAAGCGCATGCAGCGCGTTACCGCGAGCCGGAGAAGGTCGCACTCGAGTACATCGAGTTGCGCGCCGTTGCGGCCGATGGCGATGGCGATGGTCAGGTCGACGAAGCCGAGGCGCGTGCGCATTTCGAACAGGTGAAGTCGCGTTTCGCGACCGCCGAACGCCGCATGGCCTCGCACATCCTGATCGAGGTGCCGGCAGATGCGGACGCGGCGACCCAGCAGGCGGCGCAGAAGCGCGCCGCCGAAATCGCCGCCAAGGCCCAGCAGCCCGGCGCGGATTTCGCCGCGCTCGCCCGTGAGAACTCCGACGACCCGGGGTCCCGCGACGGTGGCGGTGATCTGGGTTGGATCGAGAAGGGCATGATGGCCGGCGCGTTCGAAGACGCGCTGTTCGCGATGGAGCCGGGCACGGTCAGCGCGCCGGTCCGCAGCGATTTCGGCTGGCATGTGCTGCAGTTGCGCGAGGTGGACGCCGACAAGCCGGTTGCGTTCGAGGACGTGCGCGAGCAGATGGAGCAGGAGGTCCGCGACAGTGACGGCTCGCGCGCCTACAGCGAGCAGGTCGGTCGCGTGGTCGACGAGATCAACCGCAGTCCGATGTCGCTCGAGCCGGCGGCAGCTGCCGGGGGCGTGCAGATCCAGACGATCGGCCCCTTCGCGCGAGGCGCGGGTAGCGGCATCGCGGCGAACAATGCGGTGGTGCAGGCCGCGTTCTCCGACGCGTTGACCCAGGACGGGACGGTCAGTGACCCGATCGAGATCGGTCCGGACCACACCGTCTTCATTCGCGTCACCAGCCACACCCCCGAGCGGGCGCAGCCGCTGGAGCAGGTGCGTGAGCGCGTCATCGCCGAGGTGCGCGCCGACCGCGCCCGCAAGCAGGCCGAGCAGACAGCGGACGCCATGGTCGCCGAGCTCAAGGGCGGCAAGTCCCTGGAGGCATTGGCGGGCGAACGCGAATTGCAGGCGCAGGACGTGCCGGGCATTCCGCGAGGCGCGCCGGTTCCCGATGCAGTGGCCAACCAGGCTTACTTCCGCGTTGCGCCGCCCAGCGGTGATGCGGTCACGCCAGGTCGGGTGATGCTGGCCGACGGAAGCGCCGTGGTGTTCGCGGTGACCAAGGTGGAACCCGGAAACCCGGACGAAGCTTCGGAGCAGGAGCGGGAGATGCTGCGGCAGCAGCTTGGCAGCCTGCTCGGAAACGAGGATGCGGAAGTCCTGCAGCGCAGCCTGCGCCGCGAGATGAAGATCACGGTGAACGAAGCGCGCCTCTAAGCGCGCGATCCGTGATCGAAGAGCCCGGCGCAAGCCGGGCTTTTTTTTGCCCGGCCACTGGCTGGGGCACTCGCCGGCTGCCCGTCGCGCAAAGCCGTGCGCTTGGCCCCCCGGAAAGCGCACGACGCCCGATCAGGCCCTGATGAAGTGCTTGGGACCGGCTCACTCGCACGGTCTCGGCGCCCAGCCAGCCGCATCGCGCCGAGCTGACCAAGGTGATGACGACGGCGAGCGCGCGCGGACGCGTGCGCCCGACCGGTGTCGATGTGTGGACCCCCACGGGACCGGGCGCCGTGAGTTCGCGTGCGCGAGCGGAGACTTCGTTTTCGATCTGCGCAGGTGCGTCGGTTGGTCCGGACGCGGTCTGGTCGCATGCGTCAGGCCGATATGAGGCGCGCAGTCCCAATCCGGGCGATGCGCCTCCGACGAAGCACGGCTGGCATAGATCGAAGCTCGATCGGCGGGCGCGACGTGTGTGCGTCCTCAAGCGCGCCGACGCCAGCGGGTCCAACACGGTTCGGGGCGCCGGGCGCGCGCCGCGCGGGGATCAGCGTGCGTCGATCTGCAGGAGCATGCCGGGTCGCAATACGCTGCGCGCGGTCAGCGCGTTGCGGCCCAGGAGCTGCTGCGTGCTCAGCCCGTAACGCTTGGCAATCGACCAGGGGGACTCGCCCGCTGCGACGGTGTGCACGCGCTGCGCCTGCGATGCGGTATCGGGCGCCGCGTCGGCGGCGGGCATGTCGATGTCCGGTGGCGCTTCGGCCATGAACACCGGCGGCGCGGCGGCGGACTGCGGTACCAGCAGGCTGACCGGCTGTCCGATCCGGGCGAGGCGACCGTCGGCATGCGCGGGATTGAGTCTCTTGAGCCGCGCGGCGTCGGTGACGTGGCGGTCGGCAAGCGTGTCCAGGTCGCGGATGCCGTCGGGCACCGGGATCGCGGTCAGTGCCGGCACCTCCCGGTCCATCGCCGCCATCCAGGTTTCGCGCGTGCCGGCTTCCTTGATCAGGCACGACAGCGCATGCAGCTTGCGTACGTAGGTCTGGGTGATCTGCGGCACCGGCAAGGAATCGGGCGTCGCGTCGCGCGCCTCCTGTCCCGCACGCTTGAGAGCGTTGAATACCCGGTATTCGCCGGCGTTGTAGGCCATCACAGCCAGTCGCCAGTCCCCGGCCAGCATGCCGTGCAGGCTCTTGAGGTAGCGCACCGCAGCGCGGGTGGAATCGGCGGGCGACAGGCGGCCGTCATACCCCGGCCGGATCGGAATCTCGTGATTGCGCGCGGTCACCGCGATGAACTGCCAGAGCCCTGCGGGTCCCGATGGACTGCGGGCAGCGGGGCGATAGCCGCTTTCGACGAAGGGAATCAATGCGTACTCGGTCGGCAGGTGCTGGGCGCGGATCTCCTCGACCACATACGAAAACAGCGGCAGTACGTCGTTTCCGCCGGAGGCCAGCTGGCGTGGGACATGGCCGAACTGTGCGCGCCACCGCTCCGTCGCGGCGTCATTGCAATCGGGCTCCGAGAGCCCTTCGACGAACCGGCGGTAGACCTCCTGGCCATTGCGGGTGACCGGTGGTGTCGGCACTGCTGCGACAGTTGTGGTTGCCGGGACAAGGGCGGGGGCGGGGCCCGGGGTGGCGCCTGCGGCGGGGGTGTCTGCCGCATGCAGGATGGTCGTCGGCGCTACCAGCATCAGCAATGCTGCGGCCAGCCGGGTCATCGGACCCGCCCTCATGCGACGAAGCCGTCCTTCCAGCGCCGCAGCCCGGCGAACACGGCGACGCGGTCCTGCGCGTCGAACCCCCCATGCCGCGCGACCGCCTCGCGGACGGCAGCGGTGTGGGTACGCAGGAAAGGATTGGCGTCGAGTTCGCTCGCAAGAGCGACGGGCAGGGTAGGGCGCGAGGCGCTGCGCATGTCGAGAATCTCCTGTTCGCGGCGCCGGAGCGCTGCGTTGTCCGGGTCCACCGTCCGCGCGAAGGCGGCGTTGGCGCGGCTGTACTCATGGCCGCAGCAGACCAGTGTATCGGGTGGCAGGGCCGCGAGGCGGTCCAGCGAAGCCAGCATCCGGGCCGGCGTACCTTCGAACATACGCCCACAGCCGAGGCTGAACAGGGTGTCCCCGCTGAACAGATGCCCGTGCCCGTAAAACGCGATGTGGCTGCGGGTATGCCCGGGGACCTCGATCACTTCGAAGCGCCAGTCGCCCACCGGAACGGTGCTTGCGGCCCCGATCCGCGCGGTGGCGTGGGGAATCCGTGGATCGTCGGGGGCGTACACGGGAAGGCCTGGCCAGCGCGCCAGCAGTGCCGGCACGCCGCCGATATGGTCGGCGTGGTGGTGGGTCAGCAGCACGGCCAGCGGCGTCAGGCCCGCATCGGCGGCGCCGAGCACCGGCCCCGCGTCCCCCGGGTCCACGATGACAGCCCGGCCCGAGTCGTCGGCCAGGGTCCAGATGTAGTTGTCGTCGAAGGCGGGCAGCGGCTGCACTCGCATCGTTACGGACTCCGTGATCGGCGTGGCGCGGCGCAGAGGACTGCGGGACAGGGCGGAGCACCAGCGCGTTCGCGACCAGGTTGGGCTCGCGTGTCCGCCCGCAGCGCCGGTCGAGACCGCGGCGCCGGAGTCGCGCATGTCCCGGAGCCCTTACAATCGGGACCATGCCCGTGATCACTCCGGCCGGTCAACCCGGCAGCGCCAGCAACTGGTTCGAAACGGCGGCCGGCCGCGCGGTGCTCGACAGCGAACGCGTGCTGGTCAGCGAGGTCCTGGGATCGCACCCGGGCCTGCCCTGGCTGTGGCTCGCGCCGGCGGCCCCGGCGACGTCGGCATCCGGACGCGGGCTGTGCCTGGTCCGTCACGGCGACACCCTGCGTGGCGCGGTCCGGTGCGGCACGCCGCTGCCGCTGCCGAGCGAAGCGTTCGGCGCCGTGGTGCTGCAGCACGTGATCGGCGGACGCGAGGACGAGCTGGGCCTGCTCGAGGAGGCCGCGCGCGTCCTGTCGCCCGGGGGCCGTCTGTGGCTGCTGGTGCTCAACCCGCTGACCCCGTACCGCTGGCGCTGGCGCGGCACCGGCATCGCCAGCGCCGAGCCCTTGACCTGGCGACGGCGGATGCGTGAAGCGGGCCTCGCGCCGGATGCGGTGTCGAGCGGACTCGGCCCGAGTTGGCGGATCGAGCCGGTGAGCGGGGTCCAGAACGGCCCGGGTCTACGGGCCGCTTATGCCCTGTGCGGGCAGAAACGTCATCTGCCCCTGACACCCCTGCGCAGTCCGCGTCCGCTCGCCCTGCCGGCTGGCGCGGCAGCTGGCTGATACCCATATTCCGGAAACAGTGATGAAGTCGATCGAGATCTATACCGATGGCGCATGCCTCGGCAACCCGGGCCCTGGCGGCTGGGGGGCCCTGCTGCGCTACAAGAACATCGAGCGCGAGCTCTCGGGCGGCGAGCCGCTGACCACCAACAACCGCATGGAACTGATGGGCGCGATCGCCGCGCTGGAAGCGCTGAGCGAGCCGTGCGAGATCGTGCTGCACACCGATTCCCAGTACGTGCGCCAGGGCATCACCGAATGGCTGCGCAACTGGGTGCGGCGCGGCTGGAAGACGGCCGGCGGCGGCGCGGTCAAGAACCAGGATCTGTGGCAGCGCCTGCAGATCGCCTGCGAGCGCCACCGGATCGACTGGCAGTGGGTGAAGGGTCACTCGGGGCATCCCGAAAACGAGCGCGTCGACGCGCTCGCCAGCGCCGCCGCGCGCGCCCAGCGCACCGCAGCGGCCTGATGGAGACACCGATGCGCCAGATCGTCCTCGATACCGAAACCACCGGCCTGGAGTGGAAGAAGGGCAACCGCGTCGTCGAGATCGGTTGCGTGGAGCTGGTCGAGCGTCGGCCGACCGGCCGCACCTATCACCAGTACATCAAGCCGGACCGCGATTTCGAGCAGGGCGCGGCCGAGGTGACCGGACTGAGCCTGGAATTCCTGGCCGACAAGCCGGTCTTCGCCGAGATCGCAGACGCCTTCCTCGAGTTCATCGACGGGGCGGAGCTGGTGATCCACAACGCCGCCTTCGACGTGGGCTTCCTCGACAACGAGCTCGCGCTGCTCGGCCCGGCCTACGGCAGCCTGCGGCAGCGGGTGACGGTGGAAGACTCCCTGCTGCTTGCCCGCCAGCGCTATCCGGGCCAGCGCAATTCGCTCGACGCGCTGTGCAAGCGGCTGGGTGTCGACAACGCGCACCGCCAGCTGCATGGCGCGCTGCTCGATGCGCAGCTGCTGGCCGAGGTTTATCTGGCCCTGACCGCGGGCCAGCACGAGATCGGCTTCGGCAGCGGGTCCGAGCCCGAGCCCGGTACGCACCACGTGGTGCTGGCCCGGCCGATGGGCGCGCGTCCGCCGCTACGTGTTCCGGCCGACGATCTCGCCGCGCACGCGGCGCGGGTCGAGGCGATCCGCAGGAAAGCGGGCGTCAGCCTGTGGGCGCCTGCGCTCGCGGCCGAGAGCGAGACCGAGGCCGCCTGAGGCAAAAGCGCCGGCCCTCAGTGCCGGCGGATCAGGATCACCGTGACGTTGTCGGAACCACCGCCATCGAGTGCGGCGGCGACCAGTCCGTCCACGCATTCCTGCGCGCTGCACTCGGCGTGCGCCAGGACTCGCGAGATTCCCCGGTCGTCGACCTCCTCGGTGAGGCCGTCGCTGCACAGCAGAAGCTGCGTGCCGGGGTTCAGTTCGCCCGACAGCGTCTCCACGTTGAGCATCTGCGGATCGGTGACCCCCAGGGCCTGGGTGACCACGTTGCGATGGGGGTGGCTGCGCGCCTGATCGACGGTGATCGCGCCCTGCGCGATGAGCTCCTGCACGTAGCTGTGATCCTGCGAGAGCTGCGTGAGCTTGCCGTCCCGCCACAGATAGACACGACTGTCACCGACCCACGCCACCTCGAAACGATTGCCGGTCACGCGGGCGGCGACCACCGTCGTGCCCATCGGCAGGCTGTCGCCGCGTCGGCGCGACGCGCGGATGATCTCCTCGTCGGCGATGCGGATCGCCTGGGACAGGGAGGTGCCCTGGCGGATTTCGCGGACGATGGTCTCGCGCGCGAGCGCACTGGCGACTTCACCGTATTCGTGTCCGCCCATGCCGTCGGCGACCAGCCAGAGCGCCAGCTCGCTGTCGCCGTAATAGGTGTCTTCGTTGAGATCCCGGCGCAGACCCGCGTGCGTCAGATGGCCGAACTCGATCATGCGTCGTCCCTGTACGGAAAAAGCTGGTGGAGGTCGCAGCGGCGGTACGGCCCGCCGGAGGCATGGGTCGGCGCAGCATAAGCGACGGGCATCACACCGGCGCTCGGCCGGGGAACGTTTCCATGCGTCTGCATCTGCGGTCAACTCAGGTCGCTGTCGCCGTGAGCCGGATCTGCTTCATCAGCTCACCGAGGCTCTTGATGCCAGCTTCCAGCTGGGCCACCCCGGCGAGGAGCGACACGGGTGGTGCGGACGGCTCGTCGCGCGTGGTCCGCCCCTCGAACATCGAGCGTCGCAGCGCGGACACGAAGTCCTGAGCGGCCGCGAGGTCGCGCCCCAGGAGGAACGCAAGCTGGCATTCGCCGATTCGCGCGGCGATATCGCCGTCTTCGAGCCGGCTTTCCAGCAATCCGACGACCTGCGTCAACGCACTCGCGGAAGCTTCGTCACCTTGTTCCGACTGCAGCGCCGCCATGCCGTCGATGTCGATCAATACAAGGCTGAGCGCACTTTTCGCCGCGAGGGCGGCGACGATACGCGTCTCCGCCGCGGCAACAAAATCCTGGCGTCCCAGAAGACCCGTGAGCCGGTCCCGGAACATCAGGCGTGAGACATGGGCGTGATAGACCGCTTCGACGTTGGTGTGGCTGACGAACTTGAGGACGCTCTCACCGATGGTGATCTGATCGCCGTCAGTCAGGGTTGCCTCCTGCACGGCGCGACCGCCGATGTAGGTGGCGTTGGTCGAGCCCAGGTCGCGGATGCGGTAAAAGTCGCCTTCCCGCCAGATCTCGCAGTGGCGGCGCGAGACACTCGGGCTGACAAGACGCAGCGTCGCGTCGGTGGAGCGCCCCACGATGACCGGCTCTGCGCCGATATCGACCCGTTGCCCGAAGCCTTCCCCGTGGATCACGACGATACAGGCGGGCGCTGTCGGCAGCGTGGAGGCGCCATTGACGGCGATGGTGTGCTGGTCGGTGTCTTCCATACCCTCGTTCACGGATGCCTGCGGAACGCCGCCCTGGGTGGCCGACAGGACGGCGGAAGATACCAGATGCTCCCTTGACGGGAGGTCAGCAGGTCCACGCAGAGCGTCCTGGTCCCGGAGGCTCATGGTGCCGCCAAGGTTCCATCGAAACGCTCGGCGACGTCGCGTGAGACCGGATCAGGAAAGCCGCCGAGGATGTCGGCCCGGCGGGCATCGAGCACGACCGCGTCTTCGACCAACTGCGCGGAGGGCGGGAAGTGGCGGAACTCGTCACGATACCGGGTTGTCTTCTCGAGGTAGGACGCGGTGCTGGCCTTGGCAATACCAGCCGCCACCACCTGTCCAATCGCCGCGCCGATACCGGTACTGGCCAGCACCACGCGCCAGCCGAACAGGCCGTAGGTCTCGAAGGTTTCCGACATGGTGTCTAGGGTCTGGCTGGTGCCGCCGGTAATGCCGTTGACGGCGGAGACGATGGCGGCGTCGGCGCTGTAGTTCATCGCCTCTGCGAGATCGCGCATGACTTCCAGCTGTTCGAGGTGGTTATGCATCGTCGGCGTGGTCAGGCGGGCGGCAACGGCGGCGTTGGCGTGCGCGTATACCGCCGGTCCATGGGAGTCGCCGCAACGCAGCCGCGTCCACAGCTGATCGATGCCCACGGCCAGGACCTTGTCCTGGTAGTCGGGCGTAGACGGCCGGCGGGGAGAGTGAAACGCCGTTGAAGCGCCGATGTGTTCGGCGGCGGGTTGCAGCGCATCGGGAAGCGCGAGTGCGTAGGCGACGTTGCCGGCGATCTGCTCGGGGACGTCCTCGCGGCGGGTGTGCACGAACAGGATGCTCGGCGGCAGCAGCGAAGCGCTGCGCAACGCCTCGCAGAAATCCAGCGAGTTCATGTGCAGCTGCGGGGCGTTCGCACAGGTGGCATCGCCAGCCGGGAGACGACTGCAGTTGTCGTATGGCTGGACGGAGTGGGCGACGGTGACATCGGGGCTGTTGAGGAGCACCTGGAGGCTCTCGGCGCGGTCACGGCGCTGGACGAGGTCGGCGTCGAGGGTGGCGTCAAAGGTGTTGAGGTCGTACCCGGGGAGGGTCAGGTTTCCCCTTCCACGCAGCACGCCGTAGCGCACCCGGCCAGCGCGCTCGTCCGGCAGGCCGAGGCTGCGCCAGGGCAACTGCCCGACACCGGCCTCGGTGCAGTCCTCGCGGCCTTCGCCAGTGGTTGCGGGGCATGGCAGGCGGCCGTGGATTGCTGCGAACCCGAGCAGTGCATCGTCGGCGCGCTGGAGCACGGTGCGCTGGGCGTCGTCACGGCGTTCCATGGCAGTGATGCCCAACCACCGGACCAGAAGGATGCCGATCACACCCAGGATCACCAGGGTGACCGCCAGTTCGACCAGGGTCAGTCCGAGCTGGAGGTGGCGCCCGTTGCCGGACATGCTCCGCCCGCGGTCCCCGCATCGCCGGAGATGCGAGGCGCGCGTCGCGCGCGTATGCCGTCGCGACGGAGCGGGTGGCGATGCGGGAAGGTCGGCTTGCACCGGGCATGCGCCTGCCCGGAGTCGTTGCGGGAACGCCAGGGTGGGACTGCCCGATATCCCGATCGGTTGGTTCATTGTGAGAGTCCAGCGGTATCGAGTGCGATGGCGTTGCGGCTGGCCGCGACGTACAGGGCTTCGGTGCGCTCACGGTGCGTTTCGACCAGCTCGAGATGTTCGCGTCGCTTGGCGAGGTCGGCGTTGGCCTCGTTCAGCGCCGCCTCGGCATCGACGATGCCCTTGATCGCCAGCGCCAGCGACAGGGTGGCGCCTGCAAGCCCGGAGGCGAGATATTTCGCGCCCACCAGGATGCTCATCTTGTCGGGTGGCCACCCGGCGGCGGTCAGCACGACTGCGACGGCTTCGCTGGTGATCGCGTCGGCAAGGGCGTAGATCGCGAGGTTGCGGCTGGTCGTGGCCTCGTCGACGATCAGCTGGGCGATCTTGACGTCGAATGCGCGGAAATCCCGGTTGAGGTTGGTTATCCGGTATGCGCTGTACGCAGCGTAGGCCGCCTGCGCGCCGCCTTGCGCACGCGCCAGGCGGTCGGGGCATGCCAGCCGCGCGGCGAGCTCCGCCGGGCCCGCAGCCAGCGAGAGCACGGGCGCGTTCGCAGCGCCGGGCACCGGCTGGATGGCGGGGTCCCACACCGCGTCCAGCGGACCGGTATCGTGGCCCGGTGCTCCGGGGTGGCCCAGGTAATAGGCCACCGGCATGTCCAGGCCGCCGACCGAGAGGCCGTCACGCTGGTTGAGCAGCAGACGCATGCACATGTCCAGGCCGTTGCCTGCGGTGCCCAGTTCGCCGCGGTAATCGGGCGGCAGTAGGGGACGGAACACGTCGCCGGGCGCCGTGGCCAGCGTGGGCTGGACCTGGTAGCGGATACGCAGATGGCGGGGCAGGCCGAGGTCGGTGACGGGCAACCAGCCAAAGGTGCTGCCCGTGTCCTCGCGGCCGTCGTCGTCGTGGTCGGCGGCCGGCAGGCGGTTGTGGCTGCGCAGGTAGCCCAGCAGCGCCTCGTCAGCGCGGGCGAGCTCCTGTTGCTGGCGTTCGCCATCGACCACCTCGGTACCCAGCGGCACCACGCTGAGTAGAACAGTGGCGAGCAGGGCGGCGATCACCAGCCCCACCGCGAGTTCCACCAGCGAGACGCCGCGCTGGCGATGCGCAGGCGCGATCATGGCGTCCGCACCGGTTGCGGACCCACCGTGCCGCGCGCGTCGGCACGCTCGAGCGCGGACTCCGCGCCGAAACCGACCAGGCGTGCATTGACGTTGCCGGCTTCGTCCTGTTTGGCGCGGCGCAGGTCGTTGTATTGCTTTTCGAGGCTGTCGAACTGCTCGACCAGGGCGATGTAGATCTTCTCGGCTTCGGTCGACCCCTTCTGCGCCAGCAACCAGTCCGAGTAGGCGCGGTTGTAGGGATAGCGCTGGCAGTACAGTCCTTCGTGGAACAGCAGGTCGCCGCCCCAGGAATAGTCCCAGCCCAAGCTGGCGAAGAATTCGCACTGCTTCTTGTTGCGAAGTTCCAGGTTGGAAGTCACCAGCATCTGGGCCGAGCCTCGACCCCGATAGGGCTCAGGGGCGTAGTAAGGCACTGTCGTCTTGACCCACCCGGGGAGGACGTCGTCGGGCAGGCCTGGACTTCCCGGGAAAGGCCAAGCCTTGCGGTGCGAACGTCGCCATTCGTACCGGGTCCTGTCGCCATCGAGGATTTCCTCGATCGCGTGCTCGAACCAGTCTGCCGGGTAGTTGATCCGGGGGGCGAGCTGGCTGTTGTAGGCGCGTTCGATAGCGGCGAGGTTGCGGCCAACGTCGCGTTGGTCCTGCTTCGCGACTTCCAGCCGCTCGGTCATGCGAGCCCGGCAGTTGGACAGGGGATCCATGTCCTCCTCCAACCTGATCAGGCCGGTGGTTTCATCGCGCACTTCGCGCCGGCATGAATTCACGTACTCGACTGCGATCTCGGCATTCCTGCACTTCTGACGCGACAGGTCCGTGGCCGGCCGGGCGCCACAATGGTGTGCGTCGTCTCGCTCGTCCTGCATGGTCCGGAACAGTGACTTCTGCCCATCCAGACCGGTGAACCACATGTCGAAATTCTTCTGCAGCTCCTGGACCTCGTGCTCGACTTCCTTCTCGCGCAGGTTCGCCTTGGCCCACGCCTCCGCGTACGCTCGCTGCTGGACTGCGTCGGCGATCGCGAGGTCCCACAAGAAGTCCGTTCGGCGATTGCTGTAGGCGCCTTGCATCGCGTCGTCGACACGCGCGACCGAGTTGCACGAGGCGTCGAGATCGCCATTGCCCTGTCCCACGTGATCGCAGACGATCCGTTGATAGCGGCCGTTGTGTAAGTTCATCGACCCGCTCTCGTCGATGCGGGCCCGCATGTTCTGGTCGTCCCAATGTGCCAGGCGCTTCTCTTCGAGCAGCGTCACCTGCGCCAGCAGGAACTCCCATTCCGTGCGCGCTTCGTCCCGCTTCTCGTCAAGCCCCTTGGGGTCGGTATCGGTGATGTACTCGTAGTGGTACAACGGCGTTCCGTCGCCGTCGAACACCTGGCGGCCGGCCCCGTCGACCACCGGGATCGGTGCGCCGAACTCGTCTTTCTTCAGCACCGGCTTGCCGTCGGCACCGGTCCTGATGTCGTTTTCGGCAGTGCAGGGGTTGTAGGGCGTGCTGCTGCCGTCCGGCGGCTCGGGCGGATCGCGCCCGTAAAGCTGGCATGCCATATCGTCGATCGTGGCCTTGAGATCCCTGGGACGCTCGCGCGCGGCGTTCTTGGCACGGTCACGGGCCTCCACGGTCTTGGCCAGAGCCAGCGCAGTCGGCGGAATGGCGGCGATATTCAGGCCGAGCGCCACGGCGCTGGTCACCACGGACGCGACCGACAGTCCAACAGCAGTGGCCTTGAGCGGCACTTCCCAGCACATCACGCCAAGCGATGCGATGCAGGTTGCGACCGACCGGGCCAGGCTCGCCGCGTTGTTCGTGAGGCTGGTCACCGCGCCGGACACCGACGCTGCCGCCATGAGTACCTTGATGACCTCGCCTGCCTGCGCCATCGCGGCGCCGAGCACCGCCCCGTTCGTGGTTTCGACGTTGGCCTCCTGAAGCGCCTTGAGGCTGTCGTGCAGGGTGACGGCGGCGGCCAAGGCGTCCATCGACGCGTGCTGGACGTTCCAGGCCGCCGGCGTGGCCGCAGCGTCGAGGAATGGAATGCCCGAGAAAGTACGCGCGGCAGGTGCGCTGGCCAATCCGCCTGACAACAGACGGCAGCCCAGGGTCTGCGCCATGCCATCGAAAGTGCGTATCCGCACCCGATCGTCGTAGTCGGCGTTCCAGTTCTGCGAGGGGGCGGCCATCGACGCGTCGGTACCGGCATTGGCGCTGTCCAAGCGGGTGCCGGTCCCCGCCTGCGGACCGGCAGCGGCAATGCCGTAGGCCACATTGCGCGGTGCGCTGCCGGGCTCCGTGATGCGCGCGCGGGAAGGGTCGGGCGCCGCGGCATCCGCCAGTTCCAGCGCCCTGCACAGGTCGAGACCGTTGACCGAGTCGAAGGCGCGGCTGGTGCTGGCGCCCGCGTCGTCAGTTGTCGCGATCGTGCGGATAGTGCCGTCGGTGAGCCTGGGCTGCCAGGCGTTGCCCGGATTGGTCAGGTCGAGATGCGCGCCTTCGTCGCCGCGATACACCATGTAGGCCATCGGCCCGAGCTGTGGCGCGATGCCTGATGCGCCGACCAGCGAGCGCAGCGGCAGCCAACCCTGCTGGCGATCACTGCTGCAGTCCTCGGTGCCGTGTACCGTCGTCGAAGGGCAGGGCAGCCGTGCATTGGCGGAAGCGAAGGCGGCGACTGCCTCGTCGGCCCAGCGCAGCGCCTGTTCCTGTCCACTGGCTTGCGCCGGAGCACGCTTGGCGTGCAGGACCAGCGCACCGGCACCGAGCACCGCCGCGACCAGCATCAGCGCCAGCGCAGCCTGGACGACGCCGAAGCCCGCCATGCCCCGGCGCGCAGGTGGAAAGTGATGACCGCGGCGCGGAATCGCCGGTGTGTCCATGTCGAACTCCTGCATGGGCGACGGTTACTGGTTCATCCGGATGTAGCCGGTCATTGCGGCGACCTGGGCGTCCGGGTTGCTGTTGATCCCTTCGCTTTCGTTGAGGGTCCAGGGGTTGTCGACCGGCGTGCTGCCGATCGCCGCCACCATCGAGTGCCGGGTGCTCTCGCGCATGCGCCCGAAACGCGCGTCGATGCGCCCGTCGATCCGCAGGTCCAGCTGGCCGGCCAGTTCAGGGGTCAGGCCGCTCAACCGCATCACGTTGCGGGGCCGCTGCGCGTAGCTGGTCCCGGTCGCCGGCTCAGCCCAGTCGGGGAGGTTCATGAAACACACCTCGACCTCACGCGGCAGGCCGCGGCTGTCCTGATAAACGTGACGCGTCTCCATACCTTCGGCGCGACCGGGTGGCAGCGCGACGCCACGGGCGATCATCGCGCCACGCAACTCGTTGCCGCACAGTGCAGCTCCTGGCGATCCGTTTACACGACCTGTGGGATTGGCGAGTTCGTCGCCGGGCACCGTCCCGGTCTGCTGGACGTAACGGTCGTAGGCGATCATCCAGCCCTGGACGAACTCGCTGCCGATGCGCTCGGCCACGGCACTGCGGTAGACGTCGCGTCCGACGGTCACCGCCCCGAGGATGAGCGCGATCACCACCAGCACCACCGACATTTCCAGGATCGTAAAACCGCGCATCGGGTGGCGGACGACTATCTGCATGAGGCGAATCTCCATCAGAACTGCGGCGATGCGATCGCCTGCTTGACCAGGTCATAGACCGGTAGCAGCAGGGCAACGATCAGGAATACGAACATCCCGCCGGCCAGCAGCACGACCACGGGCTTGATGACTTCGGAAAGGTTGGTGATCAGCCGCTGCAGACGCGTGCTGTATTCGGAGGAGAGCCGGCCGAACTGCGAATCGAGCGTGCCGGTTTCCTCGCCGACCGCGATCATGCGCACCATCATCGAAGGAAAGCCGCCGACCTGGCGCATCGCGGAGGAGATGCGGTCACCGCGTTCGAGCACCTGGCGGATCGCGATGATGCGGTCGCGGTAATACTCGTCGCGCATCGCCCGCTCCATCACCTGCAGGCTGCTGACCATGTCCACACCCGCACGGATCAGCAGCGCCATGTACTCGGTAAAGAACGCGAGCCCCGAGGAATTCATGATCGTGCGCGCGATGGGTACCCGGTGCAGGCCGTAATGGATCATCCGTCGGAAGGGCCGGCTGTAACGCCACGTCACCCAGAGTACGAAGGCAGCCACCGCCATCAGTCCGAGCATGAGCCCCATATGCGCGATCAGCCACTCCGACCCTGCCATCACCGCGATGGTGAGCGGGGGCAGATCGGCATTCATCTGCTTGAAGAGATCCGACAGGTTCGGAATCACGTAGTAGATCCAGAAACCGCCGGCGGCAAAGATGGCCGAGAACACGAAACCGGGATAGATCAGCGCCTGGCGGGTGTCAGCGGTCATCTTGCTGATGCGTTCGACGTGGTCGGCCGCTTCCATCAGCATCTTGTCCATCGTGCCGGTCTCATCGCCGATCATGACGAGGTTGCGAACGGTTTCAGGGAACGCGTCCGGATAGCGGGCGACACCGTCGCTCAGGGATGCGCCAGCGTCGAGTTCCTCGAGCAGGCGGCGCGCGAGCTTCGCGGCATTGGTGGCGCTGCCCTGGCCGACCTCGTTCGCCACGGCGCGCAGTGCTTCCATGATCGGGATGCCGCTGCTGGTCATCACGCCGAGGTCGCGAAGCATGCCGGCGAGTTCCGCGGGGCGGATGCTCGGCTTGACCAGTTGGGAGATCGAACGCTGGCTTTCGGCGAGCCAACCGGGCAGCCGCACCAGCGAGAGCACCACTGCGTCGAAGTTCTTTTCCAGCCACATCCGCGCCGAGGAGTCGCGCTCGACCGACAGCTGGGTGATTCCCGCGCGCACGCGGCCGCTCGAGAGGAGCAGGCGGTAGTAATAGACGTTCATGGCGCCGGGCCCACGCCGACCACGCGCAACACTTCTTCGCTGGTCGTCTGCCCCGCGAGGATGCGCGCGCGTGCGACGTCTTCGATCCCGCGGAAGCCCGCGTTCATCGCCAGGTTGCGCAACGCTTCGCGGCCGGCGTCGTCGGCGATGCCGTTCGCCAGCGCTTCGTCGACGACCATGATGTCGTAGACCGGCAGGCGGCCGTAGAAACCGCTGCCGCGGCAGCGATCGCATCCGGCGCCCCGCTTGCCCGACGCCCCCGGGGCGACACCGAGCCACGTGGCCTCGGCCTCCGTGAAGGGCACTTCCTGGGTGCAGAACGGGCAGTTCTGGCGCACAAGGCGCTGGTTGACAACCGCCAGCAGGTTGTCGGCGATCACCTGGGCTTCCAGGCCCAATGGACGCAGACGCGGGACCACGCCGAATACCGTGGTCACGTGAAGCGTGGAGAGTACGAGATGGCCGGTTGCGGCGGCTTCCAGCGCGGCCTGCGCGGTCTCGGCGTCGCGCATCTCGCCCAGCAGGATCACGTCGGGGTCGTGACGCAGGAAATGGCGCAGTGCCGATCCGAACTCGTAACCGGAGCGGCGATTGACCTCGGTCTGGCCGGCGCCAGGCACGCGGTATTCGATCGGATCTTCGACGGTCAGCACGTTGCGCTCGATCAGTGACTGCATGCGCAGCGCTGCATGCAGCGAAGAGCTCTTGCCCGAACCGGTTGGTCCCGTGATCAGGACCAGTCCGGCGGGCTTGGCGAACAGACGTTCGAGGACCGCGACGTCCTCGGGAAAGAAGCCGAGCTCGCGCAGGCCCGCGAGTTCGCTGTGTTCGGGCAGTAAGCGCAGGACGGTGCGTTCGCCCGAGTCGGTGATGATCGTGGACACACGCACGGTCAGGCCCGAATCGAGCACCGTGGCACGGAAGCTGCCGTCCTGCGGCCGGCGCTGCTCGGAGATGTCCATCTCTGCCGCCAGCTTGATGTAGCCCAGCAGGCGGGTCAGCGAAGTGGGCATTGCGAACATCGGACGCAGCACGCCGTCCACGCGGAACAGCACATGGAGGCTGTCGTCGGACGGCGCCAGATGGATGTCGGTAGTCCGCTCACGCACCGCGTAGTGCAGCAGATAATCGAGCAGGCGCTCCGGGCTGTAGGCATGGTCGTTGTCGGACGAGAGCCGCTTGATCTCCCGTTCCAGCAGACTCTCGACAGGATTCTGTGCGAAGTAATAGGTGTGGCGAATCAGGCGCGCGACCTTGCCGTATTCGCCCTGCACGAAGCGGCAGCGCAGGCCGCAGCGCTGCAGGACCAGCTGCTGCACGGTGGCCGGATCCGCGTCGCCGATCAGCACTTCCAGAGCATCGTCGGCCCGACGCAGTGGCAGGAACTGCCGCAGCTGGCACAGTTCGCGATTGAACATCGCCAGCACCTGCGGATCGGACTGCGTCAACGTGTCGACCTGGACGTAGTCAACGCCGTTCATTTCGGCCAGCGCGCGCACGATGTCCGATTCGTTGGCCAGCCCATGGCGGATCAGGACCCGCCCGAGCCGCTGTTTCTCGACCTCGTTCTTCTGCAGTGCGTACTGCAGCTGGGTTGCATCAAGAAGCCCTCGCTCGAGCATCAGCTCGCCCAGGCGCGTGCCTTCCTTCTGCAGGGACGTAGGTGCGGACGGACGGATCGGTGTGGATTCAGCCATGGACATGGGCGACAGATTCAGGAGAAGGGGAAGACGGCGGCTGCCCGGCATTGGCCAGCAATGCATCGATCAGCAGGAGGGTGGCAGGGTCGGGCACACCATCGGCAGGGAGTCCATGGCGGGCCTGGAACAGGCGCAACGCCGCGCGCATGCGGGGACCGAAGCGGCCGTCGACGGCTCCGTCGTAGAGCCCCTGCGTGAGGAGCAGCGCCTGCACGCGGCGTAGCGGTGTCTCGTCGGTGCCGGGCAGGAAATCTTTCGGTCGCAGACCGATGCGCCACGCCGCACGCCAGTGTCCGGCGTCGTTTCGCAGGCAGGAAGCATCCAGTGTCGACAGGCGTGCCGCGAACGCGGCATCGACCGGCTGTACATGGAAGGCCTGTCCGGCAAACGCCTGCAGGCATGCCTGCCAGCGCGCCTCGTCACTGGGCAGGGCGCCGGCTTCGATCTGCGCAGGCTGCGCGGCAACCGATGGCGGAGGGGCATGGCGGGAGTCGGCGTCCCGTGGAAGCAGAGCCAGTGTGCTCAAGCCGATCGCGCCGAAAACCGTCGCGGCCAGGGCCAGTGGCACTCGCGGCCGCCGGTGCAGGGGACGTACGCCCGCCTGCGCGGCGGCCTGGCGCACCAGCGGAGCCCCGATCCGGCGCTGGCCCTCGCCATGGCCGTACAGACCGTACAGGCAGCGATCCATGATCAGATGCGCCCGGCGCGGGTTGCCGTCGCTGGCACGGTGTAGCGCGGCCAGGGCGGCGGGCTCGAGCTCAATGTCCGACCCGCCGGCCGCGGCCAGGCGGAACGCCACGTAGCGATCCAGTTCGGACGCGGTCATCGTGTCCAGACGTACGTGAGTGCAGATGCGGCTGGTCAGTTGCCGGATGCCGGGTCGGGCCAGGTGAGCGTGCAGCTCCGGTTGGCCCGCCAGCACGATCTGCAGCAGTTTCTCCTGCCCGGTTTCCAGGTTCGTCAGCAGCCGGAGCAGTTCCAGACTGTCGGTGTCCAGATTCTGCGCGTCGTCGATTATCAGCACGCACGTGGCCTGTGAGCGCCAGCGGTCAACCAGGAACCGGTTGAGTGTCTCAAGGTCGGTCGCCGGGCTTCCCGTCGCGACCAGCCCGAAATCGCGAAGCACGGCGGCCAGCAGATCAGGACCCTGCAGGAAGGTGTTGAACACCAGTGAGGTGGCGACGCCCTCGTCGCCGAGTTCGTCCAGCAGCCGGCGCAGGAACGTGCTCTTGCCGGTCCCGACCTCGCCGGTCAGCAGGACGAAACCCGCGCGGGTGCGCAGACAATGCGCTGCCTCTGCCTGTGCTGCATCCAGCGCCGGTGTCCTGAACCATGCCTGGGCATCGGGCGTGGGCGGGAACGCGGCGCGGTGGAGGCGCAGTACTTCGAGATGGCTGGCGAGCGCGGGATTCATTGCGTCAGCGTGTCCAGCTCGGCCAGCGCACGGGCGACCTGCGGTGAGCGCAGATGGCGTGCGGCCAGCCGCGTCAGGCGATCGCGGGCGTCGCCGACGTCTCCGCGACGGGCATCTAGCAGGGCGATGTTGACTCCGGCGTTCATGTCGTCCGGCACGCGTTCGATGATCTGCCGGTACAGCGACTCGGCGCCGGTCATGTCGCGGCTGCCATGGGCGACCCACGCACGCATGCGGAGCAGGGTGAGGCTGCTCGCGGGCAACATGTCTTCCAGTCTGGCGAGTTCTGCATGCGCTGCCGGCATGTCGTCGGCAGCGACCGCAGCCTCCAGTGCCTGCGTCGCCCGCAAGACCATCGCGTCGTCGAGCTGGCCTGCCGGCACGCTCGCGTCGCGGCGTTCGACCCGGATCGACCCGGCGGCCGATGCCGACGACGTGGCGGCCATCGCCTGCGGCACCGGAGCAGGTACGGGCATGCGCATCGCGGACTCGGCCGCACGCGCAGTCTGTCCGTGCTGCGGCGGCAACGATTCGCCGGCGATACCCGCCATCGGGGAGTGCGCCGCCTCGGCGAGCAACGCGTTCTCCGGAGTCGGAATGTCGGCTGTGGAAGCGATGGCCATGTCAGCGGTCACGGCAACCGGCATAGGCTCGAGCGAGGGCGAGGGCGAGGGCGAGGGCGAGGGCGAGGGCGAGGGCGAGGGCGAGGGCGAGGGGGCAACGGAGGCAGACG
>NZ_RPFN01000003.1:0-204535 GCF_003813845.1 Luteimonas sp. 100069
TCACCCCTTGCGTCGTCTTCGAGCAGGTCGACCAGTGTCAACGCTTCGGCGGGTGCCTCGACGGGCCGTGCAACCGACGGCTGACCGAAATGCTGGGGCTCGGTCGGTGCAGCGACGTTCGTGACCGTAGCCGCGACAAAGGCCAGCGGGGTCGCCAACAGCGCGCCGGTCGCCAGCAATACAGAGCCTCGCCGCCATGACGACTGCCGCGCCCACCACAGCGGCAGCGGCGGGGCGCTGTCCGGCCTCGCGGCGCCCTGTGAGCGCAGTGCGTCGTAGATCAGGCTCATATCACCTTGACTCGCAACACCAGCACCAACTCGCGAGTGCTTTGTTGGGTGCTGCGCGCCCCGAACAGCTTGCCGAGCAGCGGCACGTCCGACAGCAGCGGCACACCGTTGTCGCCGAGGTTCGCGGTCTGGTCGATCAGTCCACCCAGCAGGACCGTATCGCCATCGCGCAGGTTGAGCGTGGTGGTGATGCCCTTGACGTTGATGATCGGTAGCGTGACTGCATTCCCGTTGGGGAACTCCTGGAGTTGCAGGCTGCCTGGCACGACTTCGGTCTGCATGGGATGCACCAGCAGTTCTACTGAGCCGTTCTCGTGCACCATCGGCGCCACCCCGATGACGACGCCCGAGAACAGCGAGTCGGTCTGGATGTCCGATGACGTATTGAAGCCGTTACCGCCGCTGGAGACGTTGGTGGTGGACTTGGTGACGTATCGGATGTTCGAGCCGACGGAGAGGTAGGCCGGACTGCCGTTGCGCACGCGCACACTCGGGTTTGACAACACCTTGACGTTGCCGAAGCTTCGCAGCGCGCTGAGGGCGGCGGAGAAAGTGTCGGTGGCGTAGCTCAGACCCAGGCCGCGACCCACGGTCGAGCCCAGCGTCTGCCCAGGGAAGATGATGTTGCGCGCCTGGTCGCCGAGCCGGCTGTTGCGGTCGTATGGCAACAGATTCGGAGAGGTATCGGTGCCGGGCGTCGGCACGATGCTGCCGGGGCTGCTGCCATACAGACCCGCCACGCGTTCGCGAAGCACCTGCCAGTCCACCCCGTACTGGAAGTTGTCGTTGAGCGAAACGTCCAGGATCTGTGCTTCGACCAATACCTGGCGACGCATTTTCAGCGTGGTGTGGCTGATCAGTTCTTCCACGGCACGGACCTGGGAAGGACGCGCGCGCACGAACAGCGTCCCCGAACCCGCGTCGAGGCTGTAGCGCGCGGTTTCGGGCGGCGGCGGATCGTCGGGGCCGCGTGGCGCTGCGGCAGCCTGGTCGGCCCCCAGGATCACCTGCAGAGAAGCATCGAGCTGTTTGAAGGGGTCGTTGTCCTTTCCAACGCTGCCGGTCATCGTCAGCGTGCCGCGCAGCGACTGGCCACCACCGCTGGCTTCCATGCCCGCGCCGAACACATCGCCACCGGTTGCCAGATCGATGGATGTCGCCGAGTCGAGCATGTCCACGTTGAAGATGCGCTCGCGCATCTGTCCGACCACCAGCGCGCCGCCACGTGTCTCTCCATGGAGGTCGAACGCATCGAGGATGTGGTTGTACACCTCGCGCGCACTGACGTTCCGGAGGTGAAGGTTGGTGCGCTGTCGTTGCTCGAGTACCCGCGGATCGACGATCAGGTTCATTTTCAGCTCGTCGGCGAGCGCCCACAGCAGCTGGCCCACATCGGCATTGAACATGCTGATGCTGACCACGCTGTTCTCCAGCGGGTCATAGACCGGGGCAACCGGTGTGGCATCGGGGGTACGCTCGAATGAGCGCTCTATCTCGGCACGCAGCTGATCCTGTTGATTGGCGAACTTTGCCGATTCCTCGGCAATCAACTGCCGCGTGCGCTCCAGTGCCATGTGCTCGGTGGGCGGCAGTTCGCTGGCGCTGCGCGGCGGCGAATGCGCGCAAGCGGCCAGCGACAGCGTGATCGCGCAAAGCAGTGCGGTCCTTGCGGGGCGGGTGCGCGGGTGGGCGTAGCGGGGCGTGGGCGTCATTTTGGGGCGTGCCTTGGCAGGTGCGATCGCGTCGCGGGTGGAATACGGATGTGTCATCGGCTTGCCGTCAGCAGCCAGCCGAGGAGAGCGGCCGGGCTTTCCGCCACGACCACATCGTCAAAAAGCGGGGTCGTGGGCTGGCCGGGTGCGGCAACGCACAGACCGGTACCGGCGGCGAAGGCGGCATGGATGCCGTCGAAGTTCGCAAAGGTGCCGCCCGCCCCGTCGCGGTTTGTCGCCGGGGCAACCAGGACGAGGGCAGGATTGACCGGGCTGCCAGAGCAGCTCGGGCCAGCGGGATCCGCAGTGAAGTAATGCGGCTGGCTGGTCGTGGTTATCGTTGCGGCGCGCGAGAGCGCGGCTACAAGGCCTCCCGTGCCTTCCAGGTCCGGTACATCCACCGAGGCGCGCCCGGGCGCAACCAGATCCGTGCTCGCCCCGCGGCGCACGCCGTAGCGCAGCCGCGCCCCGCGCTCGGGTATCTCCAGGCCGAGAGCTTCGTAAGGCAACCAGCCGACATTGACGCTCGGACCGCATGCGCCACCGCCGGCTTCACGACCGACATCCCCCCAGGTGGTGGTGTCGGGACACGGCAGGCGGCGGTTGCGCAAGGCGAACGCGCGGAGCGCCAGACGCGCTGACTCGGCGTGCGCCTGGGCGGCATTGTGCTGGCGGGCCTGGGCCACGCTGTCGAAGCTCGATGTCATGGCCAGGGCCAGCACGCCGAGGACGGCCAGTACGACCGCCAGCTCGACGAGCGTGAAACCCCTGGCGCCGCTGATGGGCCGTGCACGCATGTCACTGCGCCCGTCCCGCTGCCGCCGCGCCGACCGGGGCAACGTTGTATTGCACCTGAGCCTGCAGCGCCTGCAACTCCACGATGATCTGGGCGGTGCGCTGATCGCGGAGCGGAGATTCGGGCTGCTGGGTCGACTCGGCCAGCTCCAGCGCCAGCTGCTGCGCGCGCCGGGCAACTTTGAGGTTGTCACGGAGTGCGTCGAGTTTGACGTCGGGCGGGGTCTGGCCACTGGCTTCCAGCGCGTCGAGCTGGACCATAAGGTCGTCCACGGCCTGGACATTCCGCTGCGCCTGTACGCGGATGGTGGCGATGGCAGCGACCGGGTCGGCAAAGTCGGTAGCTGGCATCGCACCGGTCAACGGAGTGAGGCCCACAGCCGAGCCCGCGCCCCCTGGGGTTCCCGACGTGGTCGTCGCGCCCTGCAGCCATGGCGGGGTGTCCTCGGGCGCAGCGGCGGGCGCAGCAGGCTGTACCGCCGCGTCAACCACAGAAGGCGCATCGATCGGAGCAGGTGGCGCGTCCTCGCCAGTCGCGAGGCCGCGCATGGTGAGCACGAGTGCGAGGCCCAGCGCGATTGCTCCGAGGGTCCACAGCAGCGGCCGATAGCGCGGATTCATCGCGCGCCCCCCGCCGTGAATGGCGAGCGCACGCGGCGATCGACCCGCTCGCCGTCCGGTCGCTGCAGGCGCACACCATCCGCATCGATCGAGCGGACGCGTGAGCCATCGTCGAGTCGCGAGCCCACGCGGACATGTTGCCCGTCAACGATCGCGCTGCGGCGGCCATCCGTGCTCATCACCAGGGTGACGTCCAGGGCTGCGGTGGCGGGGCCCGGGCCGATGGCGCCATAGGCGGCCGGCGACGCCATGCCCGGCTCGGACACGGGCTCGATACGGGCCGCTGGTAGTGCCACCAGCGGCTCGCGCGTACCGGGCATGCCAGTCGGACGCATCGAGGCGATCTGCGCCTGCACGCTGCGGTTGCGTTCGATGGACGTGCGCAATCCGATCATTTCCATGGTCTCGTCCGCATCTCCGCCCAGGTGCAGCACGGCCGGCTTGACGACGACCATCGTGGCCAACCACCCGGTCACCGCCAGCCACAGTGCAAGTGCGGCGGCCGCGATGAATTTCGCCTTCATGCCCCGGCCTCCGGCAGCGGCGCGTGTTCGCGCCTGATCAGATAAGAGAAGAACCCACTGGATGCGCGGCCGTTGGCGCCTTCTCCTTGCGGGTCCAGCGGCTGCGGGTCGAAGCCGGCACGTCGCAGACGATCGACAAACGTCGGCACCTGCATGCCTGGAGTACCGCGCTGGGGGTCGACGACCCCGTCCACACGCAGGGTGTAGCCCTGCGAAGCGGGGGCGGCAGCTGCGCCGCCTCTCATCTGGTTCATCGCCGCCGAATCCATTCCAGCGTTGAATCCGGTTGCCACATCGGCCGTCGGCTCCAGCCGCACCCGCAGGATGCGTACCTCGTCGCGCGAGGCAGCGCGCACGAGCGCCAGGCTGGTCGCGGGATCGGCACCTGACTGCAGGCGGGCGGCGCGCTCAACGAACGTCAGAGTCGCCGGAAAGTCGCTGTCCACGCCGGCCTGGTCGGCCAACGCGTCGATGCGCGCCTGCATCTGCGCGATGTCGGCATGCAATTGATCGGCGCGGGAATCGGCCTCACTCGCACTCATCGCCCAGCGGGTCGCCAGAGCTCCGAGTACCAGCGCGAACACCAGGGACGCGGCACTCGCCAGCGGCAGCACGCGTTCGGCGAGGTAGGCCACGCGGCTGGCGACTGGGTTGACAGCAATTGCCGGACTGGCAACCGACTGCATCCAACCGAAGCCGCTGCGATACTCGTGACCGGCTTCGTCCACCACGCGGCGTACGGGTACGGTGTTGATCTTGAGCCCGCTACGCGCCGCGAAGATTTCGCGCAGCGTGTCGTCAGCCCAAGGGGCGTCGTCCTCCGGCTTGCGCACCAGCACCGGGCACCAGCGCATCACCAGCGGTTCCAGCGTGTCCTGCCCACCTGCCACGTCTTCGGCGAACTGCTCGGCCAGTGCGCCGACCGTCATCGCGAGGTCGGTCGGATCGTCGCTGAATGCCAGCGAGGTCCGGTAGAGCATGTCGTGCCGCAGCATGGCCAGCACGGTGATCGAGCGTCCCGACTGCATGACCAGGCCCTGGCCGGGCTTGAGCGCGGCCCATGCCAGCGACGTCGAAGGCACGAGCAGACAATGGTCTGGCTGCCCTTCGGCCCAGGCATAGGTCTGTTGCCAAAGATCCAGCGCAATCGCCGTGAACAGCGTCTGGTAACCGCCACCCATCGTGCGTGTCTTGTGGATCAGGATCTTGCTTTCACTGTCGATCAGGCCGTCCGAACGCAGCCGTTTCTCGATAAGGGCGACCGCATGCGCCGGGCTGCCCTCCAGCGATACGACGTTGCTGACCGCATTACCGAAATCACTGATCACCACCGCGGCGCGCTGCAGTTTGGGACGCACTGCACTGCGTGTCAGGTGCTGGCCATCGAACACCAGCCATTCGTCCTGCTGCTGGATCACACACAATTGGCTCATGGGAGGTTGACTCCGGTGTCCGGAATGGCGGCGACGTCGCGTCCGGTCTTGAACAGCAGGCTGCCGCGCAAGGTCACTGACAGGGGGGCGGCTTGGCGGTCGGTCAAGGTCGGCACGTGGAACAGGCCTTCGTCAGGATTCGTGACCGACAGTTCGAAGGCCTCGGCCCCGAACATCCGGTCGTGCGAGCGCAGCACCGTGGCGAGCAGCGGCAAGGCTTCCTCACGGCTGACCTGGGTCTGCCTCAGGCTGATCAGCCGCTCGCCCCAATCTTCCGGCGACAGCCCCTGCAGACGCGCGGCCTGCAGGAGCTGACGCGCCGATTCGGCGTATTCCACGCGCAGACGCGCCTCCTGTTCCAGCACCTGCGTTTCGGCAAGCAGGCGGTTGCTGTCACCGAGCCGCGCATAGGCTTCGGCCAGGCCGGATCGGGCGTTGACGAACCAAGCTGCAGCGATCACGAGAGCCGTGAGAGTTGCCGCAAACAGCAACAGCGAGGCGCGGCGTGAATCGCGCAGCTGCTGGAACAGCGAGGACGCGTGCATGGTCTTACTGGTTCATTTTGTAGTTGGCGACGACGGTCATGACCTGGTCGTCGTCGGATGCGGTTCCCATCGCTTCGGCGCTGGCCGCCGCGCTCATCGAGCCGGTGTTGTTGCCACCCCATTCCGTGCCGATGGCCGCCGCGGAGGTTGCGCCGCCCGAGGCCGTGGCGTTGCGGGTCAGTCCGGTTACGTACTGGCGGAACGCGCCGTTGGCCGCGTCGGGCTTGCCGTCGATCATCTGGTCCAGTGCGCGTGCAAGGTCCGGCGTAAGGCCGGTGATGATCATCGAGTTACCCGACCCATGCGGGCTTCCGGGGCGGTTCCAACCGAAGCAGACGCGGATTTCCTGAGGATTTCCGTTCGTGTCCAGATACGCGTAACGGTCCTCCTTGCCCTCGCCGCGTCCCGGCGGCAGGGTGATACCCGCCTTGCGCACCATGTCGCGCAGGTCGAAGTCGCTGCCCGACTGGTGAGTACGGCTGAAGCCCGTCGTGGTGGGCACCGGATCGCTGCCCGAGCAGATCATGTCGGGCTCGGCGGTTCCTGTCATGTCACCGCCGGAGAATGTGCTGCCGGTGGCGAAGCTTCGGCCGTTGACCATCAGCTGCGGTGCGGCCTGATTGTCGGCGAAGGGCGCGCCGTAGCGCTGGTGATAGTTGTTGTAGGTCACCACCCACTGATCAATGAACTTCTGTTTGATTCGGGTGTACTCGGCGTTGCGCTGAACGTCGCGTCCGATCATGACCGCGCCAAGGATGACGCCGATGATGACCAGGACGACGGCCATTTCAACCAGCGTAAAGCCGCCCTGCTGGCGGCGGTTGAGTCGTGCTTGCATGTTGGATCCCCTGGAGGTGGCGAGCTGCCGCCGGACGGTCCGGGCGGTCGCAGGGCGGCAACTTAAGCAGGGGGTGTAAGCGGCGCGTAATCGCACCGTAAGAAGATCGTCTTCGGGCCGGGAGAGCTACACCGGCCAGACGTCACGAGGTTGGCTAACCTCTCGAAGCCCGCATCAATTCCGTGTGAAGAGCCCTGGTTTCGGCGCTCGGCGGACATCCCAGCTGGCGCAGCAGGGTGCGCTCGAGCTCGCTGTAGAGGTGCGATGCTTCATGAATCGCGCCATCGCTGGCCAGGATCACCATCAGCGCGCGGTGATGGGCTTCGTTCCAGCCGTCGATTCGGATGATGCGCCACCCCAGGTCGATGGCGTCCTGTCGGCGGCCCAGGGCGAACAGGCGGTCCCGAAGACGACACATCATTCTCAGTTCGCGGCGTAGATAGTGGTCGCGAGTGAACGAGAGCCACTCTTCGAATTCGGCGCTGTCGGCAACCGAGATTCCTTCGAGGAACAGGCCTCGATGACGCCAGCCCGTTTCGAGAAGTCGCTCGACCAGATCGCCTTCTTCGACGATGAGCGGATCCAGCACGTCGATGTCGAAAAGCTCGCAACACTGGTCAGCCGGAATCAAGCCGATCGAGTGCTTGTCTGTACGCAGGACGTCGCATAGTCCGAGCGCCGTGAACACCTGCTGCAGACTGTTAAGGACCTGGCGCAGGTTCGTTCGTGCAGGGGCGCTGGCGAGGTCTGGCCACAGCAAGCCCGCCAACTGCTCCCTGGAGTGGCTTCGGCCGCGCTCCACAGCGAGGTAGCCCAGCAGCGCCCAGCCCTTCCGGTATTGCAGATGCACGTCCACGCCGGTCCGGTCGGGCAGGCTGCCGACGCCGAGTAAGCGGAGATGCGGGATCTGTGGGAGCCCGGAAGATGGAGACTTCATCGCGAGGCATTACTTAGGTTGTGAGCGCGACGCGGGCGCACGATGCCAAGCATACAGCGCGTTCCAGTGGGCGTTCCTGGAGACGCCGGAGAGCCGGGGTTGGTAGCGGCACCCTACGCGAAATGGGGGCGGACCGACAACGCGAGGTCTGAAGGGCGCGGCTAGAATGCCCGGAAGTGCTAGGGGAAGCGGCAATGGGGAGGGATTGGGACGCAGGTCAGGACGCGACCGCAGGTCTACCGGGCGCGGCGGTGCGCCCGGCAATCGCGTTGGATGGCGAAAACGTGGGGCCGTATCGGCTGGTCTCGCTGCTCGGTCGGGGCGGCATGGGAGAGGTCTATGTGGCCACGCAAGAGACGCCGGTTCGGCGGTCGGTCGCACTGAAGCTGCTGCGTGCGCGTCGACTTGACGCGCGTTCCCTGGCGCATTTCGAGATAGAACGTCAGCTCCTCGCACAGATGAGGCATCCGGCGATCGCTCAGATCTTCGATGCCGGTACGACCGCTGACGGGCGGCCGTATTCGGCTATGGAACTCGTCGATGGTTGCACGATTACCGAATACTGCGCACAAGAGTATTTGTCGTTGCGAGCGCGCCTGCACTTGTTCGTGCGGGTATGCGAAGGTGTGCAGCATGCACACCAGAAGGGCGTGGTGCATCGCGATCTAAAGCCCGGCAATATCCTGGTAGCCAAGATCGACGGTCGGGCGCTACCAAAGATTATCGACTTCGGTATCGCGTCGATGAACTCGGGTGGCGCTTCCGAGGATTCCGGCGCCGTGGGCACGCCGGCGTACATGAGTCCCGAGCAGGCGTCGTCAGATGACGTCGATACCCGCAGCGACATCTACTCTCTGGGGGTGCTGCTTCATGAGTTGCTCTGTGGCCGCCGCCCGGACCCGCTGACACCGCATCCTCATCGGCCATCAGAGAAGTTCCTGAAGCTCCCAGCGGCTGACCAGAGAGGCATCTCGGCTGCGATGGCTGTAAAGCCGCGAATGCTGCGCAGAGTGCTGGTGCAGGAGCTCGATTGGGTCGTAGCGAAAGCAACCGCGCGGGATCGTGCGCTGCGTTATGCAACCGCAGCAGAGCTGGCTGATGACCTTCTTCGCTTCCTCGACGGCACGCCAATGGCGGCAGTGCCGCCAAGCCGAGCATATCGGTGGGGCAAATTTGCCCGACGACACCGGGTGGGCATTGCAGTCGCATGCGTGGTGACTCTGGCTCTGCTGTCTGGTCTGGGCATTTCGCTGTACGGATTGGCGCAGGCGCACAGCCAACAATTGCTCGCTGAGGAGCGAGCTCGCCAGCTTGAGGTGGTTTCAAGATTTCAACGCTCAATGTTGGAGGATCTGGACATCGAGGCGATGGGGGCCAGTCTGAGCGCGGCCATGCGTGAGCAGATCGGCCGGCGAGCGCCGGATAACGCTGACGCATCCGAGCGGGTGCTTGCCCAGCTAGGACCCGCGGACCTGGCGCGGAGCATGATCGATACCAGCTTGCTTGCACGTGCCGAACATGCAATCAGTCAGGACTTCTCGCAGCAGGCATTGCTCGCAACCGATCTGCTTGAATCGGTGGCGCGCGTACGCGCCAAACTCGGTATGCAGGTGGAGGCAGCAGGAACCTATGGGATGGTTGCTGAGGCTCTGGAGAGGCTGTCGGGTGCGAGTGCGCCGGCAGCTCTGCAGGCCCGTTTGAGCCAGATCCAGGAGTTGACCCTGGCCGGGAGGGCTCACAGTCAAGCGGCCGCCGACCTGCAAGAGCGGTTGCGTCCAGCGATGGATGCGCTTCGTCCGGAGAACCCGATGAGAATCCGGTTTGATTTCGACGAGGCAGTCATTCAGACCCTTGACGACGAGCAGGCCAGGCGGTCCCGGTTGGACGACCTTCTGGAGCGAAGCACGCGTGCACTTGGGGCCGAAGCAGCCCTCACGATGGAAATCGCAAATAGCTTGGCAATCCATCTCGTGCGTATAGGAGAGCGCAGGGTGGCCAGCGAGATGTTGGAGCGGCTGATGCTGGCGCATGGACGTCTTTACGGGGGCTTGCACCCCAAGACCCGGGAGATCAAGCAGAATCTCGCAATAGTCAGAGTCCAAACGGGAGATAGCGCCGGCGCAATTGCGTTGCAGCGCGAGATTGTCGACGACGACGCTCGTCGTCTGGGCAGCGAACATCCTACGGCGCTGGCTGCGCGGGGCCATCTTGCGAACATGCTGGATGCAGGGGGGCAATCTGAAGAGGCACTCTCCTTGTCCAACGTGCTCGTCCAAGACAACAAACGGATAATGGGTGAAGGCCACGAGCAGACCATTCGCAGTCAGCTCAACAACGCTAGTTTCCTTGCGCGGGCCGGGCGATTCGAGGAGGCGCTGCATCTGCAGACACGGGTCATAGAACTGCGGACTCGTATCCAAGGGGCAGTCCATCCCGACACGCTTTTCGTGATCGTGAATCAAGCCGCCACGATGCATCAGGCAGGTCGAACGGCCGATGCATTGCTTCGGTTGAACCAGATGATTCCCCAGGTCCGTGTTGCGCTGGGCGAAGCGCATCCAACAGCACAGATGGCGCTGGATATCTGCGCGATGATCGCCCGTGAAAGCGGAGACGCTGGGCTGGAGACCGAGTCACTCTCCACGTTGCTTGATTGGCGGTCCCGTGCCCAGGGATCGAGCGATTCGAAGACTGTGGAGACTGCCTGGCGACTTTCGCGGGCATTACGGAAGGCCGGTGAGGGGGGGGCGGCACAGAACGTGTGGAATTCTTACGTCCAGCCGTTGTTGGATCTGACGTCTGGCGCGCGAACGCCAGCACAGCAGCGCTTGGTTGAGGTCATTCTCGATAGCCAAGATGCGGCTTAGCGAGCACTCGCTTGGGCCGCAGCCTCCCAGTTGAGGGCCTTGCGGCGACGTCAGTGATGAAGCTGAGGGTTCTCTCGGCGCATGAAACAGTCTTTACGGTCCGTGCTCGGCGGAGTCCGTGTCCGTCCCGGCGTTATATCTCGCGAAGGCGCACCGCCACCGAGCTGCCCTGCCGGCACGGCCATGGTGCATTGCGTTCCCCATAGTCACCAGCCCATACCGGTAAGGGCGGTATCGAAACGCCCTTGGGTGCACTCGGACAAGTCGCGCGTCCCTGCGCCAGACATGAAGCTGGCTCGCATCACGGCACGTCCTGGCCCCCGGCGTCTTACACGGGGCTGCGCGCATTCCTGCATATGTCGCTCGTCGGGTCCCGCGTAGGGAACAAAAAAAAGCCACCTCGAAAGGTGGCTTTTTTCCGGCCGTTCAGGCCTGTATCTGGCGGAGAGGGGGGGATTCGAACCCCCGAGGCGCTATAAACGCCTGCCTGATTTCGAGTCAGGTACATTCAACCGCTCTGCCACCTCTCCGCGGTCCCGCTCGCCTCGCGGCGTCCGGGGTGGCAATCATACGGGCGCGCCGTGCGGCCGACAAGCGCGGCGTTACACTGGGCGGCCTGTCCGTGTCGCGGGTGCCGCCGATGTCCGAAATTTCAGTCCCTGTCTCCTATGGCGAGCTCCTGGACAAGATCTCGATCCTGCAGATCAAGTCCGAGCGGATGGAGGATCCGGTCAAGCTGGCCAACGTCCGCAACGAACTCTCCGCGCTGGAGCAGGCGTGGATGGCCCACCCCGCGGCCGGCCACGACATCGGCCGCCTGCGCGCCGAGCTCAAGGCCGTCAACGAGCGGCTGTGGGACATCGAGGACGCGGTGCGGGTCAAGGAGCGCGCCGGCGAGTTCGACGACGCCTTCGTGCAGCTCGCGCGCAGCGTGTACTTCGAGAACGACGAGCGCGCCCGCATCAAGAAGGCGATCAATCTGGCGCTGGGGTCGGCCTACGTCGAGGAAAAATCCTATTCCGATTACCGCGGTGGATCCGCCGCGTCCTGACTGCGCGTGGCCGGGCCTGTGCGACGCGCCTTGTGCTCGATGTATTCGTCCATGCGGCTGAGCAGTCTCCACCACTCGCTGCCGTCCTCGCGGAAGGTGCGCACGGCGCCGGCGCGCACCAGGATGCGGCGCAGCTCGTCGTCCTCGAAGCCGCCCAGGTGCTTGCGCAGCACTTCGAACGAACGGTCGGTGTAACCGCGATGGCCGAGGAAATGTCGGGCGGTGTCCTCGGCGGCGAACTCGGTCTTGTGCTCGGTGCGCAGGCGCTCGAGCTGCTGCGCGTGCAGCTGGCGGTTGAGCAGGAAGCTGACCCCGCCGCCGACGACCGCGCCGACGAGGGTGGCGAGCAGGCCGGCGAGCAGGGGATCCATCAACCCGTCTCCAGTTCCGCGCGCCGGCGTTCGAATGCGGCGATCGCGTCGTCCACCGTGACCAGGGACATCACCTCGTCGAACTCGATCTTGGTGCCCCACTTGAGGTCCGCAGCCGGCTTGCCCAGATAGCGGCGCGCGGCATCGTCATAGCGGTCCACGCAGAAGCGGCGGTCCGAATACGGGCCGCTGCGCGCCGGGTTGCTGGCCGCGTGCAGCCCCAGCACCTTGGTGCCCATCGCGTTGGCGATATGCATGGGCCCCGAATCCGGCGTGACCAGCAGTTGCGCGCGCGACAGCAAGGCCGGCAGCTGCTTGAGTGTGTCCTTGCCGACCAGATCGAGCGCCTCGTGGCGCATCGCCGCGAGGATCGCATCGGATGTCTGCCGTTCCAGCTCGCTGCGCCCTCCGCACAGCACCACGCGCCAGCCGGCGTCCGCGGCGTGGTCGGCGAGGGCGGCGTAACGATCGGGATACCAGTTGCGGCGCACGTGGCTCGAACACGGGGAGATCATCAGTACCGGGCGGCCATCGTCGGGCCACTGCGCGCGCGCCCAGTCGAACGCGTCCTGCGGAACCGGCATGTCCCAGACCACTTCGTTCTGGCGCAGTCCAAGCGGCTCGCAGAAGCTGCTGAGCGCATCGAGCACGTGGATGCCGGGGCGGTCGGGGATACGCTGGTTGATGAACAGGCCATGCAGATCCTTCGAGCGCGCGGCATCGAAGCCGATCCGCTGCCGGGCCGGAATGAAGGCCGACAGCAGGTTCGCCCGCGCCGCGACCTGCATCTGCAGCAGGGCGTCGAACCGGCGCGCAGGCCCGAGGCGGGAGCGCAGCTCGCCGCGCACCGCGCGCATGCCGGCCAGTCCGCTCTTCTTGTCGTAGATCACGAAGTCCACGTCCGGCAGGCCGTCCAGCAGCCGGTGCTCTCCCTTGCCGATCACCCAGGTCAGCGCGACCTGGGGCCAGGCGGCCCGCAAGGTATGGATCAGCGGCAAGACATGGGTCACATCGCCGAGCGCGGACAGACGCAGCAGACAGATCGAGCGCGGCCCCCCGCGCGGCGACTCGACTGCGGCAGAGGGGGCGGAACCGGGCAGGGCAGTCGTCAAGGCTTGGTAGACTCGCTTCTATGAGCAGATTCGATCCCGCCGAGAGTCTGACGCCGATTCCGGCGGGCGGCCGCGCGGGCGACCATGCGGGGGAATACGGCGCCATTCTGTTCGACGGCACGCAGCTGCGGCAAGCCGATCCGCGCTGGTTCGATCCTGCGCTGTGGGGCGAGCGGGCGCAGCGGGTCGACGGATCGGGACGCGGCGGCGCGTGGTTCATCGACGCCTCGCACGGCCCCTGCGTGCTGCGCCAGTACCTGCGCGGCGGCCTGGTGGGGCGCTTCAACCGCGAGCAGCACCTGTGGCGCGGGACCGGTCATGTGCGCAGCTTCGTCGAGTTCCGGCTGTTGCGCGAGCTGCTGCGGCGCGGCCTGCCGGTTCCGCAGCCGATCGCCGCGAGCTATCTGAGGCGCGGCCTGGGTTATCGGGCGTGGATCCTGATGGAGCGGCTGGCGGATGTGCGGTCGCTGGCCGATCACATGGCCGATTCGCCTGCCGATGCCCCGCTCGAGCAGACCGGGCGGCTGATCGCCCGGTTCCACCGGGTCGGCCTCGATCATGCCGATCTCAACGCCCACAACATTCTTTTCGACGGCGTCGGCAAGGGCTGGTTGATCGATTTCGACCGCGGGCGCCTGCGCATTCCCGAGACCCGTTGGCGCGAACGCAACCTCGCGAGGCTCAAGCGCTCGTTGCTGAAACTGCGCGGTGCCCGCGAAGTTTCCGCGGTGGAGGCGGATTTCGCGCGCCTGCGCCGGTCCTACGACGCGCTGTGGAGCAGGGGCATCTGATGGCCGGCCGGGAAGAGTGGGTCCTGCGTTTCCAGGGCGTCGGCAGTGCCTCCGCTGTCGCGCTGGGCTCGCCAATGGCCACGATCGAGCGCGATGGCGCGCCATGGCTGACGATCGACTGTGGCGCCGAAGGGCTGACCGCGTACCTGGGCCACTACGGCGAGGCGCCGCGCGCGCTGTTCGTCACCCATGTGCACCTCGACCATGTAGCAGGCTTCGAACGGCTGTTCGTCGACAGTTATTTCGATCCCGCGCGTCGCGGCCGCACCCCGGTCTACGTGCCCGCGTCGGTGGTGCCGCTGCTGCACCGGCGGGTCGGCGATTACCCGAACGTGCTGGCCGAAGGCGGTGCCAACTTCTGGGACGCATTCCGGCTGATCCCGGTCGGGGAGGCGTTCTGGCACGACGGCGTCCGCCTGGAGGTGTTTCCGGTGCGCCACCACTGGCCCGAGACCGCCTACGGCCTGCGCCTGCCGGGAAGCCTGACCTGGAGCGGCGATACACGCCCGATCCCGGAAATGCTCGCGCGCTTTGCCGATCGCAGCGAACTCATCGCGCACGACTGCGGCCTGCTCGGCAATCCCTCTCACAGTGGCATCGACGACCTCGAGCGCGAGTACGCGCCGGAGCTGCTCGCGCGCTGCGTGCTCTATCACTATGCGTCGGCGGCCGATGGCGAGGCGCTGGAAGCGCGCGGCCATCGCATCGCCCGGCCCGGCGCGCGTTTCGCGCTGTCTGCACCGCTGGTGCCGCAGCATCCGGCCCGATGAGCGCGCTCCCCCATCTGCCGCAGGCGCCGCTGGATCGCCTGGGTCGGCCGCTCCACGATCTGCGCCTGTCGGTCATCGAAGCCTGCAACTTCCGCTGCGGCTACTGCATGCCGGCCGATCGCGTGCCCGACGACTACGGCTACGACCGGGCGGCTCGCCTGTCCTTCGACGAGATCGAAACGCTGGTGCGCGGCTTCGCCCGTCTCGGCATGCACAAGCTGCGCGTGACCGGCGGCGAACCGCTGCTGCGAAAGGGGCTGCCGACGCTCGTCGAGCGCCTGGCGAAGGTCCCGGGCATCGAGGATCTGGCGATGACCACCAACGCATCGCTGCTCGCGCGGCATGCGCAGGCGCTGCGGGATGCCGGGCTGCAGCGCCTGACGATCAGTCTCGATGCGCTCGATCCGGCGCTGTTCCGCGAACTGTCGGGCCGGCGCGGCAAGATCGACGACGTGCTCGAAGGCGTCGCCGCCGCCGAGCGTGCCGGATTCGGCTCGATCAAGTTCAACTGCGTCGTGCAGCGCGGCGTCAACGACCACGAGGTCGAGCGCATGGCCGGGCATTTCCGCAACAGCGGTCACGTGCTGCGCTTCATCGAATACATGGACGTCGGTACCTGCAACGGCTGGGACCGCGCGAGGGTGGTGCCGTCGCGCGAACTGCATGCACGTATCCACGCGAGGTGGCCGCTGCGCGCACTGGACGCGAACTATCGCGGCGAAGTGGCGCAGCGCCACGCCTATGCCGACGGCGCTGGCGAGATCGGCTTCATCAGCTCGGTGACCGCGCCGTTCTGCGGCGATTGCCAGCGCGCCCGCGTATCCGCCGACGGCAGCCTGTATACCTGCCTGTTCTCGGGCGACGGGCAACCGATGCGCGGTTGGCTGGCCGAGGGCGAGGGCGCCTTCGCAGCGCGGCTGTCGGAGGCGTGGTCGCGCCGCGCGGATCGTTACAGCGAGTTGCGCGGCAGCGCGCGCGGGTCGCGCAAGCCGGTCGAGATGTTTCTGGTCGGGGGCTGAGCCCGTCGCGGCGCCGCGTCGTACGTGTCTTCCACGCTGGCCGCCTTGCCCGACCCTGGGCGTGCGCTACTTCGCCGAAGCGACAGCCCGATCGCCGAAGCTTTGCGCGGGCCGGCGTCCTGGCTGCCGGCCTCGCCGGAAGCGCACTGTCGGCAGGGCTTGTTGCAGCGTCCGGCGTGTCCCCGGGCGGGCGCGGTGTGTGCGCCGCCTCGCAGCCGGCGTCGTCTACGTCCTTCCGCGGCCACGCATGCTGGCAGTGTTGCGCGCGCCTGATGAAGCGGTTCGTGGCGGGATCTCAAGGGGGCGTCTGCTGTCGCGCCATGGCCCATCAAGGGACGGCCGACAGCGGGGCCGGTAACATCTGGGCCTCCGCATTCCAAGCGCAGGCGCATGGCCCGCAACAGAACACCAGCGCGCACCGCGCTCACCCACATCGATGCCGAAGGACGCCCGACGATGGTCGACGTGTCCGGCAAGGCCACCACGGCGCGCGCCGCGAGCGCCCAGTGCCGGGTGCGGTTTCCGGCGGACATCGCCGCGCAGCTGCACGCCAATGGTCTGCGCAGTGCCAAGGGCGGCATCGTCGATACCGCGATCATCGCCGGCACGATGGCGGTCAAGCGCACCCACGAGCTGATTCCGTTCTGTCATCCGCTGCCGATCGATGGCGTGCGCATCGCGATCGACTGGCATGGCGAACGCGAATTGCGCATCGAATGCACCGTCAGGACGACGCATCGCACCGGCGTGGAGATGGAGGCGCTGACCGGCGCCACGATCGCCGCGCTGACGATCTACGACATGTGCAAGGCGCTTTCGCACGCGATCGTGCTCGGCCCGGCGAAGCTGGTGGGTAAACGCGGCGGCAAGCGCGATGTGGGCACGGTAGCGGGAGAGACGCGATGACCGAGGTACGCCTGCTGTACTTCGCCAGCCTGCGCGACGCCGCCGGACAGGGCGAGGAAGCCTGGTCCACCGACGCGCCCGACCTGCGGGCGCTCTATGCCGAACTGCAGGCGCGTCACGGCTTTCCGCTGCCGGTCGAACAGCTGCGCGTGGCGGTCGACGGCACTTTCGCGCGCTGGAGCGACGCGGTGCGTAGCGGCAGCGAGATCGCCTTCATTCCCCCGGTCAGCGGAGGCTGAAATGGACGAGCGTGATTTCTGGCTGGCCGATGCGCCGGTCGACCTGGTGCTCCTGCGTCGTCGCGTGGAACACGAACGCGCGGGCGCGTTCGCAAGCTTCGAGGGCTGGGTACGCAACCACAACGAGGGCCGGCCCGTGCTGGGCCTGCGCTACGAGTCCTATGTCGCGCTGGCGGAAGCAGAGGGCGCGAAAGTCGTGGCCGAGGCCCGCGAGCGTTTCGCGCTGTGCGCTGCGGTGTGCGTGCACCGGATCGGCGATCTGGCGATCGGCGACATGGCGGTGTGGGTCGGCGTGAGCGCGCCGCACCGTGGCGCCGCCTTCGATGCCTGCCGCTACATCATCGACGAGATCAAGGATCGCGTGCCGATCTGGAAGCACGAGCGCTATGCCGATGGCGACGCGGGCTGGCTGCACCCCGAACCGGTGCGGGGCGATCGGGCATGACGCGCGGCGCGCTGTTGGCCTTCGTGCTCGCCGCGCTGACGACGGGCGCGCAGGCGCAGCCCAGCCTGCTGGTGGGCAACAAATCCGCAGACACGGTGTGGGCGCTGGACCGGGCAAGCGGTGCGCGCATTGCCGAATACGCAACAGGGCCCGCGCCGCACGAGATCGCGGTGTCTGCCGATGGTCGATCCGCCGTGGTGACGACTTACGGCCACAAGAGCGCAAGCCACAGTCTGGCGGTGATCGATCTCGTCAGCGGCAGCACACGCACCATCGATCTCGGTGCTCACGGGCGCCCGCACGGGCTGCAATTGCTCGCCGACGGCACCGCGCTGGTCACCACCGAGGCCAGCGGGGCGCTGCTGCGCGTGGATGTCGGGCAGGGTGAGGTGATCGGTGTCGCCGATGTCGGCGAAGGCCTGGGCCACATGGTCGCGGTCTCCCGCGATGGCGCAGCGGCCTACGTCAGCAAGATCCGTACGGGCACGGTGGTGCGGTTGGACCTGGCATCGATGCGCGCGACCACGGAGCGACGCGCGGGCGCCGGCGCCGAGGGCATCGCCGTGGCGCCCGATGGGCGCGTGTGGGTGACCAACCGCGCGGACGACACGGTGACCGTGCACCATCCCGACTCGCTGGAGTTGCTCGCTACGCTGCCGAGCAGTGGCTTCCCGATCCGCGTCGTGTTCACGCCGGATGGCCGCCATGCACTGGTCACCAATGCGACTGCGGCGACGTTGTCGGTGTTCGATGCCGCGACGCATGCCGCGGTGGCGACGGTCGCGCTCGCGCCACCGGACGCGGCGCTGCAGGACACCTTGCTCGGCAGCGGGCCTTTGCCGATCGGGGCGGTCGTCGATCCGCTGCAGCCGCGCGCCTATGTCGCGATCAGCGGCGCGGATCGGGTTGCCGTCATCGATACCCGCGACTGGCGCGTACTCGCGTACTGGACGACAGGGCGCGAGCCGGATGCCCTGGCCGTCGTGCCCGGAGAGTCTCCGCGTGATCCGTGAGTTCGCGCTCTTCGCTGCGACGGTGCTGCTGACGGCGTGCGCGTCCTCGCCGCCGCCAGCGGTACTGCCGTCGCCCGCTCCACAGGGCGCCGTCGGTGCGTCGCTGATCCAGCCGGCCAGCGGGAGCCGGCGCATGGACCTCGCGCGCAATCGGCGCTTCATCCATCCCAACCTCGAGACGTCGACCTTGCCGGCTTATCCGGCGGACTTGCTGGCGTTGCGACTCGCGCCGGTGGTGGTCTGCGTCGATGCGGTGATCGATGTCGCCGGAATGGTGTCCGCCGCGAAGGTGCGCAGGGATGACGACTGCGCGCCGCCGGTCGGTCTCGATACCGCCGCCTTCGAAGCCTCGGCGCTGCAGGCGGTGCGCAGCTGGAGCTACGCGCCGGCGCTGTTATGCGAGGCGCCGCCGGACTTCGACGGCGACGACGCCTGTCAGGCGGACGACGCGGTGGAGACGCCAACCGCGGTGCGCCTGTCCTATGCGTTCCGCTTCAGCCAGCAGGCGGGTGCGCCGCAGGTGGAGCGAGTGGGCGGGCGATGAGTCGCGGCCGATAGGCGCCGCGCCGCGGGCCTGCTAAACTCCGCGTCCCGCTGAACCGGTGGGGTCGGGCCGATGCCCGACGTGTGTCTCCATGGTGGCCCCGTCGGCCCCTCGCGACGCTAGATCGAAAATCCCGCCAGGGCCGGAAGGCAGCAACGGTATCGGTCGATGCGGGTGCCGAGGTCAGTCGGCGGGGCCATCACCTTGTCTGCAGCCGTGTCCCTATCGCAGGCCGGCATGGATGGGGGTATCGGCGCGGCCCCCTCCGGAACGCCTTCTCTCCGTCTTTGCACGGACTCGCCTCACCGGCCGCAATGCACGTTTGCGCCTGACGCGGCTGAGAGCATCACGCAGTCCGCTCGGTCGTCATCGCACGGGGTTGGATGCCTGATGATCGTCCAGCTCGGGGCAGGTGCTTGAGCCGGCCCGCACGCGCAAGGCGAAGCGCGACAGATGAAAGCGTCGGCGGCATTCGCGTTTGATGAGCCTGCGGAACTCGCCGCGGACGGGTTCCAGCCATGTCCTGCCCACAGCCCCGGATCCAAGAAACACTCATGAGTCCAGGGAATGTCCTGTTCTCGCGGAGGGAGGGCCGCCAGACAGGCAGCTCCCGCAAAACGCTGCTGCGTGGCCGCACATCGCCGGCGCCCGCCTGTCAGCGGCCCTGATGCAATCATGGCCCCCGACCCCGCCGTTGATCGGGGCAGGCCGTCGGCAAATACAATGCCGGTCAAGCCTGACGATGGATAGCGTCACAAGGCGCATATCTGTGGGGCGATATCAGGAACAGCAGAATGGACACCGGGGACCTGAGGGCGTTCGTCGAAGTGGCCGATGCGGGAGGCATCTCCGCCGCCGCCCGGAGGATGGGCGTCTCGAAATCGATCATCAGTTGGGCCCTGAGCAGGCTCGAACAGGATCTCGGTGTCCAGTTGCTGGCCCGTACCACGCGTGGCGCAAGTCTCACCGAGGCAGGGCGGATATTCCGCGGTCATGCCCAAAAAGCGTGCGCGGAGATCGAAGCGGCGCAGGACATCATCCAGTCCCGGGACGAACTTCGCGGTCAGCTGCGGATCGCGGCCCCGCTGACGTTTGGCCCGACCCACATTGCGCCCCTGCTGGCGCGGATGGCACGAGAGCACCCTGATCTGCACATCCACGCGACCTACTCCGACAGTTACATCGATATAGTTTCGGAAGGGTACGATTGCGCAGTAAGAACCGGCTTCCTGAAGGACTCGAGTCTGGTCGCCAGGAGAGTCGCGCCGATCCACAGCAGTCTCGTTGCGAGTCCCGACTACATCCGAACGCACGGTTCCCCGGAGACGGTTGACGAGTTCCTGCGTCATGCGGTGCTGATGCAGGGAACAGAGGCGTGGCTTTTGAACGACGGCGAAGTGATCGCTGTGTACCCTCGCGGAAATTCAAGGCGGATAACGGGGTCGCACTGGCCGCGGCGGCGCTGGCAGGCGTCGGCATTGCCTGGCTGCCGGACAAGATTATCGAGACACATCTTGCGTCAGGGGCGCTCGTGAGGGTGATGACGAAGTTCCCGCCCCCTGTTGCAGGCATGTACGTCGTTCGTCCGCCAGGCCCCCGGCCCTCCCGAAAGCTGCAGCTTCTAACGGATCTTCTGATCGAGTGCTTTGATACATAGCCGCGCGCCCCAGGGAGGCGGCTGGAGCGGCTTGGCAACGGGCATCGCTCGCAACGCATTCCATCGAGGGGCAGTGGCGTCAGCTTCGCGCCGTGGTGGCCGGCGTCGAGCGGACTCGAGCGCGCGCTCGGCGCTGCCCCCGGAAGTTCGATGAAAAGAGCCCGCCCCCAACACGGGGGCGGGGTATCGCGGCGGTGCGCCAGGGAGGCTGCCGTGAGCCGTCAGTCGCCGTAATGGCCGCCGAAGTACTTCATTGGAGACCACTCGGGCAGCGTCGGCGGCAGCCTCGGAGCAAGGTCGGCATAGTCCTGCGCGCCATAGACGATGCGGCCATCGACAACGCTCAGCACGGAAGAAATCGTCTTGATCTCCTCTTCCGGAACGTTGAAGTAGTCCTTGGTGAGCAGGGCGAAGTCGGCGAGCTGGCCGGGGGCGATCCTGCCCATCTCGTTCTCCTGCTGGACAAACCATGCCGGGCCGACCGTGAACAGCGCGAGCGCCTCGGCGCGCGTGAGACGGTTGTCATCGGCCAGGATCTGCGAGCCGGAGACCGACTTGCCCGTGGTCATCCAGCTGATGCCGGTCCAGGGGTTGAAGCTGGACGCGCGGAAAGCGTCCGTGGTCATCGCCAGCGGAATGCCGCTGTCTACAAGCTCCCGCAGTCGTGGCGTGTACCAGGCCTTCTCCACGCCGTAGGTCTTGACGAAGCCATCGCCATGGAGCGCCATCTTCGTGTCCAGGGCAATGCCGCCACCCAGCTTCTGCACGCGCGCGATGCTCGCAGGTGAAATGGTTTCGGCGTGCTCGATGCTCCAGCGCAAACCATCCAGCGGGGTCTTGCGATCGATGCTCTCCAGTGCATCGAGGAACGGCGAGATATTCTCGTCATAGCTGATGTGCATCCGGAAGGGGATCCCGTGCTGTACCAGCTTGGTGAGGTCTTCCACCATCTTCTCGCGCATCAGGTCCGGGTCGATGATGACCGCTGGCCGGTCGAAGTTTTCATGGTCATGCAGTTCCATCCTGAGGAGTTCGCCTGCGCCTTCGTACTCATGGCCGTGCGCCATCGTCGGATGCAGGTTCTGTCCGGCACTGATGGGTGCCCGTTGTGTGACCGCCTTGATATGCGCGTCTACCAGGCTGGCGCTGCTCTCGTCGCCGAACTGGAGGTCGATGAACGGGAAACGGACGTTCAGGCGATTCTCCTTGATCAAGGCCTGTATCGGGGCGTGCCCATCGGGAAATCCAATCAACGCAGCCGCGTCGACCATCGAGGTGACGCCGAAGCGGTTGAGGTCGTTGATGGCATTGGTGATCGAGCTCACCTGCTCATCGAAGGAGGCCTGGGGGACCATCGATTCCAGCGAGATGAAGGTGAACGTGTAGCCATGGACGATGCCGGTGTAGTTGCCGTCGGCGTCCTTCTCGAATTCCGTCCCTGGCAAGGCCGGAAACTTCGCGGTTCCCACGCCGAACGCGTCCATGGCCAGATTGTTGAGAAAAGCGCGGTTGTAGGCGTACTGGACGATCAGCGGCCTGTCGGGGACTGCGCTGCGCAGCTCGTCCAGGGTGGGGAACCGGTTCTCCTCGAACTGATAGGGCGACCAGCCGCCGATGACCTTGACCCACTGTCCTTCCGGCGTGCGCTTGGCCTGCTCGCTGAGCATTCCCAAGGCATGACTGAGAGTTGGCACCCCGTCCCATCTGACGACGTAGTTGTAGCCGCGCTCGTTGAGGATGTGGGTGTGGGCGTCGTTGATGCCGGGAATCAGGCGCTTCTGGCCCGCGTCGATCACCTGGGTCGTGTCGTTCTGCAGTGCCAGAACGCGAGCCCGTCTACGGCTGTCAGCTCAAAGCCGAGCTCGATGGCATTAATTGGCCGATCTGATCAGCGAAGAAGATCGGCATCCCTCAGGTCGACGGCGCGGGCGCTGTGGTCGAGAGCTTGGAGCGAGCGCTAAAAAACTTGTTCCTGAACAGTGGCTCGTTCACTTCGGCGAAATGACGCCTGTCCAACTTAACTCCGCCATTTTTAATTCTTCGGTAGGAAGTTTCCTACGATTCAACGGATAGATGTCTCACCTCGCGCCTCCTTCTCGGAGGGTCATGATGCATGAGCCGTTGTAGCGATTGATTTGAGGTCAACTTTAAGCGTGGAGCGGATTCAAAGAGCTGCGTAAAAATAATCTTGACTTGCTCTTTGTGGGTTGGATAGCGTTCTGCGTGCTGCGATTTCGCAGCTATGGAAAAAGGATAATCCTATGAAAACGCTGATCCCCGAGCCGATAATGGCTTCCGCCAACGCAGCCCTGCCTTTCGAAGCTCCGGCCTCGGGAGACATTCTCCCGGGCGTGCGCACGATCGACTCGATTGCCGGCTCCTCGCTCCAGGTTGGACCACACGGCCAGGCTGCGTGGTGGGATCGCTTCTGCGGCGATAGCGAACAGCAGGCGCGCTAAGTTGTAAGTCCCCGGCTGGTGGTTCAGCCGGGGATCTCATGGACAGCGCTTGAAGTGTGCTCGGTCGCAGCCGCGCAGTCGATAGCAGGCGCGACTGCGCGCGCATATGTTTGATTTTGAAACACGGACTGATCTTAGAAGGAACTAGGATGCTGATCGATTTGGCGGAGCCGCGACGCCGCGGCGTGAAGCCAGCGCTGCGCGCGCGTGACATCAAGTTGGTGGCGCTCAAAGACGAGACGCTCGTGATCGACCGCATGTCGGGACGGTGGCTACTTTCGCAGGTGGAAACGGCTGGCCGTATCAAGAAGTACCTGGGCAATCTGGAACGCCGGAATGACCTTGATGTCGAGCGGACGCTTCGCGACGCAGGCCTAGGTGAGGAGGTTGCTGAGCAACCAGACGGGCCGCTCAGCATGCTGATACTGAAGCTGACGAGTGCCTGCAATCTTGGGTGCCTGTACTGCTACGACTATGATCCAATCCACAAAGCGACAGTTGCCGATCGCAGTGCCTTTGAGCGCGCGATATCGCAGGCTTTCGATGTGTGCGGGGGAACGCTGCAGATCATTCTGCACGGCGGCGAGCCGACCTTGGTGTGGCCGCTGATCGAGAGTCTTGTCGAGTTCGCCGAGCGTGAGGCGGATCGCCGTGGCTACTCGGTGTCATTTGGTGGTCAGACCAATCTCACGAAGCTCAACGATCGCATCGTCCAGTTCTCTTCGGATCACGCAATCGCATGGGGCATATCGATTGATGGACCACCTGAGATCAATGATCGTTACCGCGTCACTCATCGCGGTCGCGGCAGCCATTCTATCATGCAGACGCACATCGAGGAGTGGCCTGAGTTCGTGTCAAAGTGTGGCGCGATCTCGACCATCACTTCCGCGAATGTCGGTCATTTGGTAGAGGTCGCGCACTACGTCAAGAGTCTTCGGATACGCGCATGGGACTGGACGCTGTTTCAACCCTCCGGCCGAGGCACTATGGGCTCGAGTTCTGCATTTGCATTTGACCTTGGGACATTGCTGGAAGGCTGGAAATCGCTCTACGAATCAGCGCTGGATGGCCAGTTTGATGGCTTCGCGGTACGGCCTGTTCTGAAATATCTTTACAACTTCCTCTATGGCGCGGGCGGCTACATGTGTCTGCGCTCAAAGTGCGGCGCGGGTCGTGAACTGGCCTCCATCTCCGCAGATGGAACTTGGCAGGGGTGCGATTGCATCGACCGGTCTCATCCCTGCGGGGAAGCGGGAAACGTGCGCGACACCGATCTTGCCTCCGTCCGTGCAGGCCCCATTTTCGAAGCGCTTAGATCGCGTGATCTTTCAGATGCGCCTGAGTGCGGCAGCTGTCCTTGGTATGCACTCTGCGGCGGGACATGTCTTGCCTACGGACAAGATCTCAACGACAAGTCGCTTCTGCACTGCGCACTCGCGCAGTTCGCATACAAGTCGATCGCCCAGGATTTCTCGTCAGACCCCTCGCGCGTGCTCCGCTACCTGAATTCTGTGACCGCCCGATGAGTGCTTCGCCGGATGCCTTTTCCCATTGGAGCCGCTCTTTGGCGCATCCCGCTGGACGCGCCTTGCTGGCCGGCTTTTCGGATGATGCGATTGCATGCGTTGCGAGCAGCCTGGCCTCGGACTCGGGCAATGCTGAGAACTCGATAATCGAGTTGGCTCTGGCCGCTGTTGGGGGCGCATCTGGCGCGCGAACTGAGGACGCCTACGCGCACAAGCTTACTGCTATAGCTCGCGAAGCGAGATGGCAGTGCGAGCAGGGCGAGGCAATACACTTTCAGGTCGAGGGGCGGGAGTGGCTTTCCGAGGTGAAGGAGCATGGCGTGCTGATTGTTATGCCCATGCAGGTGTGCACGTCCGATGCCATTGCTGCGGTTTCCAAGTGCTTTCCTGGCAGAGAGGTTGTCTTCTTTGGGGAAGGTGTGAGTGCGGCCACTTATCCGTGGATAGATCCTCCCCCAGTATTCGCAAGCCAAGGTATGGATGGTGTGCGCCAAATTCTTCGAGTGCTCAGCACTGGCGGGGTGTTTTGTACCTATCCCGACTTCGTCTACCAGGGGCGCGGGGCATTGCACTATTTGCTTTTCGGGCGAAATCGCTCAATGGCATCAGCCATGCTGAGCATGGCGATGAGAACGCGGGCGGTGCTATTGCCCGCACAGGCTCGCCTCAGCATGGAGTCGATGGAGATCAAGATCGAAGAGCCGCTTGAAATCGGAACTCAGATCACAGGAGAAGCGGGCCTGCGGCAGCTTGTCGGCGTCGTGGGTGGGATCCTCGAGGCGCAGATCGCGCAGAATCCCGGGAGCTGGTTGCTGTTGAACAGCCTAGTCGCTGCGTCGCCTCAAATGGCGGTGGCCGGGCGGTCGAGCCAAGCGGCGGCCCGATACTGAGCGAGCGATGTCAAAGCGCGAGGACAATGCAGCAGCAGATATTTGGTGGGCGGCGGGCACGGCGCTCCTGCTAAACGCATTGATTGGGGCGGGCCTCTACCACGCTGCATGGTCGCCGATCAAGGCGCCTGAATCGCCGGCGGCGCTTCAAGTCGTGTACTGGGTTGATGCCCGGATGCCGGATGGCCACGTGGCGGTGCCGAAAGCGTCCGTGCAAGTCGTGCCGAAAACCGCGAGTCCGCGTGAGAGCGTCGCGGCCAGTGAAGTTCCGCATCAACTCCCGAAGAGGGAGGCTTCAACTGCGACCGTCGACCTGATGGGAACGGATTCACACTCACCGGAAGCGGGTGAGCGCGTGCCAATGCTTGATCTGACGCTGCGAGAGTCGATCTCCTTCGCCTCGCCTGGGCTGAAAGAAGATGTTCCTTGGGAGCGGCCGGAAGAGAAGGGAGCGGAGCCGACTCGGTTTGACCAATCGTGGGCTCCTACGGAGAAGTCCATCCAACACGATCTTGCGTATCGATCCCGAATCGCCGGCCACCTGCTCGGAGCAGTTGGTGCTCTAAGAGAGCCTTGCACGAGGCGTGAGCGCCAGCGAATGGAGGAAAAGTGTCACGGCGCGCAATACAGGGGCGACTTCGAAAGCCGAGTTGAGGAACTCTCGCGTCGCTAACTAGATTGTCGCGAATTGCCTTGGCCGGTTGTAGGAAAATACCTAGCGCCGAAGGATGTTGACTTTTCCTTCACCCGGGGAAACCATGTGACGCGCCCATGGTGGGCGCATGGATTATCAAGGAGTAGATAAATGAACGAAGTAATCATGATCGCCGACCAGGTTGGCAACGCCATGCAGATTGGCTCGTCGGTCGTCGATTCGTTGGACAGCCTGGTGCAGATTGCCGGTGCCGACGGTGAAAACATCACCTGCGAAGTCTCGCGTTGCGAGTGGGCCTGATTTACTAGCAGCGCGCACGCCGAGAACTCTGTTCTCGGCGTGTTGCTCTTGCGGCGATCGCTTGCGGTTGGAGGGGTGCCCCTTTGATGGTTCACGCAGTGCGAAAGCGCGATGGGATGGAGCCCTTACATTGAGCGTTCTGCAGAAATCCGATTCCGAAAGCCGCTCGAGCGTTGCCTTCGCGCGTCCGGGCATTTATCTGGTGCCCAGCACGCCCAAGCTTATGCGGGAAGCGCTTGCCGCGCGCCGATCCTCTGACGAAATTTTGATCGTTGGCGACGCTGCGTTCTTTGCAAAGTCGATCCATGACCTGGCAGAAGGGGACGTGCTTTCTCCCTCTCGCTTCTTGAAGTTCGTCGACGCCGAGCGCCGCAGCCTGCGCGTGCTGTCTTTCACAGATCAGCTTGTTTCGCCCGAGTTTGCTTCGATTCTGGTTAGCAGGCGCGGCGAACTGGAGTTCTACTCGGCGTTCGAGCGCGTCGCCGCGGCGCGGCATCAGTTGCCGCTCTTCCAAATGAGCCACGAAGCGTCCGGGGACGAAGATGACGGGACGCGCGGCTATGGCGATGCGGAACATGTTCTTGCTCAGATTTCTCGATACCTGGACATCTGCGCGAAGCTCGGCGAAGAGTGGCGCGCGGCCGATCTACAAGAGTTTCGGCGGCCTGCTTATCGAATAGCCGCTGCGAAGCGTCGCCTTCGGGTCTATGCCTCCATCGCGATGGCTTCTTGCGAGGACAGTGGCGGAGAGGATATGAGCGCCGAACTGCTGCGGCCGATCTTCGATGCACGCGCGCAGATCGCGCGGCTTTCGCCATAGGCAGACGGGGCGCTGCGCCGCTTTTGATATCAGGGACCTAGTATGGCTACTTTTCGGTACCGGGCGCTAGTCGCGCTCTCGGGAATTTTTGGTCTGATCAAGCGTCGGAACAGCCTTGTCGAGCGAGCGCTGGATATCCGATTTTCATCGGGCTCTTACAAATCACTGGACGCTTCTTGCCAGTTCCAGGGCGTTTCAATTGGCGAGTTCTACAAGTGGAAATGCGTTCAATGGGCCGCGATGACCGAGGCGCTTCGCGCGGACGAGACGGAGGTCTTGAAATTTTTGAGGTCCCACGATCAGTCCTCTTATGCAGCGCTCGATGAGGCACTTGAGCAGCCTATGGGGCTTTTGGTCGCGACGCCGCATTATGGGCACTTCCTGGTGGCGATAGCAGCGATATCGGATTACGTGGCCGGGCGCAAGGTCGTTAACATATTCTTTGATCCGCCTGAGAAACATGGCGCAAATCAGGATTTCGCCGATTTTTGCGAGAAAATGTATGGCGGGAAGGATTCGGTGAATGTCATATTCAACAACCGAAATGGGCTGGTTCGTGCTATCAGGGCCCTTCGAAGGGGGGAGCTTGTCATTATCATGCCGGATGTCTTCGACAATATAGAAGATACGTTCGAAGTCGAATTTCTCTCTCGGTCGCGAAGCGTTGCGCTGGGAACGGCGTCGCTGGCGCGCATGACCAATTCGGCCATTCTGCCCATGGTCTCCAAGTTCGTGAAGGGTGGGTGTTTCAACTCGCAGTTCGGCCGAGTTATCTTCGACGAGCCATTCGAGTTCGCAGCTGACCGTGTCGTCCAATCGCATTGCGACTACAAGGTCACGCGGCGCATCTTCGGGCAGTTCGATGAGCTTATCGGTCGAGATGTGCTTCCGTGGCAGTACGTACGGGATCACTTCAACTCGCCACCTCCCCTCCCATTCATCCCGAAAGACAAGCTTGGCGAGTACTTGGGTATGTTTTCGTCCGACCCACGGGTGCGCGTTGATTTGAGCGCTCCTATTTTCGTCGATTAAGCGCGCAACAATGCGCGCACTCAGGGAAAATCTTGTGATTAGACACATCATGTTGCTCGCCGTGCTTACGACTGCATTGGCTTTATCGGATCACGCGTTGGCCCAGGACGATGGGGATGTGGTGGATCTGGACGTCGTGCTTGTGAGCGGCGCTCGGCCTGCACCGGGTCTGTGGCGAGCCGTCAAGGGCGAGAAGACGCTGCTGATCATGGGCACCTTGACCCCAGTGCCTCGCGGTCTGATCTGGCACGCTGATGCTGTGCGAGAGCAGATTGCAGGGGCCGACGTGATCTTGGGGCCGCCCGGGATTTCTGTCGGCACGAACGTGGGCCTCATCCAAGGTGCTTTGGCACTGCCGGCCTACCGCAAGCTTCGGCGAAATCCCGATGGCAAGCAGCTGTCGGACATCCTGACGCCGGACCAGTACGCCCAGTGGTCTCGCCTCAAGCAAACCTACATCGGCCGAGATCGTTCGGTTGAGCGGCTCAGGCCTGTCAATGCCGCGACGGAACTCTCGGACGCCGCGATCAAGCGGGTTGGGCTCGTCAGCCAAGATCTCATCCAACCGGTCGTCAAAGAGATCGCGCGGGATGCGGGTATTGAGATCATCCCCACCACGATGCGGATTGTCGTCGAGAACCCACGTGAAGTGCTCGCAGAGCTCAATGCTGGAAATCTAAACGATCGGGACTGCCTCGTGCGCACGATGGAGCGGCTTGATTCAGATCTCCAGAACATGGCGGAGCGTGCAAATGCCTGGGCAGATGGCGACGTAGCAGCACTGCGCTCCATGACGCATATCAACGATCGCGCCGCCTGCACGCAAGTTCTCGCAAGCACGAAGCTCGCCGCTCAGGCGGGAATTACCGATGTCAATGCGGCCGTTACGCAGAAGTGGTTTGCCGAGCTTGATCAAGCGCTCTCTGGGCACAATACGATCTTCGCAACCTTGCCTGTTGCGCGCGTGCTGGAGGAGGGCGGTGTGCTCGCTGAGCTTGAACGGAGGGGGTTCACTGTGCACGCGCCAGGCGGGGGTGAGTGAGACTCTCTAACTGGCATCCACTGCTAGAAGCATCGAAGAGCTGCGCGGGTGAATGATCGGTGGATCAAAACGTTTGCCCTTGGTGGCACCTGCCTGCTTTACATCGGCGTGTTCGTAATCCTCAATAATCTGGACCTGCTCTCGTCCGGCCGGTCGGGCGAGACTGCAGCTCGAGCGCTTGAAGTTGTCTATGTGGTCCGGCTGCGCCCGGAGGAGCTCGCCTCGGATCAGCGCGCTGAGCCGAGCGAGCCTTTGGACGCCCCTTCGGTTTATACGCGCGCGAGGCAAGCAGCCGTGCGCCAAAGCCCCCCCAGCGTGGACGTCATCGTTGTCGATGTGCCGCGGGGTTCTGAGCAGGCGAATCCGCCTCGAAGCGACAGCCCCCGGGTGTCTGCCGCTTCACTGCTCAATTCGGTTCAAGCCGCGCCGATCGTTTACGCCGAGCGTCAGCCATGGGATCGAGATCCAGCGCTTCGGCGCACTGCAACGCGTGAGCGGTTTCGCATGCGAGAGCAGGTTGCGATCGAGGACGTGGTGCGAGAAGTGTCGCGGTTTTTGGGCTTTTGGCCGCCAGGCTATACGGATAGCCCGTGTCCGGGTCTTCGTGTTGTGCTGAACGAGGTAGTGGCGCGACCTGATGCGGATCCGGAGTTCGTGCGTGAAATCGCCTTGGCAAAAGCGAAGTTCTGTGACTGATCATCGTTCCCAGGTGGCGCCTATGCATCGCGGATCGATGGGTGCGGCGAATGCTGATCTGCCGGGGGACGGCGGCAAGCAGAACGTGCCTGGGCAGAACGCGGAATCGGAGGAGGTTCGGCCCAAGATCGATGTCGATAGATCGCGGCCACGCTACAAGGTTTTGGATCTGGCGCGGCTTGCGCCGTTCATTACCGAGCATCGCGCACTTCTCGTGGGCTGGCTTCTGACGCTTTTCGCCTCCACCGGCGCGATGCTCAGCATTCCTGCCGCGATTAGACGCGTCGTCGATACAGGTTTTGAAGAGGCGTCTCAGATCAACCCGGCCTTCACCGCATTGCTAGGGGTTGCACTATTCTTGGCCGCGGCGACTGGTTTGCGCTTTTACTGCATCGTGCTTTTGGGCGAGCGTGCAATTGCAGGGCTCCGGCGACACTTTTACGCTCACCTGATCCATCTGGATCAGGCGTTTTTCGATCGACGGACGAGCGGTGAACTGATTTCGCGTCTGACAGCTGATACTGAGCTTGTGCGAAGCGTCCTCAGCGCCAGCTTGCCGGTCGCCGCGCGCAACGCCGTCATGCTTTTTGGGAGCGTCGGCCTGCTGCTTGCAACAAGTCCGCGACTGACAATTATCACCCTGGTCTGCATCCCGCTTTGCGTAGCGCCTCTTCTGATCGGCGGCAAGCTGCTTGGGCAGGCATCCACGGCGAGTCAGGACCGTATTGCGGAGTCGAATGCGGTTGCTGTGGAGACATTGGCTGAAATTCGAACCGTCCGCGCCTACGCTCGCGAAACCTGGGAAGTTCGCCGGTTCTCGTCAGCGCTCGGGAGCGCAGTGGAGGCCGCACGGTCGAGAGTCGCGCTACAGGGCGGCCTGACTGGCGTGGGCATGGCTGCTGTCTTCGGGACCCTCATCACCGTGCTGTGGATCGGCGCGCATGACGTAGGCGCAGGTCGGATCACTGCGGGTGAACTCAGTCAATTCATGCTCTACGCGTTCTTCGCCGGCACGGCCGTTGCTGCGCTTGGTGAGGTTTGGGCCGACCTCCAGCGCGCCGCAGGGGGGATGAGCCGCCTCTCTGAGATTTTGGATGAACGCGAATGCGTGCGTGAGCCGACGGTTCCGACCACCCCCTCGCTGGACGTTCGGGAAGGCCTTGATATCAGTATCGAGAATGTTTCATTCGCCTATCCAACCCGTCCCGATGCGTCAGTGTTGAAAGATCTTTCAGTGCGTGTTTCGGCTGGCGAGACTGTGGCTATTGTTGGCCCCTCTGGCGCAGGAAAAAGCACCCTTCTCAGTCTTCTTCTCAGATTCTATGATCCGGATGACGGGCGGGTCATGATAGATGGCGTTGATATCCGAAGTGTGGCGAGCAGCAATCTGCGAGGTCGGACGGCGTTGGTCTCACAGCATCCAGGCATATTCGCGGACACGATCCGGGAAAATATTCGCTATGGCCGACTTGACGCGAGTGATGATGAGGTGCGCCGTGCTGCCGATCTCGCGCATGTTTCGGAGTTCGCGCTGGCTTTTCCGCGAGGGCTGGACGAAGTGATCGGTGAGCGAGGCGCGAAGCTCTCAGGCGGTCAACAGCAGCGCGTCGCCATCGCGCGGGCTCTTCTGCGCGATGCCCCTATATTGCTTCTTGATGAAGCGACATCGGCGCTCGATTCTCAAAGCGAACGCGTTGTGCAAGAAGCGTTCGAAACGCTCAGGAAGGGTCGAACCACGGTTATCATCGCGCATCGGCTGGCGACTGTGATCAAAGCAGATCGCATCGTCGTGCTTGATAGTGGGCGCGTCGTCGCGCAAGGCACGCATTGTGAGTTGATTGAACGCGGCGGTCTCTACGCTGATCTTGCAAAAATGCAGCTGCTGAATTGAGCGCGGCGACGTAGCTATATTCTGACGGCGGTGTCAGGAATTGCCGACCTGTTCGCGAAGAGAGGCGCGCAGGGCAAGATTGGAGCCTTGCTTCGGCTGCTCGAGCAGGATCCTGGAAGCCTCGTAACCTTCTTGTCAGGATGTGGTGGACATGGCGGTCCCCAAGCGGGACTGGCTGCTGAGCTGCGTCATGCGGGCATCGATGTTCAAAAGGGCTGCGCACTGCTTGAGAAGCTCAACGCCCTCAACGCGCATCGGTATCCGATCAACCGTATCGCTTACCAGTTTGCGAAAAGCCTGTTCTGATCGGATCAAAAGCTGCCCCGAGCGTTTCTGCTCCAAGGTGGCAAGGCGCCCGTCCGCGGCCGACACATGGCCGCCGCGGAGAGCCTCTAGAGAGTCTGCCCTACAGGCGCACTGGCGCTGAGGTCGCGGCGGAGGGCTGCTGTGCGCGTCGGCCAAGCGAAGGTGCGAGCGTTGCTCGATCCAATCAATCAGGCGCTGCTCAAAGAGCGCATGGTCAACCACGCAGACATCGTGCGCGAGCCTCGTTCCTTCGAGCATCCAGTCTTTTTCGATGGCATTCTTTCTTGACGCCAGCATCCGGCCACAAAATGCGCGCCACAGGCGCTTTGGCGGCATGACTTTTCTACCGCTTTTCGCCCATGCATAGAAGGCAGCTTTAGCGTGATCTGACGTATCGCAGAGCGATGTCTGCCGTGTTTTTCTTGGATGCGTATTGATACTGGAGGCAAGGCGTGAAGGCTTGGCGCACAAGCACCTCTTGCCAGCGACTCGCTAATGTCCCGGTGTTCCCGTAGGCCCGGCGAAGTACCACACGCCCAAACTGCGCGCCCATTAAAAGCGCGTGGTCGACAATGTCGGGCGGGACGTTATCGCAGTCGACGAGCACGGCCACCGAGGATTCAAGTGAGGGATTGCCAGAATGCGAGGACCTGCGAGTGCGAAGGCTACTTAGGGTGGGAGATCAGGTGATCTCGATGCGCGGTTGGTAGTCCAGCGCGCTCAGTCCAAGCGACGAGAACTCCGCTGAGCGCACGCCACTCGGCTTCTCGCGCGGGGTGAACTCGCGGGAGTAAACCGCGTGGTGCTCGTCATCGAGCTCATGGCCCACAAGCTGCGCGCGCATTTCAGACGCGACACCTGCCCCTCGCAGCTCTTCACGCTCTTTCGAAATGAGTGGAAGCCGCGCTTGGCCTTTGGCCATCCTGGTCCGACCTTGGCGAGATAGTTCCCCATCGCCTTGGTGATCCAGCTGCCCCGGCCGTTGACGGCGTCTTCCTTGCCGTTCGGGAAGAGGTCGCGCCCATTCTGGAGGACCATGGTCTTCACATAGTCCAGGAAGCCAAGGTCCAAGAGGCGCGGGTGGATCGGCACGACGCGGCGGCTCGACACGGATTTGAGGCTCTGGTGCTCGCCCTCATCCGAAAAACTCAGGCACGGCACGCCGGCGAGCTCCATGACGTCGAGCACGCGGAGCTGGCCAATTTCGGGGACCCGGGCGCCGGTGTAGAGGCCCAAGAGGCAGGGCCAGCGGGTGTGGAGGGGAAGCGTCCCGAAGTTCTCGGGGGCGAAGAGGATCCCGACTTCCTCGCGAGTGAAAGCCTTGAATCCGAATTTTTTGCGTTTGCGCTTCTCGTTGGCGGTGTAGGACACGTGCCCCTTCGCGGGGTTGTCCCCGGGCGGGTAGTGGCCGAGGCCATTGCCCACGCGAAGAAGCCGTGTTTGCCGCCGATGTAGCTCTGCTTGTTCGTCAGAGTTGGGGTCGCAATCCCGTCGTCCCGGAGGAACTGATACCACTTCGCGAGATCGGGGCGCGCGAGCGTGTGGAGCTGGCGCTTCTCGCCAATAAGCGCACCAGATCGATTGCGGCCGTCTTGATGCTGAGGGTCTTCTTGGTCGTGCTAGATGCGATCGAGCGCAGCCACGCCGGCTTGGCCTGCTTCATCCTCAGCGGCTCGGCCACGGCAGGCTGCGCAATTGGCGCCGCGGCAGGCGGGGGGGGCTGGCGCAGACAGAGCGGCGCTCGGCTGGCGCAGGTGATCAATCCGTTCGATCAGGGCGTGCGCTTCCATCGCGCGGCGATGGTCCTCGGCGTCCGTGCCTGGACGCGGCCCGAGGCCAGGTCGATTTCGTATCGCGACAGACCACCCTCGGCCACATTCGCCAAGATGTCCTCAATGCTTGGTCCCCGCGGCATCCGCTGCCACCCGAAATGCTCGAAGGCCCGAGCATAGCGCTCGGCCAAGATCAGCGCGTGCTGCTGGGCCGCGCGATCGCACTGCGTGCGCAGCGCATGCTTGACGACCTTGCGGCCGAGCAGGACTTGAAGGCGGCTCGGCACGCGCAGGCGAAAGACGAAGCGGCCTGAGGCATTCTTGATGAGGTAGTGCGGAATTCGCATCGGCTGTGTCCCAGCCGGTGTCCCATCAGAAATTCCGAATCCAAAGAAAAAGCCCTTGAAAATCAAGGGCTTATCTTGGTCTGGCGGAGAGAGGGGGATTCGAACCCCCGAAGCGCGGTTTAGACGCTTACACACTTTCCAGGCGTGCTCCTTCAACCACTCGGACACCTCTCCTGAACTGGAACCCGTGCAGCGCCGGGCGCTGCGTTGCGACGCCGAGGCGACGCGGGCCGGCCATTCTATCCGCCGACGCGAGCAGTCACAAGGAACGTTTTGGGCCGTGGCAGAATAGGGCGATGTCCTATCTCGTCCTCGCCCGGAAGTGGCGCCCGAAGCGGTTCGCCGAACTCGTCGGGCAGGAGCACGTGGTCCGTGCGCTGACCAATGCGCTGGAGACCGGGCGCGTGCACCACGCCTTCCTGTTCACCGGCACCCGCGGGGTCGGCAAGACCACGATCGCGCGCATCTTCGCCAAGAGCCTGAACTGCGAGGCCGGCACTTCGTCCGATCCCTGCGGCGAGTGCGAGACCTGCCGCGCGATCGACGCCGGCCGCTATATCGACCTGCTCGAGATCGACGCTGCCAGCAATACCGGTGTCGACGACGTGCGCGAGCTGATCGACAACGCGCAGTACATGCCCTCGCGCGGCCGGGTGAAGGTCTACCTGATAGACGAAGTCCACATGCTGTCGAAGTCGGCGTTCAACGCGCTGCTCAAGACGCTGGAGGAGCCGCCGGGCCACGTGAAGTTCCTGCTGGCCACGACCGATCCGCAGAAGCTGCCGGTGACCGTGCTGTCGCGCTGCCTGCAGTTCAACCTCAAGCGCCTCGACGAGCAGCAGATCCAGGGCCAGATGACCCGGATCCTCGAAGCGGAGGGAATTGCGGTAGAGCCGGGTGCGATCCGGCAGCTGTCGAAGGCTGCCGATGGCAGCTTGCGTGACGGGCTGTCGCTGCTCGACCAGGCCATCGCCTACACCGGCGCGGGCGGCGAGGGTGGTGCGCTCGGCGACGCTGCCGTGGCGACAATGCTCGGCAGCGTCGATCGCACGCGGGTCGGTGCCTTGCTGTCGGCGCTCGCCGAAGGTGATGGCAACGCCCTGCTTGGGGAGGTCGCCACGCTGGCGGAATTCTCGCCCGACTGGGGCGGCGTGCTCGATGCGGTCTCCGAAGCGCTGCACCGGATCCAGGTGCGGCAGCTGGTGCCCGAAGTCGCAGTCCAGGGCGAAGGGATCGACATCGATGCGATCGCCTCGGCCGTGCGTCCGGAAGTCGTGCAGCTCTGGTACCAGATGGCGCTCAACGGCCGCCGCGACATCGGTCTTGCGCCGAGCCCGCGCGCCGGTTTCGAGATGACCGTGCTGCGGATGCTCGCATTCCGTCCGGCGGAAGGCGCGGCAACAACACCCGCAAGCGGTGGCGTGTCGCGGGCCACCGGACCGGCCGCTGCGCGCGCGGCACTCGGCGCGCAGGCGGCATCGCACTCTAGCCACGTCGCCGACGCCGTACCGGCCCGCAGGCCCGAGCCGGAACCGGCGCCGGTTGCGCGCCCCGTCGCAAAGGTCGTCGTGGAAATGGCGCCGACGCCCGCCGCTGCCACTGCGCACCCCGAGCCGCGTGAGCGCGCCGCGTCACGCCCCCAGGCCGTGTCCGCGCCTGCGGCCAGCACGACGTTGCGCTCGCTCGATGCCGATGGCTGGCTCGACCTCGTCGCCGAGCTGCCGTTGCGTGGCCCGGTGCGTGAACTTGCGGCGAGTGTCGCGTTCGTCGCGCTCGAAGGCGCGGTCCTGCGCCTCGCGCTGCCCGAGTCCGACGCTCACCTGAAGGCGCCGATCATGGTCCATCAGCTGTGCGAGGCCCTTGCCGGTCCACTCGGTGGGGCGCCGCAGATTCGCTTCGAGACGGCCATCGCCGCGAGCGAGGTCGCACCGACGTTGCACGAGCGCAATGCGCGTGCGCGCGAGTCGCGACAGTCGTCGGCCGAGTCCAGTTTTCTTTCCGATCCGGACGTGCAGCGCCTGATGTCGCAACAGGGCGCGAAGCTGGTTCCGGACTCCATCCGCCCCTACGACGAACAAGGATTCCAATGATGCGTGGAAACATCGCCCAGTTGATGCAGCAGGCGCAGAAGATGCAGGAGAACATGCAGCGCGTGCAGCAGGAGCTCGCCAGCCTCGAGGTCGAGGGCAGCGCGGGCGGCGGCATGGTCGCTGTCACCCTGACCGGCAACAAGGAGTGCCGCAAGGTGCGCATCGATCCTTCGGTGCTGTCGGACCCGGAGATGACCGAGGACCTGATCGCCGCAGCCTTCAACGATGCCTCGAACAAGATCGACGAGGAGTCCAAGGCGCGGATGGCGGGTGCGACGGCGGGCATGCCGCTGCCGCCCGGCATGAAGCTGCCGTTCTGATCCGCATCCAGCCGACGGAGCCCGCGTGCCGCTGCTCGAACAGCTGATCGACGCGCTGCGCGTGCTGCCCGGTGTCGGGCAGAAATCCGCGCAGCGCATGGCCTACCACGTGCTCGAGCGCGGGCGCGAGGGCGGCGCGCGGCTGGCTGCGGTACTTGCCGAGGCGGTCGAGAAGATCGGCCACTGCCAGCGCTGCCGTGACTTCAGCGAGACGCCGGTCTGCCCGACCTGCGCAAGCGCGGCGCGCGACGTGCAGACGCTGTGCGTCGTGGAAACGCCTGCCGACCGGCTCGCGATCGAGCAGGCGACCGGCTACCGCGGTTTCTATTTCGTGCTGCAGGGCCGGCTGAGTCCGCTCGACGGGATCGGGCCGGGCGAGCTGGGCCTGGACCTGCTCGGCGCGCGCCTGGCCGAAGGCGAGGTGCGCGAACTGATCATCGCGACCAATCCCACGGTTGAAGGTGAGGCGACCGCGCACTTCCTCGCGCAGATCGCGCGCCAGCACGGCGTGCGGCCGAGTCGACCCGCGCACGGCCTGCCGCTCGGCGGCGAGCTGGAATACGTCGACCGGGGCACGCTGTCGCACGCCTTCGGCAGCCGCGCCGAAGTGACCTGACCTCGGGCCGCAGTGCGCGGCCGCATCCGGAGCCTCCCATGCCGACCCTCTTCCACAAGATCATCCGCCGCGAGATTCCTGCCGACATCGTGTTCGAGGATGCGAACGTGATCGCGTTCCGCGACATCGCGCCGCAGGCGCCGGTCCATGTGCTGTTCGTGCCCAAGCAGGACTTCGCCACGCTCAACGACGTGCCGGCCGATGCGCCGGAGATCGTCGGCCGCCTCGCAGTCGCCGCGGCGCAGTACGCCAAGGCCGAAGGGTTCGCGCAGGACGGCTACCGCATCGTGATGAACTGCAACGGTGACGGCGGCCAGACGGTGTTCCAGATCCACCTGCATCTGCTGGCGGGCGCGCCGCTCGGGCGCTTCGGCACGCCGGCAGCCTGACGGTTGGCGCCAACCCGGCCGCGTGTGTGAACGAAGCCGGTGCGGCTTACCAGTAGCCCCACCATGGCCACGGCGCCGGTCGGGTGATGACCTCGACCCGCTCGCGTACCGGCCACAGATAGACGACGTCGGCATCGATGCGCGGGAAGCGGTAGTCGTACTCGCCGATCCGGCGGGTGTCGTAGCCCGCGATCCGGCCGGTAAAGGTGACTTCCCGATTGACGGTGAACACTGCCGGGTCATAGAACCCGGGGCGGCAGGCGATGAACCGGCCACGGGTGTCGTTGCTGGTCCAGTAGGGTCGCCCGCCCGCGGTCAGTCGCGTGGCCATCATCTCGAAGCAGGTGACGTCCGGCCCGGGCTCGAGCTGCAGGATGACGCCGCCCCAGCGCACCGCCGCGCCGGTGTAGTCACCAAGGATGGCGTTGTGGGGCGTCAGCGTTTCGACGTACTCGCCCCGCAACGGTTTGGGCTGCGAGGCGCAGGCGGCCAACGCCAAGGTGGCGGTGAGCACGGTGAGGAGGCGGGCAGTCATTGGCGGGTCTCCGGGGTGGGACGGTGCGCGCGCAGCGCCGTGATCAGCGTGGCGTCCGACGACGCCGGAGCGTAGCGGGCCGCGACGAAGCGGCGGGTGAGGGCAAGCAGCGCGTGCTCGCCCGGATGCGCGGCGAGTACCCGCTCCGCCCAGGCGAGTGCCGGCTCGTGGCGGGCGCGGCCCAGGCCGCGGCGCGCGTAGCGACGGTCGAGCCGATGCCAGGCGCGCAGCAGCGGGTCGCGCTCGTACTCGCTGCGTGCGATCCACCAAGTCATCCAGCCCAGCGCAAGCGCCGCGCACAGTGCGAACAGCGCCGCCAGCCCGCCGGTTTCCATGCGCTCCAGGCCCACCCGCTGGAGCATGCGCTGCTGGCGGGCGGCATCGAAGCCGAGCACGAAGTCGTTCCAGCCGCGCAGCACCCAGTCCCCCAGGTCCGCGATCGGCAGCACTGTCTCGCCCGCACCGCCGCCGCCGAGGCGGTCGGCGAGCGTGTCGTAGATGCGTTCCGGCGCGACGGCGGCGGTCGGATCCACGCGTACCCAGCCGCGCCCCTCGAGCCAGACCTCATTCCATGCATGGGCATCCATGCGCCGCACGATCCAGTAGTTGCCATAGCGGTTGCGGACGCCCCCGGTATAGCCGGTGACCACGCGGGCAGGGATGCCGGCTTCGCGCATCAGAATCGCAAACGCTGAACTGAAATGTTCGCAGAAGCCGGCGCGCTGCTCGAACAGGAATTCGTCCACCGCGTGCCGGCCGGCCAGCGGCGTGGTGAGCGTGTAGGCGAAGTCGCTGCGGATCCAGGCCAGGGCGCGCTCGACCAGGGCGCCGTCGTCCGCGGTTTCGGCGCGCCACTGCCGGGCAAGCGCACGCGTGCGCGGATTGAAGCCCTCCGGCAACTGCAGCGCGAGCTGCCGCATGGCAGCGGGCAGGTCGGCCTCGAAGCGTACCGGCGGCGCGGAACGCAGCTGCCACCGCGTCACCCGGTCCAGCTTGCGCTCGCTGGTCAGCGTGTGCTCGTGCGCGGCGCGCATGCCGTCGGGCAACGCCAGCGGCATCTCGAGCGCCACCAGCAGGTTGCGCTCGGTGGGCTCCAGCGCAAGGTCGTAGTCCCACACCGTCGCGCCGTGTTCCACCGGCGCCGGCGGCGCCGCACGCAGCCACGACGAGGCGGTCCACGTGCGTCCGTCGTAGTGCATCAGCGTCGGACCGCGCCAGTACATGTCGCGCGGCGCGGGTTCCGGGCCTCGGAAGCTGGCACGCAGGGCAGGGGCGTCGTCGGCGAGCAGGTCGATCCAGTCGCCCGGCGACATCTCGTCCGACAGCCCGGGTCGCGCGGTCGACAGGTCGGGCAGACCCCACAGCGGCGTGGCCAGACGCGGGAACAGCCAGAACGCGGCGAGCGCAAGGGGCAGTCCGATCGCGATCAGGCGCATGACGGCGCTCAAGCGGGCAAGCGGGCGCACATCCCCCGCCGGCAGTCCCGACTCCTGCTCCGACAGGCGCAGCAGTGCGGCAAGCACGAGAGCGGCGCCGAGCAGTCCGAGGACCAGCGACACCGGTCCCTGGTCCAGCAGGAAGGTCGCGAACGGCGCGAACAGGGCGAACCCGAGCAGGCTGCGGGCATCGCGGACGGTCCGCAGCTCCAACGGTTTGATCGCCAGCATGCCGGCGAGCAGGGCGCAGGCGGTGTCGCGGCCGAGGTGCAGCCCTCCCTGGGCGACAACCACGCCAAAGACCGCGAGCGCGAGAACGGTCCGCAGCCACCCGGGTGCCGCGCCCCGCGTTGCCATCAGTGCTGCGGTCATGGCGGCGCCGGCGATGATCACCGGCAGCGGCATCGGCAGCTGCAGCAGCAACGGCAACAGGCATGTGGACGCCGCCAGCAGCGCCGCGCGGCGCCCGGGCCCATCGAGCGGCAGGCCATGGCGGGCCATCAGCCAGCCTCCGGCAGCAGTGCCAACGCGCGCAGGCAGGCATGGCGATGCGCGGCGCCGCGGTCGGGGCCGATCGGCTGCGCGCCGGGCAACTGCAGCCGGTAGCGCAGGGCCTGGCGCTCGGCTTCGTCGACCCAGCGCGCGAGGCGGCGGATCCGCGCTTCGTGGTCGAGGCCGCCGAGCCGTCTCCAGTCGAGCGTGACATCGTCTCCGCGGGGGCGTTCGAGCTCGCGCACGATCAGCACGTCCCGGCGCGCGGAGGCCTTCCACGCGATCGTCCGCGGTGCATCGCCACTGCGCCAGTCGCGCAGGTGATGCAGTTCCTCGCCGGCCGGGTCGAGCCGGGGCTCGGCTGCGTCGCCACCGTTCGATGGCAGCGGCGGTCCGACGGGCTCGGGCGCGGGATAGACCAGAAAGCGCGTCTGCGGCCACACCCAGGACCAGGCGCGTGCCAGTCCCAGCGGACGCGACGTGCTGATGCGCAGACGCGGCGGGGTCAGCCAGCCGCGCCGCACCGTCGCCAGTGCGACCGTGGCCTCGCCGCCGGTGTCGTCGAGCGACAGCGTCGCGGCCGAGCCTTCGATATCGACCCGCAGTCCGCGCCGTTCGCGTCCCGGCGGCGCCTCGACATGGACGTGCAGGGGCATCGGCAGGCCCGCGGCGACCGGCTCGCCCTGTATGGCCCGCACTTCCATGGCGCTGAGCTGCAACTGGGTCCACAGCAGGCTCGCCAGCGCCGCGCCGACCAGCAGCAGGCACAGCAGCAACGCCGGGTTGTTGTTGTAGTTGAGGGCGCCGATCGCCATGGTCCCGAGCAGCGCGGCGACGAACGCACCGAAGCCGGTGGGCAGGATGTAGATGCGCCGACGCTCGAGGCGGACCGGCAAGGGTTCGGGATGCCGCGGGCGCACCCAGCCCTGGATGCGGCGGAGCAGGCCGGTGAGGGCGGGCATCAGTCGACCGGGACCGCCTGCAGGATCGACGCCGCCAAGTCGCCGCCGCCGGCATCGGCCTCGGCCACGAGGCGATGGCTGGCGATCAGCGGAAACAGGGTCTGCACGTCCTCGGGCACGACGTGATCACGGGCCTTCAGCAGTGCCAGCGCCCGCGACGCGCGCAGCAGCGCCAGCCCGGCCCGCGGCGACAGCCCCACCCGTACGCCCGGATGCTGGCGGCTGCGTGTGAGCAGCGCCTGCACGTAGTCGATCAGTGCCGGGCTGGCGTGGATCGCGGTCACCGCGTCGCGCAGGGCGCGCAGGTCGTCCGCGCCGAGCCGCGGCAGGGCCTCGGCGATCAGCGCGCGGCGGTCGCTGCCGGCAAGCAGCGCACGTTCGGCGTCGCGGTCGGGATAGCCGAGCGTGAGCCGCAGCAGGAAGCGGTCGAGTTGCGAATCCGGCAGCGGATAGGTCCCCGAAAGATCCACCGGGTTCTGCGTGGCGATGACGAAGAACGGATCCGGCAGCGAATGCGTGGTGCCATCGACGGTGACCTGCTGCTCGGCCATGGCCTCGAGCAGCGCGCTCTGCGTGCGGGGCGGCGCGCGGTTGATCTCGTCGGCAAGCAGCACGTTGGTGAAGACCGGCCCACCGTGGAACTCGAAGCGCCGCGCGCTTCCCTCGTAAACCGAAACCCCGACGACATCCGACGGCAACAGATCGGAGGTGAACTGCACGCGCTGGAATTCCAGGCCGACGGTCGCGGCGATCGCGTGCGCCAGCGTGGTCTTGCCAAGGCCGGGCAGGTCCTCGATCAGGATATGGCCGTCGGCAAGCAGCGCGACGAAGCTCATCGTCACCGCGGTCGGCTTGCCCAGCACCAGCTGGTTGACCTGGGCGATGGCCAACGACAGAGCGTCGCGTCGCGCGTCGGTTAGCATGGCGGGCGTCGTCGGATCGGGCATTCGGAGCTCCTGCGGCGGTCCCCCCGGAGTGTAGCGAGGTCAGGTTCAATGCGGATGCAGATGCGCACGGTGTTCGTCGTGCTCTGGTCGACGATCGTGTTGCTGAAACTGGCGATCGCCGCGCGGCTGCCGCTGTTCGTCGACGAAGCGTTCTACTGGCTGGAAGGGCAGCATCCGTCCTGGGCCTATTCCGATCTGCCGGGGCTGACCGCGTGGCTGATCCGTCTGGGGACCGAAGTCTTCGGCGATGGCCTGCTCGCCGTGCGCCTGCCTTTCATAGCGATCTCGGCACTGGTCCCATGGCTGGTGGTGCGCCTGACCGCGCGCGAGTTCGATACCGAAGCGGCCTGGATTTCCGGCTGCGCCGCCTTGCTGATGCCGTTGCTGGGATCGCTCGGCGTGATGGCATTGCCCGATGCGATGCTCGCCCTGGCCACGATGCTGTGCCTGGACGCCGGCGTGCGCCTGCTGCGCGGCGTGACCTATGGCGGCGCGCTGCTGCTCGCGCTGGGACTCTCGCTCGGTGCACTGAGTCACTATCGCTTTATCGCCGTGATCGGTGTGGGCATGGTGGCACTGCTGCTGATCGCCAACGGGCGCGAGGCCCTGCGCGATCCCCGGGTATGGATCGCCATCGCCGCGGGAGCTGCGGCGTGGATCCCGTTGCTGGTGTGGAACGTCGACAATGCCGAGGCGGGCCTGCGCTTCCAGATGGTCGATCGCCATCCCTGGACGCTGCATGCCGACGGCTGGCAGTTCCTGGTGATCCAGGCGGTGATGGTCACCCCGTTGCTGTTTGCGGCGCTGCTGGTCGCCGCGTGGCGTCTGCGCCGCGCACCCGACGACGCAGCGCGGTTCCTTGCCCTGTGCGGCGGCCTGCTGCTGCTGGCGTTCTTCGTGCTGGGCTTCGTGGCGGACACCGAACGCGCGAGTTTCCACTGGCCTCTGCCCGGGTATCTCGCGCTGTTGCCGCTGGTCGGCCTGGTGTTGATGTCGTGGCCACGCTGGTTGCGCGTGGCGACCTGGGTCACGCTGGCGCTCGGCTTCGTCGGCGTGGTGGGCTATTACGCCGCGGTCTCGGAGCCGGCGGTGCGCGAGCGCAGCGCCGGCCTGAAGTGGTATCCCGCCAACTTCGCCGGTTGGGACACGCTGGCCGAGGCTGTCCGCGAGGAGCTGGCGACGATGCCGGCCGACACGGTCCTGATTGCCGACAACTTCAAGATCGGCGCCGAGCTGGGCTTCGCGCTCGGCGATGCAAACATCCGCGTGCTCGATCATCCGCTCAATCGCCATCACGGCCGCGCGCCCCAGCTGCAGCTGTGGGATCTCCAGCTCGATGGTCGCGACGAACTGCAGGGGCGCCCCGCGCTTATGGTCATCGGTGCCAACGACGTCAAGTTCAGTGCACTGCTCCAGCGTTACCAGGCGGTCTGCGCGCGGATGGGCGAGCTGCCGGTATCGCGCGTGGTCAACGCCGATCGCGGGGCGCAGCGTTTCATCCTCGCGCGCCTGGGAGCGGCTGCGCCCGCGGCCACCGGCGATTGCGTGCTGCCGGCGGTGGCCCATATCGACGCGCCGCTCGCCGGAGCGCGTGTCGATGCGCCGTTTGAAGTAAGCGGCTGGGCGGTCAAGGACGGCAGCGGGGTAGCGGAGGTGGTCATCACGATCGACGGTGAGCCCGTGGCGCGCGCCCGCTATGGCCTGCCCAATCAGTGGGTTGCCGAGCGTTTCCTGCGCGGGGCGTCGCGCGATCCGGCGCAGCCACGCATCGGATTCACCGCGACGATCGATCCCGCGACGCTGGCGCCGGGTCGGCGCTGGCTGGGAATGGAGATCATCGGCGGCGACGGCTCGGTCGAGCGCTGGGCGGAGCAACCGGTCTGGATCGCGCCATCCCGACCGGCGTCTGCGCCCTGATCAGGGCAGGGCGTAACCCGCCACGCGCAGCAGTCGCGCCGTCGCGATGAGCGGCAGGCCGATCAGTGCGGTCGGGTCTTCGCTGCGGATCGCATCGAACAGCGCGATGCCCAGGCCTTCGCACTTGAAGCTGCCTGCGCAGTCGAACGGCTGCTCGGCGTCGACATAGCGCGCGATCTCGCCAGGCCCGAGTTCGCGGAAGACCACTTCGGTGCGGTCCTGCGCCTGCAGCGGCGGCTGGCCGTGGCTGACGATCGCCAGGGCGGTATGGAAGATGACGCTCTGGCCCGACATCGCCGACAGCTGGGCGATCGCGGTGGCGCGGTCGCCGGGCTTTCCAAGCGGCCGCCCGTCGAGCGTGGCGACCTGGTCCGATCCGATCACCCAGGCGCCGGGATGGCGCGCCGCGACGTCGACCGCCTTGGCCAGCGCAAGACGGCTGGCGAGCGCGTCGGGGCGCTCGCCATGCTGCGGCGTCTCGTCGACGTCCGGTCGTTCGCAGGTGAAGGGCAGGCGCAGACGCCCGAGCAGGTCGCGGCGGTATGTCGAGGTGGAGCCGAGGATCAGCGGCCGGCTCACGCAACGCCGCCTTCGATCGCCGAGGTCAGGTCGGCCAGATGACGGTCGATGCGCGCCTGGGCCTGTTCGATCGATACACGCATCGCATCCAGGGCGGCCACATCGGCAGACCCGCCGTGCTGCTGCAGCCACAACCGCTGACGCAGCATTTCCTGGAGCGCCTCGCGCACCGGATCGCCCCCCGCCGTGCCCAGCCGCGCGCGCACGGTCCGCAGCCGGGCCTCGAATGCATCGGCAGCGTCGAGGACGCGCGCGAACGCCAGGCGGCGCCGCCGCCGGGCATGGCGCCAGAGCAGTACAATGGCGAGCGCCAGCAGGGTGGCCAGCGCCAGGCTCGGGATCGGTGGCATGCCTTGGGCTCCTGCTGGCGGTCCAGTCTGCCCGCGAGGACACGGCTGCGGCAATGGTTCCGGTCGACCGCTGCGCCGCCTCGTGCAGCGCCGGTTTGACAGGCCCCCATCACCTCTTTAACATTCGGCGGCTTATGTCCGCGAAAATGCCCGAGTTGGTAGACGCTTGGCGCATGGTCGCGAGCAGCATGCGCCTTGACGGGCGCCTGCCGCTGGCGTCCCTGACGCGCCTGCGCGAAGTTCTGGCCGATGCCGATGGCGACGATGTGATCTGCTCGATCGAGTTCGGTCGCGACGCGCTGCAGCAGCCGTATGCGCTGCTGCGCGTGCAGGCCGGGTTGCCGCTGATCTGTCAGCGGACGCTCAAGCGCTTCGTGTTGCCGCTCGATATCGAGCAGCGGCTGGGTCTGATCCGCGACGAAGCGGAAGAGGCCGGTCTGTTGCCCGACTACGAATCGCTGCTGCTCGAGGGCGACGGCTCGCTGGCGCCGGCGGCGCTGGTGGAGGACGAACTGATTCTGGCAATACCCGCGATTCCGGTCGCACCTGGCTCCGAAGCGGTCGAACGCGACTGGCCGGTGTCGACCGAAGAAGAGACACGCGTCAACCCGTTCGCGGCGTTGGCGGGTTTGAAGAAAGATCGAAACAACTAGAACCTGTTGGAGCAACTCCCATGGCTGTGCAGAAATCCCGCGTCACCCCGTCCCGTCGTGGCATGCGTCGCGCGCACGACAAGCTGAGCGCGAAGCAGCTGTCGACCGATCCGACGACGGGTGAGACCCATATCCGTCATCACATCACCGCCGACGGCTACTATCGTGGCAAGCAGGTGATCCAGCCGAAGACGCGCGTCGTCGAGGAAGATTGATTCCTGCTGTCCGGCGCTGCGGCGCCGGGCGCTCGATGCACTGGCGCAGCTGCCGTCCCTGACGGGCGGCTGCGTCTGCCGTCGGCACAGACGCCGCTTCACGATCACGCGCACGACGCGAAGGCCGCCCAGCAGATGACCAGCGAACGCATCTATTCCCGCATTGCCGGTACCGGCAGCTACCTGCCTGAAAAGGTGCTGACCAACGACGATCTGGCCAAGTTCGTCGATACCAGCGATGAGTGGATCGCGTCGCGCACCGGCATCCGCGAGCGTCATGTCGCCGCCGAGGGCGAGACCACCAGCGATCTGTCCGTGCACGCCGCGACGCGTGCGATGGAGGCGGCCGGCGTGTCGGCTGCCGATCTCGATCTGATCATCGTCGGCACGACGACACCCGACATCATCTTTCCGTCCACCGCCTGCCTGCTGCAGGCGCGACTGGGCGCCAACGGGTGCGGCGCGTTCGACGTCAACGCGGCCTGCTCGGGCTTTCTCTACGCGCTTTCGATCGGCGACAAGTTCATCCGCTCGGGCGATGCGAAGACCGTGCTGGTGGTGGGGGCCGAGACCCTGACCCGCATGGTCGACTGGAGCGAGCGCACCACGGCCGTGCTGTTCGGCGATGGCGCCGGCGCCGTCGTCCTCAAGGCCGACAGCGAGACCGGCATCCTCAGCACCCATCTGCATGCCGACGGCGCGAAGAAGGAGTTGCTGTGGAATCCTGTGGGCGTGTCCGCGGGCTTCCGCGACGACCAACCCAACGCCGGCGTGCGCATCCAGATGGCCGGCAGCGACGTGTTCAAGTACGCGGTCAAGGCGCTCGATTCGGTGGTCGAGGAAACGCTCGAGGCCAACGGTCTTGATCGCCACGATATCGACTGGCTGATCCCGCACCAGGCCAACCTGCGCATCATCGAAGCCACGGCCAAGCGCCTGGACATGTCGATGGACCGCGTCATCGTGACCGTCGACAAGCACGGCAACACCTCCTCGGGCTCGGTGCCGCTGGCGCTGGACGAGGCGGTGCGTTCGGGTCGCGTGCAGCGCGGCCAGCTGCTGCTGCTGGAGGCCTTCGGCGGCGGCTTCACCTGGGGCTCGGCGCTGCTGCGCTACTGAGTCCCGCGTGCGGCGCCGGTCGGCCCCGCAAGTGATTCCACTTCGCGGACTTCGCGTCCGCACGACACGGAGGCTCCCACATGGGCGTCGAATCCATGGTCGTGGCCGGGCGCGATGCCTGGCTCAAGGCGTACGCCGACGGCGACAGCCGCCAGTTCGGTCTAGGCATTCTCGATGCGATCGCACGCGGGCTCGATATCGGCGCGCTGCGTCCGCCGCCGCATCCCGGTGGCGGCGAAGCCAAGCAGATCGAAGCACGCCGCCTGGCCGAACTTGGTGCCCAGGGCGTGCGCGTGCCGCGCGTGCTCGGTGAGGGCGCCTCCACGCTGTTGCTGAGCAATCTGGGCGACACGTTCGCCGCGCAGTTGCGTGCTGCCGATGGCGATGCCGCGCGTATCGATGCACTGACGTCCGCGGTGATCGACGCGATTGCCGATGCGCATGCGCGCGGCGCCTATTTCGGTCAGCCGCTGCCGCGCAACATCACGCTCGACGCCAGTGGCCGCGTCGGTTTCATCGACTTCGAGGAAGACCCGCTGGAAGTGATGTCGTTGCCGCAGGCGCAGGCCCGCGACTGGCTGATGTTCGCGTTCGGCATGGCGAAATACTATGACGGCCGCACCGATGCGCTCGCCGATATGCTCTCGCGCGTGATGCGGCGCGAACCGGAAGTGGCCGCCCATGCGGGCCGCGTCGGGCGATTGAAGGGTTTCGCGCAGCGTATCGGCTGGCTCGGCCGCTCCGCGCGCCACGTCGCGCATTCGATCCTCGTCGTGCGCGCGGCGACGCTTTTGCCGATGCTGCTCGTGGCCGCTGTTCTTTGGGACTGGCTCGAAAACGGCGAGATCGAACTGCTGCGGATGATGTTCTGAGCCGGAGCAGGCGCATGCGTACGACTTTTCCGGCGAAGGGCTCGGGCAAGCGCTCGAGCCCTTCCGGCAGACGCAGCGTCGTCATCCTGGGAGATACCACTCGGAAGGGGCGTGGCAGCAACCACGCCCTGGCGTGCTGTCAGGTGGCTGGAGTGACCGATAGTGCTTTGCCGAGGTTGCAGGCCTGGGGCGATGTGCTGCCATGCACGATGGTCAGCGCATAGTCGCCGGGCTCCACATCCTGCAGCGACACGTCGATGTTGTAACCGGACAATCGCGCTGATTCGCTTGAAAGCGCGGCGGCCACGTCAGGACGCTCTACGCCCGCAGGCAAGGCTCCCGAGTAGCTGCGCGGGGTTCCGGTCAGCACCAGCAGTGCGTCGCCGGGTACGCCGTTCGCGGCATCTGCAATCCATCCCGACATGGAGACCTGGGTTCCGGTTGCGACGCTGGTGCCAGCCGACGGGCCGCCGTTTACAGCATCCAGCGCGCAGTTACCACCTGGCGTTGTGGCAGCAGCGACATAGTCCTGCAGCGAAACCGGCACGGCGGGGGCGGACACGGTCGCGGAGTCCGTTGCCGCAACCGCCGCAGTGTCTGTGGGGGAGGGTTCGGGTGCCTGGTTATTGCAGGCTGCCAGCAAGCTGGCAGCAATCAGCAGTGACGTCACTCGCTGGGCAGAGGTCATGGGATGCTCGGTAGATGCGGGAGGTGTGGGGTGAATGCGCAGAATACTCCCGCGTGGGGTGAAAGCCGCTTTCCGTTGCGCTCGACGCGGTGTACGCCGGGCCGCGTGGGGCGGCGGCGCTCCGGCATCCGGATGGCGGGGGGGCATGAGGCAGCGGCCATCGTGTTCGGTGGCCGCATCGGATTGACGAAAGGAAGGACGTGGGAGGCCCCCGCATACGCCCCGGTACAGACAATGTCGCAGCTTGGCATTTATCATCGGTGCCTGTTCTACGGCTGGAAACGCGCGTGACCGCATCCCAACTCGCATTCGTCTTTCCGGGGCAGGGCTCGCAATCGCTCGGCATGCTCGGCGATCTCGCGGCGCATCATCCGATCGTCGTCGACACGTTCAACGAAGCCTCGGAAGGCGCGGGCGTCGATCTGTGGACGCTCGCGCAGCAGGGTCCGGAGACGCAGCTCAACCAGACCGAGTACACCCAGCCTGCGCTGCTCGCCGCCGGCGTCGCCGTGTGGCGGGCGTGGCTGGAGCAGGGCGGCGCGACGCCGGCGGCGCTGGCGGGCCACAGTCTGGGCGAGTACACCGCGCTCGTCGCTGCAGGTGTTCTTTCGCTGACCGATGCCGCGCGCCTGGTGCGCCTGCGCGGGCAGCTGATGCAGGACGCGGCGCCCGCCGGCAGCGGGTCGATGGCGGCGGTGATCGGCGCCGAGGACGAGTTCGTGGACGAGGTCTGCCGCGACGCCTCGGAGGACGAGTCGGTCGTCGTGCCAGCCAACTTCAACTCTCCCGGCCAGATCGTGATCGGCGGCCACGTCGCCGCGGTCGATCGTGCGATCGCGTTGCTTGGTGAACGCGGCGTGCGCAAGGTCGTGAAGCTCGCGGTCAGCGTGCCGTCGCACACGCCGCTGATGCGCGACGCCGCGGACCGCCTCGGCGAGGCGCTGGCGACGGTGACCTGGAGCGAGCCGCAATTGCCGGTCGTGCAGAACGTGGACGCGATCGTCCACGAGAACACCGTGGCGATCCGCGACGCACTGGTGCGCCAGCTGTATCTGCCGGTGCAATGGACGCGTTGCATCGAAGCGCTGGCTTCGCGGGGAGTGGTGCGGATCGGCGAATGCGGGCCCGGCAAGGTGCTCTCGAACCTGACGAAGCGTATCGACAAGTCGATCGAGACGCGTGCCCTCGGCGCGCCGGACGACTTCGACGCCGCACTGGCCGACTGGCCGGCCTGACCCGGATTGAACCGTCGCACCGGGTGCGCGTGTCGGCGCGCCCGGTATCCTCGTCGGCGCGCGCCCGGTCGGCCGCGGTAGAACCGAATCCTCTGGAGCAACTCCCATGAACACCCCCCTCTCGGGCGAAATCGTCCTCGTCACCGGCGCCAGCCGCGGTATCGGCGCTGCAATCGCCGACACGCTGGCCGCGCAGGGCGCGACCGTGATCGGTACCGCGACCACCGAAGCGGGCGCCGCGAAGATCGGTGAGCGGCTCGCCGCCCATGGCGGGCATGGCCGCGTCCTGGATGTGGCGGAGCCCGGCGCGATCGAAGCGCTGGTCGAAGCGATCGCCGCGGAGTTCGGCGCGATCAGCATCCTGGTCAACAACGCCGGCATCACCCGCGACAACCTGCTGATGCGAATGAAGGAGGAGGACTGGCAGGCGATCCTCGATACCAACCTCACCAGCGTCTTCCGCAGCTGCAAGGCGGTGATGCGCGGCATGATGAAGGCGCGCCGCGGCCGGATCATCAACATCGCTTCGGTGATCGGCGTGACCGGCAATGCCGGCCAGTCCAACTACGCCGCGGCGAAGGCCGGGATCATCGCGTTCTCGAAGTCGCTGGCCAAGGAAATCGGTTCGCGCGGGGTCACCGTCAATGTGGTCGCGCCCGGCTTCATCGCCACCGACATGACGCGTGACCTGCCGGAAGAATCCAAGGCCGCGCTGACCGAACGCATCGCGCTCGGCCGGCTTGGCGAACCCGATGACATCGCCCAGGCGGTGGCCTTCCTGGCCGGTCCCTCGGCGGCCTACATCACCGGCGAAACCCTGCACGTCAACGGCGGTATGTACATGCCCTGAGACGGGCTGCGCCGACATTTTAATTCAGAGGGCAAGCCGTTGAATGGCAAGGGCTTTGATGGTGGTACGCCCATCGCCCGGCTTTCCCTTACACTATCCACCGAAACTCGCCTCCCCGGAGCAAACGACCCATGAGCAACATCGAAGAGCGCGTCAAGAAAATCGTCATCGAGCAGCTGGGCGTCAAGGAAGAAGAAGTCAGCAACAGCGCTTCCTTCGTCGACGACCTCGGTGCCGATTCCCTCGACACCGTCGAGCTGGTGATGGCGCTGGAAGAAGAATTCGAGTGCGAGATTCCGGACGAAGAAGCCGAGAAGATCACCTCGGTGCAGCAGGCGATCGACTACGTCAAGGCGCACGCCAAGGGCTGAGCCCGCGCGCGTCTGCCCGCCCCGCTGGCGGGTCGCGCCACGGTTCCGGTCGCGTTGCGGCCGGACCGACATGTTCCAGCACGAGGCCGCCTAGCGGCCTCGCGCGTATTGGCGGCGAGCACTGCCGCTACCGACTTCTCAGGAGTTGAAAATGGCCAAGCGCCGCGTCGTCATCACGGGCATCGGCATCCTCTCGCCACTGGGCAACGACCTGGCTTCGAGCTGGGACGGCATCGTCAATGGCCGCTCGGGCATCGGCCCGATCACCCACTTCGACGCTTCGAACTTCGCCACGCGCATCGCGGGTGAAGTGAAGGGTTTCGATGCGACCCAGTGGATCGCGCCCAAGGACGTCAAGAAGATGGACCCCTTCGTCCACTACGGCGTTGCCGGTGGCCTGATGGCGATCGCCGATTCGGGCATCGATATCCGCCAGTCGCCCGATGCCGAGCGCATCGGCGTGGCGATCGGCGCGGGCATCGGCGGCCTCAAGGGCATCGAGGAAACCGCGGTCAAGTACCACGAAGGCGGCCCGCGCAAGATCTCGCCGTTCTACGTGCCTTCGACGATCATCAACATGATCTCCGGCCAGGTCTCGATCATGACCGGTGCCAAGGGCCCGAACATCGCCGCGGTCACCGCATGCACGACGGCCACGCACAACATCGGCCTGGCGATGCGCATGATCCAGTACGGCGATGCCGATGTGATGGTGGCCGGTGGCGCCGAGTTCGCGACCACGCCGACATCGGTCGGCGGCTTCTGTTCGATGAAGGCCCTTTCGACGCGCAACGATGATCCGACCGGCGCCTCGCGTCCGTGGGACGTTGGCCGCGACGGCTTCGTCATGGGCGACGGTGCGGGCGTGCTGGTGCTGGAGGAGTACGAGCGTGCGAAGGCGCGTGGCGCGCGGATCTACGCCGAGCTTGCGGGCTTCGGCATGAGCGGTGACGCCTACCACATGACCGCGCCAAGCGAGAACGGCGAGGGTGGCGGGCGTTGCATGCGCGCCGCGATCAACGATGCCGGCATCGATCCCTCGCAGATCGGCTACATCAATGCGCACGGCACCTCGACCCCGGCCGGCGACCTGGCCGAGACGATGGGCATCAAGGGCGTCCTCGGCGAGCACGCATCGAAGGTGATGGTCAGCTCGACCAAGTCGATGACCGGCCACCTGCTCGGTGCGGCCGGTGGCGTGGAGGCGGTGTTCTCGGTCATGGCCCTGCACACGGGCGTGATTCCGCCGACCATCAATCTGGATACGCCGGACGTCGGCTGTGATCTCGACTACGTGCCGCACACCGCGCGCGAGCACCAGGTCGACTACGTCATGTCGAACTCGTTCGGCTTCGGCGGCACCAATGGCTCGCTGGTGTTCCGCCGCGTCTGACGGCAGCGCCTGCCCCATGCAGAAAAGGCCCGCGCAAGCGGGCCTTTTTCTGTCCGGTCCCTTGTGGCTCGGCGACGGCGACGGCGACGGCGAGGTCGCGCGGGCCGTGACGACGCGGCGGCGCGCGGAACGCCGGCTGTGTGCTGTCCGGCGCGTACTTTGGCGGTGCGTGTGTTCCGGGTTTCGCGGAGCTGCCGCTGGATGGTCACCGCACGCAGTGACCCGGCGTGTACCGGGTGGCGCGATCGGAAGACCCGATCAGCCGCGTTTCCAGCGCACGCCCTGCGGCGTGTCCTCGAGCACGATCCGCTCTGCCGCAAGCTGGTCGCGGATTGCATCGGCGCGGGCGAAGTCGCGGGCCTGCTTGGCGGCGACGCGCTCGTCGATCAACGCCTGGATGCGCGCATCGTCATCATCGCTGGCGCCCCGGGCGAACCAGTCTGCGGGCGCCTGCTGCAGCAGGCCCAGAGCGAGCCCGGCGCCCAGCAGTTCGGCCTTGAGGGCCGTGCGCGCCGACGCGTCGCTGGCCTTGCGCGCCTCGCCGGCGATGCGCGACAGCTCGGCCAGCGCCGCCGGCGTGTTGAGGTCCTCATCGAGCGCGCTTTCGATGCTGGCCGGAATGCGCGCCGCGGCGTCGACGTCGCCCAGATCGCGCAGCGTGCCGTAGAGCCGGTCGAGCGTACGCACCGACTGCTCGATCAGCCCGTCCGACCAGTCCAGAGGCTGACGGTAATGCGCAGACAGCAGGGCATAGCGCAGCGCTTCGGGCGGGTGCGCGCGGACCAGGTCATGGACCCGCTCGATGTTGCCGATCGACTTGGACATCTTGCTGCCGGCAAACGTCAGCATGCCGTTGTGCAGCCAGACCTTCGCGAACGGCGCGCCGCCGTGGGCGCACTCGCTCTGCGCGATCTCGTTCTCGTGGTGGGGGAACTGCAGGTCCACGCCGCCGGCATGGATGTCGATGGTCGGGCCCAGATGCGCAGCGGCCATCGCCGAGCATTCGATGTGCCACCCGGGCCGGCCCGTGCCCCAGGGTGATTCCCAGCCGGGCAGGTCGGGCGTGGAGGGTTTCCACAGAACGAAATCGCCCGGATCGCGCTTGTACGGCGCAACCTCGACGCGCGCGCCGGCGAGCATGTCCTCGGTGTCGCGGCGCGAAAGCTTGCCGTAGCCGTCGAAGCTGCCGACCGCGAACAGCACATGGCCCTCGGCGGCGTAGGCGTGGCCGCTTTCGATCAGGCGCTCGATCATCGCGATGATCTCGCCCATATGCGCCGTGGCGGCGGGTTCGATGTCCGGCGGGGCGATTCCGAGCGAGGCCATGTCCTCGCGGTAGGCGGCGGCAAAACGGTCGGTGATCGTCGAGATCGGCACGCCCTGTTCGCGCGCGGCGGCATTGATCTTGTCGTCCACGTCGGTGATGTTGCGCGCGTACTTCAGCGCGCCATGCCGGCGCCGCAGGAGGTCGGCCAGCACGCCGAACACGACCGGTCCGCGCGCGTTGCCGATATGCACGTAGTTGTAGACCGTGGGTCCGCAGACGTACATGGTCGGGCAGGCGGGATCCAGTGGCGCAAACGGCTCGACGCGTCGCGTGAGGCTGTTGAAGAGATGCAGGGACATGTCGCGCTCGCCGGGGAAACCGCACGATTCTACCGGCGGTCGGGCCGCCGCGCCCGATTCCGCCGGTGCGCTCGCTGGCGCGCCACGGCTGCGGCCAGGCAGGCGCACGACAGCGCCGATTCAGCCCGGGGACGGGGGGGCGGCCTACACTGGCCCGGTGTCCAATCCGTTTCGCGCCCACCTCTGCCCAAGCGCTGCACTGCCTGTCGTGGCGGTGCTGATGGCGTGTGCGTCGCCCGCGTTCGCGCAGGGCGCCCCCCCGGAAAATGCGCGGATGGAGTATGCCCAGGTGCTGCGCGCCGAGCCGGTCTACCAGACCCTGCGCGCAACCAGCATGGTCGAGCGCTGCGAAGCGACGACCCCGGTGAATGCCGACGATCAGCGGCGCGGGGTCGCGCGCTGGGTGGGCGCGGTCAAGGACGTGCTGCGTTCGGACGAGGATCTGGTGGAAGAGGTCGACCGCTCGGCAGGTGGCAATTGCCGCATGGTGCCGATCGAGCGCGAGTTCCGCCGGCCGATCGCCTACGACGTCGACTATGTGCACAAGGGCGTCAAGTACCGCTCGCGGTTGCCCTATGACCCCGGCAACCGCTTGCGCGTGCGGGTATCGGTGACGCCGGTGGTGCCGCCGGCCAGCGAACGTTGAACCGCAGCGTCGTGGCGGTTGCAGCGCAGCGCGCTGCGTGCGAGGATGCGCGCCTCATGAACGCCCTTCGCACCGACGCCGACATCCTGACCTCCGCCCGTATGGCGTCTGGCATGACCTCGCGCGCGCGTCGACCGGAAGCCCACATCTTCCCGGGTTGATCGAACGCGCGTCGCTTGTGCGAGCTGTTCTGCAGAAACCCGGCCGATGCCGGGTTTTTTCGTTTTCCGGAACTCCGATCCGCCGCGTCAACCGATCCTTCCTTCCATCGCCTCCACGAGATTCCCGATGACCGCGATCCGACACTTCCTCAACACGCAGGACTGGTCCCGACCCGACCTCGACGCCCTGCTGGCCGACGCCGCGCGCTTCAAGCGCGAGAAGCTCGGTGACGCGCTCAAGGGACGTTCGATCGCGCTGGTGTTCTTCAATCCGTCGATGCGCACGCGCACCAGCTTCGAACTCGGCGCCTTCCAGCTCGGCGGCCACGCCATCGTGCTGCAGCCGGGCAAGGACGCGTGGCCGATCGAGTTCGACTTGGGCACGGTGATGGACGGCGACACCGAGGAGCACATCGCCGAGGTCGCGCGAGTGCTCGGCCGCTACGTCGACATGATCGGCGTGCGCGCGTTCCCGAAGTTCGTCGACTGGTCGGTCGACCGCGAGGACCGCGTGCTCAGGGCCTTCGCGCACTACTCGCCGGTGCCGGTGATCAACATGGAGACCATCACCCATCCCTGCCAGGAGCTCGCGCACGCGCTGGCCCTGCAGGAGCATTTCGGCACGTCCGATCTGCGCGGCAAGAAGTACGTGCTGACCTGGACCTATCACCCCAAGCCGCTCAACACCGCGGTCGCCAACTCGGCGCTGACCATCGCCACGCGCATGGGCATGGACGTGACCCTGCTGTGCCCCACGCCCGATTACGTGCTCGACGAGCGTTACATGGACTGGGCTGAAGCCAACGTGGCCGAGAGCGGGGGCTCGCTGCAGGTCAGCCACGACATCGAAAGCGCCTATGCGGGTGCGGATGTGGTGTACGCCAAGAGCTGGGGCGCGCTGCCGTTCTTCGGCAACTGGGCGCCGGAGAAGCCGATCCGCGACCGGTACAGGCACTTCATCGTCGATGAGGCCAAGATGGCGCTGACCAACAACGGCGTGTTCTCGCACTGCCTGCCGCTGCGCCGCAACGTCAAGGCGACCGATGCGGTCATGGATTCACCGCAATGCATCGCCATCAACGAAGCCGAGAACCGCCTGCACGTGCAGAAGGCGGTCATGGCGACCCTGATGCGCTGACGCACGCCGCACCCGAAACCGAATTTTTCCGCATCCCCACGGACCATCTCCATGACCAGCGTCAATACCTCGCGCGACATCGTCCTCGCCTTCTCCGGTGGCCTCGACACCAGCTTCTGCGTTCCCTATCTCAAGGAGCAGGGCTGGACGGTGCATACCGTCTTCGCCGACACCGGCGGCGTGGATGCCGAAGAGCGCGCCTTCATCGAACAGCGCGCGGCCGAACTGGGCGTCGCCAGCCATGTCACCGTCGATGGCGGTCCCGCGATCTGGGAAGGCTTCGTCAAGCCCTTCGTCTGGGCCGGCGAGGCCTACCAGGGCCAGTACCCGCTGCTGGTGTCGGACCGCTACCTGATCGTCGATGCCGCGCTCGCGCGCGCCGCCGAGCTGGGCACCAACGCGATCGCGCACGGCTGCACCGGCATGGGCAACGACCAGGTGCGGTTCGATCTGGCGGTCAAGGCGCAGGGCGACTACCGCATCGTGGCGCCGATCCGCGAGATCCAGAAGGAACATACGCAGACGCGCGCCTACGAGCAGGCCTATCTGGAGGAGCGCGGCTTCGGCGTGCGCGCCAAGCAGCAGGCCTACACCATCAACGAGAACCTGCTGGGCCTGACGATGTCGGGCGGCGAGATCGACCGTTGGGAAGCGCCGGGCGAGGGTGCCCGTGGCTGGTGCGCGCCGCGCGCCGAATGGCCGGAGGCACCGTTGCAGGTCAAGGTCCGTTTCGAGCAGGGCACTGCGGTCGCGCTCGACGGCGAAACGATGCCCGGTGCGCAGATCCTGGCCAAGCTCAATGCACTGTTCGCGCCCTACGGCGTGGGCCGCGGCGTCTACACCGGCGACACCGTGATCGGCCTCAAGGGCCGCATCGTGTACGAAGCGCCGGGCCTGGTTTCATTGCTCGCCGCGCACCGCGCGCTCGAAGACACCGTGCTGACCAAGCAGCAGAACCGCTTCAAGCCCGAGGTCGCGCGCAAGTGGACCGAGCTGGTCTACGAGGGCTTCTTCCACGATCCGCTCAAGGCGGATATCGAGGCGTTCCTCGCCTCCTCGCAGGCGAAAGTCACCGGTGAAGTGGTGCTGGAAACCCGCGGCGGCCGCGTCGATGCGGTGGCGGTGACCTCCCCGCACATCCTCAACGCCAAGGGCGCCACGTATGCGCAGTCGGCGGACTGGGGCGTGGAAGAAGCCGAGGGCTTCATCAAGCTGTTCGGCATGAGCTCGACGCTGTACGCGCAGGTCAACCGCTGAGCGTCGAGCCCCTCTCCCTCTAGGGGTTGGGGTGAGGGCCGCGCGGCCGTTCAGGGCGCGTGCGCCCGAGCACGCTCATCCGCTCCTTCGTGCCGCCTTCTCCGCAGGGAGAAGAACTCACCCGTCCAGAACTCCGTGAACCCATGACCGATCTGCTCGCCACCACCCTCGACCACCTCCAACAGCTGGTGTCCTTCGATACCCGCAATCCGCCGCGTGCGATTCCGGCCGAGGGCGGGATCTTCGACTACATCCGCAGCCGCCTGCCGGGCTTCGAGGTCGAGGTGATCGACCACGGCGCCGGCGCGGTGAGCCTGTACGCGGTACGCGGGACGCCGAAGGTGCTGTTCAACGTGCACCTCGATACCGTCCCCGACTCCCCCGACTGGAGCGCCGATCCGCACGTGATGCGGCGCCTCGAAGATCGCGTGGTCGGTCTGGGCGTCTGCGACATCAAAGGCGCCGCGGCGGCGCTGATTGCAGCGGTCAACGCCGGTGACGGCGATGCGGCATTGCTGTTCTCGTCCGACGAGGAAGCCAATGACCCGCGCTGCATCGCCGCGTTCCTCGCCCGGCGGCTGGACTTCGATGCGGTGATCGTGGCCGAGCCGACGAACTGCGAGGCCGTGCTCGCGCATCGCGGTATCAGTTCGGTGCTGATGCGCTTCGCCGGCACCGCCGGCCATGCGTCAGGCAAGCAGGATCCGGCGGCCAGCGCGCTGCATCAGGCGATGCGTTGGGGTGGCCGTGCGCTGGACCATGTCGAATCGCTGGACCACGCGCGCTTCGGGGGGCTGACCGGCCTGCGCTTCAACATCGGCCGGGTCGAGGGCGGTATCAAGGGCAACGTCATCGCACCGGCCGCCGAGCTTCGGTTCGGGTTCCGGCCGCTGCCGTCGATGGATGTCGACGGCCTGCTGGCGACATTCGCCGGCTTCGCCCAACCCGAGGCCGCCCATTTCGAAGAGACCTTCCGCGGGCCGAGCCTGCCGTCCGGCGCGGCTTCCGATGGGAGTGCTGCCAATGCCGAGGAGCGGCGCCTCGCCGCGCGCGACATCGCCGATGCCTTCGATCTGCCGATCGGCAATGCGGTCGATTTCTGGACCGAGGCGTCGCTGTTCTCGGCGGGTGGCTACACCGCGTTCGTGTTCGGGCCGGGCGACATCGCCCAGGCACACACGGCCGACGAGTTCGTCACCTTGGCGCAACTGCAGCGCTACGCCGACGCCGTGCACCGGATCATCAACGCACCGGCCTGAGCCGGCCGACCTGTTTTTCCCCATTCGCCGTCCCATCCACACAAGCCGACCCGTGAACATTCCCGCGACCCACGTCCAGACCCGCCAGACCATCGTGCGCCTGCTCTCGAGCATGGCCAGCGCGAAGGAGATCAGCCAGTACCTCAAGCGCTTCTCTCAGCTCGACGCCAAGCGCTTCGCCGTGGTCAAGGTCGGGGGCGCGGTGCTGCGCGACGAGCTCGACGACCTGACGTCCTCGCTGTCGTTCCTGCAGGAAGTCGGCCTCACCCCGATCGTGCTGCACGGCGCGGGCCCGCAGCTCGATGCCGAACTTGCCGCGGCCGGCATCGAGAAGCAGACCGTCGACGGCCTGCGCGTGACCACGCCCGAGGCGCTGGCCATCGTGCGCCGCGTGTTCCAGGCGGCGAACCTGCGCCTGGTCGAGGCCCTGCAGCGAAATGGCGCGCGTGCAACCTCGATCACCGGCGGTGTATTCGAGGCGACGTATCTCGACCAGGCGACCTACGGCCTGGTCGGCGAAGTGAACGCAGTGAACCTCGCGCCCATCGAGGCCAGCCTGCAGGCCGGTTCGATCCCGGTGATCACCAGCCTGGGCGAAACCGCGTCGGGACAGATCCTCAACATCAACGCCGACTTCGCCGCCAACGAACTCGTGCGCGAACTGCAGCCCTACAAGATCATCTTCCTCACCGGCACCGGTGGCCTGCTCGATGCCAACGGCAAGGTCATCGATTCGATCAACCTGTCCACCGAGTACGACCATCTGATCGAGCAGCCATGGCTGCATGGCGGCATGAAGGTCAAGATCGAGCAGATCAAGGCACTGCTCGAAGGGTTGCCGATGGCGTCGTCGGTCTCGATCACGCGGCCGGCCGACCTGGCCAAGGAGCTGTTCACGCACAAGGGCTCGGGCACCCTGGTCCGCCGCGGCGAGCAGGTGCTGCGGGTGACCGAATGGTCCCGGCTGGATCTGGCGCGGTTGAAGTCGCTGATCGAATCGAGCTTCGGCCGCGAACTCGCGCCGGACTATTTCGAGCGCACGCCGCTGCTGCGCGCCTACGTCAGCGAGAACTACCGCGCCGCGGTGATCCTCACCGAAGGCGACGGGATGGTGTACCTGGACAAGTTCGCGGTGCTCGACGACGCGCAGGGCGAGGGCCTGGGGCGCGCGGTATGGAACGTGATGCGCGAAGAGACCCCGCAGCTGTTCTGGCGGTCGCGCCACGACAACGCGGTGAACATTTTCTACTACGCCCAGTCAGACGGCTGCATCAAGCAGGAAAAGTGGAAGGTGTTCTGGTACGGGCTCGACGGCTTCGAACAGATCCAGCGCTGCGTCGCCCATTGCGCGGCGCGCGTGCCGACGCTGGTCGGTTGAGGGCACTGCAATGACCCAGAAGAAGACCATCGGCATCGTCGGCGCGCGCGGCCATACCGGCCGGGAGCTGATCCGCCTCGTCGCCGCGCATCCGGGCCTTGAGCTCGCATTCGTGTCCTCGCGCGAGCTGGGCGGCCAGCGCGTCTCCGACCACAACGACGGGTGGCAGGGCGACCTGCGTTTCGAGAACCTCGACGCCGATGCCGTTGCGGCAAAGCGTGCCGATGCGGTGATCCTCGCGCTGCCCAATGGCAAGGCCGCGCCGTTCGTCGCCGCGATCGATGCGGCCAAGCCGGACACGGTGATTGCCGACCTGTCGGCCGATTACCGCTTCGACGCAGGCTGGTACTACGGACTGCCGGAGCTCACCCGCGGCCGCTACGCCGGCCAGCGCCGGATCAGCAATCCCGGCTGCTATGCGACCGCGATGCAGCTGGCGATCGCGCCGCTGGCGAGCCGGCTGGCCGGTCCGCCGCAGTGCTTCGGGGTTTCCGGATATTCCGGCGCCGGCACGACCCCGTCGGACAAGAACAACCTCGAGCTGCTGGCCGACAACCTGATGCCTTACGCGCTGACCGATCACGTGCACGAGCGGGAGGTGTCGAAGCAGTTGGCGCTGCCTGTCGAGTTCATGCCGCACGTCGCGCCGCATTTCCGTGGAATCACGATGACGGTGAACATGTGGCTGTCGTCACCGATGTCGCGCGATGCGGTCAAGGCGCTGTTCGAGACGCGATATGCCGACGAACCGCTGGTCGAGGTCATCGACGATGCGCCGTGGGTCAGCCGCATCGCCGGTCGCCACGGCGCGCAGATCGGCGCGTTCACGATGGCGCCCGGCAACGGACGTGTCGTGGTCGTGGCGACGCTCGACAATCTGCTCAAGGGCGCGGCGACGCAGGCCATGCAGAACCTCAATCTCGCGCTGGGCTTCGACGAGCTCACCTCCATCCCGCATTGATCCTCCTCCGCAGGCGTGCGCGCCTGCGGATCCGAAACGGAATCCGACATGAGCACTCTCCTGTGGCAGAAGCCCGGCGTCGCCGTCGACACCAAGATCCAGGCGTTCCTCGCCGGTGACGACGTCATCCTCGACCGCGAGTTCTTCCTGCACGACATCGCTGCGAGCGCCGCGCATGCGCAGGGCCTGCAGCGCGTCGGCATCCTCTCGGCCGATGAACTCGCTGGCCTCGAGCGCGAACTGGCCAGGCTGGCCGAGGATTTCCGCAGTGGCGCCTTCGTACTCGACGAGCGTTTCGAGGACGGGCATTCGGCCATCGAGGCGCGCCTGACCGAACGTCTCGGCGATGCCGGCCGGCGCATCCACACCGGCCGCAGCCGCAACGACCAGGTGTTGGTCGCCACGCGCCTTTGGCTGAAGGAAAAGCTGGAGCGGCTGGCGACACTCTCGCGCGAGATCGCGAAGGTCGCGCTCGACCGCGCCGAGGCCGAGCGCGCGCTGCCGATCCCCGGCTACACCCACATCCAGCGCGCGGTGCTGTCCTCGGGCGGCATGTGGTGGTCGGGCTGGGCCGAGGCCTTCATCGACGATGCGGTACGCGCACGCGACACGCTGGCGCTGATCGACTGCAATCCGCTCGGCACCGCCGCGGGCTATGGCGTGAACCTCGCGCTCGACCGTGACCACACGACCGCCGCGCTCGGCTTCGCGCGCCTGCAGGTCTCGCCGGTCTATGCCCAGCTCTCGCGCGGCAAGTTCGAACTGGCCGCGCTCGAAGCGCTGGGCAGCGCGACACTGGACCTGCGTCGCCTGGCCTGGGACCTGTCGCTGTTCACCAGCGCCGAATACGGTTTCGTCGCGCTGCCCGCGCAGTACACCACCGGCAGCTCGATCATGCCCAACAAGCGCAATCCCGACGTCGTCGAGCTGATGCGCGCTACGCATGCCAGCGTCGCCGCGGCGCGCACCGAGATCGAGCAGCTGCTGTCGCTGCCGTCGGGATACCACCGCGACCTGCAGAGTTCCAAGGGCGCGATCTTCCACGGTTTCGGTCGCGGCCTGGCCGCCCTGGAACTGCTGCCGGCGCTGCTGGCGAACCTGGAATGGCGCGAGGATCGCCTGCGCGCCGCGGTCGATTCGGGCATGTACGCCACCGATGTCGCCGTCGAGGCTGCGATTGCCGGCGTGCCGTTCCGCGAGGCCTACCAGGCCGCCGCGGCCAGCACCGATACGGCCGGGCAGGGCCGCACGCCGGAAGGCAGTCTCGCCGCGCGCACGTCACCGGGCGGCGCGGCCGACCTGCGTCTGGACACGTTGCGCGCGCGCTGGGCTGCGCTGGCATGACCACGACGGTGCGCTATCTCGTCATGGCAATGCGCCGGCCCGGCTTCGATGCAGCGGTCATCGCACCGCACCGGGCCTTCCTCGAAGACCTGCGGACCCGCGGCCTGCTGGACATGGCCGGCGGCTTCGCCGACGGAAGCGGCGGCGCCTATGTGCTGCGCAACATCGAATCGCTTGCGCAGGCCCAGGCGATCGTGGCCACCGACCCACTGGTGCTGCAGGGCGCGAGCGATCTCACCGTCCGTGCATGGCACGTGCACTGAGCGAGCACTGTCCGAACGTGGCGGGTGCACGGCGGGTGCCGCGTCCCCTGCAGGTCCGTTCCAGCGCGCAGCGTTTCGCGCGCTCGATCAGCTGTCCGTCTGTACCGACACCGCTCGTGCGTCGTCGTCCACGACCACCCGCATGATCCGTCCGTCGCGCAGCTTTGCCGCCAGTTCCGGCGTGGCCCCCAGTGCCAGGCGTACGTCGTCGTCGATGATGCTGGCACGGCGCTGGCGGCGGTCGGTCTTCGAGAAGCGGGCGCGGTTGTATTCCGCCCAGCCGATCAGCAGGACGGCACAGACCACGGCGATCAGCGGTAGCGCCAACAGCAGGAACGGTTCGACCTCGTTCTGGTTGAGGTAGAGCCGCATGTACGCGGTTCGCGCGCCGACGTACCACGCCACCACGGTGATGAGCGGCACCCAGAGCCATACATAGAGTGTCCATGCGGCGGCAGTGAGCGCGCCCGATGCAAAGCGTTTGCCGGGGCCGCGACTCGGGCTGTGGTCGATGATGGGCGGGGTCATGCGGTGGCGCCTCGGTCGGGGCTGGTCCATACCGCGCGTTGGCGGCGTCGCAGCAGGGTGCGGGGAAGGGCGACGACAGCGGTCAGCATGCCAAGCATCCAGAACGCGATCGGGTACCAGATGACCCAGTAGAAGTGCCGGGCCATCTTGTCCTCGTAGCGGCGCTCGATGATCAGGCTGGTCGCAAACTGCAGCATGCAGACGAAGGCGAGCACCACACCATGCCAGCGCGGCAGGATGGATTCGACGTGGATGGCGGGCGGCAGCTGGATGAATTGCCCCACCAGCCACAGCACGATGATCGTCAGCATGACGTAGGCCCAGGTCAGGCTCAGCAGATACTCGAGCAGGATCCCCCACATGCGTCGCTTCTTCCACGCGAGTACGTCGCGCCCGTGGCTGAGCAGCACTTCCACGCCGCCACAGGCCCAGCGCAGGCGCTGCGCCCACAGGCCGCGGATGGTTTCCGGCATCAGGATCCAGCACAGCGCATTGGGCTCGTAGCGGATATCCCAGCCGGCCAGCTGCAGGCGCCAGGAGATGTCGATGTCCTCGGTGACCATGCGGTCGGACCAGAATCCGACGTCGTGCAGCGCTGTTCGCCGGAACGCGCAGATCACGCCCGAAATCGTGAACAGCCGGCCGTAGGTCCGCTGCGCGCGCTTGATCAGGCCGACGATCGCGGAGAACTCTCCGATCTGCATGCGCCCCATCAGTGTGGTGCGGTTGCGGATACGGGGGTTGCCGGTGACCGCGCCTACGCGCGGGCCGTCGACGAGCTGTCCGACCATCCAGCGCACCGCGTGCGGATCGAGGACGGCATCGGAATCGACGCAGACCAGATAGTCCGAGGTCGCCGCGAGCGTGCCCATACGCAGCGCATTGGCCTTGCCCTGGTTCTGCGACAGATGGATCACGCGCAACCGCGGATGGTCGGCGACCAGTGCAGCGAGCAGTTCCGGCGTGCGGTCACTGCTGCCGTCGTCGATCGCGATGATTTCGAAGTCAGGGTAGATCTGCGCCGACAGCGCGGTGATCGTCTCGACGACATGGTCCTGCTCATTGAAGCAGGGGACCAGGATGGATGCGAACGGGGCAGACGCCAGCGCTGGCGGTGCGTCCGGCCGCGGCTTTTTCCGTTCGCGGCGCAGGTAGTAGTACACGCCGCCGACGATCCAGAAGCACGCCATGACCATGGGATAGAAGAAGGCGAAATTGAACAGCCAGCGGATCCACGGAAGCGATGTCCAATCCATGTTCAGCGCTCCAGGTAGGGGAAGGCACGGGCGGACATCGCGTCGCGTGCGTCCTCGAGCGGTGGTTGCTCGCCGATGAAGTCGTCGGGGTAGTAGCCCAGATGGCGGACACCCAGCGCCTGCAGCATCCGCGATTGCGCGCGCAGGGCCGCGCCGGGCAGGGGCGCAGGCCCGCGCCAGTCCACGGTCTGCAGCTCGAACAGCGTTCTCTCCGCCCCCCCGGGAACGCGCAGCACCGCGGCCGCGAGCGTGTGCAGCCAGGCGTGGGCTCCACCGGCGTTCTCCATCTGGGGCATCGCCATCAGCGCGGTGACGTCGTAGGCGGCGAGAAAGGGCTCGAGCCGCTGCGCGAACCAGGCTTCCGACACGGGCTCCAGCACCGGCCGCGCAAACAGGTTGCGTGCGGTCATGAGCTTCGGCCGCCCGCGCTCGGCCGCGGTCCTGAGTCTCATCGTGAAATCGATCAGGGCCTGTGTGCGCGCGGCAGGAATGCCATCGCCGTAGGCGGGGATCTCATCGTCGCGCAGGTAGGCATCGTCATGGAACAGCAGACCGTCGAAATGGCTGCTGGTCGCGAGTTCGGCGTAGATATCCGAGACGATCTCCAGGGTCCGCGGATCACCGGGGTCCAGGCGCGGAATCTCGTTGTCGCCGGTCGCTGCGATCTGCAGCTCGCGCTGCAGATCCGTGTCGGCCAGCTTGAAGCCGAGCACCGGCATCCAGGCATAGACACGCACCTGGGCACGCGTGCGCAGCTGCCACGCGACGCGGTTGAACAGGTCGGCGCGCATCGGCATGTGCCGGCTCGGGAAGTACACAGCTTCGGCGGCGCCGTCGCCGTCGGGGTCGGCGAACGCCTGCAGCCACACGTGGCTCGGGCCGATGTCGTGGATGCGCTGCACCAGCACATCGACGTTGCGCGCCAGCTGCGCCGGGTCTTCGTCGTAGACGTAGTCCAGGTCGACCTGGATCGCGCGCATGCCGTCGAGCGACAGGTCGCGGCGCAGTTCTCCGGCCAGATCGCGCACGTCGGGGTTGCCGTGGATCAGCAGGCGCGCGAGGCTGGCCAGGGACGCCTGGTCGGCACTGTCCTCGCCCTGCAGGCCCAGATCGGCTTGCTGCGCGCGGCCTTCGAGATCGAACGACAGCGACATGCCCAGCGCGGTGGCGATGCCATTGGCGGGATCGTTGTAGGCCGCGTAAGGCCACACGATCACCCGTGGTGCCTGGCCGATGTTGCGTTCGATCAAGGCGCGGCTGGTCTGCAGGTCGGCTTCTATGCGCGCGCGCCAGGCGGCGTCGCTCTCGTAGACGTGGCGCTCGCTCCAGACGCGCGTGACCGCGGCCGGCGTCTGGTTGCCGAACGGATTGCCGGGCACGCCGCGATGCAGGTCGTGACTATGCGACCCGATCTCGACCAGCCCGCTGTCATGCATCTGGCGCAATTGCGCCCAGGTGAGGAAGTCCTCGGTCGTCAGATCGGATGGGCCGTAGGGCACCCGCTGGTCCGCCGGCAGTTCGACCCAGCTGGTCACTGGGGCGACCAGCGCGGGCCAGTTGTAGGCACGCAGCAACGGGAATGCATGCGTGTAGACGCTGCGCAAGCCATCGTCAAAAGTCAGCAGCACGGCCTTGTCCGGCAAGGTGCCGCGTCCGGCCCGCGCATCGATGACCGCCTGCACGCTGACCGCCTGGTAGCCGTGTGCCCGCAGCCAGTCCAGGTGCTGGGCGAAATTGGTCGTGGACACCGCATAGGGATCGGGATCGCCCTTGGGCGCCACGTCGTCGCGGATGTCGTGATAGCTCAGCACCAGCAGCGAGGCCCGGGATGGTGACAGGGCCGACAGCAGCGCCAGCAATCCGGCAGCGAGCCAGCCGCGTGCGGACGACATCATCGGGCACCTCCCCAGCGCAGTTCGATATCGAAGGCGACGCGCTGCTCGCGCAGGCCGTCATAGACCGGACGCGACCATGCCACGCCGTATTCCAGCTCGTGTCCATCGCGCCGCCACAGGTGGCGATAGCCCAGCGACGGCACCCAGTGCGTACCCGCGTCACGCTGCCAGTACGGGCCGGCCAGCAGCTCGATACGCTGCTGGAACGCGGTCTCGTAGCGCCGCCAGGTGATGTGGTCCAGGCGCAGGCCGAGGTGCGCCGACGCGTCGCGTTCGGGATTGAAGTAGCCCACCGTGTCGCCGCGCGAGCTCCGGCTGGCATAGACCGACAGCAGGCCGTCGACCATCAGGTGCGGTCGCGTCATCAGGCGCTGCGCGGCACCGACGCCGAGCTGGTCGCGCGTGTTGCCGTCGTCGTAGCGCAGCCGTGACAGCCGGCCCTGCAGCGCGAAGGTGTCGCTGGGCACATAAGACGCGGTAAGCGTCGCGCTGTCGGCGTCAATGCCCAGACGCCGGGCCTGCAGCGAGGTGTCCTGAGCGTTGCGCGCGAGTTCCACGCCGGTGCGCCAGGCATCGTTGAAGCGCCAGTCTGCGCCGAGTGTCCACGTCGCGCCGCTCGATGCGCCACCGGCTGCGCCGACCGTCGCCCATGCACCGAGCCTGTCGTGGCGATACCAGGTGCCGACGCCGGCGGCGCGATGCCGGACGCGGCCATCGATGAAATCGGCCCAGTCCTCGTGTGCGAACACGCCGGCCCGCCAGCGGTCGTCGATCAGCGGCGAACGCACTTCGAGCGCCCAGCCGCCATCGCGACTGCCGAACGGCGAGATCAAGGGGTCGGCGCCATCGCGCTGGCGGCTGCGACCACGGCGCGCCGACAAGGTTGCCTGCACCCCGCGGTGGCGGTCGAGATCGCGTTCGACACGGTCCAGTCGCGGGTCCTCGGGATGCGCCTGCCGCAGCGTGGCAACTGCCGAGCGCGCCTCCCCGATGCGATCGAGCGCGGACAACGCAGAGACCTGGCCGGCGAGTGCGTCGCGGGCGCCCGGCGTCATCGTCAGTGCCATCCTGTAGCGTTCCAGCGCCGCGCTCGGTCGCAGCCGGCGCGACTGCACGGCGCCGTATGCGGCCTGCAGCCCCGGATTGGCCGGTCCAATGCCGGTGAGTGGCTGCAGCATCGCCTCGGCGCGCGCATGGTCGTTGGCATAGGAATGCGCCAGCGCGTGGTTGAGATCGGCGCTGTAGCGGTCCCAGTTCTGGTACCCCGCGGCAGCGCCGGCCTGGCGTGGCCAGGCGGCCTGCGATGCGGCGAGGGTCTCCATCAGCGGCAGGGCGCGGTCGAAGCGCTCGGTCTCGATGAAGGCGTAACCGAGCAGGATGCGGACGTTGACGTCGTGCGGCTTGTGCGCGACCGCGGCCTCGAGCACGGGGATCGCGTCGGCCGGTCGGCGCAGCGCGAGCAGCGAATCGCCAACGGTGCCGAGGATGTACGCAGGAACCTCGATACCGTCATCGAGCAGTGCCTGGTAGCCGTCCACGACCGCCTCGTGCCGCTGCAGGTGGTTCAACGCCGACAGCGCATCCACACGCAGGCGGGTGGCTTCCCAGGTCGTGGCGCGCGGAGACTCGCGCTGCATGCGCTCAAGGGCGGCCAGCGCTGCCTGGCTTTCCGCCAGTCGCGCGGCCGGGGTTTCGGGCTCTACGCGCCCCCAGCCGATGGCGCGGGCGAGCGCATCGCCCTGGATGCGTTCCCGCTCGAAATCGGCAAACAGTTGCGGACGCTGCGCCATCGCCTCGGCCGCGAGCGCCGACGCGCCCAATGCGTCCAGGGCGAGGACCCGCTGACGGAAGGCGTCGTTGTCGCCGGCGTCGGCAGCCAGCCGTCCCTGCGCTGCACGCAGCGCGATCGTGGGGCTGGGGGCGGCATTGTCCGGATCGGCCGCGGCAGGTGCCTCGGCCGCCAGGACAGGCGGAATCGACGAGCACAGGGTGGCGGCAAGGACATGCGGAAGATACGCATGGCGCAACAGGGCGAAGGGCACGAAGGGGGCATCCGGAAGAGGGCGACGTCGAATCGCACTCCTCTGCGCTCCGACCGCACGCATCCTGTTGTGACGTACGTCAAGGATTCGTGTGTGGATCCTGTTAATTAATCTATTATTCAGTCGTGTCCGCTGCACGAGGTACGCCCTGCAAGGGCCTGGCCGGGCGTGGCTGGTGCCACGTATCCGCAGCGCTCAGCGCTCAGCGCGGTGCCAGCTGTCCTCGAGGACACGCGGCTGGCAGGCCAGCCAGCCACCTGTCAGCAACAGGCCGACCACCAGGTACAGCATCGCGAACGGCCAGTGCCAGCCACCGGTGGCGGCATGCAGCACACCGAACAGCAGTGGCCCCGCGCAGCTGAGGGCATAGCCGACGCCCTGCATGAAGCCCGAGAGCGCCGCCGAACCGGCGGGCGAGCGGGTGCGCAGGTTGATCAGGGTCAGGCTGAGCGGGAAGGTGCAAGTACCCAGACCGATCAGCATCACCCACACCACCGGGGCGGCGAGCGGGGCGAGCAGCAGCCCGGTGAAGGCGACCACGTGACAGGCGGCGCACAGGGCCACCAGGACGAAGGGATTGCGCATCCGCACGGCGATCGAGGGCATGGCCAGGGCGCCGATCAGCCCGAAAGCGGCGAACATGGCCAGCATCGCACCGCCGAACGCCGGTGATGCGCCGGCCTGGCTCAGCAGCAGCGGCAGCCAGGTGAACATTGCATAGGTGATCAGCGAGGTCGTGCCGAACATCAATGCCATGCCCCAGGCGATCGGTGAGCGGCTGGCCCGGCCCGGTGGCGTCGTGGTGGGCCCGGCCACCGGCGCGGGCGCCGCCAGCGCGTCCCGATGGTGCAGCAGCATCCACAGCCACGGCATGGCCGCGGCGACCGCCGTGACCGCCCAGGCGCCCATCGAAATGCGCCAGCCCAGCGCATCGGCGACCGGCACCGCCAGCAGCGCCGGCAGCATCGTGCCGAGCTGCAGCACGGTGATGTAGAGCGTGCTGACCGCGCCGACGCGGTCGGGGAACCAGCGCTTGACCAAGGGAGGCAGCACGACGTTGCCGATGCCCATGCCGGCGAGCGCGATCACCGCCCCCAGAGCCAGCACGGCCACGTCCTGTGCCAGCGATCGCACCACCAGCCCCGCTGCGGCCAGCGACATCGCCAGCAGTGCCGTGCGTTCCAGTCCGATGCGGCGGGTGAGCGCCGGAGTGGCCACGCCGAACACGGCGAAGGCCGCGGTCGGCAACATCCCGAGCAGGCCGGCCGTCGCCGCGCCGAAGCCGAACGCGGAGCCGAGCACGTCGAGCAGTGGGGTCAGTGACGTCACCGCGGTGCGCAGGTTGAACGCGGACAGTGCGATGCCGACAAGCACGAGCGTAGGCAGCAGGCGCGGCGCGGTGGGGCGGAACGTCATCGCGGCACGACACCGTCGAAGGCCGCGAACCGGGCGCGGCCGGAAAACGAAAAAACCGGCACGAGGGCCGGTTTTCGATATCACCTGCCGCATTGCTGCGGTTGGTCGGGGAGACAGGATTCGAACCTGCGACCTCTACGTCCCGAACGTAGCGCTCTACCAGACTGAGCTACACCCCGAAGGTGAGCCGCGCATTCTACTGATGCCCCCCGGATGAGGGCAAGCACTTCCTGAAAGAAAAAATCAGCGCCGGATGTAGACGGGCGCTGTGGGCCACGTCCGGCGCGGCGGCCTGCGATAATGACGCCCTGCGATGCCGGCCTGCGGTGTCCGCGTTTTTCGGATTCCGCGATGACTTCTCCAGCATGAGCCCCTCCTTGCCCGCCACGGACGTTGCAGCGCAGCGTCGTCAGCGCGGCCGCTGGCTCGACGCTCGGCTCGCACCGTTTCGAGGCCGCCACCGTGCTGCGTCCGCCTGCATCGTCCTCGCGGGCTGGCTGTGGATCCCGCAGGCCGCGGCGATCGCCTGGGCGCTCGATGCGGTGTTGTTCGCCCATGCCGGTCTCGCCGCATTACCCGCGCCGCTGGGCCTGCTCGCCGCGACCCTGATCGCGCGCCCGCTGCTGACCTGGATCGGCCAGCGGCTGCAGGCGGACGTAGTCGAATCGGTGCTCGCGCAGCTGCGGGTCGGGCTCGCCCGGGCGGCGGCCGATCGCGGTCCGCTGTGGTTGCGCGGTCAACGCAGCGGCGCACTGGTCGCGCTGTCGACCGGGCATGTCGATGCGACCGCCGGCTATTACGGCGGCTATCTCACAGCGCGCGCAGAGACGATGGCCGTGCCGTTGGCGATCCTCGTCGCGGTGTTCGCGGTCGACTGGATCGTCGGGCTGGTGCTGTTGCTGACCGCGCCGCTCGCCCCGTTCTTCATGATGCTCATCGGCATGGGCGCTGAAAACGCCGGCCGCCGCCAGCTCGCCGCGCTCGCCCGCGCCGGTGCGCACTTTACAGACCGCCTGCGCGGACTCGATCTGATCCGTGTCTATGGTCGCGGCGAGGCCGAGCTCGCCCAGGTCGGCGAGGCCACCGAAACCATTCGCGTGCGCAGCATGCGGGTGCTGCGCATCGCCTTCCTGTCGTCGGCAGTGCTGGAGTTCTTCGCGTCGGTCAGCGTCGCGCTGGTCGCGGTGTACTTCGGATTCACCTATCTGGGCATGTTGGACCTGCGGGGCGAAACGCTGAGCCTGTCGACCGGTCTGTTCTGCCTGCTGCTGGCGCCCGAGTTCTATGCGCCGATGCGGCGGCTCGCGGCGAACTACCACGATCGCGCCAACGCGCTGGCCGCAGTCGCTGAAATCGAGGCCACATTCGACGGGCTGCCGGAAATCGATGCGGAACCGCTCGCGTCCCGGCGCATGGACGCGGACCCGGCCGAGGGACAGGCAGTACCCCGGCCGTCTGCCTCTCCAGCGTCTGAGCCGCCCGGCGACCAAGGCGCCAAGGCGCGTTCCCCAGCTCGACCGCTGGTCAGCGTCGCCAATGTCGTCCTCCGTCACCCCGGCGCGCGCGCGCCGGCATTGCAGGACGTTTCGCTCCAGGTCCCCGCCGGCGGTCGCCTGGCCCTCGTTGGACCGAGCGGCTCGGGCAAGAGCACGCTGCTCGACGCACTGGCCGGATGGCTGCCAGCGGAGACCGGTCGCATCGACGTCGCGCCAGGCACGCGCATCGCGCTCGCCAGCCAGCGGCCCTGGCTGTTCCACGGCAGCATCGCCGACAACCTCCGCATCGGTGCGCCCGATGCGAGCGACGTCGAACTCGCCGAGGCGGCGCGCGTGGCCCAGGTGACGCGGTTCGCTGCGCGGCTGCCCGATGGCTTGGCGACGCTGATCGGCGAGCGCGGCTTCGGGCTGTCCGGCGGCGAGGCGCGACGCGTGGCTTTGGCGCGGGCCCTGCTGCGGCGTCCCCGTCTGCTGCTGCTCGATGAACCCACCGCGTTCCTGGATCCCGGCACCGAGGCCGACCTGCTCGCCGCGCTGGATGCGTATCTGGACGAGTGCACCGTCATCGTCGCGACACACAGCGATGCCGTCGTCGCCTGGGCGGGTGCGTCCTGGCAGGTGCCGTCGCCGACCGGGGCCGCGCCATGAACGACCAGGACCTGGCCCGGATCGGATCGACACGGGAGCTGCTGCGCGCTCATCGGCGTGGCGTGCTGTTGGCGGTCGGGCTGATGCTGCTTACCCTGGCCGCGGGCATCGGCCTGCTCGGCCTGTCCGGCGGCTTTCTGACTGCGGCCGCGCTGACTTACGGCACGCTGGGATCGTTCAACTTTTTCTCGCCCTCGGCCGGGATCCGCGGGCTGACCCTGGCGCGAATCGTCTCGCGCTATCTGGAAAAGCTGCTCGGCCACGACACCATGCTGCGGATCGCGCGCGATCTGCGCAGCTGGTTCTTCGCGCGCGCCCTGAGGCTGAGCCCTGCGCAGCTGGGGCGCCTGCGCACCGGGGACCTGCTGGCCCGACTGCTCGATGACATCGATGCGGTCGACGGCCTGCTGCTGCGCGCGACCGGGCCGTTGCTGGCACTGCTCGGGATCGGCCTGCTGGGCCTGGGCGTCGTGGCCTGGCTGCACCCACCCAGTGGCGTCTGGCTGGCACTGGTCGCGGGCGCGCTGGCCCTGGTGGTGCCGGCGCGTGTGGCATGGCGACGCGAAGCCGTGGAAGCCGAGCGTGCACAGCGCCGCGGCGCCCTGCGCGCGCGCCTGCACGAGCTCTACGAAGGCCGCAACGATCTCGCCGCGCTGGACGCCACTGCCGCGTGGCTGGCGCGGGTTGCGGACGACGCCGACGAAGTCGCGCGGATCGAGCGCGCGCGCCGCCGCCGGCTGGCCGATGCGCAGGTCCTGCACGGCGGCATCGCTGCGGTCGGGCTGCTGGGCTTGTTGTGGAGCGTGGCGACCGGCGTCACCACTGCCGGCCTGCCGGCCCCACACGCCGCGGCGATCTTCTTCATCGCCATCGGCCTGTTCGAGGCCTGGGCCGGCGCCGGTCTCGCGTGGCAGGCGCTGCGGGCCGCGCGCGCTTCGATCACCCGGCTCGATGCCGTTGCCGGCGCCGCGCCGGCGGTTGCCGATCCGCCGGAGCCTGTCCCGGTACCGGAGCGCGGCGCGCTGCGGTTCGAGGACGTGACTTTTGCATGGACGGCCGAGGCACCGCCGGTGCTGGATGGGCTCGCGCTCACCATCGCCTCGGGCGAGCGCGTCGCGATCAGCGGCGACAGCGGCGCAGGGAAATCCACGCTCAGCGCGCTGGTGCTGCGCAGCGCCGACGCGCAGTCGGGCCGGGTGACCTGGGGTGGCGTGGACCTGCGCGCGATGGCCCAGGCGGACTGGTATGCGCGCATCGGCTGGTTGCCGCAGAACGCGCCGGTCTTTGCCGGCCGCGTCCGCGACAACCTCGGTTTTGGCGCCCCGCACGCCGACGACGCGGCGATGTGGGCGATGCTGGCCCAGGTCCGGCTGCGCGCCTGGGCCGAGCGTATCGGCGGCCTCGATGCCTGGATCGGCGAGTCGGGCGCGACGATGTCGGCCGGCCAGGCCCGTCGACTCGCACTGGCGCGGGCGCTGCTGCGGGATGCACCGCTGATCGTGCTCGACGAGCCGACCGAAGGCCTGGACCACGACACCGCCGACGGGCTGCTGCGTGAACTGCCGGACCTGCTGGTCGGGCGCAGCCTGCTGCTGATCACCCATGGCACGTTGCCGCCGGGCCTCGTCGACCGCCATCTGTGGTTGCGCGACGGGCGTCTGCACGACGCATGAATCGGTGTGGACGGAGCGGCGGCCGTGCACGCCCTCGCGCGCCGCCGTAGTTCCAGAGGCCACCGCGGCGCGCGCCGGGGACCGACTAGAATGTCCACCTCCATCCGCATCACGACAAGAGCGCCCCGCATGATCAAGCCCCGGACCCCGCCCGGTGTCATGGAACTGTTGCCGCGCGACCAGATCGCGTTCCAGCGCATGCTCGATACGATCCGGCGCACGTTCGAAGGCTTCGGATTCCTGCCGATCGAAACGCCGGTGTTCGAACTGTCGGAGACGCTGCTGACCAAGTCCGGCGGCGAGACCGAGCGCCAGGTGTACTTCGTGCAGTCGACCGGCGCGCTGGCCAAGTCATCCGAAAACGGACAGGCCGAGGGATTGCCGGAGCTGGCGCTGCGCTTCGATCTGACCGTGCCGCTGGCGCGCTACGTCGCCGAGCACGAACACGATCTCGCATTCCCGTTCCGCCGCTACCAGATGCAGCGCGTCTACCGGGGCGAACGCGCCCAGCGCGGCCGTTTCCGCGAGTTCTACCAGTGCGACATCGACGTCATCGGCAAGGATTCGCTGTCCGCACGCTACGACGCCGAGGTGCCGGCGGTGATCAGCGCGGTGTTCGCCGCGCTCGACATCGGCGAGTTCACGATCCAGCTCAACCACCGCAAGCTGCTGCGCGGATACTTCGAAGGGCAGGGCATCGACGATGCGCGCCAGATGACCGTATTGCGCGAGATCGACAAGCTCGACAAGCGGGGCGAGGACGCAGTGCGCGCGACCCTGACCGGCGAGGGTTTCGGCCTGTCGGACGAGGTCGCCGAGCGCCTGCTCGCGTTCTCGCGCGTGCGCTCGACCGGCCACGAGGATGCGCTGGCCAGGCTCGACGCGCTCGGCGCCGGCACCGCGCTGTTCGAGGAAGGCCGCAATGAACTGCGTGAACTGCTGGCGCAGCTGCGCGCACTCGGCGTGCCGGAATCACGCTACGCGCTGAACCTGTCGATCGCGCGCGGCCTCGACTACTACACCGGCATGGTCTACGAGACCGTGCTCGACGCGCATCCGCAGATCGGGTCCATCTGCTCGGGCGGCCGTTACGACAACCTCGCCAGCCACTACACCAGGTCGAAGCTGCCGGGCGTCGGCATCTCGATCGGCCTGACGCGTCTGTTCTGGCAGCTGCGCGAGGCCGGTCTGGTTGCGACCGCCGACAGCTCGGTCGACGTGCTGGTCACGCTGCTCGATGATGCATCGTTGCCCCATGCGCTTGCGCTGTCGCAGCGTCTGCGCGGCGCGGGCCTCAACGTCGAAACCCAGCTCGAGCCGCGCAAGCTGGCCAAGCAGATGCAGTACGCCGACCGCGCCGGTATCCGCTTCGTGGTGATCCGCGGCGAGGACGAGGCCGCGAAGGGCGTGGTCGCGGTCAAGGACCTGCGCCGTGGCGAACAGTTCGAGGTCGCGGACGATGATCTGTCGCGGACGTTGCTGGTCGAGCGCGAGCAGGCGAGGTCGATGCCGCAATGATGCGCTGCCGGGTGATCGCGGCCGGGCCCGTGATGGTGATGCGTCCGGTCATCGGCGTCGGCGCGCGGTAACGCGATGGTGGGGACGTGCCCGGCGCCTTGGATGCGGGCAATCGTGACTTGCAAGGGAGACGCACAATGAAATCCATCCGCCTCGACGGCCGCTCGCTGACGCGCGCGCAACTGGTCATGGTCGCGCACGGCGCGCCGGTCGCGCTCGACGACACCGCACTGGCCGGCGTTGCCCGCGCCGCCGACTTCCTCGCCGAGCAGGTGCGCCGCGAGGAACCGATCTACGGCGTCTCCACCGGATTCGGCAGCAATGCCGACCGCCTGCTCGGCGCACGACCGCTGCGCGACGACCTGCCGGGCGCGACGCCCTCGGGGCGTTCGCTGCACGAGGAACTGCAGGTCAACCTGATCGTCACCCACGCGGTCTGCGTCGGCGAGCCGCTGCCTGCGGACGTGGTGCGCGCGATGCTGTGCATCCGCATCAACACGCTGCTCAAGGGTCATTCGGGCATCCGCGTGCAGACCTTGCAGGCGTTGGCCGCACTGCTCAATTCGGGCATCGTGCCGGTGGTGCCGGCGTTGGGGTCTGTCGGGGCGTCCGGCGATCTCGCGCCGCTGTCGCACCTGGCGATCGTGCTGCTCGGCGGCGGCGAAGCCTTTGTCGACGACGAACGGATGCCGGGCGCCGAAGCGCTGAAGCGCGCCGGTCTCGAGCCGGTCACGCTCTCGTACAAGGAAGGCCTGGCGCTCAACAACGGCACCGCGCAGATGCTCGCCACCGGCGTGCTCGCGCTGCAGAAGCTCGACGCGCTGCTCGATACCGCCGATCTCGCCGCGGCGATGACGATCGACGCCTTCGCCGGGCGCCTGGGCGCGTTCGATCCCGAGGTGCACGCGCTGCGTCCGCATCCGGGCCAGGTCGAAGTGGCCGCGCACCTGCGTGAACTGCTCGCCGGTTCCACGCTGGCCGACATCCCGTATCACCTGGTGCCGCGTTTCAGGCCCTGGCTGCCCTCCAGCTGGGACACCGCCGAGGCCCAGGCCCTGCGCTTTGACATCGGCTGGGACTGGGTGCCAAGCGACCAGCGCCATGGCCGCGAGAAGTTCTACACGCGTTTCCGCCCGTTCCGTGGTGGCAAGAAGCACCAGCCGCAGGACAGCTATTCGCTGCGCTGCATCCCGCAGGTGCACGGCGCGGTGCGGGACGCGGTGGAGCAGGCGAAGCGCGTATTCGAGATCGAGCTCAACGCGGTCACCGACAACCCGCTGGTGTTCCCCGACCGCGATGCCGAGCATGTCGAGGAGAAGGTGTTCTCCGCCGGGCATTTCCACGGCATGCCGCTGGCGCTGGCGATGAGCTACGTCAAGGCGGCGATCCCGGTGCTGGCCTCCATTTCCGAGCGTCGCCTCAACAAGCTCGTCGACCCCTCGACCAACGACGGCCTGCCGGGCTTTCTGATCGGCAACGAGGATGCGACCGAGTCGGGCTACATGATCGTGCAGTACACGGCGGCAGCGATCGTCAACGATCTGGCCACGCGTGCGCATCCGGCCAGTGTCTATTCGATCCCGACCAGCGCGAATGCCGAAGACCACGTATCGATGGGCACCAACGAAACCCGGCATGTGCTGTCGATGGCCGAGGATCTGGGCAAGGTGCTGGCGCTGGAGATCTACACCGCCGCGCAGGCGCTGGACCTGCGCGTGGACATGATCAACGCCGCGCGCGATCTCGCGCGGCGTGGCGATGCCGAAGCGCTGGCGGCGAAGGTGCAGGGCGGTCCGGCGTCCGATCGTCCGGGCCGCGGTGCCTTCGTCGACGAGGTCGAAGGCCTGCGTGCCGAGCTCGCCGCGTGCGAGCCCTTCCATCCGGGCGGGGTCGTCGCCGAGGCGCATGCGATCGTGCGCGAGGCCATCCCGTTCCTCGACCGCGACCGCGCGCTCGACGGCGAAGTTGCCGCCGCAGTGAGACTCGTCGCCGACGGCGCGCTGCTCGGGGTATTGCCCCGCTGGCGCGCACCGACCTCCAGCCCGGTGGGCGAGGGGCGCGCCCCTTGAACCTGTCGCTGCATTTCGGCTGGCTCGGCGTCCTGGAAGCGGCGCTGATCGCGCTCGCCGTCGGCGCGCTGTGTTACCTGCTGTTCCACTGGATCGGCGCGCGCAACCGCTGGGCACATGGCCCGGCGATCGGCTGGGGGTGTCTGCTCGCGCTCGGCATTGCTACTGGCATCGACGCCTGGCATCTGTTCTACATGGGCGTGGTGCGGCTGGAATCGCCGGTGTATGCGCGCATCGCGCTGCAGAAGATCCACGACCCGAACTTCCTCGCTGCCCGGGTGTTCATGTCGTCGGTGGGTGCGTTGTCGGGTGTCGCCCTCGCGTGGATGGCGATGCACGCGCGCAAACGCGCCGACTGAGCCGGACGCAACCGCAGGATGGGTAGAGCGCGGCGAAATCCGTCATCGCTGTCCTCTGGCGTTGTTCGTCCCGCTCAAGCGGCGGGCTGCCGACCGTGCTCGATCCGCCGCAGGAACACCGTCATCTCCTTCGACGACTGCACATCGCCGCGCCGCGCCGCCGCATCGAGCCCGGCGCCCCACGCCGCTTCCGCCTCGTCTTCGTGCCCCGACGCCAGCAGCGCCTTGCCGAGCAGCTTCCACGCCGCCGAGTAATCCGGGCCGTGCCGCGTCGCCGCCGCCAGATGCGTCGCCGCCGCGTCCACGTCGCCTGCCTGCAGACAGGCATTGCCCAGTCCGAAGCGCAGCAGTGCATCGTCGCGCCCCGCATCGAGCAGCGCCTGCAGACGTTCGCGCATGGGTCACCGGTGTCCGGAAGTCTCCTGCGGATTGTCGCCCGCGGATGGGGCGGCGCCGGTGGAACGCAGCAATCCGGCGCGCACGAGCATGGCGTGCACCGCGTCGCGACTGCTGCCGTCGCGCTGCCAGCCTTCGTAACGCTCGACCAGTGCGCCATCCCGAAACGCCAGGAAATGCGGAGTGGCGTCGAACGAGGAGATGGGCCACTGACCGGCGTCGACGGCGATGTGGATCGGTGTAAGGGGCCGGCGGCGGTTCCAGTCGCGGAGCATGGATGCTTCGGCGATTGCAGTCGGCGCCATGAGCCAGGTCGCGTGCCGCGCGAACAGCGGGCCGAGTTCGGGATCGTCCGGAATCGCCGCGGCCGCAGCGTTGCTGAAACCGCAGCCAGGGGAAGACACTACGACGATGCGGGTTCGAAGGTCGATCGCTTCCAATTGAAGGGTGGGGGCAGCAGCGTCGTCGTCGATGATCTTCCAGATGCCGACGTCGCCTTCGGTGAGCGCGTACGACGTGTCCAGATGCGGGACGGGCGGCAGCGCCAAGTCGGACAGACTCGCGGTGAAGGCGCGTGCTTCTTCGATGCGGCCGCTGCGGAGCAGGGCGTGCTGCATGTCGCGGTGATCGTTGCGTGTGACGAGTCCGTGCGATTGCAGTCGCCCATGCAGGACCCTGGCCGCATCGACGTGCGTATCGCGACCGGTCGACTGCGCAAGTCCCATCGCCGCGCGATGCAACAGACGCAGATCCTCGCCTCCGGTGGAGGCCGATGTAACCTCGTTCGCAATCAGTTGTTCGATGTTCGCAACCGCCGTATCGCCGTCGACAGCATCGGGCGAGGCGTCCTGCCAGTCGCGATACGCCGACACCATCGCATCCGTGGGTGGCGCAAGGCTGCCATCGGCGCGCGCTGCGCGCAGGCGCACCGCCTCGTCGGGAGCGAGGCCGGGGAAAGGATAAGTGTCCTCCAGCAGCAGGCGTTGGACTGCCAACGCTTCCTCGCTGGTCAGCTCGGCAAGCAGGATATCCACCGGCAGGGTATGCAACCCGCGCGGTCCGAATCTGAGCGAGTCGAGAAACAGCGCACGTGCGTACGGTGGCATCCGGTCCAGCGGCGATGCGTTGTGCGCGAGCCATTGCTCAAGTGCCGCGGCAGTCGTGAAGGGCGGTGTCGCATCCGTTCCGGCAGTACGTGCGGGCGCGGCCAGAAGCAGGGCGAGGCTGAGGACGAGCGCTGTTCGGTACATGGCGATCCTTCGCGCGGGCAGTCGCGCGATTGAAGCATGTTGCGTGTCGCGTGGCGCCGCCGGTTTGACATCGGCCCGAATTGGAGTAACGTGATAGCACGTTATTACATTGATACGTTTATCCGCGCCCGTGAAGCAACGCCCCGAACCCCTGCCGGACCACGAAACCAGCGCATCGCTTGCGTCGCTCGCGCGCGCTTTTGCCGCGCTCGAGACGGCTGACGAGGTGGCCCGCTTCCTCGATGACCTGTGCACGCCGGCCGAACTGGAGGCGCTGGTCGACCGCTGGCGCGTGGTGCCGCTGCTGCAGCAGGGCGTGCCGTATCGGGAGATCCACGAGCGCACGGCGGTCAGCGTGACCACGGTCGGCAGGGTCGCACGCACCCTCGATCGTGGCGCCGGCGGCTATGCGATCGCCGCGCGCCGCGTCGCCGGCACCAACGAATCCCCCTGAGGTCATCCCCATGAGTCCTGTGAACGGCGGCGCCACGCGCGACCGCCTGCGCATCGCCATCCAGAAGTCCGGCCGCCTGAGCGAGCCGGCGCGCGCGCTGCTGGCGTCCTGTGGCCTGTCCTGGCGCGAGAGCCGCGACAAGCTGTTCTGCTACGGCGAGACGCTGCCGGTCGATCTGTTGCTGGTCCGCGATGACGACATTCCGGGCCTGCTCGCCGATGGCGTCTGCGACTACGGCATCGTCGGTCGCAACGTGCTCGATGAAGTCGGCGCCGACCGGGCGCTGCGCGGCCTGCCGCAGGTGTCGAAGGCCGTGCGCGGCCTCGGCTTCGGCGGCTGCAGGCTCGACATCGCGATTCCCGAATCGACCGAATGGACCGGGCCAGCGCAGCTGCAGGGCAGCCGTATCGCGACCAGCTACCCGGGCCTGCTGCAGCAGTGGCTCGATGGCCAGGGCGTGCAGGCGACGATCGTCAACCTGTCGGGCTCGGTCGAGATCGCGCCGCGCCTCGGCCAGGCCGACTTCATCTGCGATCTCGTGTCCAGCGGCGCCACCCTGACTGCCAACCAGCTCAAGCCGGCGGTGACGCTGATGACCAGCGAGGCCGTGCTGGCGGGTCCGATCACGCCTTTTGCCGACGTGCGCGGCGAGCTCGCATCGTTGTTGCTGCGCCGGCTCGATGGCGTACTGCGGCTGCGCGACAGCCGGCTGGTGATGTTCCAGGCGCGCCGTGATGGCGTGGACGCGCTGCTCAAGCTGCTGCCCGATGCCGAAGCGCCGACGCTGCTGCAGGTCGACGGCAGCGACCGCGTGGCGTTGCAGGTGCTCTGCCACGGCGAGATGACCTGGCCGCGCCTCGAGGCGCTGAAGCAGGCCGGCGCTGCCGGCGTGATGGTGCTCCCGGTGGAGCGGATGCTGGCATGAGCGCCCCGACTTCCACGACTGCCATCGACACCGCGATTCCGGCGATCATCGACTGGTGCGACGCCGATGCCGACGCGCGCACCGAGTTGTTGCGCCGGCCCACGCAGGCCGTCGCCGCGCAGACGCGCAGCGCGGTGGCCGACGTGCTCGACGATGTGCGCGCCCGCGGCGATGCCGCCTTGCGCGAGCTGACCCAACGCTTCGATCGCGTCACCCTCGACGACTTCGAGGTGGGTGCCGATGAATTCGCCGCCGCCGAAGCGGCGGTGCCCGAAGCGTTGCGCGAGGCGATGGCCAACGCCGCCGCCCGCATCGAGCAGTTCCATGCGGCCGGCATGACCACCGGCTACAACGTCGACACCGCCGAGGGCGTCAACTGTGCCCGCATCGTGCGGCCGATCCGGCGCGTCGGCCTGTATGTGCCGGCCGGCACCGCCCCACTGCCTTCCACCGCGCTGATGCTCGGCGTGCCGGCGCGCCTGGCGGGTTGCCGGGAGGTGGTGCTCTGCACCCCGCCGCGTCCGGATGGCAGCGCTGATCCCGCGGTGCTCGTCGCTGCGAGGCTCACCGGTGTGCACCGCGTGTTCAAGCTCGGCGGCGCGCAGGCGATCGCGGCGATGACCTTCGGTACGGCGCGCGTGCCGGCCTGCGACAAGCTGTTCGGGCCGGGCAACAGCTTCGTCACCGAAGCCAAGCAGCAGGTCGCGCAGTCGGGCACGGTCGCCATCGACATGCCTGCCGGTCCCTCGGAGGTGCTGGTAATCGCCGACGCGGGCGCCGATGCGGCCTTCGTCGCCGCCGATCTGTTGTCGCAGGCCGAACACGGCCCGGATTCGCAGGTGCTGCTGCTGTCCGACGACGACACCCTGCTGGAGAGGGTGCGCGCCGAGCTGTCGACGCAACTGGCGACCCTGCCGCGGGCGGACATCGCCCGCCAGGCGATGGCGCGGTCGCGACTGCTTCGCGTGGAAACGCTCGAGATCGCGTTCGAGATCAGCAACCGCTATGCGCCTGAACACCTGATCCTGGCGCTGCGCACGCCGCGCAACTGGCTCGATCGCGTAGAGGTCGCCGGCTCGGTGTTCCTCGGCGACTGGACGCCCGAAGCGCTCGGTGATTACTGCAGTGGCACCAACCACGTGCTGCCGACCGGCGGCGCTGCCCGCGCCTGGAGCGGGGTCAGCGTGGCGAGCTTCCAGAATACGGTCAGCGTGCAGTCGGCGAGTGCCGCGGGCATCCGCGCGATCGGTCCGGATGCGGTGACGATGGCGCGCGCCGAAGGTCTCGACGCGCACGCGAACGCGGTCGCCTTGCGCCTCGCGAAGGCGGCGGCATGAGCGGCGTGCTCGATCTGGTCCGCGAGGACCTGCGCGATTTCGCCGGCTACGCATCGGCCCGCACCCAGCGGCTTGAAGGCGAGGTCTGGCTCAATGCCAACGAGGCGCCGCTGCCGAACCCGGGCGATGCCGACGGCCGGTGCCGGCGCTATCCCGCGCCGCAACCGCCCGAACTGCAGGCCCGCCTGGCGGAGGTCTACGGCGTCGGCACCGACCAGCTGCTGATCGGCCGCGGCAGCGACGAGGCGATCGATCTGCTGGTGCGCGCGTTGTGCGTCCCAGGCCGCGATGCGGTACTGGCGACGCCTCCGGTGTTCGGCATGTATGCCGTCAGCGCCCGCCTGCAGGGCGCCGATTTCATCGAAGTGCCGCTGGTCGATGGCGCAGACGGATTTGCGGTCGATATCGACGCGGTCCGCGCAGCGGCGCTCGCGGGCCCGGTCCGGCTCGTCTTTCTCTGCTCGCCGTCCAACCCCACGGGCGGCCTGGTGCCGCTTTCCGCGGTCGCCAGCCTCGCCGTCGCGTTGGCGGGGAGCGCGGTCGTCGTCGTCGACGAGGCTTACGTCGAGTTCGCCGACGCCGATTCCGCCGCGACCCTGCTCGGCGCGCACGAGAACCTCGTGGTGCTGCGCACGCTGTCGAAGGCGCACGCGCTTGCGGCTGCGCGCATCGGCGTCGCGATCGGCCATCCCGATCTGATCAAGGTGCTGCGCCGCTGCCAGGCGCCGTATCCGGTACCGACGCCGTGCGCCGATCTGGCGCTGGCCGGCCTGTCGCCAGCGGCGCTGGGCGTGACCCGGGCGCGGACCGCCGAAACGATCGCCGAGCGCGAGGCGCTGGCCGCAGCGCTGGCGACCACGCCGGGCGTGCGCCGGGTGTATCCATCGGCCGGCAACTATCTGCTGGTGCGCTTCGTCGATGCCGATCGCGCGTTCGCCGCGCTGCTCTCGGCCGGCATCGTCGTGCGCGACCAGCGCGCGGCGCCGCAACTGGGCGACGCGCTGCGCATCAGTCTCGGCACGCCGGTGCAGAACGCGCGCGTGCTCTCGGCCCTGCAAGCTCTGGAGATCGCGGCATGAGTGCGCGCGGCAAGAAGATCCTGTTCGTCGATCGCGATGGCACCCTGATCGAGGAGCCGGCGGATTTCCAGATCGACGCGTACGAGAAGCTGCGCTTCGTGCCCGGCGTCATTCCGGCGATGCTGCGCCTGCGCGATGCCGGCTACGAGTTCGTCATCGTCACCAACCAGGACGGCCTCGGCACCGACAGCTACCCGCAGGCAAGCTTCGACGGCCCGAACGACCTGATGCTCGGCATCTTCGAAAGCCAGGGCATCGTGTTCCGCGAGGTGCTGGTCGACCGCAGCTGGCCGGCCGACAACGCGCCGACGCGCAAGCCTGCCCTGGGTCTGGTGATGCATTACCTGCGCGACCGCGGCATCGACCTCGACAACTCGGCCATGGTCGGCGACCGTGATACCGATATCCAGTTCGCCGACAACCTCGGCATCCGCGGCTTCAAGCTGCGCACCGCGCAGTTCGGCGGCGAGTGGGATTGGGCGGGTATCGCGCATGAACTGTGCGACGCGCCGCGCCGCGCGACCGTCGTCCGCAATACGAAGGAGACCCGCATCCGGGTCGAGCTCGATCTCGACGCCGCGGCGGACGCGCGCGTATCGACCGGCCTGCCGTTCTTCGACCACATGCTCGACCAGATCGGCAAGCACGCCGGCATCTCGCTGGTCGTACAGGCCGAGGGCGACCTGCATATCGACGAACACCACACGATCGAGGACACCGGCATCGCGCTCGGCCAGGCGCTGCGCGAGGCGCTCGGCGACAAGCGCGGTATCGGGCGTTACGGCTTCACCCTGCCGATGGACGAAACGCTGGCGAGCGCGGCGCTCGATTTCGGCGGGCGGCCGTACCTCGTGTTCGACGGCAGCTTCGTGCGCGAGCGGGTAGGGGACATGCCGACCGAGCTGGTCGAGCATTTCTTCCGCTCGGTCTGCGACTCGGCTGCGCTGAACCTCAACCTGAAGGTCGAAGGCGACAACGACCACCACAAGGTGGAAGCCTGCTTCAAGGTCTTCGCCCGCGCGCTGGGACAGGCCGTGCGGCGCAGCGGCGACGCCTTGCCCAGTACCAAGGGGACACTGTGATGCGCGTCGTCATCGTCGATGCCGGCGGCGCCAATACCGGCTCGGTTCGCTACGCGTTCGAGCGCCTGGACATCGACGCGGCCCTGGTCACCGATGCGGCCAGCATCCGCGCCGCCGATCGGGTGATCCTGCCCGGGGTGGGCACCGCGGCGCAGGTCATGGCGCGGCTTGCGCAGCTGGATCTCGTCGAGGTGTTGCGTACGCTCGAGCGGCCCTTGCTCGGCATCTGCGTCGGCATGCAGCTGTTGTTCGATGCTTCCGAAGAGGGTGAGGTGGCCGGTCTCGGCGTGCTCCCTGGACGGGTGTCGCGACTCGCTGGCGGCCCCGGCTTGCGGGTACCGCACATGGGCTGGAGCACGCTGCGCGCGCTACGCGCAGATCCCCTCATCGAAGGTATCGATGGCGAACAGGCGTATTTCGTCCACAGCTATGCCGCGCCGGTGACCGACGACTGCGTCATGGCCGGCGACCACGGCCAGGCCTTTGCCGCCGTCGTGCGACGCGGCCATATCGCCGGCACCCAGTTCCATCCCGAGCGCTCGGCCGGCATCGGCGCGCGCGTGCTGCGCAACTTCCTTTCTCCTGCGTTCGAGGCCTGAGGCATGTCGTCGTTCACCGTCTATCCCGCGATCGACATCCGCGACGGTCGTGTCGTGCGTCTGGCGCAGGGCGACTACGCGCAGGAAACCCGCTACGGCGACGATCCGCTGGCGCAGATCGAGGCCTATGCCGCAGCCGGTGCGCAGTGGCTGCACCTGGTCGATCTCGATGCCGCGCGCGAAGGCGGTTACACGCTGGCACCCCTGCTCGCGCGCATCGCCAGCATCACCGGCCTGCGCGTGCAGACCGGCGGCGGCGTGCGGTGCGAGGACGACGTGCGGCGCATCCTCGATGCCGGCGCCGAGCGCGTCGTCGTCGGCTCGCTGGCGGTGCGCGAGCCGGCGCAGGTCATCCGGTGGATCGAGGCCTTCGGCGCCGGGCGCATCACCGTCGCACTCGACACCCGCCAGGGCCTCGACGGCGTCTGGCGCCTGCCGGTGCATGGCTGGACCGAGACCGCCGACGCCACGCTCGACGTGCTCGCCGTGCGTTACGCGCAGGGTGGCCTGCGGCACCTGCTCAGCACCGACATCGCCCGCGACGGCATGCTGTCGGGTCCCAATCTCGATCTCTACGCCCACCTGAAGGCGCTGGCGCCCACGCTCGATGTGCAGGCCTCGGGCGGCGTGCGCGAGCTCGCCGACGTGCGCGCGGCAAGGGCCGGTGGCTGCGGCGGCATCGTGCTCGGCCGCGCCCTGCTGGAAGGCCGGCTGGACCTGGCCGAGGCACTGGCATGCTGAGCCGGCGCATCATTCCCTGCCTCGACGTGCGCGAGGGTCGCGTGGTCAAGGGCGTGCGGTTTCGCGACCACGTCGACATGGGCGATATCGTTGATCTCGCACTGCGCTACCGAGACGAAGGCGCCGACGAACTGGTGTTCTACGACATCTCGGCCAGTCCGCAGGGCCGCTCCGTCGACCGCGGCTGGGTGGGGCGCGTGTCGCGCCTGATCGACATTCCGTTCTGCGTGGCCGGCGGCATCCGCGATGTCGACACCGCGCGCGCGGTACTGCATGCGGGCGCCGACAAGATTTCGGTCAACACGCCGGCGCTGGAACGTCCTGCACTGATCTCCGAACTTGCTGATGCGTTCGGCGTGCAATGCGTGGTCGTGGGCATCGATTCGATCCGCGAAGCCGACGGGCAATGGCGCGTGCGCAGCCATACCGGCGATCCGGACCGCACGCGCGAGCTGCCCATCCGTACGCTGGACTGGATCGCCGAGGCGGTGCGGCTGGGTGCCGGTGAGATCGTGCTGAACTGCATGGACAACGACGGCGTACGCAGCGGTTACGACATCGCCCAGCTGCAGGCGGCACGCGCGGTCTGCCCGGTGCCGTTGATCGCATCCGGCGGGGCGGGCGAGGCCGGACACTTCGCCGCCGCTTTCCTGGAGGCCGACGTCGACGGCGCGCTTGCGGCGAGCGTGTTCCACAGCGGCCGCATCCACATCCCTGCGCTCAAGCGCGAACTGGCCGACCAGGCCATCGACGTCAGGCTCCAATGAAAGATCCGCAGAACAACACGACGGCCATCGCCCCCACCATCGACGCGCTTGACTGGTCCAAGGGCGACGGCCTGCTGCCGGTGATCGTGCAGGACGCTGCCACGCTGCGCGTGCTGATGCTCGGTTACATGGATCGCGCGGCCTATGCCGCCACCCTTCAGCAGGGGCTGGTCACGTTCTACAGCCGCAGCAAAGGGCGGCTGTGGACCAAGGGCGAGCAGTCCGGCCACGTGCTTGAAGTCGTCTCGCTGGAGACCGATTGCGACGCCGACACCCTGCTGGTGCTGGCGACGCCGCGCGGCCCCACCTGTCATCTGCAACGCGCAAGCTGCTTTCCGACCGCGCCTGCCGGCGTGCTCGCCGAACTCGACGCGCTGATCGAGACCCGCGAACGCGAGCGTCCCGAAGGCAGCTACACCACGCGCCTGTTCGACGGCGGCATACGCCGCATCGCGCAGAAGGTGGGCGAAGAAGGCGTCGAGACCGCGCTCGCCGGCGTGGTACAGGACGACGAGGCACTGCTCGGCGAAAGCGCCGACCTGCTGTATCACCTGATCGTGCTGCTGCGCGCACGCGGTCTGTCGCTGGCGGACGTGGAGGCGGTGCTCCGTGCGCGTGGCGGATGACTTGCAGGTCGGGGCCCGAGAGTCGTGGAGCCCGACGTCCCAGCCGAGGACTGGCATGGCCTCGGTGGGTTACTGGGCCCACAAGACCAAGCGTCTGCAGGTGCACCCCAAGCGGATGACCGAGATCGATGCGCTGACGGGCATATGCAACCGGCAGCACTTCTCCAAGCGCGCGAATGCGGCGCTCGTGCAGTGCCAGCGCGCCGGCGAGACTGCAGCGCTGCTCATGTTCGACCTCGACCACTTCAAGCAGGTGAACGACTGGTCGGGGCACGCCGCCGGCGACTGGGCCCTCCAGCAGGTGGCGGAAGCGGTGCGGCCGATGTGCCGCAGCGTCGACGCATTCGGCCGTCTCGGCGGAGAGGAGTTCGCGCTGTTCCTGCCGGGGTTCGACGCCGCCGCGGCGGTCCGTGTCGCCAACGACGTGCAGGCACGTTTCATGGCGATCAATGGCGCTTCGAAAGGCTATGCCTTTCGGATCACCGCAAGCTTCGGCGTGGCCGAGCTCGGACCCGGCGGCGACGATCTGCCCACGCTGATGCGTCACGCCGACCAGGCCATGTATGCGGCCAAGCGGGGCGGGCGACGGCAGGTACGGGTATTCGATCCCGCGATGGCGGCCGAAGACGGTCTCGCGGACCCGCGCGACCGAGCACGTGGCGTAGCCAGGGAGCACGCGCCGGCGCAGGCCGCCGTGCTGGCCGAAGCCACGAGGCGCGCGACCGCCTGACGCCGTCGGCCGTGAGCGGGCCGAAACGCCTGCTCAGGCAGGGTCGCGGATCACCAGCAGGCGTTCCTCGGTCATGTCGCGGATCGCGTACTTGACGCCCTCGCGGCCGATACCCGAGTCCTTGATGCCCCCATAGGGCATGTTGTCGACGCGGAAGCTCGGCACGTCGCCGACCACCACGCCACCGGCCTCGATCCGGTCCCAGGCGCGCATCGCGTTGGCGAGGTTGGCGGTGAACACGCCGGCCTGCAGGCCGAAATCGCTGTCGTTCACCCGGGCGATGGCCTCGTCGAAGCTGTCGACCGGTTCGAGGATCGCAACCGGGCCGAAGACTTCCTTGCGCTGCAGGTCGGCATCGCGTGGCACCTGTTCGAGCAGCGTCGCCGGGATGATGTTGCCCTCGCGCTTGCCGCCTGCGATCACCTTGGCGCCGCCCTTGCGCGCGGCTGCGATCCAGGATTCGATGCGGTCTGCCGCGTCGCTGTCGATAACCGGGCCGACGAACGTGCGTTCGTCGCGCGGGTCACCGCTGCGCAGCCCGCCGATCGCCTTCTTGAGCTTGCGCCGCAGCGCGTCGTAGACAGTGCGATGCGCGTAGATGCGCTGCACGCCGATACAGCTCTGGCCCGACTGGTAGTAGGCCCCGAACACCAGGCGCTCGACCACCTTGTCCAGCGGCAGGCCGGGGTCCTCGTCGACGATGCACGCCGCGTTGCCGCCCAGTTCCAGCACGACCTTCTTCTTGCCGGCGCGCGCCTTGAGATCCCAGCCGATCAGCCCGCCGGTGAAGCTCAGCAGTGCGATGCGCTCGTCCTCGGTCAGCGCGGCAGCGTCCTCGTTGCTGCACGGAATCACCGAAAACGCGCCCTTGGGGAGGTCGGTTTCGGCCAGGATCTCGCCGATGATCAGCGCCCCGACGGGCGTCTTGGCGGCGGGTTTCAGCACGAAGGGGCAGCCGGCCGCGATCGCCGGCGCGACCTTGTGTGCGACCAGATTCAAGGGGAAGTTGAAGGGCGTGATGAAGCTGCAGGCACCCACCGGAACGCGCTTGACCATGCCGCGATAGCCGCGGGTGCGTTCGGAGATCTGCAACTCGACATACTCGCCCTCGGTGCGGGTGGCTTCGCCCGCCGCGATGCGGAAGGTGTCGATCAGTCGCGTGACCTCTCCGCGCGCGTCCTTGATCGGCTTGCCGGCCTCGATGCACAGCGCGAGCGCGAGTTCTTCGAAGCGCTCCTGGAAACGGCGCACGCAATGCTCGAGCACGTCGCGGCGCTTGTCGGGCGGAAAGTCCGCCATCGCGCCACGGGCCTTGTGCGCGGCGACGATCGCCTTGCGGATTGCGGTGGCATCACCCATCGCCACGCGCGTGGCGACCTTGCCGCTGTACTTGTCGCGCACCTCCAGATCGGTGTTCGCGGCGACCGCGGCATTGGCGAGGTAGTAGGGATAGCTGGGGGCGAGCCCGGTGGGCGTGCGAGCGGCGGTCTTCTTCGTAGCCATGGGGCGCTCCGGAATCGAGGGGTAGGGATGCGCGCGGATCAGATGATCGCAGCGCTGCGTTTGGGAATTTCGGTATTGAGCAAGGCGTCGTCATCGCCGTAGTCGATGGCGAGGTCGATCAGGTCCACGCCGGGGGTGTCCAGCGCGATGCGCAGGATCCCGGCAAACGACGCGGCGCTGTCGGGACGGTGGCCACGCGCGCCGTAGCTCTCGGCATAACGCACGAAGTCGGGATTGTCGTAGTCCATGCCGTAGACCGGGTAGTCCTCGTGCTGCTGCTTCCACTTGATCATGCCGTAGGCATCGTCGCGCAGCACGATCACCACGAGGTCGAGCTTGAGGCGCACCGCGGTTTCCAGTTCCTGCGAATTCATCATGAAACCGCCGTCCCCGCAGACCGCGACGACCTTGCGATCCCGATGCACGAGCTTCGACGCGATCGCCGATGGCAGGCCGGCGCCCATCGTGGCCAGTGCGTTGTCGAGCAGCAGCGTGTTCGGCTCGCGGCAGCGGTCGTTTCGGGCGAACCACAGCTTGTAGAGGCCGTTGTCGAGGCAGACGATGTCACGGGGATCGAGCGCGTCGCGCAGCGTCTTGACCAGGTGCGGGCCGTGCACGGGAAAGCGGTCGTCGCCGGCGAGCCGCGCGATGTCCTCGCACAGCGCATCGCGCACCCGGTCGAAGAACGCGAAGTCCCAATGCGGCTGGGGCGCATCGAGGGCTTCGGCGAGTTGCCAGACCGTGTTGGCGATGTCGCCGACCACTTCGATCTGCGGGAAATACACCTGGTCGACGACCGCGCTGGCGTAATTGACGTGGATGACCGTGCGCTCGCCGCGATGCATGAAAAACGGCGGCTTCTCGATCACATCGTGGCCGATGTTGACGATGCAGTCCGCCGCATCGATCGCGCGGTGCACGAAATCGTGGTCCGACAGGGCTGCGGTGCCAAGCCACAGCGGATGGGTCTCGTCGAGCACACCCTTGCCCATCTGCGTACTGAAGAAGGGGATGCCGAGCCGGTCGACAAAGGCGCGCAGCATCTTCGCCGTGGTCTTGCGATTGGCACCCGCGCCGATCATCAGCAACGGATGCCGCGCGCTGCGGATCGCCTCGGCGGCCACCGCGACGGCCTTGTCCTCGGCCAGCGGCCGTCTCGTGAACGGCGCGGGGAGCAGGCGGGCGTCGGTCTCGTCGCCGGCGACGTCCTGCGGCAGTTCGATGTGGACCGCACCCGGGCGCTCCTCCTCGGCGCGCCGGAACGCATCGCGCACGCGCGCGGGAATGGCGTCCGCGGAGACCAGTTGCTGGGTCGATTTGGTCAGCGGACGCATCATGTCGACAATGTCGACGATCTGGAAATGGCCCTGTTTGCTGGTGCGGATGGGCTTCTGCCCGGTGATCATCAGCATCGGCATCGCGCCTAGCTGCGCGTAGGCGGCGGCGGTGACGAGATTGGTCGCGCCGGGGCCGAGGGTCGACAGACATACGCCGGCATTGCCGGTCAGGCGGCCATGGGTCGCGGCCATGAAGCCTGCGGCCTGCTCATGCCGGGTGAGCACCAGCTCGATGGCCGAGGCGCGCAGGGATTCGAGCAGGTCGAGGTTTTCCTCGCCGGGAATACCGAAGACGTGGGTGACGCCTTCGGCTTCGAGGGCCTGTACGAACAGGTCGGATGCCTTGGTCATCGTGCGACGCTCCCTCGTGACGTGACGGCGCAGCATCTCATCGATGGCGTCAGAGGAGAGTCGGGCAGCTGGAACGCTGCATCCGCCGGCCGCGTGTCGGGGAGCGGTGCCTGCGTCCCGTCGGAAACCCGCCCACGGCAGGCATTCTCGTGGCGGCGCACAGCGGCAGGCCGTCGCCCCGCACCCTGCGTCTACGTTACGTGCCCGGTGTCGACCGGGTGCCGGACTCCGCAGTCGCTGCTTCGACGCGTGCGTCGATGCTGCCGTCGCCGAGGCGGATCCGGAGCGCATCGCCCGGGCCGACTTCGTCGACGCGCCGCACGATGCGGCCGTCGTCGCGCTGCACGATGCTGTAGCCACGCGCGATCGTCGCCAGCGGGCTTACCGCTTCAAGTGAACGGGCCAGACCGCGCAGATGCAGTGCATCGCGCTGCAGCCGTCGCGCCAGCGCGGGGCGCAGACGCGGGGCCAGCGCGGCCAGGCGTTCGCGCAACTGCAGCAGGCGGCGCTGCGGGGAATGCGCGCGCAGCACCGCACCGGCATGGCGCAGAGCGGCCTCCCGTCGCTGCAGCTGCCGGCGCATACCCTGCTGCAGGTTGCGCATCGCCTCGTCCTGGCGTCGGCGCAGCGCATCCAGTCGCGCCTGCGGGCGCTGGGCCTGCAGGCGCAAGGCCGCGCGATCGAGGCGCTGGAAGCGCGCCTGCATCGCGCGCATCTGCGCATCCTCGACATGACGCTGCAGGCGACGCACGCGCGTGAGCAGCTCGGTCCGGTCGGGCACCAGCAGTTCCGCGGCCACCGACGGGGTCGGCGCGCGCAGGTCCGCGGCGAAATCGGTCAGGCCGAAATCGGTCTCGTGGCCGATCGCCGAGACGATCGGGACCGGGCACGCGGCCACCGCGCGCGCAAGCGCTTCGTCGTTGAACGCCCACAGGTCCTCGAGCGAACCGCCGCCGCGCGCCAGCAGCAGCACGTCGTAGCGGCCGCTGGCACCGGCGCGCTCGAGCATCGCGACGATCTTCGGCGGCGCGTCAGCGCCCTGCACCGGGACCGGCAGAACCTCGACTTCGACCAGCGGCAGGCGCCGCGCCAGCACGCTCAGCACGTCGCGCACCGCCGCGCCGGTCGGGGAGGTGATCACGCCGATGCGTCGCGGGAACGCCGGCAGCGGGCGCTTGCGGTCCGCGTCGAACAGGCCTTCGGCCTGCAGGCGCGCTTTGAGCGCATCGAAGGCGCGGCGCAATGCGCCTTCACCGGCTTCTTCCAGTGAATCGAGGATCAGCTGGTAGTCGCCGCGCGCCTCGTACAGCGTGACCCGGCCACGCGCTCGCACCAGCATGCCGTCGCGCGGCGCGAAACGCAGCCACTGGCTCTTGGGCTTGAACAGCGCGCAGCGCACCTGCGCGCGTGCGTCCTTGAGGGTGAAATACATGTGTCCCGATGCCGGGCGCGAGACGTTGCACAGCTCGCCTTCGACGACGACGTTCGGGAAGGTGTCCTCCAGCAGCCCCCGGGCCAGGGTGTTGAGCTGGGTCGGGGTGAGCACATCGGGTCGGGCATCGAGCATCGGCACAGGATACCCGGGGCGGGTGGACCCCAGCTGCGGCAGCGTGTCGCATTGCCGGCCCGGCGCTGCGCATCCACGCTTGACGGCATGCCCCCCGGAGCCCGCATATCGCATCCCGCTGGTTGCTTCCGCCGTGCCTGCCGGGCCCGGGCGGCCTGGGACGGCCGGCATGCCGGTACGCCGGGTCGGCGTGGCATCCACGGCGGGCATGCGCTGTCCACGGACAGGGCCGCCCGCGGCGGGCCACATCGATCGGGTGCGGCCTGCGCGCGTGGGCGCACGCGGCGATAATCGATCCCCCATGCCGACTCCCGAGCGGCGCCCCAAGGAGTATTCCGATGTCACGAACGACCGTTCTCGCTGCGGGCCTGGCCACGCTTGTCCTCACCGCCTGCCAGCCCGGCGCCGAACAGGGCGGCGACCAGCGGCCGCCCCATGCGACCAGCGATGGCGACGCCGCTGCGGCGGTGGCCGAAGGGGTGCATGTCAGCGACGCGTGGATCCGCGAAACCCCGCCCACGGCGGCGGTCGCGGGCGGTTACGTCACGCTCAAGGCAACCTCGTCGGACCGCCTGGTCTCGGTGGATACCGAGGCAGCGGAGTCGGTGGAGATCCACGAGATGCGCCATGACGGCGGCATGATGCGCATGCGCGAACTGCCCGACGGCGTGGAACTTCCGCCCGGTGCGGAGATCGTGCTGCGTCCCGGCGGCAACCACCTGATGTTCATCAATCCGGTCGAGCCGATGCGCGCCGGCCAGACTGTCGAGGCAACGCTGCACTTCGCGCATGCGCCGACCCAGACCGTGGTCTTCGAGGTGCGCCCGCTGGCCGCCGAGACGGCTGCGCCGGACACGCAAACCCCGCCCGCGCAGTAACCCTGCCGCCCGGCCGGAGAAGCGCCGGCCGCGGCCTGCGCCGCACCGGCCGGTTCCCTGCGTCGCGTCGGGGCCGGGGCACGCCCGCGGTGGCGCAGGTTCCGCGCGATGCGTGCCTGGCAGCGGCCGCGCGGTGCACGCATGCCGCCGCCCTGCCGCCAGTGGTCGCTCCGTCCCCGCCCGTGCTCAGCCGTCGCCGGGTGGCCGTCGCTCCGGCCCCGGCCGCTTGGCGAGCTTGCGTTGCAGCGAGCGCCGGTGCATGCCGAGCAACCGCGCGGTCGCCGAGATATTGCCGCCGGTTTCGGTCAGCGCCTGCTGGATGTGCTCCCACTCCAGCCGGTGCAGCGGGATCATCGTGGGACTTTCCAGCGTGTCCTCCTCCTCGCGCTCGGGCCCCGGCGCGCCGGGCGCGGGTTCCGTGTCGAGCAGGATGCGCTGCAGCGTGTCGGCCGACACCGGCTTGGGCAGATAGTCGTCGGCGCCGCGCTTGATCGCTTCCACCGCGGTCGCGATGCTCGCGTAGCCGGTGACCAGCAGAATGCGCATGTCGGCGCGGATCGCCCGCAGCGGCTCGATCAGCGACAGTCCCGAGGCTTCGCCGAGCTTGAGATCGACCAGGGCGAAGTCCGGCGTCGTGCGCGCGGCGATGTCCAGCGCGGTGGCCATGTCGGCCGCGATCTCGCAGTCGATGCCGCGTCGGGTCAATGCGCGCCGCAACGCTTCCAGGTACAGGGTGTCATCGTCGACCAGCAGGCCCTTCATCGAATCGTCTCCGTCGGAGTGCGGTCGCCTGCCTCGACGGGGATGCGGAAGTGCACCCGGGTGCCGCCGCCTTCGGCTTCCTCCATGTCCAGTTCGCCGTCGAGCTGCTCGATCACCGCGTGCGACAGCGCCAGGCCCACGCCCAGGCCGTCGGGCTTGCCGCTGCGGAAGAGCACCGGCAGGAACGGCGCCTGGGCATCGAAACCGGTGCCGTAGTCGCGGATCGCGCCGTCGAGCATGCCGGTCTCGATCTGCAGATGCAGGTCCACGCGGTTGCTGCCATTGCCTTCGCTGGCATCGGCGGCGTTGTTGAGCAGGGCCAGCAGCAGGTGGCCGATGGTGCGGTCGACGCGCTGGTGCACATCGACGTTGCCGCTGCGGCTCAGCGCGATGGCCGGGCGGACCAGCTGCCAGTGTTCGAGCACGCGGCCGATGTCGACCCGGGTGCTGGCGGAGGGATCGGCCGGATCGGCGAGCGAGCGTACCCGGTCGCGGCAGGTGTCGACGAGGCGCCGCAGCGTCGCCACGTCCGCCGCGCCGTCGCCGGCCATGTGGCTGGTGTCGAGATCGTCGAGCAGAAGGGTCATCGTCGCGAGCGGAGTATTGAGTTCGTGGGCGACCGAGGCAGCGTGGGTCGCCAAGGCCAGGATGCCTTCGTTGCGGACGAAGCGGTCACGCAGGGCGGCGAGTTCGCGCTCGCGGCGGTCGCGCGCGGCGGCCAGTCGGATCATGAAATACGACACCAGGCCCACCGACAGGAAGAAGTTCACCGCCATCCCGGCCAGATGCAGGTTGTAGTGGTCGTGCAGGTGCGGCAGGGGCTGTCCGAAACTGATCGCGAGCATGTAGCCGCTGACGCAGGCCAGCGCAGCGGCGATCGCCCAGGCCCGGGGCAGGGCCATCGCGGTCAGCGCGATCGGCAGCAGGAACAGCGAGGCGAAAGGATTGGCGATGCCGCCGGTCCAGGCCACCAGCCAGGCCAGCACCGCAGTGTCGACCAGCACGTGGGCGAAGGCCTCGGCCGGCGTGGCGTCGCGGCTCTGGGTCAGACGCACGTGGACCAGCACGTTGAACGCGGCCAGCAGCAGGACCGGGCCCCATAGCGGCCAGCGCGGCAGGTCCATCTCGAAGCCGTGGGTGACCCACAGGATGGTCAGCGACTGCCCGCCCACCGCGAACCAGCGCAGGCTGTACAGGGTGCGGAGCAGGGCGGTGGCGGGCGGCTGGGGCTGCATCGCCCGCCATCCTAGTCCAGCGCGGCGCGGCCCGCTGCGGCCATTGGTCGCATTCGCGCGCGGTTTCGGCGCGCGTCACCGTCAGTCGGACGCGAACCGCTAAAATGCACGCATGTCTGCCCAGCCCACGCCCGATTCCCCCATCTGCCTGTCCGATCCCGCGACATTGCCCGCCTTCGGCGCCGCGCCCCGTCGCGGCACCCGTCAGGTGCATATCGGTGGGGTCGCGGTGGGCGGGAATGCACCGATCGTCGTGCAGTCGATGACCAATACCGATACCGCCGACATCGCCGGCACCGCCAAGCAGATCGGCGAGCTCTGGCGCGCGGGCTCGGAGCTGGTGCGCATCACCGTCAATAATCCCGAATCGGCCGCGGCAGTGCCGCGCATCGTCGAGCGGCTGGCGATGCAGGGCATCGAAGTGCCGATCATCGGCGACTTCCACTACAACGGCCACCAGCTGCTGGCGGGCGAGCCCGCCTGCGCGGAGGCGCTGGCGAAATACCGGATCAATCCCGGCAATGTCGGCTTCGGCAGGAAGCGCGACACGCAGTTCGCGCAGCTGATCGAGTTCGCGATGCGCTACGACAAGCCGGTGCGCATCGGCGCCAACTGGGGGTCGCTCGACCAGTCGCTCGCGGCGACGCTGATGGACGAGAACGCCTCGCGCGCCGAGCCCTGGGATGCAGGCCGTGTGCTGCGCGAAGCCCTGATCCGCTCGGCGGTCGACTCGGCCGAACGTGCTGTCGAACTGGGCCTGGCGCGCGAGCGCATCGTGCTCAGCGCCAAGGTCAGCGGCGTGCAGGAGCTGGTGGCCGTCTATCGCGACCTGGCCGCGCGCTGTGATTTCGCCCTGCACCTTGGCCTGACTGAGGCCGGTATCGGCAGCAAGGGCATGGTCGCCTCCAGCGCCGCGCTGGGCATCCTGTTGCAGGAAGGCATCGGCGACACCATCCGCATCTCGCTTACCCCGGAGCCGGGTGCGTCGCGGACCAAGGAGGTCGTCGTCGCCCAGGAACTGCTGCAGACCATGGGCCTGCGCGCGTTCACGCCGATGGTCACCGCGTGCCCGGGCTGCGGCCGCACGACGTCCGAGTTCTTCCAGGAACTGGCGGGCGTGGTCCAGGACCACGTGCGCGGCAAGATGCCGGAGTGGAAGATCACCCACCCGGGCGCGGAGAACATGACCCTCGCGGTGATGGGCTGCGTGGTCAACGGGCCCGGCGAGTCGCGTCACGCCAATATCGGCATCTCGCTGCCGGGTACGGGCGAAGCGCCTTCGGCGCCGGTCTTCATCGACGGCGAGAAGGCGATGACCCTGCGCGGCGAGAACATCGCGCACGAGTTCGTGGCACTGGTCGACGACTACGTACACCGCAACTACGGCCGCGGCGTCGATGCCTGACGGCGGGAGTGCCGTCGCCGAGGGCTCGCGCGAAGCCGGCGGTCTACTGCGTCGCCACGGCTGGAAGTTCCTGCTGCTGTTCGCCGGCGTGATGCTGCCGATGTGGGGCTTCATGGAGCTCGCCGACGAGGTCCACGAGTCGGAAGTCATCCCGTTCGACGAGCCGATCCTGCGATTCGCGCAGGAGGCCGCGCGCGATGGCTACACGCGGGTGTTCCTGTTCTTCTCCCAGATCGGCTACGCCAGGGGCGTGGTGCCGGTCGACATCGGGCTGGTTCTGGTGCTGCTGGCGATGAAACGCTGGCGCGACGGTCTGTTCGCCGCAGTGGCGACGGGCGGCTCGGCGCTGTTGAACATCGCGACCAAACACCTGTTCGCGCGCGACCGGCCGAGCCTTTGGGAATCGATCGCGCCCGAGGCCACCTACAGTTTTCCCAGCGGCCATGCGATGGGTTCGATGACGCTGGCCGCGGTGCTGATCCTGCTGGCCTGGCCGACCCGCGCACGCTGGTGGGTGATCGCCGCCATGGTCGTGTTCGTCCCGATGGTCGGCCTGTCGCGCGTGTATCTGGGCGTGCATTACCCCTCCGACATTCTCGCCGGCTGGGCTGCGGCGTCGGCGTGGGTGGTCGGGGTGTACCTGGTGATGTATCACCGGCCCGGTTGGGGCGCGGGCGCCAGGGACCGGCAAAAGCCCGCTGGGTAGCACGGGCAGCGCTCCGCCGCAGTAATACCGCGCGGCAAATCTTCGCTTGCACTGGAGTCTGGTGGGGGCGAATCGGGCGAAGTGTCTTTTCGTCCTGCCGCGCGCGCGCTCGTCCACTGGGTGCTTCGTAACCGCTCCCCGCGCTGCCGAAAAGAGAAGCGAAAGCTCAGCCGCCTGCCGACGCCACGTCCTGGAGGGGCAGGCGGATATCCGAGAGCTTCCATTGCAGCCCCCGCCGGGTCAGCACGAACTCGATCGGCCGGCTGCGGTCGTCGCGAACAGTCACAGTGAAACGCGACGGTGAGTGGTAGCGGTAATGCGCATCCTCGAGTGGATCGCCGGCCTCGGGATCCGGGCCCGTCCGCATCGGCGATGCGCCGCCGGCCAGGTTCCACAGTCGTTGTCCGCGCATCAGCGTGCTCAGGCCGACCGGCGTCACCATCATGTCCACGCCGGCGCCCGCGGCGCTGCCCGCGACGCGCAGGCCGATCGCGCCGAGCAGACTCAACTGCAGTCCGGGCCCCGCTTCGCGGACCACCGCGTCGGCCAGTTGCACACGCAGGCTCTGACGCAGCGCCGGGAAGTCCACGTGCCGGGAGAGTGCGCGCGAGTCCTCTTCAAGCACCGCGTCGCGGATCGCGTGCACGGTCAGGAACGGGCCGGCTGCCACATAGCCGGCCAACAGCACGAACACTGCACAGAGTATCCAGACGAGACGCTTCATGGTTGCCGGGCTGCTGGAGACGCAGCGATTGTCGGCTGCCATGGCGCAGTCGCCGCTGAACGCATCGGGCGCGCGGCGATGCTCAGAACTCCAGGTCCAGCGCCGCGCACAGGTAATCGACGAACGGGCCGAGTGTCACCAGATCGGCGGCGATCGTCTGCCGCAGCTGCGGCCCGGTCATCGTGGCGTCGTCGAGCGTGCGCCAGAACACCCAGTTCTTGTGCTTGAGATCGTCGATGTACTCGAAGTCGGCAGGAAAGCCGTGCGGCGGACGCACCAGCATCTCGCTGGTTTCGAATTCGAAGCGCTTGCGGAGCCGGGGATCATGCGCCGCGCGCTTCCAGCTGCCCGGGTTGTCGACGATGAACTGCCTGAGCTTGCGCTGGGTGGGCGGTTCGGGATGCCACAGGCCGGCGCCGACGAAGCTCTCGCCCGGCTGCAGGTGCACATAGAACGAAGGCGCCGGCAGTTCGCGCCGACGCACATGGAACAATCGCGCACCCTGCCATTGCTTGTAGGGCGACTTGTCGTTGGAGAAACGCGCATCGCGGTAGATGCGGAACAGCGAACCCCCCTGGGTACGCGGATCGGCGCGGAATTGCGTGCTCACCGCGGCAAGGTCGGGTTGCAGATCGGTGATCAGCTGCAGGAAGGGCTGGCGCACATGCGCTTCATAGTCGGCCTTGTGCGCGGCGAACCATGTCTTGTCGTTGTTGCGGGCCAGGCCGCGCAGGAAGCGGAAGCTCTTGTCGCTGAAGTACGTGGTCATGCAGGCGCCGGGACAGGCGGATCGGAAGGTAGACGCGTGGCGAGGCCATGGCCCCAGTCGACGAGGGCGTCGAGCAGGCTGGCCCGGCGCGGATCGTGCGGATTCTCGGCGCGCAGCGTTTCGATCTGCGTGAAATAGCCGGCGAAGTCCAGCTCCGACTGGGTCGTGCCCGGGCCGAGGCGCTCGCAGCGATAGGCGTCCCAGCGCAGGCGCTCGTCGGCGCTGAGCGTGCCAGGCCAGTTGCGCGCGCGGTAGCGCATCAGCAGCGCATCGAAACGCGGATCCTCGAAGCCGAAGTCACGCGAGCCGAGCTGATCGGGCGGCGTCGCCCGGACCTGGGCCATGCGGCGCTTGTCGCCGTCGCCGGGAAAGCCGTCATAGAGGGCTCCGTCCGGATCGCAGGGCTCGAAGGCGCGTTCCACTGTGAACACCCGGCGGATCTTCTCGGCGAGCGCCGGACCTGCCGCGCGCAGCCGCGCTGCACGCCGCTCGATTTCAAGCGGCTCGATGCCGAGGCGCTCGAAATCCACGGGCCGAAGATGCGGCCAGGCCACGAGGGCGGGGCAGCGGTTGCTGTGCACTTCCTTGAGCGGGATGCGCGCCACGCCCTCGGGCAGATCCTCGCGCCGTGCGAACACACGCGAGGCGATCGTATCGGCGTCGAGATCGAGCAGCCAGTCCGGGTCGCCGTCGAGGTCGAACGCGATCACCCGGCTGTCGTAACGCGGGTGGCGGGCGAGCGGCAGCACCGCAGCGGCGCACATCCGCGCCGCCGGGTAGCGTTGCGAGACGTGCAGGACTGGGGTCATCGCGATGGTGTCGAGCATCGAGGCCGCGTGGCGCTTGTCGCGCAGCTTCGCCGCGTAATCCCATAGGCGCGGCTGCGCGTTGCGGAACAAGCGCGCCAGGCCGATCAGTGCACGCACATCCGACAGCGCCTCATGCGCGTCACCGGTGCGCACGCCGTTGGCGGCCGCCAGGTGCTCGAGCTTGAACGAGGTCGCTCCGTCCTCGCGCGTCGGCCAGACCAGGCCTTCGGGACGCAGCGCGTGCCACAGCCGCATGACATCGAGCAGGTCCCACCGCGAATTGCCGCTGCGCCACTCGCGCTCGTAGGGATCATGGAAATTGCGGTACAGGCCGAAGCGGACGAATTCGTCGTCGAAGCGCAGCGAGTTGTAACCCAGCGTGCAGGTCTTCGGCCGTGCCATCTCCTCCTGGATTCGCGCGAACGCCTCCGCCTCGGTGAGGCCGTGGGCAAGCGCATGCTGCGGCGTGATACCGGTGATCAGCGTCGCGACCGGGGAGGGCAGCAGGTCGTCGGCCGGGCGCACGAAGAAATCGATCGGGACGTCGATCTCGTTGAGATCGGCGTCGGTGCGGATCGCAGCGAACTGCGCGATGCGCGTGCGGCGCGGGTCGGAACCGAAGGTTTCGAGATCGTAGAAAAGGAAACTGTCGGTCATGCGTGTGGCAGCCGGTGGGTCGCCCTGGCAGGCCGGGACGGCGGCACGGGCCCGGGATCAGGGAAGGAGGAACGTGCGCTCACGCGGGCACGTCCTCGAGCGGCGTCAGTTGCGCGAGCACTTCGGCATCGATCGCGTTCCAGTCCAGCGCCGCGAGTGAGGCATGGCCGGCGGTGGCCCGTTCGAGGATGCCGCGCTGGACGTCGGTGCGGCGCATCGCCAGCGAATAGGGGATGCGCATGAAGGTGACCATGGCGTAGTGCGGCACGAAGCGGCCGGGGTGACGGTCCTGCAGCGCGAGTTCGAGCTCGCGCTGCAGCAGGTAGTCGGCATCGTCGACGCGGTCGCGCATCTCCAGGTAGTTGTCGAGCGCCATGCGCTGGATCGCCGCGGCATCGGGTTTGCGTTCGGCCTCGAACGCGGCGAACGCGGTCGCGAGGTCGGCGTTCGCATCGAGGTGTCCGGCCAGCGCCACACAGTCCTCGAACGCGCAATTCATGCCCTGGCCGTGGAACGGCACCATCGCGTGCGCGGCGTCGCCCAGCAGTACTGCCCGGCCGTCGAGATGCCAGCGCTCCAGATACAGCGTGGCCAGCTGGCCGACCGGGTTGCCGGCCCAGTCGCGGTCGAAGTCGGGAATCAGGGCCAGCGCGGACGGAAAGTCGCGTTCGAAGAACGCGCGCGCCGCATCGACATCGCCCAGCTGGTCGAACGCCGGCCCGCCGTCCGCGCCGGCCTGGTGCGGCAGGAACAGGGTGACGGTGAAGGTCTTCTCGTCGTTGGGCAGCGCGATGCACATGTAGTGCCCGCGCGGCCAGATGTGCAACGCATTGGGTTCGATGCGGAAGCCGCCGTCGCCGCGTGGCGGGATCTCGAGTTCCTTGTAGCCGTGGTCGAGGAAATCGCTGCGCTGCCCGAGATCGTGCACGCGGTGCATCGCCGCGCGCAGCGCCGAACCCGCGCCATCGGCGCCGACCAGCGCCTGGAACGGCACTTCCCGCGTGCTGCGGTCGCGCGGATCACGGAAGACCGCGCGCCGCGAATCGAAGTTGACGGAGTCGAGGCCCGCATCGAAGTGCAGCCGCGCACCCGCCGCCTCGGCCAGATCGAGCAGCACGATGTTGAGGTCGCCGCGGTGCACCGACCAGATCACCTCGTCGTCGTCGCGACCGTAACGCTGCAGCACCGGCTCGGTGTCGCCCACATGCACCATGCGGCCGCGCATCATGATCGCGTGGCGCATCACCGCGTCGTCCGCATCGGCGGCGCGCAGGGCATGCCGGCCACGTTCGGCCAGGGCCAGATTGATCGAACGGCCGCCGCCGTAGCCCTGCACGCGGGGATCGCCGCGCTTCTCGTACAGATCCACGTCCCAGCCGCGACGCCGCAGCAGGATGCCGAGCAGGGCGCCGGCCAGGCCCGCGCCGATGATCGTCAGATGGCGCGCGGGTGCGTTCACGCGTCGCGCCAGCGGGCCACGGTGCGCACGAAGCGCAACACGTCGGCATGGGTGTTGTAGAGCGGTGCGGGCGAAATGCGGATCACATCCGGCTCGCGCCAGTCGCCGAGCACGCCGTTGTCGGACAGGCACTCGAACAGGGCGCGGCCCTGCTCGCGGCCACCCCGGACGCGCAGGGACAGCTGCGCGCCGCGGCGTGCGACATCGCGCGGCGTGACGATGTCGAGCACGTCGTCGAGCTGGCTGCGGATCAGCGTCTCCAGATAGCCGGTCAGCGCTTCCGACTTGGAGCGCAGCGCGGGCATGCCGGCCTCGGTGAACAGATCCAGCGAGGCGCGCAGTGGCGCGAGGCCGAGGATCGGCGGATTGCTGAGCTGCCAGCCTTCGGCACCGGGCGTGGGCTGGAAGTCGGGTCCCATGCGGAAACGCGTCGCCGCGTCGTGGCCCCACCAGCCGGCAAAACGCGGCCGGTCGGTGATCGCGTGGCGCGCGTGGACGAACGCGCCTGCCACGGCGCCGGGGCCACTGTTGAGGTACTTGTAGTGGCACCACACCGCGAAGTCGGCGTCGCTGTCGTGGAGCTGCAGCGGCAGGTTGCCGGCTGCGTGCGCAAGATCGAAACCCACCACGGCACCCGCGGCATGGCCCAGCCGGGTGATTTCCGCGAGATCGAAGGCCTCACCGGTGCGGTACTGCACGCCCGGCCAGAGCACCAGGGCCAGGCGATGGCCGTGCTCCTCGATCGCGGCGGCCACCGCGTCGATGCCGAACAGGCCGTCGGCGCCGGGCTGCACTTCGATGAGATCCGTGTCGGGGTCGAATCCATGGAAGCGCACCTGCGACTCGAGCGCGTAGCGGTCGGACGGGAACGCGCCGGCCTCCATCAGGATCGCCGGGCGCTCGGCGGTCGGGCGGTAGAAGCCGACCATCAGGAAATGCAGGTTCGCGGTCAGCGAATTCATCGCGACCACTTCCTCCGGCTGCGCGCCGACGATCTCGGCCAGCTGCGCACTGAGCAGGCGGTGATAGGTCATCCACTGCGAGTTGCCGCGGAAGTGGCCCTCGACCGCCTCCATCGCCCACTTGTCGAGCACGTCCTCGACCTGCGCGCGCGCGCCGCGCGGCTGCAGGCCGAGCGAATTGCCGACGAAATAGGCCTGTTCCACCTCGCCGAAGCGCGGCAGATGGAACTGCGCGCGGAAGCGCTGCAGCGGGTCGGCGGCATCGGCGGCGGCGGCGTAGTCGTCGGAGAACAGGGTCTGCGGATCGGTCATGGAGTTCGTTCGGTCGGAAGGCCGCGCAGGTGCGCGGCAAGAGGGGAGCGGGGGCCCGCGGTCACGCGAAGCGGCCGGGCGACAGGCCCAGCCACTCGAGCGCTGTGCCGTGATACAGCCGTGCGCGCGAGGCGTCATCGAGCGGGATTTCCTCGATGCCGGCGCCGGGCACCTGTTCCCCGAGCGGGAACGGATAGTCGGTGCCGAGCATCACGCGGTCCGTGCCGCAGGTGTCGAGCAGGTACTGCAGCGCACGCGGATCGGCCACCCAGGAATCGAAATACAGCTGCTTGAGATACCCGCGCGGATTGTGCGGGTTATCGGTAGCGACGAGGTCGGGGCGCATGTTGAAGCCGTGTTCGATGCGGCCGATCGTGTACGGGAAACTGCCGCCGCCGTGCGCCATGCAGATCTTGAGCCTGGGCAGCCGCTCGAGCACCCCGCCGAAGATCAGGCAGCAGGCCGCGCGCGACTGCTCGGCCGGCATGCCCACCAGCCACGGCAGCCAGTACTTGGGCATCGACTCGCTGCCCATCATGTCCCAGGGATGGACGAGGATCGCCGCGCCGAGGTCCGCCGCGGCCTCGAAGAAGGGAAACAGTTCCGGCGCGTCGAGATTCCAGTCGCCGATGTGGCTGCCGATCTGCACGCCCTGCAGGCCGAGCTGGTCGACGCACCGCTCCAGCTCCTGGATCGCCAGCCGCGGCGACTGCATCGGCACCGTGCCGATGCCGGCGTAATGGCGCGGATGCGCCGCGACCGTCGCGGCCATGTGGTCGTTGAGCGACTGGTGCAGTTCCAGCGCGGGCGCAGGCTTGGCCCAGTAACTGAACATCACCGGCACGGTGCTGATCACCTGTACCTGCACGCCGAACCGCGCGTAGTCGTCGATGCGCTCGCGCGCATCCCAGGTCTTGGACCAGATCTCGCGGAAGAAGCGCCCGTCCTTGTAGATGCGGTGGCGACCATCGGCGGTGTGATGGATCACCGGGAAGCGCGCATCGCCATACTTCGATGCCAGATCGGGCCAGTCGCGCGGCAGATAGTGGGCGTGGATGTCGATCTTCAGCATGGTCGCCATCCTAGACGACCGGCCCGCGCCGATCACGCCGCAGGCGCACAGCCGGTTCAGGGCGCGGAGGTTTCGCCCGGGCGACGTTCCTGCCGCAGCTGCTCGATCGTCGGCGGGTCGGGGTGGACCTGCTGGCCCATCGCAGCCGCCATCTCACCGATTTTGGCTTGCGCCTCGGCCAGCGGCGGCACGCCCATGCGTACTCGCTCCGCATCGTCGACCGCGCCGTCGGCCACCGGATACAGGAACAGGCCGGCCTCGTCGCCGTGGAACTGGGTGCCGAACCACTGCGGTTGCAACTGGGTCGTCATGATGCGGTCCCATGACGCGGCGACCAGCCAGCGGTAGCGGATTTCGTCGGGGTCCAACGTGGAGGCGAGCGTCGAAAGCGCGTGCGCGATGCGGATGTCTTCCAGGCCGTTGCCGTGCTGGAACACCATTGCCGCGTGATAGTGGTCTGCTGCAGTGCGCAGCGCACCCTCGCGCATCAACACGAGTACGCGCGCGCGCCGTGCGGCATCCTCCCGGTACACCACCGACCAGTCGATGTTCGCCGCGTCCGCGCGTGCCTGCTGATCCTCGCGATGGATGGATGCGAGTTCGGCGTTGTCGGCAACCTGCGCCTGCGCTGGGGCCAGCATGACGAGCAGGACGCACAGCAGCAGGATGGTCGGGCGCTTGGTCATATGCGGTCTCCAGTCCCTGGATCGGCAGGTGTCAGGTGATGTCGGCCAGCGTGTCGGGATCGGGATCGTAGCGGACAGGGCGAGGGTTGAGGTGGCCGCAGGCCTCGCAGCTGCGGTGCTCGATCGAGCCGTAGAACAGGTCGAACACCGGCGGGAAATCCTGCTCGATGTCGTGGAGATGGAAATACCGCTCGAACAGCTTGTGGTTGCAGCGTTCGCAGAACCACAGCAGGCCGTCCTGCTCGTGCGGCAGGCGCTTGCGCTCGATGACCAGGCCGATCGAATCGGGGCCGCGCTGCGGCGAATGCGGCACCTTCGGCGGCAGCAGGAAGGTCTCGCCGGCGCGGATCGGAATATCGCGGACCTGACCGTCCTCCTGGATGCGCAGCACCATCTCGCCTTCGAGCTGGTGGAACCACTCCGGGCCTTCCTCGTAGTGATAGTCGGTGCGTGCGTTCGGGCCGCCGACCACCATGACGATGAACTCGCCGTCGTAGATGCACTTGTTGCCGACCGGCGGTTTGAGCAGGTGGCGGTGCTCGTCGATCCACTTCTTTAGGTTCAGCGGTCCGGGGATCATCCGTTCACTCCTGTGGCGCGTGTGGCGGGGAGTTGGGGTGGCCGGCGTCCGCTGCGCTCACCCCATCATCGGCTGCGCCGGTGGTCCCCGCCTCTCCAGCAGGGCGCGCGAGGGGCATCGGTTCGCGACCTGAGGTTGCGATGCACTTCATCTCGATCGCGATCGGCGTCGGCAGGGCGTCGATGCCAAGCGTCGTGCGGCAGGGCGCGGTGGCAGGATCGGGGAAATACTCGGCCCAGATCGCGTTGTAACCGGCGAAGTCACCGGCCATGTCGGTGAGGTAGACGGTCACGTCGACCAGGTCTTCCCACCGCGCGCCGCTGGCCTCGAGCACCGCGCGCACGTTGGCGAACACGGCGCGCGTCTGCGCGGCGATGTCGTGTGCGACGACGCTGCCCCGATCATCGAACACGTTGCCCGGCACCGAATCGCTGGCCGGATCGCGCGGACCGATGCCCGACAGGAACAGCAGCCCGCCGGCGCGGCGTGCATGCGGATAGCGCCCGACCGGGCGCGGCGCGGCCGAGGCCTGGATGGCCTCAGTCATCGCGGCGGCCGCGGGCGACCACGCGCGCGATATCCGCCACCGCGGCGTCGTAGGCCGGGCCGATCTCGGCGTGCGAAGCGACGTCCATGCCGAGTTCGCGCACGCGGCCGTCACCCAGCGCGTAGACCCAGCCGTGCACGGCGAGCTTCTGCCCGCGCGCCCATGCGTCGCGGATCACCGTGGTCTGGCAGATGTTGAGCGCCTGCTCCACGGCATTGAGCTCGCACAGCCGAGCATGGCGCAGGTTGATGTCGTCCACGGCGGCCAGCAGACCGGCGTGTTTGTGATTGACGTCGGCCACGTGGCGCAACCAGTTGTCGACCAGGCCGACCCGCGCGCCGGTCATGGCCGCGTGCACGCCACCGCAGCCGTAATGGCCGACCAGCAGGATGTGTTCGACCTTGAGCACATCGACCGCGAACTGGATCACCGACAGCGCGTTGAGGTCGCCATGCGACAGCACGTTGGCAACGTTGCGGTGGACGAAGACTTCGCCCGGATCCAGGCCGAGGATCTGGTTGGCGGGTACGCGCGAGTCGGAGCAACCGATCCACAGGTACTTCGGCGTCTGCTGGTTTTCCAGCCGGTGGAAGAAATCCGGGTCGTCGCGCACCGCGCGCTCGGCCCAGTCACGGTTGTTCTGCAGCAGCTTGTCGAGTTCGCCCATTGCGTGATTATTCCAGAGACAGGCCGATGTTCTTCGGTTCGGTGAAGAAACGCATGGCTTCCACGCCACCCTCGCGGCCCAGACCGGACGCGCCGGTGCCGCCGAATGGCGTGCGCAGGTCGCGCATCAGCCAGGTGTTGATCCAGACCATGCCCACGCGCAGCGCAGCCGCCAGACGGTGGGCGCGGACCAGGTCGCGTGTCCAGATCGACGCCGACAGGCCGTAATCCCCGGCATTCGCCAGGGCGAGGGCCTGCGCGTCGTCGTCGAAGGGCTGGAGCGTGACGACGGGGCCGAAGATCTCCTCGCGGTTGGTCGCGCAGTCCGGGCCGAGGCCATCGATGACCGTCGGCGCGACGAACCATCCCGGCCGCGCGAGCGCGTGGCCACCGCAAAGCACATGGCCGCCTTCGGCGCGCGCGCGTTCGATCGCGGCGAGCACCTTGTCGAAGTGCGCCTGCGACACCAGCGGACCCATGCGTGCATCGGAATCCATCGGATCGCCGACCCGCAGGGCCAGCGCCTCGGCGACGAAGCGCTCGCGGAAGGACTCGTAGATGCCACGTTCGACCAGAATGCGAGAGCCGCACAGGCAGATCTGCCCGCTGTTCTGGAACGCCGAGCGCACCAGGGTGCCGAGCTGCGTCTCCCAGTCGCTGTCGGCGAAGACCAGGGTCGCGTTCTTGCCACCGAGTTCCAGCGATGCCTTCTTGAGCGCCGCGCCCGTGCGTGCACCGATGCGTCGGCCGACTGCGGTACTGCCGGTGAAGGACACCGCGCGCACGCGCGGATCGTCGACGAGGGCGTCACCGACGTCCGCGCCGGAGCCGTGCACCACATTGATCACGCCCGGCGGGAAGCCGATCTCGCCCGAAAGCTCCGCCAGCAGGGTCGCGCTCGCCGGCGTCACTTCCGACGGTTTGGCGACCACGGTATTGCCGGCCGCGAGCGCCGGCGCGATCTTCCAGGTGAACAGGTACAGCGGCAGGTTCCACGGCGAGATCGTCGCGACCACGCCCAGCGGCGTGCGCAGCGTGTAGTTCAGGCCCGCCTCGCCGTGATGCGATTCGCTGGCGAACTGCGTGGCCGCGTGGGCGAAGAAGCGCAGGTTGGCCACGGCGCGCGGAATCTCCGCATCGCGTGCCAGCACGAAGGGCTTGCCGCCGTCGCGCGCTTCGACATGGGCAAAGTCGTCGATCCTCGCCTCCAGCGCCGCAGCCAGTCGCTCCAGCCAGGCCGCGCGCGCGCTGTTGGACAGGGCGGCCCAGGCCGGCGCCGCGCGGGCCGCGGCGGTGACCGCTGCGGCGACATCGTCGGCGCCTCCGGCCGCGACTTCGGCATAGACGCGGCCGCTCGCCGGCTCGTGCACCGGCAGCCAGCGGTCGCTGCCGGGCGCGCGCGCCGCGCCGTCGATCCAGTGCATCAGTCGTTGCATGGACGCCAGCTTACCCGAGCCGGCGTTGCCGCTCAGTGCTGGCAGGCGGGGCACCAGTAGAGTCGGCGCGCGGCCAGTCGCTCCTCGACGATGGTGCCGCCGTCGCGCGGACAGGGGTCGCCCTTGTGTTCGTAGACCTCGAAGCCGAACGTCGCGCGGGTCCGCGCGAGATAGTCCTTGCCCGGCGGCAGGATGTCGCCGTGCTTGGCGCGATACGCGCGCCGCGGTACGTCCAGCAGCGCCTTCGCCAGCCGCCGGCGCTCGGCGGCCGTCAGGTCGCGCAGGATGCGGTAGGGCGACAGGCGCGCGTGGTAGAGCACTTCCGAGCGCAGGTAGTTGCCCATGCCGGCGGCGAAACCCTGGTCGAGCAGCAGCACGGCCAGCGTGCGTCCGGCGAAGCGCGGGGTGTCCATGTGCGCGAGCAACCCGGCCGCATCGACCGCCGGGTCGAGCACGTCCGGGCCGAGCTTGGCGAGGTAGGGCTGCGCGTCGAGCTCGTCGGTGCGCCACAGCGAGATGGAGGGGGCGGCATACAGCGCCGCCACCCCGCGCGCGGTCACCAGCAATACGCGTGGGCGGGCGCCATCGGGCAGCGCGTCGACATCGTCGACCAGACGCCAGAATCCGAACAGCTGGCTGTGGGTATAGAGGGTCCACCCGCTGGAGACGGCCGTCAGCAGCGCCTTGCCGCGCGCTTCCACTGCGAGCACCCGCTTGCCCTCCAGCAGGCCGCGCTTGCGTTGCAGCCTGGGATCGATGAAACGCACCTGCGTGAGTACCTCGTCGACCAGCAGGGTCGACAGGCGATCGGCAAGTTCGTGGGTTTCGGGACCTTCCGGCATGGCCGCATCGAAGCAGCGGCGGTGTCGCGCCGTCGTGACTAGATCGAGGCCATCCGCCCGCCGTCGACCGGTAGGCTCACGCCGGTGACATAGGCCGCGGCCGGCGAGCACAGGAACGCGATCACTCCAGCAGTCTCGGCGGGTTCGGCGAAGCGTCCGGCCGGCACGTTCGCCCGCATCGAGGCCAGCACCGCTGCTTCGTCCTGACCCGTGCGGCGCACGCGGTCGGCGACGATCTGGTCGATGCGGCCGGTACGCGTGTAGCCGGGCAGCACGTTGTTGACGGTGATGCCTTCGGGCGCGAGCTCGCGCGAGAGCGTCTTGGCCCAGCTGGCGACCGCGCCGCGCACGGTATTGGATACGCCCAGACCGGCGATCGGCTCGCGCACCGAGGTCGAGACCACGTTGACGATACGGCCCCAGTGGGCAGCGCGCATCGCCGGCAGCACCGCCTGCACCAGTACCTGGCCACCCAGCAGATGCCGGCGGAACGCCGCTTCGAAGGCGTCGAGGGGCGCTTCGTGCGCGCTGCCACCGGCCGGCCCGCCGGTGTTGTGGATCAGGATCTGGGCCGGATGCGCCGCGACGTGCGCCGCGACGGTCGCCTGCAGATCCGCGGTGCGGTCCATGTCCACGGCCAGCAGGTGGTGGCGCTGGCCATGCGCCGCGGGCAGCGCATCGCGGACGATCGCCAGCGCATCGGCCCTGCGGGCGAGCACGGTGACGCAGGCCCCAAGCAGGGCGAGCTCATGCGCGGTCGCGCGGCCGATGCCCTCAGAGGCCCCGCAGACGAGGGCGTGGCGGCCGGTGAGATCGAGATCCATGGGTCAGGGCTCCGGCTGGATGTGGGAGGTCAGACCGCTCCGCATCAGCGCAGCGATCGCGCGCGCGTTGTCGCCGGGGCGCGATTGCAGTGCCTCGACGACCGCTGCGCGGTTCGCCTCGGGATGGTTCTGGCTGAGCTTGCGGGTCAGTTCGGTGGCGTGCACGCGCACGCGGAAGCCGACAATCCCGCGTAACTGCGCGCGTTCCCGCGCATCGGTGTGGTCGTAGCGCCAGTCGCCGCCGGTCTGGGTTTCGAAACGGAGCGCGGTCCGCGCGACCAGATCGCCAAGCGCGTCTTCGTCGTCGAAGCGTTCGAAGCGGCCGCGCAGATGGGCGACGACGTAGTTCCAGGTCGGGACGCGCGCACGTTCGCCCTTGTCGGGGTACCAGCTCGCCGACAGGTAGGCGTGCGGGCCCTGCACCAGCACCAGGACGTCCTCGCCCGCTTGCGCCTGGGGATTGGCGCGGGCCCAATGGCCCTCGAGGACGAGGTTTCCGTCCTCGCGCCGCGCGAGCACCGGCACATGGCTCGCATCCGGGGCGCCATCGCGCACCGTGACCAGCGTGACGAAGGGATGTGCGTCCAGCAGCGCATCGAGACGCGCGGGATCCGGGTCGATGAAGGCGCGCGATGTGCTCATCGATCGGTACAGGTCAGGCGCGGGCGCCGAGCACCTGCACCATGCGGTCGCGCAGTTGCGCGTCGTCGTCGGCCTGCGGAGGCGACAGCGTCTCGAGCGAGAAACCGCGCATCTGCGCGTCTTCCTCGTCGAGGCCGGCCCACTCGACGAACTCGGCGTCGAGCAGCATGGCGCGCGCGGTGTCCTCGCTGTCGTAGGGCAGGGTCCTGCCGTCGCTGTCGAACACCTCGGCGGTGCCGGCCTCGAGCACGCGCAGGCGCGCCCAGATCACTGTGCGGCCCAGCGAAGCGATCCACCACTGGTCTTGGGTCATGCGAAAAACTCCGGTCAGGGGGCGATCGACCACAGCCACAACAGGGCCGAGGCGGACAGCGCGCCAAGGATCACCAGTAACGAAATGCGTGCGGGCGTGGCAAGACCGGTGAAGCGGCCGTCGCGGACCTCGTAATAATGGCCCCCCAGCAGCCAGCGCAGCGCCGCCGGTTGCAGGAACGCACCTTCGCCGAAACGGGCACGGACCTCGGGGTGACGGTCACGCAGATGGACCAGCGACAGCGGCCAGAAGATCACGAACGCGGTGAAACCGCCGATCGCGACGCCGAAGAAACACAGGGCGAGGAAGAGCGTCATCCGCGCACCCGGCCCCGCGGCGCGGATGCCGGGGGGCGTGCCGTCAGCGCGCCAACGCACCACGGGCTTCCGCCAGGGGCGCCGGCCGCCAGTGCGGGAGCGCGGATCACGGCCGTCAGTACTCCGCCTGACCCGGTGCCCGCGGATAGGGAATCGCGTCGCGGATATTCGACAGCCCGCAGACGTAGACGATCAGTCGCTCGAACCCGAGGCCGAAGCCGGCATGCGGGACGGTTCCGTAGCGGCGGAAGTCCCGGTACCAGCCGTAGTGTTCCCGATCCAGCCCGAACTGGTCCATGCGTGCGTCGAGCACGTCCAGGCGCTCCTCGCGTTGTGCGCCGCCGATGATCTCGCCGATGCCCGGCGCCAGCACGTCCATCGCCGCAACCGTCCTGCCGTCGTCGTTGAGGCGCATGTAGAACGCCTTGATGTGCTCGGGATAGTTGGTCACCACAACCGGCCGGCCGACGTGCTGCTCGGTGAGCCAGCGCTCGTGTTCGGTCTGCAGGTCCAAGCCCCATTCCACCGGGAATTCGAACTTGTGCCCGGACTTCTGCAGCAGCGACACGGCTTCGGTGTATTCGATGCGCTCGAACGGCGCGTTGATGAAGCCCTCGAGACGCGTGACCGCGTCCTTCTGCACGCGCTCGGCGATGAAGGCCATGTCGTCGGCGCGCTCGTCGAGCACCGCGCGGAACAGGTACTTGAGGAACTCCTCGGAGATGCGCGCGTTCTCGGCGAGGTCGGCGAAGGCGATCTCCGGCTCGATCATCCAGAACTCGGCCAGGTGGCGCGTGGTATGGCTGTTCTCGGCGCGGAAGGTCGGACCGAAGGTGTAGACCTTGCTCATCGCCAGGCAGAACGCCTCGACGTTGAGCTGGCCCGACACGGTGAGGAACGCTTCCTTGCCGAAGAAATCACGGCTGAAATCGACCTTGCCCTCGCGCATCGGCAGGTTGGCGAGGTCCAGGGTCGAGATGCGGAACATCTGGCCGGCGCCTTCGGCATCCGACGTGGTCACGATCGGTGTATTGATCCAGAAGTAGCCGTTCTCGTGGAAATAGCGGTGCGCGGCCTGCGCCAGGCAGTGGCGGATGCGGGTGACCGCGCCGAACAGATTGGTGCGCGGGCGCAGATGCGCGACCTCGCGCAGGAATTCCAGCGAATGGGCCTTGGGCTGAATCGGATAGGTCTCCGGGTCTTCCACCCAGCCCACGACTTCGATCGATTCGGCCTGGATCTCGTAGCTCTGGCCCTGGCCCTGCGACTTGACCAGGGTTCCGGTGGCGATGACCGAGCATCCTGCGGTCAGGCGCTTAATCTCCGACTCGTAGTTGGCCAGTGCGCTCGGGGCCACGACCTGGATCGGCGAAAAGCAGGAGCCGTCGCTGACGTTGACGAAGCTCAGTCCGGCCTTGGAGTCGCGCCGGGTTCGCACCCAGCCGCGAACGGTGACTTCACCGCCTTCCGGAATATGCCCCGCGAGGGCCTGTTGGACGCTGGTCGTGGTCATACCTTGAATCCCGGAAATCCGGTCCGATACACGTGGCTGCACAGTCTACCGGAGCCGGGCGGCGCATCGCCGCCGCCAGCGGGCGTTCGGGTCCACCGGAGTACAATCGTTTCATGGCCATCGCACTCGCTCCCGCCGCGCTCGAACGCGCCCGCCGCTTCCTTGCAGACAGTCCCGATGCACTGGGTCTGCGCTTCGGCGTGACCCGGACCGGATGTTCGGGGTGGGGCTATGTCGTCGACATCGCGCGCGAGGAAAAGCCGGGCGATGCGATCAGCGAGCAGGACGGCGTGCGCATCTACGTGGACGCCCAGAGCCAGGCGATCGTGGATGGCACCGAGATCGACTTCGCGCAGAAGGGGCTGAACCAGGAATTCGTGTTCCGCAACCCCAACGCGGCGGCCGCGTGTGGCTGCGGCGAAAGCTTCACCACCGATCCGACCAAGTAGGTTCGTTCTGCCGGCGGCGGCAGGCGCCGTTCATTCCGGCCGGGTTGGGGCGCGCAGGGCAGGGCGCCGCGCTTGCACGCTAGGACCTGCGGGCGAACTCGCTCCGCACCACGAACCCCACTGCCAGCAACCCCAGTAGCGCCATGCCGAACCAGGTCAGCGCGTAGCTGAGGTGGCTGTTGCGGAACTGCAGCATAGTCATGCCGGGCACGGGCCAGTTGCCGGTGTCGATCCGGTCCTGCGCATCGATGAAGAACGGAGCGACCGGGCCGACCACCGCGCGCGCGGCCGACAGCTCGTCGGGCGCACGTACGTACCACCGGTCTTCGTCGGGCACGTTGTCGCGAAGGAACAGGCCCGCGCGGTCGGGCATGCGGAGCAGGCCGGTGACGCTGACGATTTCGCTTTCGTCATGCCGGGCGCGGCTGTCGCGGGCGCGATGCGCATTGTCGACGTAGCCACGATTGATCCAGACGGTCCCGTCGCCCGTGACCAGCGGGGTCATGATCCAGTAGCCGGGGCCGTGCTCGGTCGTTGCATAGACCGCCACTTCCTGGGTGTGCAGCAGACGGCCGCGCGCGGTGACGCGCCGGTACTCGTCCTCGCCGGCGTTGATCGTTCCCCAGGTCGACGACGCCGGCAGAGGCTCCGGCGCCGCGTGCACGCGTGATTCCACGCGTGCGATGAGGTCGCGCTTCCATTGCAGCCGGTCCACCTGCCACAGCCCCAGGGCGATGAAGCCCGCGGTTGCTGCGAGCAGGAAGACCAGCAACACCCAGCGGACGAGCGGGCGTGCAGCTGCGTTGGAATCCTCTTTCACGATGGCGCTCGCGTCAGGGCGCGATGCGCATCTGCTCGGGCGACATCGGCATCATGTTGGTGTCGAGGTGGTACATGACCCACAAGGATCCCACCAGCGCGATGACGATGATGATGCCGGTGAACAGCAGCGACATCAGGATCCAGCCGCCTTCCGATTTCCGGTTCATGTGCAGGAAATAGACCATGTGCACGACGATCTGCACGGCGCCGAACGCCATGATCAACGCGACCGTCAGGATGCGGCTCTCGAGCACTTCGCCCATGACCAGCCAGAACGGGATCACGGTGAGGATGACCGACAGCACGAAGCCGATCACGTAGTCGCGCATGCTGCCGTGGCTGTGTGCGTCGTGCGCCGACTCGTGGCCGGCGTGGTGGTTGGTTTCGGTGCTCATCCCACGACTCCCATCAGGTACACATACGAGAACACGCCGATCCAGATCACATCGAGGAAGTGCCAGAACATCGACAGGCACATCAGGCGGCGATTGTTGGCGGCATTGAGCCCGTGCTTCTTCAGCTGGAACACCAGCGTCACCAGCCAGATCAGGCCGAACGTGACGTGCAGGCCATGGGTGCCGACCAGGGTGAAGAACGAGGACAGGAACGCGCTGCGCTGCGGCGTCGCGCCCAGGTGCGCCAGATGCTGGAACTCGTAGATCTCGATGCCGAGGAACGCCAGGCCGAACACGCCGGTGACCAGCAGCCAGGTGATCGTCCCGCGAACGTTGTTGCGGTACGAGTTGAGCATCGCGAACCCGTAGGTGATCGACGAGAACAGCAGCATGAACGTCGCGACCAGGATGAGCTTCAGGTCGAACAGGTCCGCCGGCGACGGGCCGGCCGCGTAGTTGCGGCCGATCACGGCGTGGGTGGCGAACAGGATCGCGAAGATCAGGCAGTCGCTCATCAGGTAGATCCAGAAACCGAGATTGGTCCCGGTTTCCGGATGGTGCGCATGCTCGGCATGCGCGTGCGGGTCCTCGACCACGTGGTAGACGCGCTCGGTGGGGCCGGTGGTGGATTGCATCGTGTGTGCCATGTTCAGAGCGCCTGCTGTGCCAGTTCGCGCGTTCGTTCGTCCTCGGTCGCCTGCACTTCCTCGGCCGGGATGTAGAACTCACGGTCGTAATTGAAGGTGTGCCAGATCGCCGCGACGATCAGGCCCACGAGCGATGCGCCTGCCAGCCACCAGATGTGCCAGACCAGGGCGAAGCCCAGGACCACACTGATACCGGACAGGACGACACCCGCGCCCGTGTTCTTGGGCATGTGGATGGGAACGAAGCCGGTGGTCGGACGCTTGTAGCCGTGCCGCTTCATGTCCCAGTACGTATCGATCTCGTGGACGACCGGGGTGAAGGCGAAGTTGTAGCTCGGAGGCGGCGAGGACGTTGCCCATTCCAGGGTGCGCCCATTCCACGGATCGCCGGTGACATCGCGGAGCTTCTTGCGGTCACGGATGGCTACGGCGATCGACAGGATGAACGCGGCGATGCCCACGGCGATGATCGCAGCGCCGATCGCGGCGATGATGAAGAACACCTGGAGGGAGTTGTCTTCGAACTGGCTAAGGCGCCGGGTCACACCCATCAGACCCATGATGTAGGGCGGGGTGAACGCCACCCAGAAGCCCACGAGCCAGCACCAGAACGACACCTTGCCCCAGAACTCGTTGAGCTTGAAGCCGAAGGCCTTCGGGAACCAGTACACCATGCCGGCGAACAGGCCGAAGACCACGCCGCCGATGATGGTGTTGTGGAAGTGGGCGACCAGGAACAGGCTGTTGTGGAGCACGAAGTCGGCCGGCGGCACGGCGAGCAGCACGCCGGTCATGCCACCGATGACGAAGGTGAACATGAAGCCGATCGTCCACAGCATGGGCACGTCGAACCGGATCCGGCCCTTGTACATGGTGAAGAGCCAATTGAAGATCTTGGCGCCCGTCGGGATCGAGATGATCATCGTCGTGATGCCGAAGAACGCGTTGACGCTTGCGCCCGAGCCCATCGTGAAGAAGTGGTGCAGCCAGACCAGGTACGACAGGATCGTGATCACCGCCGTGGCGTAGACCATCGAGGTGTAGCCGAACAGGCGCTTGCCGCAATAGGTCGCGACGATCTCGGAGAAGATGCCGAAGGCCGGAAGCACCAGGATGTAGACCTCCGGGTGACCCCAGATCCAGATCAGGTTCACGTACATCATCGGATTGCCGCCGAGATCGTTCGTGAAGAAGTTCGTGCCGACGTAGCGGTCCATCGTCAGCAGCGCCAGCGTTGCTGTCAGGATCGGGAAGGTGGCGACGATCAGGATGTTGGTGCAGAGCGAGGTCCAGGTGAAGATCGGCATGCGCATGAACTTCATGCCCGGTGCCCGCATCTTGACGATGGTCACGATCAGGTTGATGCCCGACAGCGTCGTGCCCACGCCCGCCACCTGTAGCCCCCACAGGTAATAGTCCATGCCGGTGCCGGGACTGTAGTCCGCGCCCGAGAGGGGCGGATAGGCCAGCCAGCCGGTCCGTGCGAACTCGCCGACGAACAGCGAAATCATGATGAGCACCGCGCCAGCGGTGGTCATCCAGAAGCTGAAGTTGTTGAGGAACGGGAACGAGACGTCACGCGCGCCGATCTGGAGCGGCACGACGTAGTTCATCAGGCCGGTCACCAGTGGCATGGCGACGAAGAAGATCATGATCACGCCGTGGGCGGTGAAGATCTGATCGTAGTGGTGCGGCGGCAGGAAGCCTTCGCTGCCGCCCGACGCGACCGCCTGGTGTGCACGCATCAACACGGCGTCGGAGAAGCCACGCAGCAGCATCACGATTGCGAGGACGCAATACATGATGCCGATCTTCTTGTGGTCGATGCTCGTGAACCACTCCTTCCACAGGTAGCCCCAGAGGCGGTACTTGGTCAGAAGAAAGAGCACCGCGATGCCGCCGATCACGACACCGACGAAGGTGGCCGCAAGGATGGGATCGTGGAGGAAGGCGAGTGAGTCGAGCGAGAGTCGCCCGATCCACGGTGAGTGAAGTTGGTCCTGGGGTGCGGACATGGGTTCCTGCCTGGTACTGGATTCGGTGGTGCGTTCCGGGGTGGATCAGCGGCCCGACGGGCCGCGGTCGTCATCCGGCTTTCCGGGAGCGCCCTCGTTGCGCGGCGCCTCGTCCGGAGAGATCGGCCGCATGCTCTCGTCGATCTCGTTCGGATCGGAAGGCTGCGGTGTGGTGTCTTCCGGCGAAACGGCGCGCGGCTGGTGCCCCTGCGGCTCGTCGCCGCGTGCCTCGCGGCCCGCCTCGGGGAAGGTCGCGCCGGGCGCGGCGATCAGATCGCCGGCGTGCCGGTTGTCGTAGCGCAGGCGCGCGTAGTTCTGCTTGCTCTCCACACCGGCGCCGCCGCTGCGGTCGATGTGCGCCATCTCGTGGATGCACATCGCGCCCGGGTTCACGCACATGTTGAGGATCGCCTCGTAGAGCGCCGGATCGACGCTGCCGAAGTACCGGACCGGCTCGCGCTCGGACGGCTTCTCGAGCTCGAGATACTCCTGGCGGCCCAGCGACACGTCGTCGGAACGCACGCGCTCGACCCATGCCTCGAACTCGCCTTCACTCATGCCGTGGAAATCGAAGCGCATGAACGAGAAGCCATCACCGCTGTAGTTGGCGGAAAAGCCCTTGTAGACGCCTTCCTCGTTGATGACCGCGTTGAGCTTGGTCTCCATGCCGGCCATGGCATAGATCTGGCCCGCCAGCGCCGGGATGAAGAACGAATTCATCATCGAGGAGGAGGTGATCTTGAACTGGATCGGCACGTTCACCGGCGCCGCGAGCTCGTTGACCGTCGCGATGCCCTGCTCGGGATAGAGGAACAGCCACTTCCAGTCGAGCGCCACCACTTCGACCACCAGCGGCTCGGCGCCCGCGGGGATTGGCGTATTGGCGTCGATGCGGTCCAGCGGACGATAGGGATCGAGCTTGTGGGTCGCGATCCATGTCACGGTGCCCAGGACCAGGATGATCGCCAGCGGCGCCGACCAGATGATCAGCTCGAGGCGGGTGGAGTGGTGCCACTCGGGGGCGTACTCGGCGTCCGTGTTCGACTCCCGGTATTTCCAGGCGAAGAAGAACGTCAGCATGATCACCGGGACGATGATCAGCAGCATCAGGACCGTCGACAGCACGATCAGGTTGCGCTGCTGTATGGCGATGTCACCCGACGGCGCCATGACGACCCAGTCGCAGCCCGACAGCAGTGTGGCCGCGAAAAGCAGCGCAAAGATTCGAAGAATGGATTTCATTGGGGGATCGATGACGACGGGAAGGAAAAACGACTTGACGGAAACGCTACGGAAGAACGATTAGCGTTGCGATGTGGCGGGACGCCGGGACCCTGCTGCTGCGCACCTTGCCTGGTGGGCCCGTTTCAGGCTCACAATGCGGCGCATTATCCCCCATAACGACCGGAGAGAGAGCGCGCACATGAGCGAAACCGCACAGCAAGCCACGACCGGCCTCGACGAAGCGCCGGAGACCAACGATGAACGCGAGATCTCGCCTGGAAAGATCGCGTTTCCGGTGGTCATGGGACGAACATCCGAGTTCTTCGACTTTTTCGTCTACGGCATCGCTGCGGTACTGGTGTTCCCGTATCTCTTCTTTCCCGACAGTGATCCGGTCCAGGCGACGCTGAAGTCGTTCGCGGTGTTCTCGCTGGCCTTCATCGCCCGTCCGATCGGCTCGGTCATCTTCATGGCGGTCGATCGCAACTTCAGCCGCGCGGCCAAGCTGATCGGCGCGCTGTTCCTGCTGTGCGGCTCGACGATGGCCATCGCCTTCCTGCCGAGTTACGCGCAGGTCGGAGCGCTGGCCCCGATCCTGCTGGCGGTCTTCCGCTTCGGCCAGGGGCTCGGCTGGGGCGGTGCCTGGGACGGGCTGCCCTCGCTGCTGTCGCTGAGCGCCCCGCGCGAGCGTCGCGGCTGGTACGCCATGGTCCCGCAGCTGGGCGCGGCCCTGGGGTTCATGCTCGCCTGCGGCATGTTCCTGGTCTTCACCCAGTTGCTCAACGAGGAAGACTTCATGGCCTGGGGCTGGCGCTTCCCGTTCTTCGTTGCCCTGGCGCTGAACGTGGTCGCGCTGTTCGCGCGCCTGCGGCTGGTGGTGACGCCCGAATTCGTGCAGCTGTTCAAGGAGCAGGAGCTGCAGCCGCGTCGGGTCGTGGAAACCATCCGCACCCATCCCCGGCAGGTCTTCATCGGCGCGCTGATCCCGCTGGCCAGCTACGCGATGTTCCACCTCGTCACGATCTTCCCGCTGAGCTGGGCCACTCTCTATACCGACCACGACGCCACCGAGTTCCTCGGCAGCCTGTTCCTGGGTGCGATCGTCGGCGGTCTGGGCATCATGCTGTCGGGCATCCTGGCCGAGCGGATCGGTCGCCGCGGCCAGCTGGCCGTCGCTGCCGTGCTGATCGCGGTCTTCAGCTTCTTCGCAGCGCCGCTGCTGGGCAGTGACACCACCAGCGGCCGCACCACCTACGTGGTCGTCGGCTTCGCCCTTCTGGGGCTGTCGCTGGGGCAGGCGAGCAACGCGATCGCCTCGCGTTTCGAGAGCATCTACCGCTACACGGGGGCCGCGGTGACCTCGGACATCGCCTGGCTCGTGGGTGCGGGCTTCGCCCCGCTGGTCGCACTGTGGCTGTGCAGCGAGTTCGGCCTGGCGTACGTGGGTTACTACCTGCTGTCGGGCGCGGTGGTGACCCTGGCAGCGCTGGCCTTCAGCCGCACCCTGGAAACCGTGCGCTGATCGCCCGCCGCGACCAATGCGCATGGCCCCGGATGGGGCATGCGGATTGCGGGCGCGGTCGGCTGGCACGGTGATCGATCCTCGACGCCACCCTCGGGCGGCGTTGTGGTGTGCGGGGGAGGGTGCGGATGGGGGGGGCTCCGCGAGTCCTATTCCATCATGTCGCGCAGTTCTGTGAGACTGCGACCGAATGTCGCACCGGCGTGCGCGCTGTGGGGCGGTCCGTGGCCTGCTTGCCGTGGGCCGCCGCTTCTGTGAGAATGCCCGGCTCCCTGCGGCGATCGTCGCCGGGAGACCTTGCCCCACCGTGCGGCCGCGCCGCGGACGGGGGGCTATCACAGACCCGCGCATCTGCGCGGTCGATACCCGAAAGGAAACCACCATGCGTCATTATGAAATCGTGTTCCTGGTCCATCCGGACCAGAGCGAGCAGGTGCCCGCGATGATCGAGCGCTACAAGTCGCTGATCGAAGGCGCCGAAGGCACCATCCACCGTCTCGAGGACTGGGGTCGCCGCCAGCTGGCCTACCCGATCAACAATCTGGTCAAGGCCCACTACGTGATGTTCAACATCGAAGTCGGCCAGGCCGGTCTCGATGACCTCGTCGAAGCGTTCCGCTTCAACGACGCGGTGCTGCGTCACCTGGTCGTGCGTCGCGACGAGGCTGACACCGAGCAGTCCCTGATCATGAAGAACAAGGACGAGAAGACGGACAAGCCCGAGCGTGGCGAGCGCCGTCGCCGTGACGACGATGGCGAGTCGACCGTTGGCAGCGATGCCGAAGCCGACAAGTCCGACAACAACGCCGAAGCCGCCTGAGGATCACGCACATGTCCAAGTTCTTCCGCCGCCGCAAGTTCTGCAAGTTCACCGCCGAGGGTGTCAAGGAGATCGATTACAAGGATCTCAACACCCTGCGCCAGAACCTCACCGAGAACGGCAAGATCGTTCCGAGCCGCATCACCGGCACCAAGTCGCGTTACCAGCGTCAGCTGGCCACGGCCGTCAAGCGCGCGCGTTTCCTGGCGCTGATTCCGTACACCGACAACCACAATGTGTGAACCCCTTCGCTGAAAGCCCGCAGCTCCGCGCGCGGACTTTCCAAGTGAAGCAAGGGCAGCATACGAAGAGGTCAACGTCCGTTTCGGACAGCACTCGTTGCGGCGCCGCCGGCGCCGCTAACGAATACGGAGCAACACCATGCAACTGATTCTCCTGCAGAAGGTCACCAACCTCGGCAACCTCGGCGACAAGGTCAACGTGAAGCCGGGCTACGGCCGCAACTACCTCGTGCCGCAGGGCAAGGCCGTGCCGGCCACCGCCAAGAGCATCGCCGAGTTCGAAGCGCGCCGCGCCGAGTACGAAGCCAAGGCCCAGTCGCAGCTCGACGAGGCCCAGCAGCGCCTGGCCAAGCTCGAAGGCGCCAGCGTCACGATCTACGCCAACGCTTCGACCGAAGGCAAGCTGTACGGCTCGGTCGGCCCGCGCGAAATCGCCGACGCGCTGACCAAGGCGGTCACGCCGGTCAACAAGTCGGAAGTCGTGCTGGGCGAAGGCGCGTTCCGCAACACCGGCGAGTTCGAGGTCGTCGTGCATCTGCACGCCGATGCCGAAACCACCGTCAAGCTGGTCATCGAAGGTGAAGTCGCCTGATCCATCGGATCGGTTCGACACGACGGGCGCCGCAAGGCGCCCGTTTTCGTTGGGCCCGCGGGTGCGTCGCGCGTGGCGAGATTCCGCGGGGCGATGCTGCATGCCTGTGTCGCATCAGGCTTATCCACAGGTTGTGGGGTCGCGTATCCACAGGCGCGCGGCCTAGCATGCAGATGCCGTAATCCCGTTTTCCGAGTTCCACACCACCATGGCCGCACGTACCGAATTCCGCAATCACGACCGTCACGACCGTCACGACCGGGGCGATGCGCGCCTCGAGCAGCTGCGCGTGCCGCCGCAGTCGATCGAGGCCGAGCAGGCGGTGCTGGGCGGGCTGATGCTCGTTCCCGACGCCTACGACCGCATCGCCGACCTGATCGTGCCGGAGGACTTCTACCGTCGCGATCACCAGAAGATCTACACCGCGATCCAGGAGCTCGCCGAGAAGAGCAAGCCCTTCGACGCGGTGACGCTGGGTGAGTGGTTCGACTCCAACGGCCTGTCGGATCTGGTCGCGGGCGGGGCGTATCTGGGTGAACTTGCCAGCACCACGCCTTCGGCGGCGAACATCCGCGCATATGCGGAAATCGTGCGCGACAAGGCCATCCTCCGGCAGCTGATCGATGTCGGCACCGAGATCGTCAACGACGGTTTCCAGCCCGAAGGTCGCGACAGCAGCGAGATCCTCGCCAAGGCCGAGCAGCAGGTGTTCAAGATCGCCGAGGCCGGCGCCCAGGGGCGCACCGACTTCACCGCGATCAACAAAGCGATGGCCGAGGCCTTCGACGTCCTGCAGACGCGCTACACCAACGGTGGTGGCGTCACCGGCCTGCCGACGGGCTACACCGAGTTCGACGAGATGACCGCGGGCCTGCAGCCCACGGATCTGATCATCCTCGCGGCCCGACCGGCGATGGGCAAGACCACCTTCGCGCTCAACATCGCCGAGTACGCGGCGATCAAGACCAAGAAGGCGGTGGGCGTGTTCTCGATGGAAATGTCGGCCAGCCAGCTCGCGCTGCGCCTGATTTCCTCCAATGGCCGCATCAATGCCACGCGCCTGCGCACCGGCGCGCTCGAGGACGAGGACTGGAGCCGCGTCAGCAGCGCGATCCGCATGCTCAAGGAAACCAAGATCTTCATCGACGACACGCCGGGCCTCGGCCCCGACGTGCTGCGCGCCAAGTGCCGGCGTCTCAAGCGCGAGCACGATCTGGGTCTGATCGTCATCGACTATCTGCAGCTGATGTCGGTACCGGGCAACAGCGAGAACCGTGCGACCGAGATCTCGGAGATCTCGCGCTCGCTCAAGGGCCTGGCCAAGGAGCTCAACGTGCCGGTGATGGCGCTCTCCCAGCTCAACCGTTCGCTGGAAACGCGCGCCGACAAGCGACCGGTGATGGCCGACCTGCGCGAATCGGGCGCCATCGAGCAGGATGCCGACATCATCGTCTTCATCTATCGCGACGACTACTACAACAAGGAAACCTCGCCGGACAAGGGCCTGGCCGAGATCATCATCGGCAAGCAGCGCAGCGGCCCGACCGGCTCGGTGAAGCTGAAGTTCTTCGGCGAATACACCCGCTTCGACAACCTGTCCCACGACTCGGTCGGCAGCTTCGAGTAGAACCCTGCGTTCACCGCCGCGGCTGCCGGCCGGCGCGTCGCGAGGGCACAATAGCCGGCTTCCCCACGCTGTCGCATGCCGCATGGCCCGCCCGATCACCGCCACCATCCACGCCGACGCGCTCCGTCACAACCTGGCCGCGCTGCGCGACCGCGCGCCCGGCCGCCGCCTGATGGCGATGGTCAAGGCCGATGGTTACGGTCACGGACTCGAAACGGCCGCGCGTGCGCTCGGCGCGGCCGATGCCTTCGGCGTCGCCGCGATCGAGGACGCCGCGCGGATCCGCGCGGTGGGGCTCGAGCAGCCGATCCTGGTGCTGTCGGGGTTCGACAACCCGGATGACCTGGAACAGCTGCGCGCACTGCGCGCCGAGGCCATCGTGCATCACGCGGCTCAGCTCGACCTGCTCGAGCAGACCGACGGCGCGCCGATCCGCGTCTGGCTGAAGATCGACAGTGGCATGCACCGGCTCGGGTTCGCGCCCGAGCAGGTCCGCGACGCCTACGCCCGGCTGCGTGCCGCCCGCGGCGTCGACGGCGAGATCGTGCTGATGACGCATTTCGCCAGCTCCGACGAGTTCGATGCGCATTCCCCCAACGGCCGGCAGACACCGGCACAGCTGCGCGCGTTCGCGGCCGCGACCGAAGGTCTCGATGGCCCTCGTTCGCTGGCCAACTCGGCAGCCGTGCTCGGGTGGCCGCAGGCCTGCGGCGACTGGATCCGGCCCGGCGGCGCGCTGTACGGGATGTCGGTCGTTTCCGGGCGCAGCGGCGCGACGTTCGGCCTGCGTCCGGCGATGACCTTCGAGACGCGGCTGCTCGCGGTCAACCGTGTCGTCAAGGGCGAGCGCATCGGTTACTCCGCCGCCTGGGAAGCGCCGGAAGACATGGCGATCGGCGTGGCGGCGGTGGGGTATGGCGACGGGTATCCGCGCCTGGCGCCGGCAGGTACGCCGGTACTGGTCAATGGCCGCACGGCTTCGGTGATCGGCCGCGTGTCGATGGACCTGATGACAATCGACCTGCGCGGCCAGGCGGATGCGCGCGCCGGCGATCCGGTGGTGCTGTGGGGCGATGCGCTGCCGGTGGAAACCGTGGCAGAAGCGGCCGGCACCATCTCCTATGCGCTGACCTGCGGCATCACCCGGCGCGTGCGCTTCGTCAACGCCTGAAGGCCGCGCTCAGGGCTGGACGTGGTGGAGGCGGACGCGGCCCAGGTGCATGTCCATTGCATCGGCGCCGATCACCACCGGCACGGGTGACGCGGTGGCGAATCGCAGGCTGCCATCGGGCATCGAGACAGAAGCCTGCAGGGCGTACTGGCCGTCCTCGCGCAGCCGCATGCGCGGCACGTCGATGGCGAATTCGTAGGGGCTTGCGCCGACCGTCGTCACCTCTTCGGCGAGCACTGCCTGCGGGGTGCCGGCAAGCCGGTTGTCGAGCAACTGCACGCGCAGGCTCGAGCCCTCGGGCATCAGGATCTTCTCGAAATAGACGGCTTCCCCCTGGATGCGCACGCGGGCGTCGGATTCGGGCATCGGTGCATCTCCGGAGGCGGGCGGTGGCGTGGACTGGCAGGCGGCCAGTGTCATGCACATCGACAGGGGCAGGGCGGCGAGGCGGAGCAGGGCGCGGGACATGGGCGTTCTCGTCGTCGGTGGCATCGCGGCCGAGCATGCGCCGGGCGAGCCCAACGGCGGGTCAACGCGCAATCGGCTGCGCCACGACGAAGATGCCGAAGTGGTCCGAAGGCCAGGTGCCGTCCGCGCCCGGCGTGTCGAGCACGGTGCGTGCATCGAGTACCTCGAAGCGCCCGGCCTCGGCGAAGACGTGGTCGATGCGCGCGCGGAAGTCGAAGAAGTGCGGATTGAGCGTGGTCATTGCGCGCGCGTCAGCGCCCGGATGCACGCTGCCGAAGCTATCGACATAGCCTTCCATGGCGGCCATTTCCGGCGCAGTGACCGGCGCGTTGAAGTCGCCCAGCACCAGCGAGGGGGCCGGGCTCGGCCGCCGCGCAATGAAGGTGCGGAGGTCCTGCAGCTGGCGGCGGCGGATCGCGCCGCCCGACTGCGTGTGGTGCAGATGGGTGAAGTAGACGTCGATCGGCGCACCTTCGAAGCGCAGGCGCGCGTGGCCGAGGCTGCGCGAATCCTCGCGCGGTGCCAACGGCGTCCAGTCCTGCTCGAGCACCGGCAGGCGCGTGAGCAGCGCGTTGCCGTAGCGGCGCGAACGCCCGGGTGGGTCGTTGGAGACGAACTGCACCGAATAGCCGAGCGCCTCTCCGATGCTCAGTGCCTGGTTGGGAAGCCCTTCGGCCTGCAGGACTTCCTGCAGCGCGATCACATCCGCATCGAGCGCGCGCAACTGCTCGATGATCAGCGGCAGGCGCGCCGGCCAGTCCGCCTCGTCGTGGTAGATGTTGAGGGTGACCACCCGGAGCCCGCGCGGCGCGGGATCCGGCGGCGGGCTGGAGGCGCAGGCAGCGAGCAGCAGGGCCAGGCACGCCCCGATCAGTCGCCTCATTGCGCCCCGACCGCTTCCGCTGGCGGCAGCTCGGTGCGCATCACCGGATACAGGTTGTAGCGGTCGTCCCACGCGCTGTGGCGCCGGTAGAAGAACTCCAGGCGAGCGGCGGGGTTGCCGGCGAATGCCACATCGTCCCGCAGCTTCGCTTCGAACTGCGCGCGCAGTTCGGGATCGGCCGCGAGCATCTCTCGCGCAACCTGCTCGGCGACGTAGTCCTCCATGTATTCCTTGCGCTCGAAATGGTTGTTGAAACGCCCCCAGGCAGCCAGCGCATCGGGCGCCTGCGGTTCGAGCAGGGCGGCGACCAGCCGCGCTTTGGGCTGGGCGATCGGAACGAACAGGCCGCCGGCGCCGATCTCCTGCTGTTCCGCTGCCCAGGCGCCTTCGAGTTCCAGCCGTTGGCGGCCTTCGACCGGCGCGGCCGCGGGCGTCGCGCGAGTGGCACGGAAGACCTCGACCACAAGCGACTGCGGCGCGGCCAGTCGCTGCCATGAGATCCCGTGCTGGCGCAGCTTCTCGCCGACCCACGCGGCATGCGCCGCCGGCACCAGGTAGCCGCCTCGCGGCAGCGCCACCTCGACCGAAGGCCGCAGCTCGTCACGCATCGGCACGCGCCACAGCTGCGGGCTCGATTCGTCATAGCGGGTCATCAGCGCGCCGGAGATATCGGACGGCGTGCGCGTGTAGGCGTAGCCGCGGAAGTCGACGGTGCGCGCGGTATCGGTCGCCTTCCAGGCCAGCGGCAGCACCGAACCGCCCAGCGCCGATGCGCGCGCGTCGGCCGCCTGCGCGGTGCGCATCCAGTCGCGACCGTGGCGCGCGATCTGGTCCGTCACCGAGACGATGGTGTTGCGGGTGATGCGGACGCGTACCGGGTATTCCTTCCAAGAATGCGTTTCGACCAGCATGGCCAGGCGGTTGCGCAGCGGGAAATAACCCGTCGAGAAGCGCGGCGGCGACACGCCGTCCTCGAATCCGGACTGGGGGTTGTCGTGCTCGACGAACGAGGGGTAGTAGGGGAGGGGCAGCGAGCCGGCGGCGGCGAGATCGGACATCACCGCGTCGCGGAACGTGCGCCCCACCTCGCGCAGCGCGGCATCGCCGGCATGCACAGGCTCGACCTGGATCGAGATGTCGTGCTCGAACTGCGCGCCGTTGGTCGCATGCAGGTCGATGTAGGCGATCGGATCCCAGGCCTCGACCAGCGCCAGCATCGCCTGCATCTCGGGCGCATCGGCCTTGGCGTAGTCGCGGTTGAGGTTGAGGTTCTGCGCGGTGGTTCGCCAGCCCATTTCCCTTGGACCGCGCTGATTGGGGCGGTTCCAGGCGCCGAAGCGTTCGTGGCCGTCGACGCTGAAGACCGGGACGAACACCAGGACCGCCCGGGCCAGAGCCTCCGGTGCGGCGCTGCCGTCGAGGAGTTCGCGCAGCGCCAGGAATCCCGCGTCCTTGCCGTCGATCTCTCCGGCGTGGATGCCGCCCTGGATCAGCACCACCGGCACGCCGGCCGCACGCGCCGCGGCCGGATCCAGCGCCCCGCTGCGGCTGGCCACCAGTGCCTGCATCGGCCGGCCTTCCGGCGACGTGCCGAATTCGATGCACCGCACGGCGTCCGCGTGCAGGCGCGCAAAGGTGTCGCACAGCGCAGCGACCTCGTCCATGCGTCCGGTCTCGACGAAGCCGCTGCGCTCGGCGATGGTGAGGCGCAGGTCGTCGTTGGCGAGGGCGGGCAGGCAGGTCGGCAACAGGGCAAGCGCAAGCGCCAGGCGATAACGGGGCATGGAGAGTTCCGGAGCGACGGTCACGCCATGATGCCGCGCGGCGCATCCGGTCCCAAGCCCGACAGCAGAAACGATGCAGCGCCAGCCGCACCCGGCACCTGCTTTTCCGTCGCATCACTGGCAGAGGCGGTGGCCGGATCGGGTACGCTGTGCGGTTTCCAGTCACCGAACGCGCAGATGTCGACCGTCCAGACCGCAAGCGGGCCCATGCCCCGCCAGATCGCCTACATCATCGGCAACGAAGCCTGCGAGCGTTTCAGCTTCTACGGCATGCGCAACATCCTGGTGCCGTTCCTGATCAGCTCGGTGCTGCTGGGCTATCTGCCACAGGGTGCCGACCGGGACGCGGCAGCGAAGGACATCTTCCACACCTTCGTCATCGGCGTGTACTTCTTTCCGCTGCTCGGCGGCTGGCTGGCCGACCGCTTCTTCGGCAAGTACCACACCATCCTGTGGTTCTCGCTGATCTACTGCGCCGGCCACGCCTGTCTGGCGATGTTCGAGAACAACGCGACCGGCTTCTACACCGGCCTGTTCCTGATCGCATTGGGCTCTGGCGGCATCAAGCCTCTGGTGGTCTCGTTCTGCGGGGACCAGTTCGACCAGACCAACAAGAGCAAGGCGAAGGTGGTCTTCGACGCCTTCTACTGGATCATCAATTTCGGCTCGTTCTTCGCGTCCCTGCTGGCGCCGCTGTTCCTGCGGCACTACGGGCCCGCGGTCGCCTTCGGCATCCCGGGCGTGCTGATGTTCATCGCGACCTTCGTGTTCTGGCTGGGGCGCAAGGAATACGTCAACGTGCCGCCGACCCGGCGCGACCCGCATGCGTTCTTCGAGGTGGTCAAGACCGCATTGCGCGCGCGCCATGCCGGTGAAGGCCGGCCGGGCCTCGCGGTGGCCATGGTGGGTGTGGTGTCGGCGGTCGTCATGCTGGCGCTGTGGCTGCTCTCGGCGACTGTGGCGCTGCCGTGGTGGCCGACCGATTTCGGCTTCGTCATCACTGCATGTCTTGCGCTCGGCGTCATCATCGCCCTGGGCGGCTGGGGCGCATCCCTGCAGCTCGAACGTGCACGCGGCCTGCATCCCGATGCCGCAGTCGATGGTGTGCGCGCGGTGCTGCGGATCCTGATCGTGTTCGCCCTGGTCACGCCGTTCTGGTCACTGTTCGACCAGAAGGCTTCGACCTGGATCATCCAGGGCCGCGAGATGGTGATCCCGCACGGCTCGGCCTGGTGGCCGAGCTGGCTGATCCAGGACGCGGCGCAGATGCAGGCGCTCAACCCGCTGCTGGTGATGCTGCTGATCCCGTTCAACAACCTGGTGCTGTATCCGGCGCTGCGGCGGATAGGATTCGAGCCGACCGCGTTGCGGCGGATGGGCTGGGGCATCGCGATCTCCGGCACCGCATGGATCGTCGCCGGCGGCCTGCAGCTGTGGATCGACAGCGGCGACGAGGTGTCCCTCGCTTGGCAGTCGGTGCCCTATCTGCTGCTGACCTTCGGCGAAGTGCTGGTGTCGGCGACCGCGCTCGAATTCGCCTACAGCCAGGCCCCGCAGGCGATGAAGGGCGTGATCATGGCGTTCTGGTATCTCACCAGTACCTTCGGCAGCCTGTGGGTCCTGCTCACCAATGCCGGGGTACGCAACGAGGCGGTCACCGCCTACATCGCCTCCACCGGCCTGAGCGAGAACGCCTTCCTGATGTTCTTCTTCGCCGCGTTCGCCTTCGCGGCCGCGCTCGCCTTCGGCCTGTACGCGCGCCGATACCCGATGCAGGACAACTATCGCGTCGCCTGACGCTGGACCTTCGCAATGAATTTTGGACCCGTCACCCTCCTGCTGATCGCCGTGACCGTCATCGTGTCCTGGCAGGCCTTCGAGAAACCCGCGCTGCTGGGCCGGTTGATCCTCTGGCCTCCGGCAGTCGACCGCTACAAGCAGTACGACCGTCTGATCACGCATGGCTTCATCCATGCCGACTGGCAGCACCTGATCTTCAACATGATCACGCTGTTCTTCTTCGGTGCCGGGATCGAACGCGCGTTCGCGCCGTATATCGGCCCCGTTGGTTTCGCACTGTTCTATCTCTCGGCGATTCTCGTCGCCATCCTGCCGACGTACCTGCGCCACCGGCACGACCCCGGCTACAGGAGCCTGGGCGCTTCGGGCGCAGTGTCGGCGGTGCTGTTCGCGTCGATCCTGATCAATCCATGGCAGCTGCTGCTTGTGTTCTTCATCCCGATGCCGGCGATCGTGTTCGGCGTGGCATACATCGGCTACAGCATCTGGATGGACAAGCGCGGCGGTGACAACGTCAACCACAGTGCGCACCTGTGGGGCGCCGGCTACGGCATGCTGTTTACCGTGATGATGGAGCCGCGCATCGTCGGCGCGTTCCTCGCAAGGCTGATGTCCCCGTCGTTCTGAGCGTGCGTCGTTCGCATCTCACCGGTTCTGCATGAGGTGCGTGATAGTTCTGGTTGCACATCCCACACGGAGTGCCCCATGGCGATTACGCGAGCCAAAGCCACCACCCTGCTCAACAAGGCCGAGATGGGCTTGTTCGATGACAGTCGCAGCAATGCGATACGTGGACACAGCGAAGCGCGATTGAACCAGCTGGTGACACGTGCCCGTACCGCCCGCGACCGGGCCCGCGATCTCGAGAAGCGTCAGCGGCTCGCCTCGCGTCAGGCGACCGGCAGCAAGTCGGGTCGCAGCGGCCTGGCCAACGCCCGCACCGGCGACAAGGTGGAGGTGCTGAGCGACATCCTCTCGCGCTTCGAGGCGAGGCAGTCGCAGGCTGCGAAGTCCGCGAATCCGGCCGCAAAGAAGGCTGTCACTGCGAAGAAGGTCGCGACGAAGACGGCCCCCGCGAAGAAGGTCGCGAAAAAGGTCGCGAAGAAGGTTGCCACCGCGAAGACGGCCGCCGCGGCGCCGGCAGCGAAGAAGAGCGCCGCCGCGAAGAAGGGCGCGAAAACGGCGGCAGCCAGCGGGGCGGCGTCCACTGGACGGGGCGCGGCACCCAAGACGCCGGCGAAGTCCTCGGCGCGCAAGTCGCCGGCCGGCACGACCGGCGCAGGCGCGGCCGGACGTGTGGATGCGTCGGCAGCAAGGGAGGCGGCATCGAAGCGCGCATCTTCGGCGGCGCCTGTGGCGAAGAAGACGGACGCACCCACGGACGGGAAGTCGAGCGCTCCTGCACGGGCCGGCAGGGCCCGGGCCGCGAGCGCGGTTACCCCCGAGAAGGCGCTCCGCAACACCCGGAAGCTGCTCGAGGCGCGACAGGCCGAGGCTCATTCGGCAAAGCCGTGGGAGACGCTGGGTGCCGATGGCGCAGTGGAGGCGGCGCCGGGATTCCAGTCGCCGCGGGCCCGGGCGAAGGCGCTCGATCTGCACGCAGCAGAAATCCGTCAGGCGCCGATCCAGGGCAGCATCAGCACGCGCGGCCGCAAAAGCCAGGGTAAACGCGACAACCGCAACAGTAACGACAACGGCTGAGGCGTCTTTCCGGCGCGCAGCGCCTAGGCGACTGCGCGTAGGGCGAGGTCTTCCCCGTCCGGGTAGGCTTCGCGCAGACGCTGGAGAATGAAATTGTCCAGCTGCTCGAACTCGCTCGAAGCGGTCTGCCCGAGCAGGGACAGTTCGTACAGGCGCTCGATGGCTTCGCGCAGATCGGTGCGACGCATGTCCATGATTCTTTGATCTTCCCGGAAGTCCCGGGAGACATGCACAGGCCGTGCCAACCCTGGAGACCAGGCCGGCGCCCCGCGGGGCCGGCCTCCGGACCGGTGGCGCGGGTTCTGACGCACTGCGTCAGGTGCAGCCCCCGGAAGGCAGGCCGGGACGTGGGCGCATCATGCTAATTTGGGTCAGGAAATTCTGATATCTGCGTGGGAGATTCACCCGATGTCGTCATCAGCCATCCACCATGACCCCGACAGGCGCTTGTTCGAAACCGTGGTCGACGGCCATGTCGCGCATCTGGAGTATCGCGAGGATGCCGGCGTGCTGACCATCTTGCATACCATCGTTCCACCCCAGATCGGCGGCCGCGGGCTTGGGGCCGGGCTGGTCGACGCGGCGCTGGCATATGCATCCTCGCTGGGGTTGCGGATCGCGTCGGAATGCGCGTACGCCACGCACCGTATCGCCGCTCTTGGGGCTGGCGAAAACGGTGGGCGGAGCCCCTAGAAACGTCCATTTGCGCATTCACCCATGCCCCGGCAATTGCGGTATCTTTCGCGAACTGTTCAAGGCGGGATCACGTTAAATCGTGGCTCCGATGCGGTTGATCCAATGTCCGTGATCCGGTCCGCCGGACGGGACGATCCGCTTCCATCGCTTCGCGTTACCCCTTGCTCGACAGTCGCGGCATCCAGACCCAAGTGTCCATGGGTGCCGTGTTCCCAATAAACGCTGCTTCAAGGAGTAACAACATGTCGGATCGTCAGACGGGTACCGTCAAGTGGTTCAACGACGCCAAGGGCTTCGGCTTCATCACCCCGGAAAGCGGACAGGACCTGTTCGTCCATTTCCGTTCGATCCAGGGCACCGGCTTCAAGTCGCTGCAGGAAGGCCAGAAGGTGAGCTTCAAGGTCGTCCAGGGCCAGAAGGGCCTGCAGGCTGACGAAGTGCAGGCCGTCTAAGCGTCCCGCCTTCCGCGTCACCGAGCCCCGGACGGAAACGTCCGGGGCTTTTTTTCATGTGTCCGAACCGGCCCTTCCCATCACGGGAATCCCACGACAGCCAAGTTAGTTTTTCGTTCTGTATCGTCCTCTGGATCTCCAATGCGCGCACCGGGCCGCTCACTGTTCTGCCTCACATTGCTTGCCCTCGCACTGTCCGCCTGTCAGCGCGACACGGCCGCGCCTGCACAGCCGGCTTCGGGGGGCGACCAGCCCTCGGCCGATGGGGTGCAGCCGCTCGTCGAGACGCCGGGCGAGTTGCAGGACGTTGTCGAGATGGACTCCAGTTTCATCGTCGGTATCAGCTATCCGCCCGAGGCGAACAAGTACCCGGGTCTCGCCGCGGTGCTGCATGCGTACGCGCAGGCGGCGCGCGAGGAGCTGATGGAGGCTGTCGGCGGCGCGACGCTGCAGCCGGGCACGATGTACGACCTGTCGCTCAGTTTCACCACGCTGCTCGACACCCCCGACATGCTCGCCATCGCAGCCGATGGCAGCAGCTACACCGGCGGCGCGCACGACAACCCCCTGATCGAACGGTTCGTCTGGCTGGTGCCCGAGCAGAAACTGCTCACGGCCGAAGAGCTCGTGCCGGGCGAGGAAGACTGGCGCGTCATCTCCGCCTACGTGCGCGAGCAACTGCATGCTGCGCTTTCCCAGCGCATCGATGCCGACGAACTGCCGCCCGACGAGCGCAGCCGGCTGATGCGCTCGGCCGGCAAGATGATCGATGAAGGCTCCGCCCCGGATGTCGCGAACTACCAGCAGTTCGAGCCGGTGCCGGGCCCCGGCGGCAAGCTCTCGGGCCTGCGCTTCGTGTTTCCGCCCTACCAGGTGGGCCCGTACTCCGATGGGGTGCAGACCGTCGAAGTCCCCGCTGCAGTCCTGCTGCCGCACGTGGCGCCCGCCTATCGCGGGCTGTTCGCCCAGAGCTGAGATCAGCGCGTGAGCGCCCCCAGAGTCGCGCCGATTTCAGCGTCGATTTTCAGGGTGGCGAGCGCATCGGCCCGGGTCGTTCCGCGGGTGAGTATCGCCAGCGGCAGGCCGGCCTTGGCGGCCATCGTGGCGAAGCGGAAACCCGAATAGACCATCAGCGACGAGCCGACCACGAGCATCGCGTCGCTCGCATCGAGCGATGCCTGGGCCTCGGATACGCGCGAGCGCGGCACGTTCTCGCCGAAAAACACCACGTCAGGTTTCAGCAGGCCACCGCAGGCCAGGCAATGCGGTGGCACGAAGGCCGTCTCGGCATCGCGGTCGATGTCGGCGTCGCCATCCGGGGCCATGGCCGCAGCGCCCGGCTGCCAGCCGGGATTGTCGGCCAGCAGTCGCGGCTGCAGGTCGGCGCGGGGCTGTCGCTGCCCGCAGCCGAGGCAGGTCACCTGGTCGAGACGGCCATGCAGGTCGATGACCCGCTGGCTGCCTGCGCGCTGGTGCAGGCCGTCGACGTTCTGGGTGAGCAGGGCGCTGAGGTGTCCGTCGCGTTCAAGCGCAGCGAGGGCGTGGTGGGCCTCGTTGGGACGCGCCGCCGAGAATTTCGGCCAGCCGATGACACTGCGCGCCCAGTAACGCCGGTAGATCGCCGGTTCGCCGGTGAAGGCCTGCCACGTCACCGGCGCCGCGCGCTTCCATGCGCCGCTGGCGTCCCGGTAGTCGGGGATGCCCGAGCCGGTGCTGATGCCGGCGCCCGTCAACACGAAGATCCGTTGAAACCCGGACAGCCAGTCGCGGAGCCGGGTGGAGGCGTTGGTGGTGTCGAGGGCGGTTGCGGACATGCGGTCATGCTAGCGTGCCGCCGCTGGCGACGAACGGAAGTTGCGCGGGAGACGGCGGCTGCCCGAGGGGGCGCCGTCGCCATGCGCCCTCGATCCGGCGGCCGGCGCTGACGTCATGAGGGCGGCAAGCCGGGTACGCCAGGTCCATGGGGGCCAACAAAAAAACGCCCGGCACAAGGGCCGGGCGTTCAGAACTGAGCGTCGAAGTCAGTTCGTCGCGACCTTCGGATCGGGCGCGAGGCCGCGCTTGATCAGCAGGGGTTCGATCTTCGGCTCGTGACCGGTGAAGTCGACGAACAGCTGCTTGGCGTCCTTGCTACCGCCGCGCGAGAGCAGGGTGCTGCGCAGCCGGTCACCGTTCGCACGGGTCAGGCCGCCGTTCTGCTCGATCCACTGCACGGTGTTCGCATCCAGGACTTCGGACCAGATGTAGGCGTAATAGCCGGCCGCATAGCCGCCGTTGATGTGGTTGAAGTACGTCGTGCGGTAACGCGGCGGTACCGGCGCGTAATCCAGGCCGGCGGCCTTGAGCGCAGCGGCCTCGGTCGCCAGGACCTGGTCGCCGGACGGCAGCTGGTCGGCCGGCAGCTGGTGCAGGTACTGGTCGAGCATTGCGGCGCCCAGGTACTCGGTGGTCGCGAAGCCCTGGTTGAACTTCGCCGCCGCCTGCACGCGCTCGATCAGCTCGGCCGGCATCGGCGCGCCGGTCTGATAGTGCTTGGCGTAGTTGGCGAGGATTTCCGGCCAGTCGGCCCACATCTCGTTGACCTGCGACGGGAACTCGACGAAGTCGCGCGGCACGCTCGTGCCGCTGAAGAGGGGGTACTTCACGTCCGAGAACATGCCGTGCAGGGAGTGGCCGAACTCATGGAACATCGTGGTCACTTCGTCCCAGGTCAGCAGCGTCGGCTGGCCACCCTGCGGCTTGGGGATGTTCTGGTGGTTGGCCGTGACCGTCAGGGTGCCATCGAGCTCCGACTGCGAGACGTACGAGTTCATCCAGGCGCCGCCGCGCTTCGATGCACGCGCGTAGGGGTCGAAGATGAAGATCGCCAGCTGGCTGCCGTCTTCATTGAAGACGTCGTAGGTCCAGGTGTCGGGGTGGTACTTCGGCAGGTCGGTGCGTTCCTTGAAGCTCAGGCCGTAGAACTTGTTCGCGGCGAAGAACACGCCGTTCTCCAGCACGTTCTTCATCTCGAAGTACGGCTTGATCTGCGCATCGTCGAAGCTGTACTTGTCCTGGCGCACCTTCTCCGAATAGTAGGCCCAGTCCCAGGGCTCGAGCTGGAAGCTCGGCTCGCCCTTGGCAGCCTGCTCGCGGTCGATCATCGCCTGCAGTTCGGCGGCTTCGAGCTTCGCGTTGGCGACCGCTGCCGGTGCCAGCTGGCCGAGCATGTCGTTGACTGCCTGGACGGTGCCTGCAGTGGAATCCTCGAGGATGAAGGCAGCCTGGTTGGGATAGCCCATCAGGTTCGCGCGCTCGGCGCGCAGCTTGAGGGTCTGGGCGATGACCCCGGTGTTGTCGTACTGGTTGCCACGACCGCCGCGGTTGACCGACGCGGTGTGGATGCGCTCGCGCAGTGCGCGGTTGTTGACCTGGGGCAGCACCGGCTGGCCGGTCGTGTTGAGCAGGGTGATGACGTACTTGCCCTCGTGGCCACGGGCCTTCGCTTCAGCGGCGGCTGCGGCGATCTGCGCATCGCTCAGGCCATCGAGTTCCTCGAGCGTGTCGACGACCACGGCCGAATCGTTGACTTCGGCGAGCACGTTCTGGCTGAAGGTGGTGCCCAGCTTCGCCGACTCGGCGTTGATGCGGCGCATCTCGTTCTTCTGGGCCTCCGTCAGGTTCGCGCCGGCGCGCACGAACATGGTGTGGTAACGCTCGACCAGGCGCTTGCCTTCGGCGTCAAGACCCAGCGAATCGACATTCTTGCGGAGCGTGTCGACACGGGCGAACAGCTTGGGATTGAGCATGACCGCGTCACGGTGCGCGGCGAACTTGGGCGCGTACTCGGCGTCGATCTTCTTGCGCGTGTCGTTCGTGTCGGTGCCGTTGAGACTGCCGAAGATCCCCCGGGCGCGCGACAGCAGTTCGCCCGCCTGCTCCAGCGCGATGATGGTGTTCTCGAACGTCGGCGCCTCGGGATTGCCGGTGATGGCCTCGACTTCGCGGAGATGCGCGGCCATGCCGGCGTCGAACGCCGGTGCGAAATGCGCGTCCTGGATCTTGTCGAAATGCGGGTAGCGCAGGTCCAGCGTGCTCTGCACGAACAGCGGATTGTCGACCGGCTGCTGGGCACTCGTTGTGGACTGGGCGTTGGCGGTGCCGGTGGCCTGTGCGAACACGGGCAGCGCGGACACGGCAAGGGCGGCGCACAGGGCGGCGGCAAGCGGGTGCTTCAGCAAGGAGACTCTCCGGTGACAGGACTCCCTAGGCTAGTCCATCCCGGCAGCGCCGACCCGTGCCGGAAGTCGGGCCCGTGGATGGACCAACAATCAATGACTTGCGCGACGAATGCGAGCGTTTCGTCAGCGGTTGATGCATTCGCGATTGCAGCGGCGGCAGACTGCCGGTCCCGATCAGGACATACCGATGACCAGTGCGTTCGATTTCCAGGCCGTTTCCCTCGACGGCACCCCGCAGCCGCTGTCCGACTATGCCGACCGCGTGCTGCTGATCGTCAACGTGGCATCCAGATGCGGCTTCACGCCGCAATATGCCGGCCTGCAGACGCTGTGGCACGACTATCGTGACCGCGGACTCGTGGTGCTGGGGTTTCCCTGCGACCAGTTCGGCCACCAGGAGCCGGGCAGCCCGGAGGATATCCGCGACTTCTGCGCACTCAACTATGCGGTCGACTTTCCGATGTTCGCCAAGGTCGATGTCAACGGCGCGAATGCGCATCCGCTGTGGACCTGGCTGCAGGCGCAGAAGCGCGGCGTGCTGGGCACGCGCGCGATCAAGTGGAATTTCACCAAGTTCCTGGTGGGCCGCGATGGCCAGGTGGTCGGACGCTACGCACCTGCCGTCAGGCCCGAGACGCTACGCCGCCCGATCGAGGCGGCGCTGGGCTGAAGGATCGCCGGGCGGCGACGTCCTCAGCGGACGATCGTCACCGGAATGGCGGTCTGGGCGATGACCTTGCTCGAGACCGAGCCCAGCAGCACGCCGGTCACGGCGCCGCGGCCGTGCGAGCCCATCACCAGCAGGTCCACCTTGCGCTTGGCCGCCACCGCAAGGATGGTCTCGGCGATGTCGCCGACCGCGCGGATTTCCTCGATGGTCACCTGCGAGCGGCCGACCGCCTTGCGCGCGGCCTTGAAGGCGTGCTCGTGATTGTCGGCGTGATAGCTCTCCACCGCTTCCTTGCCGATGCGACGTTCCACGCCCGGGAACACCGGCGCGTCCACATGCAGCACGGCGATGCTCGCGGTGGCCGTCTGCTTGGCGAGTTTGAGTGCGAACTTGAGGGCGCGCGAACTGATGTCGCTGCCGTCGACGGTAACCAGGATCTTCATGCGCCCCTCCAGTGGATGTCCCGCGAAGTGTACTGCCGCGGCGGCTTACTTCTCCACGAACGCGCGTTCGAACACGTACTGGCCGGGTGTGCCGATGCGCGGGGCGGCCTCGAAGCCGCGCGCATCCAGCAGGCGGCGGAAGTCGGCGAGCATCTGCGGACTGCCGCAGATCATCGCCCGGTCGTGCTCGGGATCCAGCGGCGGCAGACCGAGGTCCGACGCGATCCGCCCACTGTCGAGCAGGTCGGTCAGGCGCCCGCGGTGGTCGCGACCTTCGAAGGTGAATGCTTCGCGGCTCACTGCCGGGTAATACAGCAGCTGCCTGCTCATCTGTTCGCCGAGGAACTCGTGCTGCGGCAGCTCGCGGACGATGTAGTCGCGGTAGGCCAGATCCTGGGCGGTACGCACGCCGTGGGTGACGATGACCTTGTCGAAGCGCTCGTAGGTCTCGGGATCCTTGATGATGGACAGCCACGGCGCGAAGCCCGTGCCGGTCCCCAGAAGATAGAGGTTGCGCCCGGGATGCAGATCGTGGATCAGCAGCGTGCCGGTGGGCTTGCGGCCGACCAGCACCCGGTCGCCCGGCTTGATGTGCTGCAGGCGCGAGGTCAGCGGGCCGTTGTCGACCTTGATGCTGAAGAACTCGAGCTGCTCTTCCCAGTTCGCGCTGGCGATCGAGTACGCGCGCAGGATGGGCCTTGCCTCGGTCTCCAGCCCGATCATCACGAACTGGCCGTTCTCGAAGCGGAAGCCATCGTCACGGGTGGTGGTGAAGCTGAAGTAGGCGTCCGTCCAATGACGGACGTCCAGCACCGTTTCGGTGCCATAGGCGGCGGACATAGGCGGGGGCAAGACGACGCGGGAAGCCGTCCATGATACCAGCGATGAGACCCGTTCTCATCGCTGGTGCGGACGCCTCCGCCGCTCAGTTCGGCCCGCGTTCCTCGTCGGGCCTGGGCCGTTTGTCGCCGAGCAGGGCGCTGAGCACGATGGCGATGCCGAGCCCGGCGCCGGTCAGGAACAGCAGCAGCGCGATCGTCGGATAGCCGAGCAGCCGGGGCCCGTCGGGATTGTCCATCATCATTGCCGAGGCGACGATCAGTGCGGCGGTCACGATGCCGGCCGCGATGCGGTTGGCGATCTTGTGCATGCTGTCGAAGAGGTGCGATTCCTCGAGCCCGGTGAGGCGCACGCGCAGGCGGTTCTCCGACAGCAGCGACAGCACGTTGGACAGCTTGCGCGGCGCGTCGCGGACCAGCTCCTGCATGTCCATGAGTTCGCTGGCGAGGTTGGTCGGCGAGAGCGACTTGCGCAGGCGCTGGCGCATCATGTCGTTGAGGTGGGCCTCGACCACGCGTTTCATGTCGAGCTCGGGATCGAGCGCCTGCACCACCGATTCCAGGTGCAGCAGGGTCTTGCCGAGCAGGCTCATCTCCGGCGCCGTGCGCAGCCCGCAGGCGGTGGCCAGGCGCACCAGATCGAGCATCAAGCGGCCTTCGGTCTGGCCATTCGCGCCCGACTGCGCGGCGTAGCGCGCGACCAGCTGGCCGACGTCGCGGTAGTAGCGGGCCTCGTCGAAATCCTCCAGCCGGGTGCCCATCGCGATGCCTTCGGCGGCCACCTGTTCGCCGCGCCCGTCCACCGCGGCGAACAGCAGCCTGAGGAGGCGCTCGCGGGTGCGCGGCGGTACGTGCGCCACCATCCCCAGGTCGAACAGCGCCAGCCGCCCGTCGCGGGTCAGCAGCAGGTTGCCCGGATGCGGATCGGCATGGATCTCGCCGTGCACGAACACCTGGTCCAGGTAGCCGTGCAGCAGCGCGGTCGCCAGCGGAGCCATGTCGCGCTCGGTGCGCTGCAGGCCGGAAATGTCGGTGACCTTCGTGCCCTCGACGAGTTCCATCGTCAGCACCCGCGCGCGGGTGAGATCCCAGAGCGGACGTGGCACGAACAGGGCCGGATAGGCCACGAAGTGCGCGTCGAAGCGGTCGAGGTTCTCCGCTTCGATGCGGTAGTCGAGTTCGGCGAGCAGCGTGCGGCGGAATTCATGCACCCAGTCGGCGAAGTGCACGCGCCGTCCGATGTCGGTGATCCGGTCGACGCCGCCGGCCAGCCGGGCGAGGGTCTCGAGGTCGTCGCGGATCTGTTCGGCGATGCCCGGTCGCTGCACCTTGACCGCGACTTTCCGCCCATCGCGCAGTGTGGCGCGGTGAACCTGGGCCAGCGAAGCGCTGCCCAGGGGCGTCTCATCGAAGCTGTCGAAGATCTTGCTGATGCGTACGCCCAGTGCCTCCTCGACCGCGTCGTGGATCACGTGGAACGGCAGCGGGGCGACGTTGTCCTGCATGCGCTCGAGCGCGGCGAGATAGGCGGGCGGCACCATGTCGGGCCGCGTCGACAGGGCCTGGCCGATCTTGATGAAGGTCGGGCCCAGCGCCTCGAGATCGTCGACAAAGGCTTCGGGTTTGCCGTCGGGTGAATCGACCGGTGTCTCGGTGCCGACCGGGTCCAGCTCGAATCCGGACAACACGCCCGCGCTACGGTACTTCATCAGAAAACGCAGAATCTGCGCATGGCGCGCGAGTGCGCGGGTGGTATCGGACATCGGACACTCCTTTCGTTGCCGGCAGCCTACGCAGCGCAGCGTCAACGCCCCCTCACGGGTCGCGCTCGGACGCGTCATTGCTGCCGGCGAATCTTGCCGCCCTCCGGTGGGCGGACGCCACGGCAGGCGGCGCCGGCAGCGCAGGAGACATCTAGCGGTAGCCTGCCGCCTGCAGCTCGAACAGTTCCGCGTATCGGCCACCCTGCGCCATCAACTCGGCATGGGTGCCGCTGGCCTCGATCCGGCCCTGTTCCAGCACCAGGATGCGATCGGCCATGCGCACGCTGGAGAACCGGTGCGAGATCAGGATCGCGGTGCGCTGCTCGGAGAGTTCCTTGAATCGGCGGAATACCTCGTACTCGCTGCGCGCATCGAGCGCGGCGGTGGGTTCGTCGAGGATCATCACCTGCGCCTCGCGCATGTAGGCGCGGGCAATGGCGATCTTCTGCCACTGCCCGCCCGACAGGTCGACGCCGGTCTTGAACCGCCGGCCGATGAGCTGATCATACCCGTCGGGCAGGCCGGCGATCAGCTCATCGGCCATGGACCGGCGCGCGGCGTCCTCGATCCGGGCCTGGTCGTCCATCGCCTCCACCCGGCCCACGCCGATGTTCTCGCCGGCGGTCAGGTGGTAGCGCACGAAGTCCTGGAAGATCACGCCGGTGTTGGCGCGCAGCGCGTCGAGGTCGTAGTCGCGCAGGTCCCGGCCGTCGAGCAGGATGCGGCCCTCGTCCGGGTCGTAGAGCCGCGCCAGCAGCTTGACCAGGGTGGTCTTGCCGGCGCCGTTCTCGCCGACCAGCGCCAGCACTTCGCCGGCGCGCAGGGTGAAGTCGAGATGCCGCACCGCCCAGCGCTCCGCACCCGGATAGCGGAAGCCCACGTTCTCGAACACGAAGCCCTCGCGGATCGGCTGCGGGAAGGCGACCGGATTCCCGGGGGAGCGGATCTCCGGCTCGATCGCGAAGAACGAGAACAGATCGTCGAGATACAGCGCCTGGCCGGCCACCTGCGAAAACCCGACCAGCAGGCTTTCGAGCAGCTGGCGCAGGCGGCGGAAGCTGCCGGCCAGGAAGGTCAGGTCGCCAATGGTGAAATCGCCGCGCACCGTGCGCCAGGCGATGTAGGCATAGGCGACGTAGTAGCCCAGCGTGCCCAGCGCGGCGAGCAGGGTGCCCCAGATCGCGCGCCTGCGCGCCAGCGAGCGGTTGGCGCGAAAGAAGCCGTCGGCGAGCGTGCGGTAGCGGTCGATCAGGAACCGGTGCAGGCCGAAGATCTTGACCTCTTTCGCCGTCTCCAGGCTCGCGCCGGTCTGGCGCACGTATTCGAGCTGGCGGCGTTCCGGCGTCCACTGGAAGTTGAGCGAATAACCCAGCGCATTGAAGTGCGACTCGCCGACAAAGGCCGGTATCAGCGCGATCGCCAGCAGCGCGATCAGCCACGGCGCATACACCACCAGCCCGACCGCGAAGCTCACCACGGTGATCGCGTCCTGCACCTGGCCGAACAGCTGCCCCATGAGGTTCATGCGGCCCATCGTCTGGCGCCGCGCGCGGTCGAGCTTGTCCTGAAGATCCGGATCCTCGAAGTCCTCAAGGTCCAGCGTCGCGGCGTGCTCCATCAGGCGCACGCTGGTCGCGTTGGTGAACAGTTCCGACAGCAGGTTGTCGGCATAGCTGACCATCCGGCCGAGCAGGTCCGAGCCGATCGCCAGCGCGAATTCCAGGGCCAGCAGCCGGGCCAGATGATCGAGCGCGCCGCCGCGCCAGGCGGCAGCCAGATCGTCGAAAGCCACGCCGGCGCCACCCAGGCGGATCGCCTCGTCGATGATCAGCTTGCCGATATAGAGCATCACCACCGGCAGGAAGGCGCGCACCAGGCGCAGGCCGAGGCTGGTCAGGGTCAGGCCCGGACTGGTCTGCCAGATCAGTCGGAGGAACGGCCGCAGGTTGCGCATCGCGGCGAAGCGCTCGCGCAGGCTGGGGTTTCGGGTGCTGGCGCCGGCGCGCGAGGGGGCAGGTATGGACATCGGGAATAGCGTAGGCGGATCAGGAGCAAGCGCGCGACAAGGGCGTCAGCGCATCGACTCGGGCGGCTCGCCGTCACGGGACTGCAGCGCAACCGGCAGGTGCCAACCGAAGCGCAGCGCCATCATCCGCAGGCCGAAGCACAGCAGCGCACCGCCAATGGCGCAGGGCAGGGGCGGCCAGTGCAGCCAGTGGCCTGTGGCGACGAGCGCCGCGCCGGCAAGCGCCGCGACGGCATAGAGCTCGGCGCGCAGGACCAGGGGCACCTGCGCCAGCAGCACGTCGCGCGCGATGCCGCCGCCGATTCCGGTCAGCATGCCGAGCCCGGCCGCCATCGGCGGCGGGATGCCGAAATCCAGCGCCTTCTGCGTGCCGACAACCGCGAACAGGGCAAGTCCCATCGCATCGAACAAGCGGACCGGTTGCTGCAGCCGCTCGATCGCCGGCGCCCAGGCGAAGGCGATCAGGCCGGCCGCGAGCGTGATTGCCGGATAGCGCCAGTCGCTGAGCACGGCGACCGGGGTCGCCCCGATCAGCACGTCGCGGGTCATGCCGCCCGCGGTCGCCGCGGCGAATGCCACCACCAGCACGCCGAACAGGTCCAGCCGCCGGCGCACGCCGAGCATCGCGCCGCTGAGCGCGAAGACGAAGGTGCCGACGAAATCGAGTGCGAGCACGAGGGTGTCCATGGGGCCATTGTGCGCGTCGCGACGCCCGGCCGAGGGCCCGGTCCGGGCCGATGGCCTAGAATGGGCGGGTTTTCCGCCCGCCTTCGAGCCAGCCGTGACCGCCAGCCTTCCTGCCTCCCCGGTGTCGTCGACGCCCGTGTCCATCCGTCAGGAGGACTTCATCCAGTCGATCGCCGATGCCCTGCAGTACATCAGTTACTACCATCCGGTCGACTACATCCGGAATCTGACCGCGGCCTACGAGCGCGAGGAATCGCCGGCGGCCAAGGATGCGATCGCGCAGATCCTGATCAATTCGCGGATGTGCGCCGAAGGCCATCGGCCGATCTGCCAGGACACCGGCATCGTCACCGTGTTCCTCGAGATCGGCATGTCGGTGCGCTGGGACGACGCGACGATGGGCGTCGAGGACATGGTCCATGAGGGCGTGCGCCGCGCGTACCGCCATCCCGACAACAAGCTGCGCGCCTCGGTGCTGGCCGATCCGGCCGGCAAGCGCATCAATACGAAGGACAACACGCCGGGCGTGGTCAACGTCAAGATCGTGCCGGGCAACAAGGTCGACGTGATCGTCGCCGCCAAGGGCGGCGGGTCGGAAGCGAAGTCGAAGTTCGCGATGCTCAACCCCTCCGACTCCATCGTCGACTGGGTTCTCCGGACCGTGCCGACGATGGGCGCCGGCTGGTGCCCGCCGGGCATGCTCGGCATCGGCATCGGCGGCACCGCGGAGAAGGCGATGCTGCTGGCCAAGGAATCGCTGATGGAGCCGATCGACATCGTCGATCTGAAAGCCCGTGGCGCCTCGAACCGCGCCGAGGAGCTGCGGCTCGAACTCTTCGACAAGGTCAACGCGCTGGGCATCGGCGCCCAGGGCCTCGGCGGCCTGACCACCGTGCTCGACATCAAGGTCAAGGATTTCCCGACCCATGCAGCCAACCTGCCGGTGGCGATGATCCCGAACTGTGCGGCCACGCGGCATGCGCATTTCACCCTCGATGGCAGCGGCCCGGTGATGCTCGAACCGCCGTCGCTCGCCGACTGGCCGGAGCTGACCTACAGCCCGACCGGCGCGCGCCGCGTCGACCTGGACACGATCACGGCCGAAGAGGTCACGAGCTTCAAGCCGGGCGAGGTGCTGCTGCTCAGCGGAAAGCTGCTGACCGGCCGTGACGCCGCGCACAAGCGCATGGTCGAGATGCTCGATCGCGGCGAGACGCTGCCGGTCGACCTGGGGGGACGCTTCATCTATTACGTCGGACCGGTCGACCCGGTGCGCGACGAGGTCGTCGGTCCGGCCGGTCCGACCACCGCCACGCGCATGGACAAGTTCACCGAGCAGGTGCTGGCCCAGACCGGCCTGCTGGGCATGGTCGGCAAGGCCGAGCGCGGTCCTACTGCGATCGACGCGATCCGCAAGCACAGGTCGGTCTACCTGATGGCCGTCGGCGGCTCGGCGTACCTGGTGTCCAAGGCGATCAAGGCGGCGCGGGTGCTCGCATTCGAGGATCTCGGCATGGAGGCGATCTACGAGTTCGAGGTGCAGGACATGCCGGTGACCGTGGCGGTCGATTCGGCCGGCACGTCCGTGCACGAAACCGGACCGCGCGAGTGGAAGGCACGCATCGGTGGCATCCCGGTGGTCGAGGTGGCCTGAAGCGGCTCAGTTCACCGAACAACGGCGCCCGAGGGCGCCGTTGTCGTATCCAGCGGTTGCAGCGGCGCAGGCGTCAGAACCACTCCAGCAGGGAGATGCCCAGGCCGACGTAGGTCGCCTTGTGGTTGTAGTCGATCAGGCTCTCGCCGTAGCCGCTGAACACCTGCAGGTGCCCGCGGAAGTTGCGGTGGATCGGAAAGCCCCAGTCGAACTGCGCCGCGCCGCGGGAGCGGTCGCCGCCGCGCAGCGTGTGGCGGCCCATCAGCGAGAATTCGTGGCCGTTGCGGACATGGGTCAGCGTCATGTCGCCGCGGCCCATGTACTCCGAGATGTCCGGATTGTCGTCTTCGTTGCCGTCGGAAATGCGCACCCACGGACGGACCATCAGCGCCCAGTTCTCGCGGTCGAAGCCCACGTTGAACATCACCCGGTTCCAGCTGCGCGAGAGAGGATCCCCACGACCATTGGACTGGTGGTTGATGCCCACGCCGACCATCCGGCCGCGCCAGCCGCCGGGCAGGCCGTATCCGGTCCGGAACACCGCCAGCACTTCCGGTTCGTAGTTGGTCTCGCGGAACGGGCGCGATTCGTCGCCGTTGTAGGTCTGCCAGCGCGAGCTCTGGGTGTAGCCCATCCAGATGTCGCCGTTGCTGCCGAACAGGTTCTCCACCGCCTTGGTCTTGAAGCTCAGCTGGAACTTGGTTTCCACGCTGTCGAGCACCTGGGGCGTGGTGACCGTGTTGTCGGGGTTGGGCGAGGACGGCATGTTGTTGACGTTCGACGACCAGAACACCGGCAACAGATAGACGGGCTTGTAGGCGCGCAGGTTGAAGATGCCGAGCTTGGAGTCCTTGGCGAGTTCCCAGCGGCTGTCGAGCAGCGACCCCTGGCCGGCATTGGCGATCGCATCGGTCAGCGTGGCAACGCCGTCGTGTGCATAGAGGTTGTGGTTACCCGGGGCTTCGGCGAGTGCATCGGCGCGGACGGCCGGATTGCTGCGCAGTTCGCGTGCGACGGCCGCCGCGGTATCGGCCTGGTCGGCCGTGCGCGCCTGGCGACCGGTCATCGAATCGAAACAGGCCAGGCGCTGCGCGTCCTGCTCGATCGCCACGCAGGCATCGAGCGTGGCGGGTGAGCTCGGCGCGCTGCTGGGGACGGCGGGCTCCTGTGCATGCGCGAACGGCATCGCTGCGAGAAGGGCGGCAGGAAGCAGGGGGGTGGATCGCATAATCAATGAAGTCCCTTGAGCGTGAGAAGGTTGCGGTCGTCGGTACTCTGCACTTCGGCGAGCTGGCGATCGATGTCCCGGTTGACCGACACGTCGACACCAGCGCTGGTCGCTGGCTCGTCGATGGTGGATGCCGGCGCGGCGGGCGTGTCCTCCCTCGCCAGCACGACGTGGGTCGTGGTTCTGGGTCCTTGTATCCCCTTCCGCCAGAAAGCACCCTTCACACGGCGGATCGCTTCGCCGCGCGTCTTGCCCACATCGCTCTGCCGCTGGTCCACCCAGGCGAAGAACCGCAGGACGATTCCGTTCGCACCGAACTCGACCACGGTGGACGAAGGCGCGGGCTCGGCGAGCACGCCGTCGATGCTGGAAATTTCCGCCATCGCCAGCTGGTGCGCCTGACGGATCGACTGGCTCGCATCGAGGTTGAAGGTGAAATCGAAGCGTCGCTTGGGGTTGCTGGAATAGTTGAGGATGACCGCCTTGAACACCAGGGCGTTGGGCAGGCGCAATTCGTTGCCTTCCAGCGTGATCAGGGTCATCGCCCGTGCGCTCAGCAGGGCGACCTTGCCCTCGTAGGTATCGATCCTGACCATGTCCCCAGGCTGGAACGGCCGGCGCAGGCTCAGCAATATGCCCGCGATGTAGTTCTCGGCAATGTCCTTGAACGCGAAGCCGAGCGCGAGACCGAGCACGCCCGCCGATCCCAGCATCGCGCCGACGAGGGCGGTGGCGTTGAGAAGGTCCAGTGCGACGAGAATGCCGGCGATGAGGATCACCGCCCGCACCGCCCGGCGGATCAGACCATCGAGGTAGGGGTTGCGCGTGCCCAGCCGCAGCCAGTGCAGGTGACGCGAAAGCACGCCGCCCAGCCAGACCGCCAGGAACACGATGATCCCGGCCGCCACCAGCAGCGGCAGGCTGGCGGCCAGGCGCAGCAGGCGCCCCTCGGCTTCGTCGAACACTTTTTCCAGTCGTCCGCGAACGCCCGCCTCGTCGACCTCATCGACGAGGAGCACGGGCGCCGCGGCCATGGGGATCGCGGCGGGCGCGCCGGTTGCCGCAGGCGTCGCATGCGCATTGCCCGCGACGCAAAGCCATGCGCCCAGCAACAGCGTCAGCAGTGGAATCAGCAGCGCCGCGTAGACGCGGGGCACGGCACAGGACATAGGCGGGAAACCGCGTTGGGGCGAGCGGCGCACTTTAGTGCACTCACCACCACCAGGCGAATGCGAATACCCCCAGCATCAGTACCGCCAGTGCGAGTTTCAGCGCGACACCCAGGGCGAGGCCGACCCAGGTGCCGATTCCGACCTGCGTCGCCCGCCCCAGGCCAGCGGGCCGCAGGTCGCGGCGGCTGACGAGCTCGCCGATCACCGCGCCAACGAAGGGTCCGGCGAACAGGCCCGGCAGTCCGAAGAACAGCCCGACGAAGGTGCCCAGGATGGTCCCGAGCAACGCGAGTCGGCTCGCGCCCACACGCTTGGCCCCGACCGCGGTGGCCCAGAAATCCACGATGAAGGAGACCGCGGTCAGTACGCCGAGGGTGATCAGCGACCACATGCCCACGCGTTCAAAGCCGTCGGCCCAGGCGGCGAGCACCATGCCGGCGAACAGGAGCGGCAGTCCGGGCAGTGCGGGCAATACCACCCCTGCAAGGCCCAGTGCCGCGAGCAGGGCGGCCAGCACATAAAACAGGGCATTCAGATCCATGTCCGGGACCCCTTGGGCAGGGGCGAGAACGGGCCTGTATGGGGCGGGGAATTAGGGGTAAACCCGGATTGCATTTTCATAATCAGCGGGGTACTTTGCGGTCGCTGTGTTTGTCAAGGTCACCGTGACTCGTGACCCTGCGTGAAGTAGGTTCGTGTTGGCTCGTCCCGCCCGGTCCGCTGCATCGTCGCACCCGTGTTCTCCTTGCAACCAGCCGCCTCGACAGGCGTTCCATCGATCAGCAATCGAACCGTTCCAGGGAGAGAAAGCAACATGGCAGGTCGCGAAAACGGTACCGTCAAGTGGTTCAACGATGCGAAGGGTTTCGGCTTCATCAGTCGCGAAAGCGGTGAAGACGTCTTCGTGCATTTCCGCGCTATCCAGGGCACGGGCTTCAAGTCCCTGCAGGAAGGCCAGAAGGTCTCGTTCGAGGTGGTGCAGGGCCAGAAGGGGCTGCAGGCGGACGCTGTCACACCGCTCTGATCTTTCCTGGATCCGCAGCATGAAAAAACCCGGCTCGCGCCGGGTTTTTTCATGGGCGTTCGCCCGAATCAGTAGGCGAAGGCCTGGCCGTTCTGCACCCGGACGTTGGAGCCTTCGCGCAGGCCGCTGACGTCGCTCTGGGTGAGCACGGCGGTGCGGCCATCCTGCATCCGTACATGCACGTTGTAGACGTTGCCGCCCTCCGTGCGGTTCTGGATCGCATTGCCGGCGACCGCGCCGCCAATCGCACCTGCGCCGATCGCAACGTTGCGGCGGCCCTCGCTGTCGGTGTTGCGACGTGCGAGTTCCTTGGCAGCGACCGCGCCCACGACGCCGCCGATCAACGGGCCGGCGATATTGGGATTGCTGTTTCCGCGTACCGTTTCGATCCGGGTCACGGTGCCACAGTCGTAGCAGTTGGCAGGGCGCCCATAGCCGCTGTTGCCATACCCGCTGTTGCCATAACCGGATGAATATCCGGGGGAGGTGGCGCAGCCGGCGAGCGCGACGGATGCGGCGAGTACGGTGGTGGCAATCAGACCAGTTTTCATGGGGCTCTTCTCCGTGGCTGCAGGCGTTTGCGAGGTGGGCGGGCAACAGCCCGACGCTGCCCACGCTAGGCAGGCGCATGTGAATGCAGGGGCAACCCCTTTACTGGAAAGGATTACAGTGCCGGCGAGGGCAAGCGGCCGTTCAGTCGATTCGTCGATCTGCTCCAGCGACCGGTCGAGTCACGAGCCTATGAGATCGCCGGGTCGGCAGGAGAAAGGTCGATTCAGGGGCGGAGCTGAGGGCATGTCCCAGGCTTCCGGGCAGCCGCGCTGCGGACGTTGACGCGCGGTCCCCCGGTCCATCGCCCGTTAGAATGCGCACATGGACGACAACGCGCGCGCGCGCTTTTCCGGTATCGAACGGCTCTACGGTCAGGGCAGCGTCACGCGCCTGCTGCAGTGCCACGTCGCCGTCGTGGGGCTCGGCGGCGTCGGCTCGTGGGTCGCCGAGGCGCTGGCACGCAGTGGCGTGGGCGCACTGACGCTGATCGATGCGGACGACATCTGCGTCTCCAACACCAATCGGCAACTGCCGGCGCTGGAAGGCAATTACGGCCGCAACAAGGCCGAGGTCATGGCCGAGCGCGTGCGCGCGATCAACCCGGACATCGAGCTGCATGCGGTCCCGGCTTTCGTGACGCCAGGCAACCTCGCGGAGATGCTGGGCGGGGGCTTCGATCTGGTGATCGATGCCTGTGACAGTTTCCGCAGCAAGGTCGAGCTGATCGCCTGGTGTCGCCGCCGCAAGCTGCCGGTGATCACCGTCGGCGCCGCGGGCGGGCGCACCGACCCGACCCTGGTGCGGGTGCGTGACCTGTCGCGCACCGAGCACGACGCGATGCTCGCGCTGATCCGCAAGAAGCTTCGCGCGGAATTCAATTTTCCGAAGACGCCCAAACGCTACTTCGGAGTCAGCGCGATCTATTCGCTGGAGAACGTGCGGTATCCGCAGGCGGACGGGAGCGTGTGCGGAATCAGGCCCCAGCTTGGACCCGACGCGGCCTTGAATCTGGACTGTGGCGGTGGGCTCGGCGCGGCGACCCACATTACGGGCGCCTTCGCGTTCGCGGCCGTGGGCCGCGCGCTCGAGTTGCTGCTCAAACCGGCGGCGGCCGCCGTCGCCTGACGGTCAGGCGATCGAGAACAGCGCCTTGGCGTTCCGCGTCGTCTGCGCGGCGACCTCGTCAGGGCTCATGCCACGCAGTTGCGCCACCACATCACGCACTCGTATGAGCCGCGCAGGCTCGTTGCGCTGGCCCCGGTGGTCACTGTCGGGCTGGTCTGGCGCATCGGTTTCGAGCAGCAACTGCTCGATCGGGATCACCGCCGCGACGCGGTGCAGGCGCCGGGCGCGATCGTAGGTCAGTGGGCCGCCGAGACCGATCATGAATCCGATTTTCCACAGCTGTTGCGCCTGCTCGGGGCTGCCGCCAAAGCTGTGAACGACGCCGTGCAGCCCGTCGAAGCGCCGCAGCAGCGCGATCGTCTCCTCCACGGCGTGGCGCGCATGCACGATCACCGGCAGGTCGTGTGCATGCGCCAGCTGCAGCTGCCCCTCGAAGTAACGCCGCTGCGTGTCCCGGTCCAGACCCTCGACGAAATGGTCAAGTCCGCATTCGCCGACAGCCACCGGGCGCTCGCGCTCGATCCACGTACCGAGTGCTTCCAGGTGCTCTGGCTGGTGATGCTCGAGAAACGTCGGATGCAGACCGTAGGCCGCATGCAGGCCGGGAGCGCTCGCGCAGACATCGCGCTGGTCTGGCCACGCCGCCGCGTGGGTGGCCGGCACCACCTGATGCATTACGCCCGCCGTTCTCGCGCGCGCGATCACGTCCTGCCGGTCCGGGTCGAACTCGCCCGCGTCGAGGTGGCAGTGGCTGTCGATCAGCATCCCGACATTCAGGACCTGCGCGCCTCGCCATCGATCGGCGGTCGCGGTGATGGCGCGTTGCGGTCGGGCTTTGGAGCACGCTTGCGTTTGGCCAGCACCATCGTCACCACCCCGAGCAGCACCTCGTCGATCAGCGGCAGCGGATCGGGGATGAGCAGATTGATGAAGAACAGCACGCCGGCCACGATGAAGAGGCGGGGGTAGCTCAGCCGCGACAGCCAGGCGACGAGCGGGACAGACAATGGATTCGGCATGGAAGCCTCCGGGCGAACGCGTGCTGGGGCGGGGTGCTGGACGACGCTAGCACGACACCTCTTAGCGGATCGTCAGGTCCGGGTAACGCGTTCGGGGCCCTGTTCAGCGTTCGGGTGGTGCAATCGGCTCCACGAACAAAGGCCCGCGTGGTCTAAGGAGAGAGCCGATGAAAGGCAATACGATCGCAATCGCACTGGCGTCACTGCTCGTTGGCGGCGTCGCCGTTGGCGCGTACCACAACAGCCGCGAGGTGGTGGCTCCTATCGCGGGGACCGCAGATGACGATGCGCGTGGCACCGATGCCGCGGCGCAGGCGCGCGACACGCTGGACTTCGCCGATGTGGTGGACGTCCGCCCGATCACCGAAACCGGGCAGCTCTACGCAACGGTCCTGGGCAGCGAGCCGATCCGCGAGACGGTGACCAGCAGCGCGCCGCGCGAGGTCTGCGAGGACGTGGTGGTGCAGGAACGCCTCCCCGAGCGCGATGGCAATGTCGGCGGCACGGTGGCCGGTGCACTGATCGGTGGTCTGGTCGGCAACCAGGTCGGCGGCGGTAACGGCCGCAAGCTCGCCACGGCGGCCGGTGCGACCGCCGGTGGCTTCATCGGCAATCGCGTCGATCGCAACCACGTCGGCGGCCGGGTGGTCGAGCGCGTGGATCGCCAGTGCCGCACGGTCCAGGATTCCTCGCAGTCCTCGCGTGTGGTCGCCTACAACGTGAGCTATCGCAATCCCGACGGCACCACCGGTTCCATGCGTACCGACGCCAAGCCGGGCAACCGCATCCTGCTCGGCGACGAACAGCGCACGGTCGGTTACGACGTCACCTACGTCTATGACGGCACCGAGCGCACCGTGCGGATGGACGAACGTCCGGAGGATCGCCTGCCGGTCATCAATGGCCGCGTCATGACGGCCACGCTCGACAGCGAGACCGAGACCGTTCGCCAGTAGGCCGCGTCGTCTGCCAGTCAGGCGGACATGCATCCAGAAGGGTCGGCGAACGCCGGCCCTTTTCTTTGTCCCGCCTCTCGGCGGACACCGGGCACGCGATCGGGAGCGCCGATACAATCGGTCGCTACCCTCTGTAGACGATCCGCCATGGCCCTGAACCCCTACGATCTGTTCGACGTGCGCGCGCTGCTCTCGGATGAGGAGCGCGCCGTGCAGGACGCGGTCGCCCGCTTCACCGACGAACGGGTGCTGCCGATCATCGGCGACTGCTTCGACCAGGCACGTTTCCCGGTCGAACTGATCCCCGAGATGGCTGGCCTCGGTCTGCTGGGGGCGACGCTGCCGGAGGCCTACGGCTGCGCGGGTCTGAACGCCGTGAGCTACGGGCTGATCTGCCAGGAACTCGAGCGTGGCGATTCCGGGCTGCGCAGCTTCGCCAGCGTGCAGTCCTCCCTGTGCATGTATCCGATCTTCGCCTACGGCAGCGAGGAACAGCGCCGCAGGTGGCTGCCGCAGATGGCTGCGGGCGAGGTCATCGGCTGCTTCGGGCTGACCGAGGCGCACGGCGGCTCCGACCCTGGGAACATGAAGACCCATGCGAAACGCGACGGCGACGACTGGGTGATCAACGGCTCCAAGATGTGGATCACCAACGGCAACCTGGCCCACGTCGCTATCGTCTGGGCGCAGACCGAGGATGGCATCCAGGGATTTCTGATCGAAAAGGACTTCGCCGGTTTCACCGCGCAGGAGATCAAGCAGAAGATGAGCCTGCGTGCATCGGTGACCAGCGCGCTGTTCTTCGACGGCGTGCGCGTGCCCGAGGCCAACCGCCTGCCCAACGTCAAGGGTCTGAAGGGACCGCTGGGCTGCCTCACCCAGGCCCGCTACGGCATCACCTGGGGGCCGATCGGCGCGGCCATCGCCTGTCTGGACGAGGCGCTGAACTACTCCAAGGAGCGCATCCTGTTCGGCCGCCCGGTCGCGGCCACCCAGAGCGCGCAGATCAAGATGGCCGACTGGGCCCGCCGCATCACCGGCGCGCAGCTGCTGTCGCTGCAGCTCGGCCGTCTCAAGGACGCCGGTAACATGCAGCCCACCCAGGTCTCGCTGGCCAAGTGGAACAACTGCCGCATGGCCATCGACATCGCGCGCGAGGCGCGCGACCTGCTCGGCGGTGCCGGCATCACCACCGAGCACTCGCCGATCCGCCACGCGCTCAACCTCGAGTCGGTGATCACCTACGAGGGCACCGAGACGGTGCACCAGCTGGTGGTCGGGCGGGAGCTCACCGGCATCAACGCTTTCTGACCATCTTCGCCGCTCGCACCGGTGCGGGCGGCCTGCAGGGGAGGGGGATGTCGCCATGGCCGATCCGGGTCCGAGGATCGAAACCGAGCGCCTCGTGCTGCGCCTGCCGCGCATCGAGGATTTCGAGCGGTACGCCGAACTGTTCGCCGATCCCGGGGCCAGCCGCCACATCGGCGGCCAGCTGACGCGGGGCGCCGCCTGGCGGCGCTTCCTGCAGATGCCGGGCGCCTGGGCGCTGCAGGGCTTCGCGATGTTTTCCGTGGTGGAGAAGTCGAGCGGGCAGTGGCTCGGGCAGGTCGGGCCATGGCGGCCGGAGGGCTGGCCGGGCAACGAGATCGGCTTCGCCTTCCACCCCGCCGCCTGGGGGCAGGGCTACGCGCACGAATCCGCGGTCGCCGCGATCGACTGGGCCTTCGACACGCTGGAGTGGGACGAGATCATCCACTGCATCTCGCCGGCCAACCTGGCCTCGAAGAAGGTGGCGCAGCGTCTGGGCTCGCGCCTGCTCCGCCAGGGGTACCTGCTGCCGCCGCCGGTCGACGGGGTGGAGGTCGAGCTGTGGGGGCAATCGCGCCAGCAGTGGCGCCGCAACCGGGGAGGGCGCGCATGAACACAATCCACGGCTATTCGCCGTCGGGCAACTGCCACAAGCTGCGCCTGCTGCTGGAGCAGTTGCCCCTGCCGTATCGCTGGATCGAGACCGACAGCAGCCGCGGCGCGACCCGCACCCTCGAATATCTCGCGCTCAATCCGAACGGCAAGGTGCCACTGCTGGTGCGCGATGACGGCTCGGTGCTGGTGGAGTCGAACGCGATTCTGCACTACCTCGCCGAAGGCAGCGCATTCCTGCCCGACGATCCCTGGGCACGCGCGCAGGCGCTGTCGTGGATGTTCTTCGAGCAGTACAGCCACGAGCCGTACATCGCGGTGGCGCGCTTCATCTGCGGGTGGACGCCGCTGGATTCGCCGCGTCGCGCCGAGCTGCCGCGGCTGCGCGAGCGTGGCCACCAGGCGCTGGCGGTGATGGAGCGGCACCTGTCGCGGCATCCCTGGTTCACCGGTGCCGACTACGGCATCGCCGACATCGCGCTGTTCGCCTATACCGGCGTGGCGGCGGACGGCGGCTTCGACCTGACTGCGTATCGGGCGCTGCGCGACTGGCTGATCCGTGTGCGCGCCACGCCCGGCTTCGTGCCGATGCCGCCTCCCGCGCCGGAGCATGCGGCGCTGATCGCCGCATCGCACTGAGTCGGCTTCCCTTACCGCGGGCCGAGGCGGTCCGCCCCTGCGAAGGCACTGCATGTTCACGACCGTTCCCAGCCCCATTCCGGCCCGCATGAAGGGCCTCAACCGCGCCGAGATCTGCGACGTCAACTTCCAGGAGTTCGTGCGGGCCTGGGCCGGGCGCCCCGAAGCGAAGCCCGCCGACGGCGAGGCGATCGTCGAGGGCAGCGCGCTGGACGCGCGCGGCTTCCGCGAACTGTTCGAATCGCAGCTCATCAGCCGCCATCTCGACCTGATGGCGCGCGTGCTGCGCGTGCAGAACAAGGTCTTCTACACCATCGGTTCCAGCGGCCACGAGGGCAATGCGATGGTGGCGCGGCTGACGCGCCATACCGACCCGGCCTTCCTGCACTATCGCAGCGGCGGCTTCATGGCCGAGCGCTTCCGCAAGCTGCCGGGCATGGACCCGGTGATGGATTCGGCGCTGTCCTTCGCCGCAAGCAAGGACGACCCGGCCAGCGGCGGGCGGCACAAGGTGTGGGGCAGCAAGCCGCTGTGGGTGCTGCCGCAGACCTCGACCATCGCCTCGCACCTGCCCAAGGCGCTCGGCACCGCGATCGCGATCGAGCATGCGCGGCGCATCGGCCATGCACTGCCGGTGCCGGAGGACAGCATCGTCGTGTGTTCGTTCGGCGATGCATCGAGCAACCACGCGACCGCGCAGACCGCGTTCAACGCTGCCGCCTGGACCGCCTACCAGAAGCTGCCCGCGCCGGTGCTGTTCGTCTGCGAGGACAACGGCATCGGCATCTCGGTGAAGACGCCCGATGGCTGGATCGCGCGGAACTTCGCGCATCGCCCCGACCTCGACTATTTCGCCGCCGACGGACTGGACCTGGCCACCGGCTATGCCGACGTGAAACGCGCCGTCGAGCACTGCCGGCGCACGCGCCGGCCGACCTTCCTGCACCTGCGCACCACGCGCATCATGGGCCACGCCGGCACCGACTTCGAGATCGAATGGCGTCCGCTCGAAGAGCTGTGCGCCGTCGAGGCCGCAGACCCCTTGTTGCGGTCGGCGGCGATCGCTCTCGAATCCGGGCTGTGGTCGAAGGACACCTTGCTGGAGGCGTACGAGGCGATGCGTGCACGCTGTATGGCTGCGGCGGAAGTCGCCGACCGGCGGCCGCGTCTTGCGTCCCTGGCAGACGTCATCGCGCCGCTGGCGCCGTATTCGCCTGCCGCCGTGGCAGCCGAGGCGACGCGGCCCGCATCACCGGATGCGCGGATCGCGGCATTCGGCGGCGAGCAGGCATTGCCGGAAGCGCAGCCGCGTCGCCACCTGGCGGTGCAGATCAACCAGGCGCTGCATGATCTCTTCGCGAAGTACCCGCAGGCCCTGCTGTTCGGGGAGGACGTCGCCCGCAAGGGTGGCGTCTACACGGTGACCAAGGGCCTGCAGAAAGCCTTCGGCGGTCGACGGGTGTTCAATACCCTGCTCGACGAGACCGTGATCCTCGGGCTCGCCCAGGGTTACGCCAACATGGGCATGCTCGCGTTCCCCGAGATCCAGTACCTCGCGTACTTCCACAATGCCTGTGACCAGATCCGCGGCGAGGCGGCCAGCCTGCAGTTCTTCAGCAACGGCCAATACCGCAATCCGATGGTCATGCGCATCGCCTCGCTGGGCTACCAGCGTGGCTTCGGCGGCCACTTCCACAACGACAATTCGATCACCGCGCTGCGCGACATTCCGGGGCTGGTGATCGGTTGCCCCTCGCGCGGCGACGATGCCGCGGCGATGCTGCGCACGCTCGCGGCGCTCGCCGTCGTCGACGGTCGCGTCTGCGCATACCTCGAGCCGATCGCGTTGTACATGACCAAGGATCTGCACGAGCCCGGCGACGGCGGCTGGCTCACCGCGTATCCGCCACCCGATGAGGCGATGGCGTTCGGCGAGCCACGCGTGTACGCGCCCCAGGCCTGCGATCTGGTCGTGCTGACCTTCGGCAACGGCGTGCCGATGAGCCTGCGCGCGGCGCGTGCGATCGAGGCCGCGCATGGCTGGAAGGTGCGCGTGGTCGATCTGCGCTGGCTGCTGCCGCTCAACGAGGCCGAGATCGCGCGTCACGTGCGCGAGTGCGCCCGGGTGATCGTCGTCGACGAAGGTCGGCGCAGCGCCGGGGTGGGGGAGGGAATCGTCACCGCGATCACCGAGGCCGGGCTCGGCGACCGGCCGCTGCGCCGCGTTGTCGGCGCCGATACATTCACTCCGCTGGCCGGCGCCGCGCTCCTGGGGATCCCCTGCGAAAGCGACATCGTCGACGCGGGCGCGTCGTTGATCTGAGGATCCGCGCGGACTTCCCGCAGTCCCGCGCCCGCATCAGCACTGGCGAACGCGGGGGCAGGATGTCGGCGGATGGCGGCGTGGATTGCTGCAAGGCGCCGGCTGGCGCAGGCAGCGAGCGGGCGCGTGGTCCCGGACGCGCCGAACGTCGCCGACGGCGAACCGGGTGCAAGACGTCCCCAGGCATTCCTTGCTCCGGTCTGCGGACCGTTCGCGCCAGCGCGGCAAAGGCGTCAACCGCGGGCACAGGTGTCCCATCGCGATCGAGCAGGGCAAGGGGAGGTCGCCGCCTGACGACGGCAGCGCGGGCTCAGCGGCCGAGGCCGTCCAGCAGCGGAACCACGTGGACCTCGACCTCTCCGATCGCGAGCGGCGCGTCCGCACGTTCGAGGGGCAGCACCGCCAGCAGCGTGTCGGCCGCCGTGCTGACCACGCGACCCAGGCCCTGTCCGGCGCTGGTGACCTCGTCGCCTGGCGAGCCCCCCGTGCCCCGCAGCGCCACCAGTCCGCGCTTCACCTGTCCCAGGAAGTGCGTGCGTGCAACGATCTCCTGGCCGGGATAGCAGCCCTTGGCCACACTGAAGGCGTGCAGTCGCTCCAGCGACAGCTGTTGCGGTGTCCATTGTTCGCGCTGGCTCTCGTCCAGGCGTGGCAGCCCATGGCGGATGTCGTAAGCGCGCCAGCTCTCATGGATCTCCCGCTGCAGCGTCGCTCGCGCGGCATGGGGTTGCAGTGCCAGGGTCCTGGGATGCGTGGCCGTGCCCATGTCCAGCTCGAGGATGTCGCCCGATTGCGCGCTCAGGGCCCCTTGGGCGGACGAGGGCGGCGCGAAGCGGCCCGCGACCTGCAGATCACTCCGGACTTCCATCGAAACCTTGCTACGGAAGACGTAGCGTTGCAGCGATGCCGCCACTGCCGCTGTGTCGGCGTCCAGCACCAGCAGGTCGAGCCGCTCCGGGCCGCGCCGGATCACCGCAAACAGCGCGATCACGCGTCCTTTGGGGGTCAACCAGCCGCTCCACTGCCACTGTCCATCGACCAGTGCGGCCACGTCGCTCATGAATTGGGCTTGCGCGAATGCGATGCAGTCACGCCCCGAAAGCGTCAACACAGTAATGTCGGGGAGCACGCACATGGCGTCCGATCCGGATTGCGGCTTGTCTGACATGCGTATGGCAACTAAAATTGAACGGATGACCAACCCCGACATCATAGGCGAGGAGACGCAGACGCCGTCGACGGTGCCTGCGGAAATGCCCGTTCCGGCATTGCCGCCCGCGCAGGAAATCGGGGGCCGTGACGGCCTCGAGCCTACGCGGTATGGCGACTGGGAAAAGAACGGTCGTTGTATCGATTTCTGATCCGTCACGTCGTGACTGGCGAGCGGTCCTGCAACACCAGCCACGCGGCGAGACGCCGCCAGCGAGGAGAGTAGCCAGCGATGGCAAACCGCAACCGTCCCCTGTCACCGTTCATGCTCGGCACGCTTTATCGCCTGCAGATCACGTCGGTCATGTCCCTGATGCACCGTGTCACCGGAATCGTCGCCTCCGTCGGCGCCTTCGGTCTGGCCTGGTGGCTGTTGGCCGTCGCCCGTGGCGGCGAAGCCTATGCCTCCGCATCGGATCTTCTGGCCTCGCCGCTGGGCATGTTCGCCCTGGCAGCATTTTCGCTGGCGCTGGTCTATCACCTGCTCAACGGTATCCGTCACCTGCTGTGGGATATCGGCTGGGGCTTCGAACTTCCTGAGGTCTACCGCTCCGGCTATGCCGTGGTCGTGTTGACCTTCGTCTTGACGGCGGCGATCTGGTTCGTCGCGCTGCGGGGTGGTGCATGAGCGGAACCAAGACTCCGGATGACGTCGTGCGTCCGCGCGATTTCCGGACCCCCGTGGGCCGCGCCCGCGGCCTCGGCTCGGGCAAGACCGGTACCGGTCACTTCTGGTGGCTGCGGGTGACCTCGGTGGCGCTGATCCCGCTGTTCGCCTGGTTCATCGGCACCCTGGTGTCGCTGGTGGGCGCCGATCTCGCCACCGTGCAGGCCGTGCTCGCCCGGCCGTTCAACGCGATCACCTTCGCGCTGTTCGCCATCGCGACGTTCTGGCATTCCAAGCTCGGGCTGCAGGTGGTGATCGAGGATTACATCCACCAGCGCGGCCTGGAGATCACCCTCCAGCTCCTCGTCACTTTTGCCTGCGCCGCTGGCGCGCTCGCATCGCTGTACGCGATCGCACGCATCGCGCTGCTGGGCTGAGAACCACATGACCAACGCTTACAAGATCACCGAACACAACTACGACATGATCGTCGTCGGCGCCGGCGGCGCCGGCCTGCGGGCGACCTTCGGCCTGGCCCACAAGGGCCTGCAGACCGCGTGCCTGACCAAGGTGTTCCCGACGCGCTCGCACACCGTCGCGGCCCAGGGCGGCATTTCCGCTGCGCTCGGCAACATGGGCGAGGACGACTGGCGCTTCCACTTCTACGACACGATCAAGGGTTCCGACTGGCTGGGCGACCAGGACGCCATCCAGTACATGTGCCGCGAGGCGATCCCCGCGATCATCGAGCTCGAGCACCAGGGCGTGCCGTTCTCGCGTACCGAGGAAGGCAAGATCTACCAGCGCCCGTTCGGCGGCATGACCACGCACTACGGCCAGGGCATCGCCCAGCGCACGTGCGCGGCCGCCGACCGCACCGGCCACGCGATCCTGCACACGCTCTACCAGCAGTCGCTCAAGCACGACGCGCGCTTCTTCATCGAGTACTTCGCGCTCGACCTGATCATGGACGAGGACGGCGCCTGCCGCGGCGTGCTCGCGCTGGACATGGCCGAGGGCACGTTGCACCTGTTCCGCGCCCAGGGCGTGGTGCTGGCGACAGGTGGTTACGGCCGCGCCTACTTCTCCGCGACATCCGCCCATACCTGCACCGGCGACGGCGGCGGCATGGCGCTGCGCGCGGGCCTTGGTCTGCAGGACATGGAGTTCGTGCAGTTCCATCCGACCGGCATCTACGGCGCGGGTTGCCTGATCACCGAGGGCGTACGTGGTGAGGGCGGCATCCTGCGCAACGCCAACGGCGAGCGCTTCATGGAGCGCTATGCGCCCAACGCCAAGGATCTTGCCTCGCGTGACGTGGTCTCGCGTTCGATGACGATGGAGATCCGCGAAGGCCGCGGCGTCGGCGAGCACAAGGATCACATCCACCTCGACCTGACCCACCTCGACCCGAAGGAAATCCACGAAAAGCTCCCGGGTATTTCCGAGAGCGCGAGGATCTTCGCCGGCGTGGACGTCGAGAAGCAGCCGATTCCGGTGCTGCCGACGGTGCACTACAACATGGGCGGCATCCCGACCAACTACCACGGCGAAGTCGTGCAGCTGAAGGATGGCAACCCCGATGCGGTGGTGCCGGGCCTGTATGCGATCGGCGAAGCCGCCTGCGTGTCGGTGCATGGCGCCAACCGTCTCGGCTCGAACTCGCTGCTCGATCTGGTGGTGTTCGGCCGCGCGGTCGCGAACCGCTGCGCCGAGACGATCAAGCCGAGCGCGCGGCAGAAGCCGCTGGCAAAGGACGCCTGCGACAAGGCGCTGTCCAATCTCGATTCGCTGCGCCACGCCAGCGGCGGCACGCCGACGGCGGTGATCCGCGACAAGATGCAGCGCACCATGCAGAACGACGCGGCGGTGTTCCGTACCAGCAAGACGCTGGCCGAGGGCGTCGACAAGATCCGCGAGATCCATGCGTCCTTCGCCGATGTCCGGGTAAGCGACCGTTCGATGGTCTGGAACTCGGATCTGGTGGAAACCCTGGAGCTGCAGAACCTGCTGGGCCAGGCGCTGGTGACCATCGTCTCGGCCGAGAACCGCAAGGAGTCGCGCGGCGCGCATGCGCACGAGGACTTCCCGGACCGCGACGACGTGAACTGGCACAAGCACACGCTGTGCTGGGTCGATGATGCCGGCAACACGAAGATCGATTACCGCCCGGTGCACATGTACACGCTCGACGACGAAGTCGAAGTCGTGCCGCCGAAAGCACGCGTTTACTGAGCCGGGGACCCGACATGGCAGAATTTTCGCTCCCGAAGAACTCCAAGGTGCAGCAGGGCCGGCACTTCCCGGCCACCGGCGCGACGCGCACGCGTACCTTCAAGGTCTACCGCTGGAATCCCGACGACGGCCGCAATCCGTCGACCGACACCTACGAGGTCGATCTCGACAAGTGCGGCCCGATGGTTCTCGACGCGCTGATCAAGATCAAGAACGAGATCGATCCGACGCTGGCGTTCCGGCGCTCGTGCCGCGAAGGCATCTGCGGTTCCTGCGCGATGAACATCGACGGCACGAATACGCTCGCCTGCACGCGGGCGATCGAAGACTGCAAGAAGGCGGAAGTGCCGATCTATCCGCTGCCCCACATGGAGGTGGTCAAGGATCTGGTGCCGGACCTGACGCACTTCTATGCGCAGTACGCCTCGATCCAGCCCTGGATCCGCACCCAGAGCGCGCCGCCGCCGGATCGCGAGCGGCTGCAGTCCAAGGTAGATCGCGCCAAGCTCGACGGCCTGTACGAGTGCATCCTGTGCGCCTGCTGCAGCACCAGCTGCCCGAGCTACTGGTGGAATGGCGAGCGTTACCTCGGTCCCGCCGTGCTGCTCCAGGCCTATCGCTGGATCATCGACAGTCGCGACGAGGACACCGGTGCGCGCCTGGACGATCTGGAGGATCCGTTCAAGCTCTACCGCTGCCACACCATCATGAACTGCGCGCGGACCTGCCCGAAGGGTCTCAATCCCGCCAGGGCGATCGGTGAGATCAAGCAGCTGATGCTGGCGCGCCGCGGCTGATCGAACCGGCAGGAAAGCGCGGTCTGCTCGACCGCGCGTTCGTCGTGTCGCGTAAGCAGCGGGGTTTCGCGCACCGGGAACGCAGCCCGGGAGTACGCCCGGGCTGTGGGCCACCGGGCGCTGGCAACGCGGGTTGCTGCCTCGCAGATCGGTCACATGCCTGGGCATGATCGGCACAGTCCGCCCGACGTGCCCGACACGGAGATCCGCATGATCCACGATGACGCTACCGAACTGCGCCGCCTGCGATGGCGCAGCCGACGCGGCATGCGCGAGCTTGACCGGCTGTTCGAGCGATGGCTCGACCGCTGCTGGGCGACCTCCACCGACGCCGAGCGGGATGTTTTCCGACGGCTGCTGGATTGCGAGGACGATAGGCTCTGGAAGTGGTTCCTCGGCCATGAGCGTCCAGATGACGCAGAGCTCGACACCCTCGTCCAGTCGATCCGGCAGCTTCAGCCGGACTGAAGCTGCGCCGTTGCGGCTGCAGTGGCTGCCATCGCGCCTGCTCGGCTGTCTGATCGCGTTGATCGGCGTCTGCGCCTGCATCGCGCTGTGGCTGTCGGAGTTGTCGACGTCCGCCGCTGCACTCGCAACCCCTGTGGTGCTGGCCGCGACTCTCTGGAGAATCCGCCGCCTGCGGCGCGAGTCGCCACGCGAGCTGGTCATCGATTCCGCAGGCCACTTCCATCTCGATGGCGCGCGCATCGATGCGTTGGCGCTGGAGTGGCGTGGGCCCATCGCGGTGCTGCGCTGGAAGGAGCGCGGTCGCGCGCGCTGTCTTATCTGGTGGCCGGACACCCTGCCGCCGGGTTCCCGACGTGAACTCCGTCTGGCCGCGCCCGCAACCGTCACGCGACCGGCAACGGATTCGATGGCACCATAGCGACGCCCCGGGCGGGCGGATCCGTCGGTGGAGACGCCGCGGGTGCCGCGGCCCCCAAGACGGACGTCCATGCTCAGACCCATCCCCGCTGCCATCGGCCTGCGTTATCTCCGGGCCAAACGGCGCAACGGCTTCATTTCCTTCATTTCTCTGGCCTCCATCCTCGGCATCGCCATCGGCGTGACCGTGCTGATCACCACGCTTGCGGTGATGAGCGGTTTCCAGAAGGAAATCCGCGACCGCATGCTCGGCATGGTCGCGCACGCGACGATCAGCGCCGACGGCGACACGCTGTCGAACTGGCAGCGCGCCGTGGATGTCGCGCGCGAGGATGCGCGCGTCGCCGGCGCCGCACCGTATGTCGACACCCAGGCATTGCTGCGCGGCCGTCGCAACGAGCCGGCCGCAGTGCGCGCGATCGTCCCCGAGGACGAGGCGCAGGTCTCGGACCTGGCGACCTCGATGGTCATCGGCAAGCTCGAGGACCTGCAGCCGGGCTCGTTCAATATCGTGCTCGGCCGCGAACTCGCGCTGTGGCTCGGTGTGGGGGTCGGCGACAGCGTCATCGTCACCACCGATTTCCAGGTCACGCCGATGGGCGCGGTGCCGCAGCTCAAGCGCTTCACCGTCAGCGGTATCTTCGAAGCGGGTTACCAGGATTTCGACCGGCGGCTCGCGGTGGTCAATCTCAGCGACGCCCAGCGCCTGCTGCGGATCGGCGACGGGGTGACCGGCGTGCGCCTGAAACTGCACGACATGGATCGCGCCCAGCAGGTCACGCGCGATCTCGTGCACAGGCTGGGCGGCGTGTACCGCGTCAGCGACTGGAGCATCGAGAACGCCAACATGTTCCGCGCGCTCAAGCTCGAGAAAACCATGATCGGCATCCTGCTGTCGCTGATCATCGTCATGGGCTCGTTCAACCTCGTCGCTTCCCAGGTGAGCCTGGTGACCGACAAGCAGGCGGATATCGCGATCCTGCGCACGCTGGGCCTCACCCCCGGCGGTGTCATGCAGGTGTTCATGGTGCAGGGCACGATGATCGGCGTCATCGGCACCATCCTCGGCATCACCGGCGGACTGTTGCTGACCTTCAATCTCGAACACATCCTGCGTGCGATCGAGGGCGCATTCGGCGTCGTGCTGATGCCCGAGGACGTCTATTACGTGACCGGCCTGCCGATCGACCTGCAGGTCAGCGACGTGGTGATGATCGCCAGCGTCGCGCTGCTGATGGCCTTCCTCGCCACCATCTATCCGGCGCTGCGCGCGGCGCGCACGGCCCCGGCGGAGGCGCTGCGCTATGAGTGACATGACGACTGCCGCAACCACCGGCGCCCCGGACACCGTGGTGCTGGCGGCCGAGGGTCTGGGCAAGACCTACGCCGAGGGCAAGCTGCACACGCCGGTGTTCGACGGGCTCGACTTCGCGGTGCGCGCCGGCGAGACCGTCGCGATCCTCGGCGCGTCCGGCGCCGGCAAGAGCACGCTGCTGCATCTGCTGGGCGGGCTGGACACGCCGACAGCGGGCGAGGTGTTCGTGTCCGGCCAGAAGATGAGTGCGCTTTCGAACGCCGCGCGCGGCACGCTGCGCAACCGGTCGCTGGGCTTCGTCTACCAGTTCCATCACCTGCTGCCGGAGTTCACCGCGCTTGAGAACGTCATGCTGCCGGCGCTGCTCAACGGCGCCAGCGATGCGGATGCGACCAGACGCTCGCGCGATCTGCTCGAGACGGTCGGCCTCGGTCATCGCCTCGCGCACAAGCCGGGCGAACTGTCGGGCGGCGAGCGCCAGCGCGCCGCCGTAGCGCGGGCGCTGGTCAACGGGCCGGCCTGCGTCCTGGGCGACGAACCGACCGGCAACCTCGACGAGCGCACCGCGGCGACGGTATTCGAGCTGATGCTCGAGCTCAACCGCGCCCAGCACACCAGCCTGGTGCTGGTGACCCACGACCGGCGCCTGGCGCGCAAGCTCGACCGGGTCATGGAGCTGCACGAGGGCAAGCTGCGCGAGGTCGCGAAGGAAGACGTCTGACGTTGTTCCGGAGCGCCGCTGGCCGCGACCTGCTGGTCGGCTGAGCGCAGCCGCCGCGCCTGCGTCGTCCTGGTGCAGCCGCTTATTCGCCGGGCTTGGCCGCCTGCGCCGGCCGCTGGGTCGCGGCGCGGCGCGACAGCACCGCTTCGCGATGGGCGATATAGCCGTTCGCCCCGAACACGATCGCCGCGCCGATCAGTGTCCACAGGTCGATGACCTCGCCGAACAGCCACCAGCCGAAGACCACGACGATCGGCAGCTGCACGAAGCTGATCGGCTGCAGCGCCGATACTTCGCCCAGACGCAGGGCGCGGGTCCACAGCCACTGGCCCAGCGTGCCGAGCACGCCGGTGGCGATCAGCCACAGCCACACCGTGGGGCTGGGCCAGGTCCACTGGAACAGCGCCGGCACCAGCGACAGCGGCACCCACAGCAGGTAGGTGTAGAAGACGACGGTGTCGGGCGGGTCGAGCTTGGACAGCTGCTTCATCTGGATCGCCACCAGCGCCGCCAGCAGGGCGCCGAGCACCGGGACCAGCATCGCGGTGGAGAACGACACGCCCGGCCGCAGGATCACCAGCACGCCGATGAAGCCGGCGCTCACCGCTGCCCAACGCCGGGCGCGCACGATCTCGCCCAGCCACAGGACCGCGGCGATCGTCGCGAACAGCGGCGTGGCATACGACAGCGAAATGGCCTGCGACAGCGGCAGATGTCCGATCGCCCAGAACGCGCACAGCATCGAGCCCAGTCCGACCACCGTGCGCACCGCATAGCGGCCCAGGTTGCGGGTGCGCGGCAGGCCCCGGCCGCTGTGCAGGATGATCGGCAGCAGGGCCAGAAGGCCGAAGAAATTGCGGAAGAACGCGACCTCGGTGGTCGGGATGGTGGCCGATGCGAAGCGGATCGTGATCGCCATCAGCGCGAACGCCGAGGTACTGCCCAGCATCAGCAGCGCGGCCTGACCCTGCACGGTCGCCGGACGCCAGCGGAGCAGGGCGGCCAGGTTCACCACGCTGCCCCGATGATCCTCGGTTCCGGTTCCAGGGCTACGCCGAAGCGCATGTGGACCGAGGCGGCGATGCGCCTGGCCAGTGCCAGCAGTTCGGCCCCGCTGGCGCCACCGTGGTTGACCAGCACCAGTGCATGCCCTTCGGCGACACCGGCATCGCCGTCGCGCTCGCCCTTCCAGCCGCACTGGTCGATCAACCAGGCGGCCGAGAGCTTGCGCAGGCCCTCCTCGGCGGCGAAGACCGGAATCCCCGCCTGCGCGGCAACCAGCATCGCGGCCTGGGCCGCCGGCACGATCGGATTCTTGAAGAAGCTGCCGGCGTTGCCGGTCACTGCCGGGTCGGGCAGCTTGCTGCGGCGGATGTCGATGACCGCCTCGGCAACGTCCAGCGGGCGCGGCTCGTCGATGCCGCGCGCGGCGAGCGTGTCGCGCAGTCCGGCGTAGTGCAGGACCGGCTGCGCGAAGCGGTGCAGGGCGAATTCGACGGCGGTGACGATCCAGCGTTGGGGCTGCTGCTTGAAGACGCTGTCGCGGTAACGGAAGCGGCAGGCGTCCGTATCGAGTCGTACGAAACTTCGCGTCTCGTGATCGAAGGCCTCGACCGCGACTACCCGCTCACCGACTTCGACGCCATAGGCGCCGATGTTCTGGATCGGCGCGGCGCCGACCGTGCCGGGGATCAGGGCGAGATTCTCGAGCCCGCCAAGTTCCTGCGCGAGTGTCCACAGGACGAAGCCGTGCCAGTCGGCGCCCGCGGCCGCGCGTACCACGACCTCTTCGCCGTCATCGGAGATCACGCCGCGACGCGCATCGACGATCGTCAGTGCGTCATCCGCATCACCTGCGAACAGCAGATTGCTGCCACCGCCGATCAGCAGCGGCCGCGCGTCGGCGCCGAGGAGCGCCAGCGCCCGGGGCAGGGCGGCGGCATCGGACACCTCGACCAGCCTGCGTGCGCGTGCGGGCACGCCGAAGGTGTTGCGCGGGCGTAGATCGGCCGGCTCCAGAAGACGGAAGGCGTCAGGCATCGGGCGCGGTCAGCGGCTGGGCAGGTTGCCGCGGCTCGGCGCTTCGCGACGCCGCCGGATTGCCTCGACGCAATCGCCGATCAGCGCCGGCCCGCGATAGACCAGGCCCGAATACACCTGGACCAGCGACGCGCCGGCGGCCATCTTCTTGACCGCGTCGGCACCGGAAAGGATGCCGCCCACGCCGATCAGCGGGATGTCGCTCGCCAGCCGGGTGCGCAGCATGCGCAGCACGGTCGTGGACTTGTTCATCAACGGCTCGCCGGACAGCCCGCCGGCTTCGTCGGCGCGTCGATCCCCCTGCACGCTGACACGCGAGACCGTCGTATTGGTCGCGATGACGCCGTCGACGCGCAGGTCCGAGAGCACCCGCGCCGCGGCTTCGATGTCGTCGTCGCTCAGATCCGGTGCCACCTTGACCAGCACCGGCACGCGCTTGCCGTGCTGGCCGGCCAGGCGCTCCTGCGCTTCGCGCAGCGTGCCAATCAGCCTGCGCAGCGACTGTTCTTCCTGCAGTTCACGCAGGCCGGCGGTGTTCGGGGACGAAATATTGACGGTGATGTAGTCGGCGAGCGGATACACGCGCTCCATGCAGAACAGGTAGTCGTCGGCGGCCTGTTCGTTGGGGGTGTCCTTGTTCTTGCCGATGTTGATGCCGAGGATGCCCTTGCGCCTGGCGCGGGCGACATTGGCGATCAGGGCGTCGACACCCCCATTGTTGAAGCCGAGCCGGTTGATCAACGCGCGATGGCGTGGCAGGCGGAACATCCGCGGCTTCGGGTTGCCTGCCTGTGGCCGCGGCGTCACCGTGCCGATCTCGACGAAGCCGAAGCCCAGCGCGAACAGGGCGTCGATGTGCTCGCCGTTCTTGTCGAGGCCGGCGGCCAGGCCGACCGGATTGGTGAAGCGCAGGCCGAAGGCCTCGGTCGGCAACGGCTGCGGGGGCTTGGCCGCCAGAGACGACAGGCCCGTGCGATGCAGCGTATCGAGCGCAGCCAGTGTCAGGCCGTGCGCGCGCTCGGGATCGAGCCGGAACAACAGGGGGCGCAGGCTGGAATACATCAGGACGTGGTGGCGATGACGGCGAACAGGCCGCCGAAGAACAGCAGCACGAACAGCATGCCGACGATGGCGAGGGCGACCATCGTGTAGCCGAGGGTCAGGCCGGCAATTGCCAGACCGTCGCCCTCGAGCGTTTGCGGCTGGCGCCGGATCTCGGCACGGGCCAGGTGGCCGGTGACGATCGCCACGATGCTGCCGATGACCGGCAGCGCCGACCAGCCGAGGATCCCCGCAACGAGGCTGATCACCGCCAGGGTGCTGCTGCGGCGCACCGCGAGCGGCGCGTTCATGCGAAACACCGCCGCACATCCGCATATGCCGCGCAGGGCGTTGCGGTGGACAGACCGGCTGGAATGCGCAATGCCATCGGCAGCGGTCCAGGGAAGTCGGGGGAAGACACGATTATTCAGACACCGGGGTCAGGCGTGCAAGCGCGCCGCGCCACGGACCTGTATCCGTGGCGCGATGCGGAACATCACAGATCGAACTTGATGCCCTGCGCCAGCGGGAGCGCATCGGAGTAGTTGATCGTGTTGGTCTGACGACGCATGTACGCGCGCCAGGCGTCGGAGCCCGATTCGCGGCCGCCGCCGGTTTCCTTCTCGCCGCCGAATGCGCCGCCGATCTCGGCGCCGGAGGTGCCGATATTGATGTTGGCAATGCCGCAATCCGAACCCCAGGCCGAGAGGAACTGCTCGGAGGCGCGCAGGTCGGTGGTGAACAATGCCGACGACAGGCCCTGGGGCACGTCGTTCTGCATCGCGATCGCATCGTCCAGGTCGCTGTACTTCATGACGTAGAGGATCGGCGCGAAGGTTTCGGTCTGCACCACTTCCGCATCGTTGGTGAGCCCGCTGACCAGCGCCGGCAGCACGAAGTTGCCCTTGCGGTCGGTGAGGGCCTTGCCGCCGCTCTCGATCGTGCCGCCGCTGGCCTTGGCCTTCTCGATCGCATCGAGATAGGCCAGCACGCCTTCGCGGCTGTTGAGGGGGCCCATCAGGTTGGCTGCGTCGGTGGGATCGCCGATCCGCTTCTCGACCTGGCCGTAGGCGGTCTTGAGCTTGGCCAGCACGTCGTCGTAGATCGACTCGTGCACGAACAGCCGGCGCGTGGTGGTGCAGCGCTGGCCGGCCGTGCCGACCGCGCCGAACACGATCGCCGGGATCGCCAGCTTCAGGTCGGCGGTCGGGTCGACGATGATCGCGTTGTTGCCGCCGAGCTCGAGCAGGGAGCGGCCCATGCGCCTGGCGACACGCTCACCGACGTGGCGGCCGACCTTGGTCGAACCGGTGAAGCTGACCAGCGCGACGCGCTTGTCGTCGACGAACGCCTGCGCGAGATCGCTGCCGGCATCGTTGAAGAGGAAGAAGATGTCCGGGAAACCGCCGGCCTTGAGCGCGTCGTTGCAGATCTTCATCGAGGCGATCGCCGACAGCGGCGTCTTCGGCGACGGCTTCCAGATCGAGATGTTGCCGCAGACCGCCGCGACCAGCGCATTCCAGGCCCACACCGCGACCGGGAAATTGAAGGCGCTGATGATGCCGACCACGCCCATCGGATGCCACTGCTCGTACATGCGGTGGCCAGGGCGCTCGGAATGCATGGTCAGGCCGTAGAGCTGGCGCGACAGGCCGACGGCGAATTCGCCGATGTCGATCATTTCCTGTACTTCGCCGTCGCCTTCCGGCTTGGACTTGCCCATTTCCAGCGCGACCAGCGAACCCAGTGCGTCCTTGTGCGTGCGCAGCGCCTCGGCGCACAGGCGCACGGCTTCGCCGCGGCGCGGCGCGGGCGTCTTGCGCCATTCGCGGAACGCGGCCTGGGCGCGGGTGACGATCCGCTCGTAGTCGGCTTCCGACGTCGCCAGCACCTGGCCCAGCACTTCGCCATTGGTCGGGTTGACCGGCTCGAGGATGCCGGCATCACGGCCGTCGGCCCATTCGCCATTGCCGAGATAGGTGCCCGATTCGGTGGCCTGAAGGCCGAGCGCGGTGAGGACGGGATGGGGCATGCGGAAAAACTCCTTGTGACGGCGTGGCCGGGAGGACCGGAACGCGGGGGATGCGCAGGCCATCGGGCGCGAGGCGCCGGCGGCTCAGGGATGATCGCGCTCTGGTGACCCCGGCCCGATTCGAACGGGCGACCTGTCCCTTAGGAGGGGACCGCTCTATCCAGCTGAGCTACGGGGCCTGGAAGCCGTACAGGATACCGGAGTGCCGCCATGCGGGCCAAACCGCGGCTAGGCGGGGTGGGCCGGCATCAGCCGGGCGTGGTCGCCGGCTCGCGCATCGCGCCCGTGGGCCTGGCCGCACCATGCACGCCCGCCCGCAGGCCCGGCCGATGTCGGCAGGGCGCATTCGACCGCATCGGCATCGGCATCGGCATCGGCATCGGCCGGCGCCAGTCCATGCATGTCGTGCTGGCGTTGGCCCGGATGAGCTTCCGCGTACGGACGCGCGGCCTGATCCCGCCGTGATCCACGTCTGGCCGCCTCCTGGTCCCGCATCGGCCCACTCCAGGTAATTCACGCGCTGGAGCGTGGGACGCCGGCAGGCGAAATCGCCGGCCGACGCATAATGGAACGCTTCCCCCGAGCAGAAGGTAGCGTCGATGCGGCATGTTCTCCGGCTTGCGCAGATCCCGCTGGCGATCGTGTTGCTCGCGCCCGCGGCAGGGGCTGCGATGGCCTGCGATGCGGGACGCGTGGTCGACGATGCCGGTGCAGGCATTGCCGGCGTCCGCGTGTCTGACGGGCGTCGCATCGTCGAGACCGCGGCCGATGGCCGCTTCACCGGCCTGGGGGGCCGGGATGCGCCGGTCTTCGTGATCAAGCCCGCCGGCTGGACGCTGCCGCGCGCCGGGGCCAATCCGGCGTTCTGGCGGGCGCCCGCTGCGCGTGGCGCGGCCTGCACGTTCACGCTGCAGGCCGGCGAGGCGGAAGGGACGCTCGATGTGGCGGTATTCGCCGATCCGCAGACCGCGAGCGAAGCGGAAGTCGGCTACTACGACCGCAGCGTCGTCGAGGCCGCACGTCGCGCCGGGCCGTTCGGCCTGGGTTTGATGCTTGGCGATGTCACCAACGACGAGCCCGCGCTGTATCCGGTGATCGACGCTGCGACCGCGCGCGTCGGTTCGCCGTGGCTGCACGCCCCCGGCAATCACGATCTCGATTTCAGCGCGTCGGACGACCGCGGTTCCACCGCCTCGTTCCGCGCGGCCTACGGGCCCGAGACCTATGCCTGGGAAACGCCGCAGGCCTCGTTCCTGGTGCTCGACAACGTGATCCACCAGCCCGGGCAGCGACCGGGCTATGTCGGCGGGCTGCGCGAGGACCAGTTCGAGTTCCTCGAGGCCTACCTGCAGGCCGCGCCGCGCGACCGGCTGCTGGTGGTCGCCGCGCACGTGCCCTGGTTCGACACCGCGGCCGGCGGAGCACCCGAGACCATGCGCAGCGCCGATCGCGCGCGCCTGTTCGCGGCCCTGCAGCACTTCGACCGCGTGCTGCTGCTGACCGGCCATCGCCACACCCAGCAACACGTCCGCCACGACGCCGGGAGCGACTGGCACGGCGCGGCGCCGCTGCACGAGTACAACGTCGGCGCGGCCAGCGGTGCGTTCTGGAGCGGCGCGCCGGATGCGCAGGGCATTCCCGATGCGACGATGGCCGACGGTACCCCGAACGGCTTTGCCAGCCTGCGCATCGATCCGGATGGCGGATACCGGTTGGCCTGGCATCCGGCACGCGACACCGCCGCCGATCCAGCGACGACGCAGGCGATGGCACTGCATGCGCCACGCGTGCTGCGTCAGGGCGCGTATCCGGCCTGGGGCGTCTACGCCAATGTCTATATGGGCGAGGCGGATACCCGGGTCGAGTTCCGCGTCGGGGATGGCGACTGGACGCCGATGCGCCGCGTCGAGCGCGCCGATCCGCGCCTGCTGCTCGAGAACGCGCGCGACGATCTGGCCGACGCCCTGCGCGGCCGCGACCGCTCGCCCGAGGCGGTGCCGTCGCTGCACCTGTGGCGTGCTGCGCTGCCGACCGATCTCGCGACCGGCGAGCACGAGGTCGAGGTGCGTGCCTTCGATCCCTGGCAGGGCGAGCAGCGCGCCCGCACGCGCTATCGGCTCGACCGCTTCGATGACGCCGCGCGCGCGCCATAAGCGCGGCGCTGGCGGATCCACCATGGCCGGCGCATCGCCGCGGCGCGGCGCGGGAGGCCCGTAACCTGCAGCCGGCGGCGCATCACCCGTCGACGGCGCAGCAGTCGCCGCTCAGCGGATCGCGTCGATCTGGTCGAACGTAGTCACGCGCGGATGGCCATTGGCCGCCGTCGCATCGCGCGGTGTCGGGTAGTCATCCAGCCGGTCGACCAGGATCGTGCGCATGCCGGCGTCGCGCGCGGCATCCAGCTCTTCGACCACGTCCGACAGGAACAGCACCTCCGCCGGCGCAGCGTCGAGCGCGTCGGCGATGCGCGCATAGCTGTCGGCATCGCGCTTGCCGCCAACTTCGGTGTCGAACCAGTTGGAGAACAGGCCGGTCAGGTCGCCCGCATCGCTGTGGCCGAAGAACAGCTTCTGCGCAGGCACCGAGCCCGACGAGTACACCGCGAGCGTCTCCCCGGCTTCGTGCCAGCGGCGCAGCGCCGGGGCCGCGTCGGGATAGATGTGCGCAGTGAAATCCGCATCGCGATAGCCGCTCGACCAGATCATGCCCTGCAGCGCCTTGAGCGCCGTGTGCTTGCGGTCGGCGTCGATCCAGCCCTGCAGTGTTTCGACGATCATCGCGTCGTCGCACATCGCGCCGTGCTCGGTTGCGACCACGTCCAGCCAGTGCCGCACCTCGGGATCGTTGCCATGCGCGGCGACGAAGCCGGGCAGGGCGCGGCGCGCATACGGGAACAGTACGTCCTTGACGAAGGAAATGCTGCTGGTGGTGCCTTCGATATCGGTCAGGATCATCCGCGCGTCAGCCGGTTCGGGGGCGTTGAAGTGTAAGCCGTCGCCATGTCATGCCGGCAGCCGACTCCGGGCGCTTCAGCGCTCACCACGAGCGTGCAGTGGCTGTCGTCGCCGTGCGCTCTTGGCGGGCGCCATGGGTCGTGGCTGCGCACACCGTCCCGGGACGCCCGCTGCAGATACGCCGCTCGGTGGCTGGCCGCGCACGGGATCGTGGGGCCGGCCGAACGACCTGGACGTCAGCGCGTATCCGGCTCGTAGCGCGGGAATTTCTGCGCGATGTCGGAGCCGGTGAAATGACCGATCCAGCCGTCGGGCTGCTCGAAGAAGCGGATCGCGACAAAGCGCGGTTCGCTGCCCATGTCGAACCAGTGGGTCACGCCGTCGGGCACGCCGATCAGATCGTCCTTCACGCACTCGATCTCGTAGACCTTGCCGTCGACATGCAGGGTGAACAGCCCCGAGCCGTCGACGAAGAAACGCACCTCGTCTTCCTTGTGGAAGTGCTCGTCGAGGAATTTGGCGCGCAGTTCCTCGCGCTTGGGGTTGTCGGGCGCGATGCTGATCACATCGACCGACTTGAACCCGCGCTCGGCGCTGATGCGGTCGATGTCGGCCTTGTAGGCGGCGATGACCTCGTCGGGGCTGGCCCCGGCTGCGACGGGCGCCGCCGCCCGCCAGCGTTCGAAGGTCACGCCGATCGCCTGCAGTTCACGGGCGATCGCGTCGCCATCGCGGCTGTCGAAGAGCGGCGTGTCGGGTGCGGTGTCGGCGAAGATGCGGAGGCGGCTCATGGTTCTGGCTCGGGGCGCTTGCGGGGCGTGCAGACTAGCAAAGCCGCGCCGGCGCAACGTTGACCGGGGCGGAACACAGCGCCCTCACTGACGTGCGGTGCGAAGCTGCGCGGAATTCAGCTGCGTACGCCGAGCCGGCGCAGCTCCAGTTCGCAGTGCAGCAGGAACTCGAACGCCTCCAGGTGCCGCCGGGCCTCGGCCATGTCGCGGCCCCAGGCATAGAGACCATGACCATCGATCAGATAGCCCCACATCGGCCCGGCATCGAGCAGGGCGTCAACCTGCGCCGACAGCACCCGCATGTCCTGGCTGTTGGGCAGCACCGGAACATCGATCGCGATTTCGTGGGTACTGTTGCCGGCAAAGGCCTTCAACAGTTCATAACCTTCCAGGCGCACGTGTCCGGCGCCGGCGAACAGGCGCGAGGCGATGGTCTGGGTCGGTGAATGCGTATGCAGGATGCAGCCGATCTCCGGGAACCGGCGGTAGAGCTGGGTATGGAGCAGCGTCTCGGCCGAAGGCCGGTGTTCGCTGCCGACAGCCCGCCCTTCGAAGTCGACGACCATGATGTCGTCTTCCCCGAGCCGGCCCTTGTCGCGGCCGGAGACCGTGATCGCGGCATGGCGATCATCGAGGCGGCGCGAGAAATTGCTGCTGGTCGCGGGGGTCCAGCCGGCCTGGGCGAGTTCGCGGATATTGACGATCAACTCGCCTGCGAGTTCGCGCAGACGGTGGGTGTCGTAAGGAGGCGTGTCTGACATGGCGTGAAGTCTAGCGTGCCGGGCATGCCGTCCGCGCGGCCCGCAGGTTTCGGACCGTGCTTCGTGGCGCCTTGGCGGCGCGGCTCACTTTGCGGTCTGGCCGCGCCGCGGGAAGCCGCGGTATGCAGCCCAGGCCAGCAGGCAGATGATCAGCGCGCCCATCAGCGTGTCGATCGGCGTCGACCAGACCAGCAGGCCGCAGGCGAGCAGCGCACACATGCCGAGGATGCGGTCGCGCGGCCCTGCCGGACGCTCGGGATTGCCCAGGAGCAGGCTCAGGCCAGCGGCGGCGTAGGCCACGACCACCAGGGTGACCGCCATGTTGATGATGGTCTCGAACTGGGTCCCGACCGTGTCCGATACGGTAGCGAAGGCGATGATCGTCATCGAGATCACCACGGCCAGCAGGCCCTGACCGGCGGCGCCGTTGGGGAGCAGGTGTCCGAAAAACCGCGGCAGGAAGCCGCGATGCGCCGCGCGCGCGCCGGATTCGCCCGTCACCAGCAGCCAGCCGCCCAGCGTGCCGGTGGCCTTGAGCGCGGCCGCCGCGGCGATCACCGGGATCGCCCAGGCCCCGAACATCTGTCCGGCGACCAGGGCGAACGGCGCGCTCGACTCGGCGAGTTCCTCGACCGGCACGATGCCCATCATCAGCACCGAGGACACCATGTAGACGACGCCCGCAAGCAGGATGCCGCCGAGGGTCGCGATCGGCACGTTGCGCTTGGGATTACGGACCACGCCGGCCACCATCGCGCCGGTCTCCAGGCCGATGAAGGCCCAGAACACCGTGGCCAGGGAACCGAACGCGACCGCGGCGTCGGACTCGCCACTGACGTTCCAGCCCGCGAAGTAGATCGAGGAGTCGAAATAGGCCCAGCCGGCGATCAGGACCGCGGCGATCGGCAGCAGGCCGAAGACCACGCAGAACGACTGGAAGTGCGCGATGGTGCGCGGCCCCAGCAGGTTCAGCGCGAGCATCGACCAGATCAGCAGGATCTGTCCGGTCAGCTGTACACCGGGACCGTCGCTCACCGGTAGCAGGATCACCAGATACCCGATGGCGGCGACCGCGATCGCGTTGTTGCCGATCCACGACGAGAGCCAGTACGCCGTGGTGGCGAGGAAGCCCATGTCCCGGCCGAGGCTCGGGCGGATGTAGTCGTCGGGCGATGTGAGATCGGGATACTGGCGCGCCAATCGCGCGAACGCGCCGCCCAGCGCGACGGCGAGCACGGTCCCGATCAGCCACGAGAACACGGTGACCGCACCCGACCGCGCGAGCGTTGCCGGCAGCAGGAAGAACCCCGAGCCGATCATGTTGTTGGCCACCATGAAGGTCGCCAGTACCGGGCCGATCTGCTTGACGTTGGAGGTCGTGGACATGGGGGTGATCCGCGAGGGGGCGGCGACGGCCGCTGGTCGGAGGCTCTAAGGGCACACGGCCCGCGCGGGGCGGGCCGTGTGGCGGCGGATTCAGCGCTGCGGCAATTGCTGCCGGAGCTTGCTGTGCTTGTAACCGTAGAGGAAGTAGATGGTGAACCCGATGATGGTCCACGCCAGCAGCACCATCCAGTTCAGCAGCGGCATCGTGGCGACCAGGCCGAGGCATGCGGCCACGCCGAGGGTGCCGACGACGAACACGGCCGGCACCCGGAACGGGCGGTGCAGGTCGGGCTGGGTGCGACGCAGGACCATCACGCCCAGGCACACGGTGGCGAACGCGACCAGGGTGCCCATCGAGACCACGTCGCCCAGCAGCTGGATCGGCAGGAACGCCGCCATGACGGCTGCGACAAGCGCCACCAGCACCGTGCCCTTGTGCGGCGTGCGGAAGCGCGCGTGGATGGCGCCGAAGAAGCGCGGCAGCAGGCCGTCCTGCGCCATCGAGAAGAAGATACGCGGCTGGCCCATCAGCATCACCAGGATGACCGTGGTCAGGCCGGCGATCGCGCCGATCTCCACCAGCGTCTTGAGCCACAGCAGGCTCGGAAATGCCTCGAGCGCCGTGGCGACGGGCTTGGCCGTGCCGAGCGTGGTGTAGGGCACCATGCCGGTCAGCACCGCCGATACCGCGATGTAGATCACCGTACACAGGAACAGCGAGCCGAGGATGCCGATCGGCATGTCGCGCTGCGGGTTCTTGACCTCCTGCGCCGCCGTCGAGACCGCGTCGAAGCCGATGTAGGCGAAGAACACGATCGACGCCCCGCGCAGCACGCCTTCCCAGCCGAAGCGGTCGCCGCCCTGGTTCTCGGGGATGAAGGGGAGCCAGTTCTCGGCGTTGATGTACTGGAAGCCGAAGGCCAGCAGCAGCAGGATGACCAGCACCTTGATCGACACGATGATCGCGTTCGCGGTCGCCGACTGGGTGATGCCCACGTAGCAGAGGATGCCGACCGCGCCGATGATCAGCACCGCCGGCAGGTTGAACAGCGCGCCGGTGGTGACGAACTTGCCGAACTCGCACGCGCCGGCCTGCGCCGCCTCATGCGTACAGAAGTTGATCGGCGCCTGGGTCAGTGCTGCCGGCAGGTGCACGCCGAGACTGTCGAGGAAGCTGACCGTATAGCCCGACCAGCCGACCGCGACGGTCGACGCCGCGAACAGATATTCGAGCACCAGGCTCCAGCCGACGAACCAGGCAAGTGCCTCGCCCAGCGTCGCGTAGGTGTAGCTGTAGGCGCTGCCCGAGGCCGGGATCATTGCCGCGAACTCGGCGTAGCACAGGCCCGCCATCGCGCAGGCGAAGCCGGCGATGACGAAGCTCAGCATGATCGCCGGGCCGGCGTGATTGGCGGCGGCGGTACCGGTGATGACGAAGATGCCCGCGCCGATCACCGCGCCCAGTCCGAGCATCACGAGGTGCTTCGCGGTCAGGGTGCGCTTGAAGCCCACTTCGCCAGACAGGCTGCCTTCGACAGGTTCGCCGGCATCGACATGCGGCTGCGCCTCGATAGGCTTGGTGATCATCAGGTTCTTGAACATCGGGCTCCCCGGTTGGTCGATGGTGTCGCGACTGGCCACCAGACGTTCCGTCGCCCCCCGCGGCCATGCGGAATCGCCGTACCATGCCAAACGCGGACGCCCGGCACAAGCAACACCGCAACGGCTTGTGCCACTTCGCGCGAACCCCGATCCTGCGCGACCGGTCACGCCGCGTCGCAACAAATCCATGCCCGATACCAGCGCTTCCATGGCCGATCCCGTCGCGTCGCTCGCACGCGCCTTCACCCGGTTCGGCCAGGCCCATCCTGCACAGTCGCAGGTCGCCACAGAGTTCGTGGCCGTGCTCGGCGAGGCGCAGGATCCCTTCGTCCGCACACGGCTTGCCGGTCATTTCACCGCGTCGGCACTGGTGGTCAGCCGCGATGGCGCACGCACCCTGCTGACCCACCATCGCAAGCTCGGCCTGTGGCTGCAGCCGGGCGGACACGCGGACGGCGACCGCGATCTGGCGCGCGTGGCGCTGCGCGAGACCGAGGAGGAAACCGGACTGCGTGACGTCGCGGTGCTGCCGGAGATCTTCGATCTCGACCGCCACTGGATTCCCGTGCACAGGGACGTCCCCGGGCACTGGCACTACGACGTGCGCTACGTCGTGCGCGCGGGCACGGACGAGACGTTCGCCATCAGCGAGGAGTCGCTGGCACTGGCATGGGTGCCCATCCTCGAGGTGGCACTGGGGAACGGCTATGACGCTTCCCTGCAGCGCATGGCGCAACGCTGGCGCGAAAGGGCCGCGCGCCCGTCATGAGCCGATAGGCGTCCGTGTCGCAAGCGCTGCCGACGGTCGCTCGCGCAGACAACGGGCAACGGGATCTCGGCGATTCGCCGGTCCGATGCGCCAGGCGCGCAAAGCGGACATCATGCGAGCCATGACCACAGCTCCCGATTCCAGCGCCCTGCAGATCGGCGGCGTACTCGAAACCGCCCTGTACGTGGACGACATGCCACGGGCGGTGGCCTTCTTCTCGAACGTGCTGGGCCTGCGCACGCTGAAGCAGGGCGATCGCCTGACCGCCTTCGATGCCGGCGCCCACAGTGTGCTGCTGGTATTCGCGCGCGGCGCCTCGCAGGCCGATACCACCAGCGAGCGTGGCACCGTGCCGGGCCACGACGGGTGCGGGCCCCTGCACATGGCCCTGCGCATCAGCGCCGATGCCTATGACGGCTGGAAGGCAAGGCTCGCGGCGCATGGCGTGCCGATGCGCGGCGAGATGTCGTGGCCGGCCGGCGGACGCAGTCTGTACTTCGAGGATCCCGACGGGCACGTGCTCGAGTTCGCCACGCCCGGCCTGTGGGCGAACTACTGAGGCCAGGCGGGGCGCCGGTGCTTCAATACAGGACGCGCGTGCGCAAGGTGCCCTCGATCTTCGACAGCTCGCTGCGCAGGTGCGTCGCCTGGTCGCCGCTGGCGGAGACGTCGATGACCACATAGCCGACGTTGGCGGTGGTGCGCAGGTACTGGCCGTCGATGTTCACCGCCTCGCGCGAGAACACTTCGTTGATCTTCGACAGCACGCCCGGCACGTTGCGGTGCAGGTGCAGCAATCGGTGGCTGCCGCTGTGCTCGGGGAGGGTGACCTCGGGGAAGTTGACCGCAGACAGCGTGCTGCCGTTGTCGCTGTAGCGCACGAGCTTGGCCGCGACTTCGATGCCGATGTTGTCCTGCGCCTCCAGCGTGCTGCCGCCGACATGCGGGGTCAGCAGCACGTTGTCGTGACCGAGCAGCGGCGACTCGAACGCATCCTCGTTGCCCTGCGGTTCGACGGGGAACACGTCCACCGCGGCGCCGCCGATGTGGCCGCTGCGCAACGCGGCGGCGAGGGCGTCGATGTCGACCACGGTGCCGCGCGAGGCGTTGATCAGGTGCGCACCCGGGCGCATCGCGGCCAGTTCCGCTTCGCCGAACATCAGTTTCGTCGCCGGGGTTTCCGGCACGTGCAGCGTGACCACGTCGCTGCGTGCGAGCAGGTCGTCGAGGCTGGCCGCGCTGCGCGCATTGCCCAGCGAGAGTTTGGTTTCGATGTCGTGGAACAGCACCTGCATCCCCAGCGACTCGGCCAGCACGCCGACCTGGGTGCCGATGTGGCCGTAGCCGACGATACCCAGCGTCTTGCCGCGCGCCTCGTGGCTGCCGAGCGCGGACTTGCTCCAGCCGCCGCGGTGGCACTGGGCGTTCTTCTGCGGGATGCCCCGCAGCAGCATGACCGCCTCGGCGACCACCAGCTCGGCCACGGAGCGGGTATTTGAATAGGGCGCGTTGAACACCGGGATGCCGGCACGCTCCGCCGCTTCCAGGTCGACCTGGTTGGTGCCGATGCAGAAGCAGCCGATCGCCATCAGCCTGCGTGCATCCGCCAGCACCTCCGCGCTGAGCTGCGTGCGCGAGCGGATGCCGACGATGTGCGCGTCGGCGATCTTCGCGCGCAGTTGGTCGTCCGGCAGGGCCTTGGGGTGCATTTCGATCTGGGTGTAACCGGCCGCCCGGAAGGTGTCGACGGCGCTCTGGCTGATGCCTTCGAGCAGCAGGACGCGAATGTCCTGCAGGGGGAACGAGGTCTTCATGGATGAATCCGCAGCGTAAGCGTAGGGGAGTGCGCACTGCATGGTGCCAGAGTCGCCCGCGCACGCGCAGCCGTGCTGGACGCATCCGGAGCGCGCTCGTACGCTGGCCCTCCCGCTTTACCGGCCGCGTGTCCGATGTCCGACCCCCGAATCTCCGCCCTGCAGGCGGAAGTCCCCTCGCTGCGCCTGCTGACCGATCCCGCCGACCTCGCGCATTACGGGGTCGACTGGACCCGACGCTGGACGCCGGCGCCGATGGCGGTCGCACTGCCGGCGACGATCGAAGAAGTGCAGGCGACGATGCGCTGGGCGAATGCCGCAGGCGTCGCCGTCGTGCCCTCGGGCGGGCGCACCGGCCTGTCGGGCGGCGCGGTCGCGGCCAACGGCGAACTGGTCCTGAGCCTGCAGCGCATGAACCGGGTGGTGGGCTTCGAGCCGGCCGATCGCCTGCTCACCGTCGAGGCCGGCATCGCCCTCGAAGCGGTGCAGGAGGAGGCGCGGTCGCACGGCCTGCAGTATCCGGTGGATTTCGCCTCGCGCGGCTCGTGTTCGATCGGCGGCAATATCGCCACCAACGCCGGCGGTATCCGCGTGGTGCGCTACGGCAACACCCGCGAGTGGGTGGCCGGCATCCGGCTGGTCACCGCGACCGGCGAACTGCTCGACCTCAACCGCGGGCTGGTCAAGAACTCCAGCGGCTACGACCTGCGCCATCTCGCGGTGGCGTCGGAAGGCACGCTCGGCATCATCGTCGAGGCGACGCTGAGGCTGACCGACCCGCCGCCGGACACACGGGTGATGCTGCTGGCGCTGCCCTCGTTCGAAGTGCTGATGGAGGTATTCCAGGCCCTGCGTGCGCGGCTGCCGCTCGAGGCCTTCGAATTCTTCACCGACCGCGCGCTGCACCACGTGGTGGCGCACGGCGCGCAGGCGCCGTTCGACGCCGCGTATCCGTACTACGTCGTCGCCGAGTTCGCCTGCGAGGGCGAGGCGGGCGAAGTGCAGGTGTTGTCGGCGTTCGAGTACTGCATGGAGCAGGGCTGGGTCGAGGACGGCGTGATCAGTCACGGCGATACGCAGGCCGCGGCGCTGTGGCGGCTGCGCGAGGGCATCACCGAGAGCCTCGCGCCACACCTGCCGTACAAGAACGACGTATCGGTGCGCGTTTCGGCGATGCCGGGCTTCCTGGCGCGCACCCAGGCCCTGCTTGCGTCGGAGTATCCGCAGTTCGAGGTGGTCTGGTTCGGGCATATCGGCGACGGCAACCTGCACATCAACGTGCTCAAGCCGGCGGACATGGCCAACGCCGACTTCGTCGTCGAATGCGAGCGTGTGACCAGACTGCTGGCGGAAACACTGGCCGAGTACGGCGGCAGCATTTCGGCCGAACACGGCATCGGTCTGGTCAAGAAGGCCTATCTGGGGTCGACCCGCAGCGCGGCGGAGATCGCGGTGATGCGTGGCATCCGGCGTGCGCTCGATCCTGCCGGCATCCTCAACCCGGGCAAACTGTTCGACTGAAGGTCCGGTCGCCTGCGCACCGGCGAAGTTGCAGTGGCGCCCCTCCACCGTTTCCGGAGTCTCCCATGAAGGTCCGTTCCGCATTCCTGCTGCTGGCCGCCCTGTCCGCGCCGGCCTTCGCCGGCAGTTTCGCCGGCACAAGTGCGGGCGCGACCTCGGGCGGCGCCTCGGCCTCGTCGGGCAGCACGTCCGGCAACGACAAGGTGGTGCTGCAGGCGCGAGAAGACGCCGCAGGATTCGTCGCCAGCGAGGGACGCATCCGTGGCGCGCGTCTGGAAGCCGCGCTGCGGCACCTGCGCGAGACCCGGCCGCTCGCGCGTGAGGCGTCCGATCTCGAACTCGCGCAGGCCATCCTCGCCCGCTGATCAGGCCGGCCGATGCTGACGCGGGCCGCCATCGTCCTGACCGCGGCCCTGCTGGCGCCGGCGGCATCGGCCGCCGGCTGGGCGGTCGCGCAGCAGGTGACAGGTGAGCCGTTGCGTCCTGCGGAAGCCATCCAGGCCGAGCTCGCACTGACCGCTGCGTTGTCGCGTCTGCCGCCCGCCTGGCGCGACGCACCGGGTCTCGATGTTGTCGTCGACTGGCGCGACGACCTGCCCGGCGCTGTCCACGGTCGCGCATTCGGTGCGCATCTGCGGATGCGTCGCTCGCTGCTCGCCGATGCGGACGATGCACAGGCACTGCAGCGCGCCCTGCTGCACGAGCTCGCCCATCGCTACGACCACTCGACACATGGCGGCCTGTCGCGCGATCCACGGCTGCTCGATCTCGCCGGCTGGCCGCAGCGGCCTCTGCGCCTGGGTCTGCGCGTGCGCGACAACGCCATGCGCGATCGCAGCCCCGATGCCTACGAGCGCACCGCACCGGCCGAGTTCGTCGCCGTCAACCTGGAGTACTTCCTGCTCGACGCCGAATACGCCTGCCGCCGTCCGGCGCTGCACGCCTACTTCGCCGCGCACTTCGGCTGGGCACCGCCGCAGGCCGCCTGCGCGCCGGAACTGGCCTTCGTCGAGGCCCAGCCCGAGGCGGATGCCGCGCCATTGCTCATGCTCGATCCCGCGCAGGTCCATGCCGTCGACTACCTGCTGGCCGAAGGCAACGCGCAACCGATGAGCCGCTGGGGCCACAGCATGCTGCGGCTGGTGATCTGCGCGCCGGGCCGCGCTCCCGGGCCCGATTGCCGGCTCGATCTTGCCCATCACCGTGTGCTGTCGTTCCGCGCCTTCGTCGACGATGTGCAGATCTCCAGCCTGCGTGGCCTGACCGGGCGCTACCCGTCGCGGCTGTTCGTGCTTCCGCTCGACCAGGTCATCGAGGAGTACACGCGGGTGGAACTGCGCGGCCTGCAATCGGTGCCGCTGGGGTTGTCGCCGGGCGAGATCGCCACGCTGCTGACCCAGGCGGCCGCGCTGCACTGGAGCTACGACGGGCGCTATTACTTCATCGGCAACAACTGCGCGGTGGAAACCTGGAAGCTGCTGCAGACGGGCGTGCCGCGGCTGGCCGATGCACGGCTGCGCAGCGTGACCCCGACCGGGCTGCTGCGCAGGCTCGCGCGCAGCGGCGCTGCGGACCTGTCGGTGCTTGACCGCGAAGATGCGGTGCGGAAGGGATTCCGATTCCCGTCCGCCGATGCGGAGTATCAGGCTTTGTTCGATGTCGCCCGCGCCGCGCAACCGCTGCCGGTCGCCCGGTATGCCGACTGGCTCGACCTCGCGCCGCAGGCGCGCACGCCCTGGCTCGATGGGGCGCAGCTGCGCGACGGCGCGGCGCTGCTGGTGCTCGAACATGCTGCGCGGCGCCGGGAGATGTTGCGCCTGCGCGACGTACTCAAGCGCCAGCTGCTCGATCCGCGGCAGGCTGCAATCGCCGCGCCTTCGCTCGCGACGCTGCGGGCAATGCTCGACGCCGGCGATCGTCTCAGCCGGCCCGCGCAACTACTGGCGGACGGCTACGGGCTGCCGCAGCCCGATGAACGCTCGATGCTCCAGCACGACGTGGCCGCGCGCGCGCAGCGCCTGCACGGGCTGCGCGCGCAACTGGAGGACGAGGGGCGGATGGCGTTGACGCCGCAGGCGCAGGCGCGGATCGCGGCGCTCGAGCGGAACGTCGAGGTGCTGGGTGCGCGGTTGCGGACGCTGCATCGCGAGGCGGGTGGGCTGGAACTGGATTGAGCGGCGTCACCTGCGCGCGCAGGACATGCGGGTGTCTGCAGCGTGTCCCGGCCCGCTGGCTGGCGTCGGCACGACATCGGAACGCACGACATCGGAACGCATGCCGGGCGTTGCACGCACGGTGCGGTGGAGGTCAGAGCGAGCGGTGCTCGCGTTGCGCATGGGTGCCAGCGCCCCAGACCCTGCCTCCCGGCGAAGACGGCCAGGGCATCGGAGCGTCGGAGGCTTGCGCGCTCCAGACGCTCGCCGATCCCCTTTGGTCAGTCCGCGCGGCCGCCGAATTCTCCGGTGATGGTGTTGACCCACACGCGCTCGCCGTTGGTGATGTATTCCGGCACCTGGATCTCGATGCCGGTGTTGAGCATCGCCGGCTTCGGGCGCTTGGTCGCGGTGCCGCCCTTGAGTTCGGGCGGGGTGTCGACGACTTCGAGCACCACGCTTTGCGGCAGCTGCAGGCCGACCGGGGCATCGTCGATGACCTGCACGAACAGGCCGGTCAGTCCCTCGGTGATGTAGCCGGCGCCGTCGCCGACGACATTGGCATCCAGCGTGTACTGGGTGAAATCCTCGTCGTCCATGAACACGAACGCGTCGCCGTCCTTGTACGAAAAGCTCGCCTGGCGCCGGGCGAGGTCGACCTCGCGCAGCTCGTCGTCGCCGTCGAAGCTGGCGTCGGTCTTGGTGCCGCCGGGCACGCTGTACATGGTGAAGCGGAAGCGCACGTTGCCGCCGCGGCCCTGCGGCGAGCTGCGCTCGATGTCGCGCACCTGGTACACGCCACCATTGTGTTCGACCACGTTTCCTTTCTTGACGTCGTAGGCTTTCATCGTTGTCCGCTGCTGGATGGAGAACTGGTTGGGGAAGGCGACCCGGCGCTGCGGCCGGCATCGGGATTGCGCAGGTAGAGCCGCAGGTTCGGGTAGTCGATCACCGCCGCACCGCGTACCAGCACGTCCGCGCCAACCACGCCGTCGACGGAGGCCTCTCCCCGCTGCGAGAACGCCGCATTGACGTGGTCGAGCGCGAGGAAGTGGGCGGTGAACGCATCGTCGCGGTAGGCGCCGATCCGCAGTCGGCTGCCGGGCAGGGCAGCGATCGCGAGCCCGCTGCCGCCGGCGCCCGTGGCGACGCCGCCCGCCACGACATCGCGTCCGTCGGCGAAGCGCGACTGCGCGGCACGGTCGATGACGGTGCGACCCGCGCCGGTGTCGACGATGAAGCGGCCGCGCACACCGTTGACGTGCAGCTCGATGGCGAGGTGCGCATCGCCATGTCGGGTCATCGGCACCGCCACATAGCCGCCGGCGCGGAGCGTGGCGTCGAGTCCGGCAGGCTGGGCGTGCGCAGCCAGCGCCAGGCAAGCCAACGCCGCGGCCAGCACAATGCGATGCAGGGTCCGTGTCGGCACGGCGCTGCGGCCTTACCTGGGGGCGAGGCGCACCGCGCCGTCGAGGCGGATGGTCTCGCCGTTGAGATAGCGGTTGCCCACGATGTAGGCGACCAGGTCGGCGAATTCCTCCGGACGCCCCAGGCGCGACGGGAAGGGGATCGAGGCCGACAGCGACTGCTGCACATCGTCGGGCATGCCGTCGACCATCGGCGTCCAGAAGATGCCCGGCGCGATGGTGTTGACGCGGATGCCGAAGCGCGAGAGCTCGCGGGCCATCGGCAGGGTCATCGCGACCACGCCGCCCTTGGAGGCCGAATACGCGGCCTGGCCGATCTGGCCCTCGTAGGCGGCGACAGAGGCGGTATTGACGATCACGCCGCGCTCGCCGTCCTCGCCCGGGTCGTTGCGCTGCATGACCGCCGCTGCGGCCTTGGCGACGTTGAAGCTGCCGACCAGATTGACCATGACCGTGGTGCTGAACGTCGACAGCGGCATCGGCGCCTCGCGACCGAGCACGCGGCCGGCGCCGAGGATGCCGGCGCAGTTGATCGCGACATTGAGTCCGCCGAGGAACGCGCGCGCCGCATCGACGTTGGCGACCACGCCGGCCTCGTCGGTGACATCGGTGCGCAGGTAACGGGCATTGGCTTCGCCGAGCGCGGCGACGGCGTCGGCGCCCTTGTCGTCGTTGACGTCGAACAGCACGACCTTGCCGCCGCCCGCCACCAGGTGATGGGCCACGGCGAGGCCAAGGCCGGACACACCGCCGGTCACGATGGCGCGGACGGAATCGGGTGTCATGAGCGGATCCTCGCAGGCAAAGCGCGCAGTTTAACCGGCCCTCGTGTGCCCGGTACGGCGTCGCCGATCGGTCTGCGCGCCCGCAGCGCACCCGCAACTGTCAGCCGCGCCTGCGCGGGCGTGTGGACGACGACGAGGGCCGCGGCACGGAGGACGCAGCGCCTGCTTCCAGACTCATCCCCGCGCGGCGAGTGCCTGCCCGACCTTGCTGCCCGATGCGCGACCGAGCTTGGAGGCGAGCCAGTTGCCGGTTTCGGCGAGCCTGTCGAGATCGATGCCGGTACGCATGCCCATTCCGTGCAGCATGTAGACCACGTCCTCGCTGGCGACGTTGCCGCTGGCGCCCTTTGCGTACGGGCAGCCGCCGGCGCCGGAGACCGCGGAATCGATCACTGCGACGCCTTCCTCGAGGCACGCCAGCAGGTTGGCCAGCGCCTGGCCCCAGGTGTCGTGGAAATGCACCGCGAGCGCCGGCATCGGCACCTCGGCGGCGACGGCGCGCAGCATCGCGCGCGCTGCCACAGGCGTGCCCACGCCGATGGTGTCGCCGAGCGAGATCTCGTAGCAGCCCATCTCGTGCAGCGCACGCGCGACCCGGACCACGTCCGCCACCGGCACCGCGCCCTGGTAGGGACAGCCCAGCACGGTGGAGACGTAGCCACGCACCCGCACGCCATCGGCGCGTGCGCGGTCCAGCACGGGAGCGAAGCGCTGCAGCGACTCGGCGATCGATGCGTTGATGTTGGTCCGGTTGAAGGCTTCCGAGGCCGCGGTGAACACCGCGATCTCCGCGACCCCGGCTGCCCGCGCCCGGTCATACCCGGTTTCGTTGGGCACCAGGACCGGATAGGCGATGCCGGGGCGCCGGTCGATACCGGCATAGACCTCGGCGGCATCGGCCAGCTGCGGGACCCACTTCGGGCTGACGAAACTGGTCGCCTCGATGCTGCGCAGGCCGGTCGCCGACAACCGGTCGATCAGTTCGATCTTGTCGGCGGTCGAGACGAGGGTCTTCTCGTTCTGCAGGCCGTCGCGCGGTCCGACCTCGACGATGCGCACGTCCACCGGCAGGCTCATCCGAGCACCGCCAGCACCGCGTCCGCATCCACGAACTCGCCGGCCACCGCGCGAATCTCGGCGACGCTGCCGTCGCGTGGGGCCTTGAGCGCGAGTTCCATCTTCATCGCCTCCATGACCAGCAATGGCTGGCCGGCGACGACCGTGTCGCCCGCGGCGACCTGCACCGCGACGATGCGGCCCGGCATCGGCGCACGGACGCGATCGTCCCCGGCAGCGTCGGCGCCGGCGCTGCGGCGTGCACCGGCGATGTGGCGCAGGTCCAGCCGCGCCTGGCCGTCGTGGACCACGATGTGGTCCGGCCCGGCGATGACCGCGATGCGCGCGGCGCTGTCGTCGAAGCGCGCGCTGAGCACGCCGTCGACGAGCCGCGCACCAGCGACCGCGACAGCGCCGGAGGGGCCGTGCACCACGCGATCGTCCGCCGCGCCCGACACCGTGACCGGGAGCGGCTGGCCGCGATGCTCGAACATCAGCATGCGCGCGGGCGACGCGCCGAGGCGCCAGCTGTCATTGGCGGTCCAGGGCGACGGGTCCCCCGCGGGCGCCGCCTCGCCCAGCAGCCGGGCGACTGCCGCGGCGGCGACCAGACGCGCCGGCGGCACCACATCGGCGGAGGAGACGAACTCCTCGAGATGGCGGTCGAGATAGCCGGTATCGATGGTGGCGTCGACGATCGCCGGGTGGCGCACCAGGCGCTCGAGGAATTCGATGTTCGACTTTGGACCGACGATCCGGCACTGCGCGAGCGCCTCGCGCAGACGGGCGAGCGCGCGCGGCCGGTCCTGGTCCCAGACGATGAGCTTGGCGATCATCGGGTCGTAGAAGATCGTGACCGTGTCGCCTTCGACGACGCCGGAATCGACGCGGACATGGGCCGACGGCGGTGGCAGCCGCAGCGTGCGCAGCATGCCCGACGCGGGCAGGAACCCCGCATCGGGATCTTCCGCATACAGCCGCACCTCGATCGCATGGCCGATGCGCGGTACTTCGTCCTGCGCAAGCGGCAGGGGATCGCCGGCGGCGATCCGCAACTGCCACTCGACCAGATCCAGCCCGGTGGTGAGCTCGGTCACCGGATGCTCGACCTGCAGCCGGGTGTTGATCTCCATGAAATAGAAGTGGCCGGCCGGATCGACGATGAATTCGACCGTGCCTGCATTGGCGTAATCGATCGCGCGCGCTGCCAGGACCGCGGCCTCGCCCATCGCCGCGCGCAGTTCGGGCGTCAGGAACGGCGAGGGCGATTCCTCGAACACCTTCTGGTAGCGGCGCTGCGCCGAGCACTCGCGCTCGTTGAGGTGGATCACGCCGCCATGGCGGTCGCCGAACACCTGGATCTCGATGTGGCGCGGCGATTCGATGTAGCGCTCGAGCAGCACCCGGTCACGGCCGAAGGCGTTCTTCGCTTCGCGCTGGCAGCTCTCCAGATTGGGGATGAATTCCTCGAGCGTGCGGACGATGCGCATGCCCTTGCCACCGCCGCCGTGCGCGGCCTTGATCATCAGCGGGAAACCGATCCGCGCAGCCTCGCGCGCGAGCGTGGCCGGGGACTGGTCCTCGCCGGTGTAGCCGGGTACGACCGGTACTCCGGCCGCGGCCATCAGGTCCTTGGCCCCCGCCTTGCTGCCCATCTTGCGCATCGAGGCCGACGACGGCCCCACGAAGGTCAGCCCCGCCGCCTCGACCGCGTCGGCGAAGTCGGCGTTCTCACTGAGGAAGCCGTAACCCGGATGGATCGCCTGTGCCCCGGAGTTGCGCGCGACCTCGAGGATCGCATCGCCGCGCAGGTAGGAATCCTGCGGCCGCGGACCACCGATCGGGTAGGCCGCATCGGCCAGGCGCACGTGCTGGGCGTCGGCGTCGGCCTCCGAATACACCGCGATCGTGCGGATGCCGAGGCGGCGCGCGGTACGGATGATGCGGCAGGCGATCTCGCCGCGGTTGGCGATCAGCAGGGTGTCAAACATGGGCATCCTTTTCGCTCGTCGCCCATGTCGCCGGGCGCTTTTCCAGAAACGCGGTCAGGCCTTCCTGGCCCTCGGCCGAGACCCGCAGCGCGGCGATCAGCGAGGCGTTGTCCTGGTCGAGAAGATCGCGGTCGGTGGCAGCGGCGACGGCGCGCACCAGGCGCTTGGCGCCTGCGGCGGCGTTCGGGCCGGCTTTCAGCAGCAGTGCGATCTGCCGGTCCACCGCGGCATCGAGCGCGTCGGCCTCGACCACTTCATGCAGCAGCCCGATGCGCTGCGCCTGCGCCGCGTCGAAGAGCTCGGCGGTGGCGAAATAGCGCCGCGCATTGCGCGTGCCGATCGCCGCGACGACGTAGGGGGCGATCGTCGCCGGCAGCAGGCCGAGCCGGCTTTCGGTCAGGCCGAACTTCGCGCCCGGCACCCCGATCGCGATGTCGCAGCAGGCCACCAGCCCGACGCCGCCGCCAAAGGCAGCGCCGTGGACGCGCGCGATCGTCGGCTTCGGCAGCTCGTCGAGGGTCCGCATCAGGCGGGCGAGGGCGATTGCGTCCTCGCGGTTGTCGGCTTCGCTGGCCGCGGCCATGCTGCGCATCCAGTTGAGATCCGCGCCGGCCGAAAACGACGCGCCGGTGCCTTCGAGCACGACCACACGCACGTCCGGATCGCCGCCCACTGTGTCCAGCGCGGCGGTCAGCGTCGCGATCAGCGCCGCGTCGAAAGCGTTGTGCAGGGCAGGACGGTCCAGTCGAAGGCGCGCCACCGCGCCAGTGCGGACGAGGGTCAAAGCATCGGACATGCGCATCGGGTCCTGCAGAACGGTCCGGAATCATAACGAGTCGGGACGTGCGACCCATGCGGCGCTGCAAACATGCCGGCCGGGAGCGCGCGCTCGCGGGTGTGGCACTTGGCGTGAGGTGGGCCCGGGGACATCCGTGGGCGCGGTGCTGCGGCATGCGCCCCGGTGGTCGCCGCTTCCGCGGCGGGAGTGGCTAGGAGCGCCCGCGGCTCAGGGGCGAGCGTGTCGGACGGCGCATGTCGTTGGTCGGCGTGACCTCGACCGCCAGGCTGAAGGTGCGCTCGTCGCCGACCAGCAGCGCGCCGACACCGACCACCTGGCGGTTGATCTCCTTACCCGCCTCGTCGCGGATCACCAGTACCACCGAATATTCCCAGGCGCCGCCTTCGGCCGGATGCCGGATGCGGCCCTCGACCTCCAGCGCGGTGGTGGTCTCCTCGCGCTGCACCGCATGCCGCGCGACGATGGGCGAGGCCGGCGCGGCGTCGATCTTCAGATAGTGCTGGCACGCCGGACAGCGCGTGGCGCTGTCCAGGATCGTGGTCTTGCAGTGCGGACAGGTGCGCGTGGCACCTGCCGCGCCGGGACGGCTGCTCACGGTCAGGCGCTGGACTTGTCGTTGGCCGCCTTGTCCTTGGCTGCGCCGTTGCCGTTGCCGTTGCTGGCCGGCGCAGCCACGTCGTCCCAGCCGCATTCGATGTGGCCGCGGATCCTGGAACCCTTCGCGACCGTCAGCGAACCGGCCTTCAGGTCACCGGTGAGCACGGCGGAGTCGCGCAGTTCCACCAGCGAGGCCGATTCGATGTTGCCTTCGAGTTCGCCCGACACCAGCACCTGCTTGGCGCGCACGCCGCCGTTGAGCTTGGCGCCATGCTCGATGGTCAGATCGCCCTGCACGTTGACGTCGCCCTTGAAGCGGCCGGCAATGCGGATATCGCCCGAGCCCTCGATCTTGCCCTCGATGGTGAGGTCGGCGGCAATGATCGATTCCTTGCCGCTCGGCGCGGCCGGGCGTGCTGCAGGCGCCGGTGCGGCCTGCGGCGGCGTGGGCAGCGTGGCGGTCTGGAAGTCGGCAATCGCCGGGGACGCCGTGTCACGGGCCGGGACCGGCGGCGGCGCCGCGTCGGAGCCGAATATGGAGGAATCCTTCTTGGCGGTGCCGGACTGCGGGAAAATGGCCATGTCGCGCGTTACCTCTGAAAAGGACGGGGAGCGGAAAGGGACCGCTCGAAACAGGACTTCCGCGACGCCGCGGTCGGCAGCGCGGAAGCCGAGGCTAGCACGCGAACTGCGCTCTGCAGCGGCGCGCCACGCCGCGAAAGCGTGACCGCGCAAGCACTTGCCGCCTGTCGGGACCCGGCCCCGCGCTTTGCGCCTACATCCGGAAGACGCCGAAGCGCGCGGGCTCGATCGGTGCATTGAGCGAGGCCGCCAGGCCCAGGCCCAGCACCCGCCGGGTGTCGGCCGGATCGATGATGCCGTCGTCCCACAGGCGCGCGGTCGCATACCAGGGGCTGCCCTGGTGTTCGTACTGCTCACGGATCGGCTGCTTGAAGGCCTCTTCGTCCTCGGCGCTCCAGCTGCCGCCCTTGCCTTCGATACCGTCGCGGCGCACGGTCGCCAGCACGCTGGCCGCCTGTTCGCCGCCCATCACGCTGATGCGGGCGTTGGGCCACATCCACAGGAAGCGCGCGCCGTAGGCGCGTCCGCACATGGCGTAGTTGCCGGCGCCGAAGCTGCCGCCGATGACGATGGTGAACTTCGGCACGCTCGAACAGGCGACGGCGGTGACCATCTTCGCCCCGTCCTTGGCGATGCCGGCATTCTCGTATTTGCGGCCGACCATGAAGCCGGTGATGTTCTGCAGGAAGACCAGCGGAATGCCGCGCTGGTTGCACAGCTCGATGAAGTGCGCGCCCTTGAGCGCGCTCTCGCCGAACAGGATGCCGTTGTTGGCGACGACGCCCACCGGCATGCCATGTACATGGGCGAACCCGGTCACCAGCGTCTTGCCGTAGCGCGCCTTGAACTCCTGGAAGTCGCTGCCGTCGACGACGCGGGCGATGACCTCGCGGATGTCGAAGGGCCGACGCGTGTCCCTGGGCACGATGCCGTAGAGCTCCTCGGCCGGATACAGCGGTTCGACCGTCGCGCGCCGCGCCAGCCGGGTGACGCGCGGGCGGTTGAAGCTGCCGACGATGTCGCGCGCGATCTGCAGCGCGTCGGCATCGTCCTCGGCGAAGTGATCGACCACGCCCGACACGCTGGTGTGCACCTCGGCCCCGCCCAGCGCCTCGGCGTCCACCACCTCGCCGGTGGCCGCCTTCACCAGCGGCGGGCCGCCGAGAAAGATCGTGCCCTGCTCCTTGACGATCACCGACTCGTCGCACATGGCCGGTACGTATGCGCCGCCCGCGGTGCAGCTGCCCATGACCACGGCCACCTGGGGAATGTTCTCCGCCGACATCCGCGCCTGGTTGTAGAAGATCCGTCCGAAGTGCTCCCTGTCCGGGAACACCTCGTCCTGCAGCGGCAGGAACGCGCCGCCCGAATCGACCAGGTAGACGCAGGGCAGATGGTTCTCTCGAGCGATCTCCTGGGCACGCAGATGCTTCTTCACCGTCATCGGGAAGTAGGTGCCGCCCTTGACGGTCGCGTCGTTGGCCACGATGACGACTTCCAGCCCCTGCACGCGCCCGATACCGGCGACGACGCCTGCGGCCGGCGCCGCGCCGTCGTACATGTCCTCGGCCGCGAGTGGCGCGATCTCGAGGAACGGCGAGCCGGGGTCGAGGAGGGCGGTGATGCGATCGCGCGCCAGCAGCTTGCCGCGCGCGGTGTGCTTCGCCTGCGCGGCCTCGCCACCGCCCTGCGCCGCGCGCGCCAGCCGCTGCCGCAGTTCATCAACGAGCGCGCGGTGGTAGTCGGCGTTGTCGATGAAGTCCTGCGCGCGCGGATCGAGCTGCGAAGTGAGTGCGGGCATGCGGAAGGCACCTTGCGGGAAAACCGCAAGGATACGGAAGCGCGCGAGCGGCCGCAGGGGGCATGCGCAGCGTCTGTTGTGTGAAGGGAGGTGCAGTACGGCACGCACGCCCACCCCGAAATAAAAAGCCCGCCTGACGGCGGGCTTCCGGTCGGAGTAAGCGCTGCTCAGTTGTCGGCGCTTTCCTCGATGCGCTCGCCGGTGTTCTCGATCGCCTGGCCTGCCCTCTGGGTGGCCTCGCCGGTGGCGCGCCGGGCGTCTGCGGCCGCAGCGTCGGCGCGGACGGCTGCATCGTGCGCAGCCTCGCGGGTTTGCTGGGCCGCAGCATCGGCGGTCGCGCGCGCCGCGTCTGCGGTCGCGGAGGCGGCGCTCGAAATCGCCTGGCCGGCGGCTTCGTTGGCCTGCGCGGCTTCGGCGCGTTCGCGTTCCGCGTCGTTGGAATTGCTGCACGCGGCCAGCGCCAGCATCAGCGCTGCGGCGAGTACGTTGATCGGCTTGATCTGCATGGGCATGGGTCCTGAAGCGGTGGGAGCCCGGAGCATGAATGCGAGCAGGTGAGCGCCGTGCAAAGAAGTGGTGGTATCGGGACGGGGGGCAGCGCGAGTGGCGCTGCGGTGCATGCCGCTTGTGGCAAGTCTCTCGTGCGGGCCACTCGTAGATCAGCGGGTGCCGGGCGCACCGGCGCCGCGCGCATGTCGGCGCGCGAACTGCCGCCTTGCAGTTGCACTGCACTTCGATACGCCGCACCGCGCACAAAAAAGGCCGCCGGGCGAACCCGGCGGCCTTCGAATCCAAACGCGATGGCGTTACGCCATCGGATGAATTACGGAGCCACTTCTTCCGCAGCGTCGGCAGCGTCTTCAGCCTGCGACTCAGCGTGGTCGGCAGCGTCGGCAGCGTGCTCGGCGCCGTCGTTGGTGCCAGCAGCAGCGGCCTGGGCAGCAGCGTCAGCAGCGGCGTCGGCAGCAGCAGCCGCGTCGTCGGCAGCAGCCTGCGCGGTGCCGGCCAGCGCCGGATCCTGCGTCTCGTTGGCAGCAGCCTGAGCGTCGGCAGCGGCGTCGGCAGCGCCTTCAGCCGAGCTGTTGGCCTGCTCGGCGTTGCTGCAGGCGGCAAGCGCAAAACCCATGGCCAGGGCAAGCAGAGCCTTGTTGATCGTCATTGTGTCTTCCTCGTCTGAAAGTGTGGGCAACGCGCTTAATGCGCGCCGACGACATGATGACAAGCCGCGGACAGCTGTCAAGCGGGACGTGCGCCCTTTTTTCGTAAAAAACACGTTATCCGAAGTTCACACCATTTGCACGGCAATTGCGGTGGCTTCTCCGCCGCCGATGCAAAGGGTCGCTACGCCGCGCTGGAGGCCGCGCGACTGAAGCGCGTGGATCAGCGTGACGATGAGGCGCGCGCCGCTGGCACCGATCGGGTGGCCGAGGGCCAGTGCACCGCCATTCACGTTCAGCCGCTCATGCGGGATGCCCAGATCCTTCATCGGCGCCATCGCGACGTTCGCGAACGCCTCGTTGATCTCGAACAGGTCCACGTCCTCGACGCTCCAGCCGGCCTTGTCCAGCACGTTGCGAATCGCGGTGATCGGCGCGGTGGTGAACCACTCGGGTGCCTGCGAATGGCGCGCATGGGCAACGATACGCGCCAGCGGCTTGAGTCCGCGTGCCTGCGCTTCGTCGGCCGAGGTCAGCACCAGCGCCGCGGCGCCGTCGGAAATGCTCGACGAGCTGGCCGCAGTCAACCGGCCATCCTTGCCGAACGCCGCGCGCAGGGTGGGGATCTTCTCCACCTGGATGCGGCCGGGCTGTTCGTCCGTGTCGTAGGCCACCTCGCCCTTGCGCGAGGCGACGGTCACCGGAACGATCTCGGCCTTGAACGCGCCGGACTCGATCGCGTGCTTGGCGCGATTGGCGCTCTCGACCGCATAGGCATCCAGTTCCTCGCGGCTGAACCCGTACTTGGCACAGGCGATGTCGCCGAACACGCCCATCGACTTGCCGTCGTAGGGATTGGTGAGGCCGTCCCACGCCATGTGGTCGAGCATCTCGGCGCTGCCGTAACGGATGCCGGTGCGAGAACCGTTGAGCAGGTGCGGCGCATTGGTCATCGACTCCATGCCTCCGGCGACGACGAACCTGGCCGTGCCGGCCTTGATCAGGTCATGACCGAACATCACCGCCTGCATGCCCGAGCCGCAGACCTTGTTGATGGTCACGCAGCCGGCGGCATCGGGAATGCCCGCGGCGCGCGCAGCCTGGCGGGCCGGTGCCTGGCCGAGGCCGGCCGGCAACACGCAGCCGATGAGGGCTTCGTCGACGAGTTCCGGGGCTACACCTGCGTGTTCCAGCGCGGCAGTGATCGCGGTCGCGCCGAGCGTGGTCGTGGGCACGCCGGTGAACTGGCCGAGCATGGAACCGATGGGGGTGCGCTTGGCGCCGACGATGACGATGTCAGTCATTGGGGAGGAAACTCCGATAGGTGAACCGCACAGTGAAGTCGATTATCGCATCCGCGCCACTGCGAAGTCGCCGCGACCGGCCACCCGATGACAGCCGCCGCCCGTTGCAGGTATAGATGCGTCTGTGGGGATCACGCATGCAGGGGCGCTGCGCCTGCACCAGACTGGAGAAGGACACGATGTCGAATGCGATCACGGCGCGCACGGGCGCGACTACACGCCGCAGCCTGCTGGCTTGCGCACTGGCTACCGCGCTTGGCGCATGCGGCGGGGGCGGCTCGGGTGGAGGCCTGGTCGTGCTGGACCCGCCGCCGCCCGCAGCGCCCCCACCGGTGACACCGCCTCCACCACCCGTGACGCCACCACCGACGGTGGTCCAGCCGCCCAATCCCGCCTATAGCGGGCACCTTGCCGACACCAATACCTTCGCAGCGCACGAAGCCGGGTTTACCGGCCGCGGCGTCCGGATCGGCTTCATCGACAGCGGCGTCAACCGCAGGCACCCGGCGCTGCGCGACCGCGTCGTCGCCAACCTGGTGTACATCGGGCCGGGCAACAACCTGTCGGTGGACGACGTGTCGGGCCACGGCACCGCTGTTGCCCAGATCGCGGCCGGCCGCCCGTTCGGCACCTGGCCGGGCGGGGTGGCGCAGAACGCGGAGATCGTCTCGGCGCGCATCATCGGCGACAAGCCGCCCGAGGACGACGGCTCCGGAGCAGGCAACGAGATCGACGGCCCGCTGGGCCTGGAGCCGATCCATCGGGACCTGATCAACCGCAACGTCAAGGTCATGAACAATTCCTGGGGCGGGCTGTACTGGACGAACCTGGCCGTCACCGCGCAGATCGCCGCCGAGTACCGCCCCTTCATCGTCAACCACGGCGGTCTGGTGGTGTTCGCCTCGGGCAATGCGGGCTTCGCCAGCCCGACCGATACCGCTGCGCTGCCGAGCAAGCAGGGCACCGGCGGCAGCCTGCCTGCCGCGGATCTCGAACGCGGCTGGATCACGGTCTCGGCCCTGGCCGAAGGCAGTACGACCGCGCTGGCGAGCTATTCCAACGCCTGCGGCGTCGCGATGCGCTACTGCCTGGTGGCGCCGGGCACGGTGATCGTCACCGGCACCGACAACCCGCCCGACCAGCCCGATTACTGGCGCTACAGCGGCACCTCGCTGGCAGCGCCGCTGGTCTCGGGCGCCGCCGCGCTGGTGTGGGAAGCCTTCCCGTACTTCAACAACGATCTCGTGCGCCAGACGCTTCTTGGTACCGCGACCGACATCGGTGCGCCGGGCGTCGACCCGGTATTCGGCTACGGGGTGCTCGATGTGGGCAAGGCGGTCCTCGGCCCGGCGAAGTTCGACTGGGGCGACGTGACCGCGAACTTCAGCAGCGGCACTTCGACCTGGGGCAACGACATCCGCGGCAGCGGCGGACTGGTCAAGCGCGGCGGTGGCACGCTGCGGCTGAGCGGCGACGCCGGGTATGCCGGTGCGACGCGCGCCGAGGGCGGCACCCTGGCGTTCGTTTCGTCCTCGATTCCCGGCGCGGCCACGGTGGAATCGGGCGCCACGCTGCAGCTCGGCGGCAGCCGCGTCGGTGGCGATCTGGTCAACCGCGGCACCTTCGCCGTCACCGGCAACGTGCCTGCACGCACCATCGCCGGCAACTTCCAGCAGGCCGATTCCGCCCGTCTCGCCTGGCAGATCGGCGCGCCGCTGCAGGTCACCGGCACGGCCAGCCTCGCCGGCGAGCTGCAGGTCACCGGCATCATCGGCGGCTACACGCTGCAGCGGCGCGAGACCGTCGTGGAAGCCGTCGGCGGCATCACCGGGCGATTCGGCAGCCTGACCCGCGGCCCGGGCGTGTTTCTCGAAGGCAACCTGCGCTATGACACCAATCTCGCCTGGATCGATGTCATTCGCCTCGACGTGACCGCGACCGCCGCCTCGCTGGCGGGCATCACCCCGCAGTCGCTGGGCGCGGCGCAGCGCGTGGAGGGCGCGTTCGAGCAGATCGACGGGCAGGCGCTCGTGGGCAGCGGCCCGATTGCCGATGGTTTCATCCGCACCGCCGGGGCCTTCCAGGGCATCCAGGGCGAAGCGGCGGCGCTTGCGGCGCTCGACAGCCTGTCGGGCGCGCAACATGCCGCGGCATTGACGACGACGTTCGACAACGTCGACATGGGGCGGCGCGTGGTGGCGTCGCGTGTCGGCGCGCTGGCCGCGTCCGGCGCCGGCACCGGCCTCTGGCAGGAAACGCTGGGGCAGGGCGGTAGTGGCGGCTTCGCCCGCGACGGTTTCAGCGTCGACGGCTGGAGCATCGGCCGCGACCATCGGCTCGGCAACGGGCTGGTGGCCGGCTTTGCGTTCGGCGAACTGCGCGGCGACGGCCTCGCCGCGGCGCGCGGCGATCGCAACCGCGACCGGCAGACCCAGGCGCAGGCATATCTGGCGCGCAGCTTCGGCAACAGCTATGTGATGGCGCAGCTCGGCAGCGGCCGCTTCGACCGCGACATGCAGCGCCAGCTCTTCGCCGGCGCCGGCTGGCAGGGCGTCTCCACGCGCTACGCCGGCAGCTACACCCAGGCGGCGGTCGAAGCCGGCCATCACTGGCAGGTCGGCGCGGCCGAGTTCGGGCCGTATCTGGGCGCCGAACAGGTGCGCCTGCGCAGCGACGGCTTCGACGAGCGCGGCGGTGACGGCTTCGGTCTGCGCAGCAGCGGCTGGGACGTCCAGCGCAGCCAGGCGATCGCCGGCCTGCGGGCGCGCTGGGATGCGCCCGGCTTCTCGCTGCATGGCTATGGCGAGTGGCAGCAGACCCTGTCGTCGAGCGGCTTCGATCTCCAGGCGAGCTTCACCGGCATCGAAGCCTGGGCGCCGATCGCGGGTCTGGAGCCGGCGCGTTCGGGCGGGCTGCTGGGCCTGGCGCTGGAATCCTGGCTGTCACCGCGCACGCGGATGATGCTGGGCCTCGACCAGCGGTTCGGGCCGCGTGGCAGCGACCGCATGGCCTCGATGCAACTGGCCTACGGGTTCTGAGCCGGCGTTTCAGCAGGCAAAAAGAAGGCCGCCTGCGGGCGGCCTTCTCGTTAGTGGGGGCCGCGGTCGCGAATCGCGAATGTCGGCCCCTCGGGCATACGCGCGGAGAGCCCGCTCAGCTCCTGCCGTCGAACAGCTCCCGCCCGATCAGCATGCGACGGATCTCGTTGGTGCCGGCGCCGATCTCGTAGAGCTTGGCGTCGCGCAGGATGCGGCCGGTCGGGTACTCGTTGATGTAGCCGTTGCCGCCGAGTGTCTGGATCGCCTCGAGCGCGACGCGCACCGCGGCTTCCGAGGCATGCAGCAGGCAGCTCGCCGCGTCAACGCGCGAGGCATGGCCGGCGTCGAAATCGCGCGCCACCTGGTAGGCGAACGCGCGGCTCGACTGCAGCGACGTGTACATGTCGGCGATCTTGGCCTGCATGATGCCGAAGGTGCCGATGGCCACGTCGAACTGCTTGCGTTCGCGCACATAGGGCAGGGCGATGTCGAGCGCCGACTGCATCAGCCCCAGCGGCCCGCCGGTCAGCACCAGGCGTTCGGTGTTGAGGCCGCGCATCAGCACCTTGACCCCGCCGTTGACCTCGCCCAGCACGTTCTCGGCCGGAATCTCGCAGTCCTCGAACACCAGCTCGCAGGTGTTGGAGCCGCGCATGCCGAGCTTGTCGAGCTTCTGCGCGGTGCGGAAGCCTGGCATGCCCTTCTCGACTAGGAAGGCGGTCATGCACTTGCTGCCCGCGTCCTTGCCGGCGGTGCGCATGTAGACGATCAGTACGTCGGCCTCGGGGCCGTTGGTGATCCACATCTTGTTGCCGTTGGCGACCCAGCGGTCGCCGCGCAGCTCCGCGCGGCAGGCCATCGAACCGACGACGTCGGAGCCCGCCCCCGGCTCGCTCATCGCCAGCGCGCCCTTCCATTCGCCGCTGCAGAGTTTCGGCAGGTACTTCTGTCGCTGCGCTTCGGTGGCGTTTGCGTAGAGGTTGGCCACGCACAGATTGGAATGCGCGCCGTAGCTCAGGCCGATCGAGCCCGATGCCCGCGAGATCTCTTCCATCGCGACGAGGTGGGCCAGATAGCCCATCTCGCTGCCGCCGTATTCGCCGGGCACGGTCATGCCGAGCAGGCCCAGCTCGCCAAGCTTCGGCCACATGTCCTGCGGAAAGGCATTTTCGTGGTCGATGGCCTCGGCGCGCGGGGCGATCTCGGCGTCAGCGAAACGGCGTACCGCGTCGCGCAACGCGTCGAGTTCTTCGCCGAGCGGGAAAGTACGCATCTCTACTCCTGGGGAAAACCATGGCGGGCGGCGACGCAGCGGCGCGGCGTCGGAACGCGGCGGTGGATGTGCATCTGCAGCATCCGCCGCGCCCGGATACGACGATGGGGCCGAAGCCCCATCGCGTGTACTGCGTTGACTCAGGCGCCGCGCACGCGGCCCTGGAAACGGGGCTGCGCCCGGCCCAGCGGCAGCTTGAGCTTGCCCATGATCTCGATGCGTTCTTCGGCGAGGCGGTCGGCGGCCATGTAGGTCGGAATGCCGTCGCGCTGGGAGATCTCGAAGATGCGCGTGAGGTTGTGGTAGATCGTGCGCATCATGCGCATCGCGCGTTCGCGGTTGTAGCCGTCGATCTCGAGCGAGACGTTCATCACGCCGCCCGCGTTGACCGCGTAGTCGGGCGCATAGAGAATGCCGCGCCGTTCGACTTCGTCGCCGATCGCGTTGTTGGCGAGCTGGTTGTTGGCCGCGCCGCAGATGATCTTGGCCTTCAGGCGCGGCAGCGTCTTCTCGTTGACCGTGCCGCCCAGCGCGCACGGCGAGTAGACGTCGGCGTCGACGTCGTAGATCTCGTCCAGGCCCACCGCTTCGGCGCCGTACTCGCTGACCGCGCGCTCGACGCGATCCTTGTTGATGTCGGTGACGAAGATCTTCGCGCCGCGCTCCTTGAGCAGCTTCACGAACTCGATGCCCACGTGGCCCAGGCCCTGCACCGCGTAGCTGTAGTTGCCCACGTCTTCGTTGCCGAACTTGCGATTCAGCGAGGCCAGCAGACCCTGCATGGTGCCGTAGGCGGTGAACGGCGACGGATCGCCCGAGCCGCCATGGACCTGGTGCACGCCGGTCACGAACTGGGTTTCGCGGTAGACGAATTCCATGTCGTTGACGTCGATGCCGACGTCCTCGGCGGTGATGTAGCGGCCGCCCAGCGATTCGACGAACTGGCCGAACGCACGGAACAGGCCTTCGGACTTGTCGGTGGCCGGATCGCCGATGATCACCGCCTTGCCGCCGCCGATGTTCAGGCCGGCCACCGCGTTCTTGTAGGTCATGCCGCGCGACAGGCGCAGCACGTCATTGAGCGCGTCCTGCTCGGATTCGTAGGGCCACATGCGGGTACCGCCCAGTGCCGGACCCAGCACGGTGTTGTGGATCGCGATGATCGCCTTCAGACCCACGTCCTTGTTGTGACAGAACACGACCTGTTCGTGGCCGTAGGTGTCGAGGTGCTCGAAAATCATTCAAAACTCCGTCACGGGCGTCAGGCCCGATTTCAGGGGAGGGTCCCGGAAGGCGATGCGGCCCGGTCACGAGGACCGGTCGGGTTCAGCGGCGCCGCAAGGCGAGTGAGCGCGGCATTTTACGCGGGTCGTCCGGCAATTGGTTGAATGTGCAACTGCTTGCTGAAAATGCTTGTGGAATCAATCGCATGCGCCGCGTGAAAGGCGCGCTGAACAGGGCATTTTTCGTGGTGCATCGCAGCAACCGCGGGCACCTCATGCGTCCACTCGCGGACGCTTACAACTGGGATTCGATCGGCAGCCAGCGCACGACACTGGCGATCAGCCGCTGCAGGCGAGTGCTGTCGGGTTCGGTGGTCAGCACCACCGGCGGATCCTCGGCGCGGTCCAGCCAGCGCGTGCGCCCGTCCGCGTCGAGGAACACCCAGTAGCTCATGCCCGGCGAGGTGAGGTGGCGGAATTCCTCGAACAGGGCGGCGCCCAGCGCGGCATCGTCGAACATCACGCCCATCTCGGTGTTGAGGTTGGCCGAGCGCGGGTCGAGGTTGAACGAGCCGACGAACCCATGGCGGCCATCCACCAGCGTGGCCTTGGTGTGCAGACTGGCGCTGCTGTTGCTGCCGAAGAGGCTTCTGGCTCCCCTGGTATCGGCCCGGCTGCGGGTCTCGAACAGGTGCACGCCGCCCTCGAGCAATGGCTTGCGATAGCGCAGATAGCCGCCGTGCACCGCGAGGACATCGTTGGCGGCCAGCGAGTTGGTGACCACCGACACGTCGACACCGCGCTCGGCCATGGCCACCAGACCTTCGGTGCCCTCCACCCCGGGCACGAAGTAGGGCGAGATCAACAGCACGCTGGCCTTGGCCTGTCTGATGTCGCGCAGCAGATACTCGACCAGCCAGCTCTCGCGATCATCGCCGCGCCACTTGATCGGCGGGTCGGACAGGATCTGGATGTGTTTGCTCCAGATCGGCTTGAGCTCGCCGGAGAAATAGCCACGCACGCTCGGCGACAGGTCCATCGCGTCCAGGAAGCGGCGCGCCTCCTCGCTCTCCGACTCTTCCTGGATATGCTCGAGCACCGCGCGGATCGTCGCCGGGGGCTTGCGGTTGAGTGCTTCGATCGGGATCGCCGCCTCGCTGTTCCAGAACTCGTCGAAGATCGCGTTGGCATCGTCCACCGCGGGGCCGAACAGCACCATGTCCAGATCGTGGAAGTTGAATTCCTCGGCGGCGCTGAAGTACTCCACGCCAATGTTGCGGCCGCCCACCACCGCCACGCGGCCGTCGGCGATCCAGGACTTGTTGTGCATGCGGTGGTTCACGCCCCAGGCGCGCTGCACCATCTCCAGCAGGCGCATCACCCCGGTGCGGTTGCGGAACGGGTTGTAGACGCGCAGCTCGATGTTTTCGTGCGAATCCATCGCCAGCAGCGTCGCGTCCATATCGCTGATGCCCATGTCGTCGAGCAGGATGCGTACGCGCACGCCGCGCTCGGCGGCCAGCCAGACTTCGTTGGCGAGCATCCGCCCGGTCAGGTCGTTGCGCCAGATGTAGTACTGCAGATCGAGGCTGCGCCCGGCCTGGCGCGCGGAGATCGCCCGCGCGGCATAAGCGTCCACCCCGTCGGACAACATGATCGCGCCGGTCTCGCCCGGGTGCCGCTCCAGCAGCGGCACCAGCTCGCGGTCGAGCGCGGTCTGGTTGTTGGACAGCGGCAGCGTGTAGCTCGGTCGTCCGGAGGCGGGCGGCAGCAACCGATCGGCGACGAAGATGCTGCTGACCGCCATGACCAGCAGCGTGAACAGGCCCCAGGCGATCAGTTTCTTGACGCGTTTCTTCATGGACGGCGCTTCGTGGTCGTCGCGCAAGCATCGCAGAACCGGTGATTCCGCGCCTCATCGCAGGTCGCGGCGGGTGCGACACGGCGGATGCAGTCTGTGTACCGCGCGACCGTCACCGATGCGTCTGCACACTCGGGGCGGGATCCGTCGCAGCTGTCCGCCCGGGCGCACCGGGCTTGTTCGCTCATCGCGTACCACGGAGGTTCCATGGCCACGACCAGGGCCGGCGCGCGACGCGCCACCAGACCAGCAGCCATCGCGCGCCTGCTCGACGCGCGCCCCGACACTGCCGATTTCCGCGACCGCATGTTCGAGCCCACGCTCGTCGACGTGCCCAGCGAAATGCCGCTGGCGCGCTTCACCAGGCTCGGCGTGCCGGTTCTCGACCAAGGCGAGCAGGGCGAGTGCACCGCCTACGGCCTGGCGACGGTGGCGCATACGCTACTGCGCCGGCGCCGGCCCGAGCCGGTGAAGCTGCGCATGAGCACCCGGATGCTCTACGACATGGCGCGCCGCTACGACGAGTGGGAAGGCGAGGACTACGACGGCTCGAGTTGCCGCGGCGCGATGAAGGGCTGGCACCGCCACGGTGTCTGCGCCGAGGAATGCTGGCCGGACACGCCGGGTCCGCTGCCTGGCGTCTACACCGAGGAACGGGCGCGTGCAGCGCAGGAACATCCGCTGGGCGCCTATTACCGGGTCAATCACAAGGATCTGGTCGCGATGCACGCCGCATTCGCCGAGGCGGGCGTGCTGTATGCATCGGCGGCCGTGCACGACGGCTGGCTGGCGCCGCCGGCGACCGGCGTCGTCGAATGGGCCGAACAGCCGGTCGCCGGCTACCACGCCTTCGCGATCGTCGGCTACGACCGCGAAGGCTTCTGGATCCAGAACTCCTGGGGGAGACGCTGGGGCAAGCGCGGCTACGGCTGGGTGAGCTACGACGAGTGGCTGCAGCGCGGCGTCGACATCTGGGTGGCGCGGCTGGCGGTGCCGGTCAGGCTGCAGCGGGCGCAGGCGGTTGCGGCGAGCAATTCCATCCTCGCCCGGCAGTCGAACGGGTATTCCCAGGCCGACCTGCGCCCACACATCGTCAGTCTCGGCAACGACGGCCGGCTGCGCACCACTGGCCGCTTCGGCACCGGGCAGGACGAAGTGCGCAACCTCATCCGCGAGGATCTGCCGCGCATCACCCGCGACTGGCCGGTCAAGCGGGTGATGCTCTACGTCCACGGCGGCCTGGTGCCCGAGCAGGCCGCGATCCAGCGGGTTGCCGACCTCTGCGAGCTGATGCTGCCCCAGCAGGTGTATCCCCTGTGCTTCGTCTGGAAGACCGATTTCTGGAGCACGCTCGGCAACCTCCTGCGCGACGCCGTGCGCCCCCGCACCGAGGGCCTGATGGACCGGGCCAAGGGTCTGCTGCTGGACCGCATCGACAACACCATCGAACCGCTGGCGCGCGTGCTGGGTGGCCAGGCGCTGTGGGAGGAGATGAAGGAGAACGCGCGGCTGGCCACGACTGCGGTGGTGCGCGATGGCGACGGGCTGACCGAGGCCGGTGGTGCGGCCCAGGTGGCGCGCCTGCTCGGCGAATGGATGCAGGCCGATCCCGCGGTCGAACTGCACCTGGTGGGCCACAGCGGCGGCGCCGTGCTGCTGGCCCCGCTCGCGCAACTGCTGACCACGCACGGCCCCGTCCCCGACGGCCCGGCCGCGGGCATGCTCGGCATCGGCCAGCGCATCGCCAGCCTCAACCTGTGGGCGCCGGCAATGACGATGGCCCTGTTCGAAGCGAGCTTCGCCCCGGCGCTGGCCGACGGGCGCATCGACCGCGCTGCGCTGTTCACCCTGACCGACCGCGCCGAACAGGACGACCACTGCGCGCGGATCTACAACAAGTCGCTGCTGTATCTCATCGCCCACGCCCTGGAGGCCCGCGCGCGCAGCTGGGTGCGCGCCGAACATCGCCACGGCACGCCGTTGCTGGGCATGGCGCGCTTCATCGAGCCCCATGGCGGTATCCGCGATCTGCTGGCAACCGGCAGGCTGGACTGGATCCAGGCGCCAGTGCAGGGCGAGCCCGCACATGCCGCCAATGGCAGCGCGGCGACCACCCACGGCGGCTTCGACGAAGATCCGGCGACGCTGCAGGCCACGCTCGCACGCATTCTGGGCCAGCCCGGCCAGGCCCAGGGCCGCATACGCCTTCACCGCAGTGAAGCCGGCCTGGAGGACTGCCGCCATCGCCTGTGCGAAGCGCTCGAATCACAGCCGATAAGACGCTGATGCAGCGTCTCTTCCTGGACAGTCGGTTCGAAGCGTAGCGAGTGAGGGAGGGGCTTTCGGCTTTCGGCTTCGGGATCCTGCGCGTCCCGGGGAAGAAAAGGGGGCACGTCCACGGGGCCATTGGGAAGCAGAGGCCGCGAGGACGCTGCGCCTCTCCCTCCGGGAGAGGCCGACGCGCGAAGCGCGGCGGGTGAGGGTGGGGACGCCCCCTTGAACTTTCGGGAGGGTGACGCAGCCCAGAGGGGACACCTGTGAGGCGCGCGCGCTGGCTCAGGGATCGCCGGGCCGCTGCCCTCACCCCAACCCCTCTCCCAGGGGGAGAGGGGCTTGAGGCGCCCCGGCCGCGACCCCCTCGTGGGGAGAGGGGCTCTCGTTGGAACAGAGGCTCTCGTGGGGAGAGAGCCTTGAGCCGTCCTCGCCCGATCACAACGTTCCAAAAGGAGAGGGGCACGTCCATCGAGCCGTTTGCAGGCAGAGGGCTCGCGGCCCCTGCGCCTCTCCCTCAGGGAGAGGCCGACGCGCGAAGCGCGGCGGGTGAGGGTGGGGACGCCCCCTTGAACTTTCCGGAGGTGCGAGGCCAGACGGGACACCCGAAGACGCTGCGACGATGGGGTCAGGGGATCGTCGGGCCGGCTGCCCTCACCCCAACCCCTCTCCCGGGGGAGAGGGGCTTGAGCAGCCTCCAGCCCTCTCCCCGGGGAAGGGGCTTGAGCCCTCTCCTGCGTGCGATCGAATGCAGGTCCTCGAGTAGTACCGGCTCGGCAGCGCTTCAACCCTTTGCTGTGGAAAGCGGCCGCGCGCCGTGCTCATCCCGAACATCGCTTCGAAAAGGAGGCGGCTCGTTCTACGCGCCGGCGCCGAGGCGTTCGAGAAGCTGCGCCTCTCCCTCAGGGAGAGGCCGACGCGCGAAGCGCGGCGGGTGAGGGTGGGGACGCCCCCTTGAACTTTCCGGAGGGTGACGCAGCCCAGAGGGGACACCTGTGAGGCGCGCGCTGGCTCAGGGATCGCCGGGCCGGCTGCCCTCACCCCAACCCCTCTCCCAGGGGGAGAGGGGCTTGAACTGCCTCGCGCCTCTCCCTCAGGGAGAGGCCGACGCGCGAAGCGCGGCGGG